>NZ_FUZC01000033.1 GCF_900168115.1 Salegentibacter salinarum
ACCTTAAAAAAAGCTGGGACACCCTGTGTAAAACATAAACTCCAGTATTTACAAGGGGTTAGAGGTTATGAAGGGAGGAGCCGCACAAAACAGGACTTACCACTTCATCCCGTGGAATGAGTAATTATGATATGCTGAACCTTCAGATGGAAACAGCAAAACGGCAAATAGAATTCGCAATGAGAAAACGAATTCAGAAAATTGTGTTTATTCACGGGGTAGGCGAGGGAGTCTTAAAAGCCGAGCTGGATTTTTTATTGGGTCGATACGATAACCTTAAATTTTATGATGCCGATTACCAGAAATATGGTCTCGGTGCTACAGAAGTTTATTTCTTTCAGAATGTTTAATCTTCTATATCAGTTTCCTCATCCTCATTATCCTCATCCTCTTCGTTTTCCTGTTGCTGGTTAGTAAATTGTTGAAAAGGAATTCTTGTAACATCTACTCTCCCCAGGATATAAGAATCAAACCGAATATCTTCCCCGCTACCATCCTGCCTAATTAAATTGAAATTTTTAATCTCAATGGTAGACCTATAACTTCTTGTAATATGATGGTCTAATTGAAGATCGTGTTCAAAATTAGGATCAAAAACATCTTTATTCAAATAATTTGGAAAACCATCTACTTCAGCTGTAGGTATTGGACTTAAAAAATCATCGTTATTTTCGTCAATGGCTCTTTGTACATCATCGGGATCAATTTCGTGACGGGTTAAAATCCCATCATTATCATCATCGGGATCAAGATAATCAGGTATTCCATCTTCATCTGTATCTAAATAGCCTTCCTCCGTTGTGGGGTCTTCTGGGCTACCATTTTTTTCAGTTGCTGTTGGCACATTATCATTATCATCGTCAATATCTAAATAATCCGGGATACCATCGCCATCAGTATCCAGATGATCGCCATCGGGGTCGTAACCCTCTTCGCCGTTTGGTATGCCATCAGCATCGGCATCTGCTTCCAGGGTTATATCATTAAACCTGGTTGTAATTTTTGCAACTCCGCCGGCAGAAACATATTCTTCTATAACCCTTGGAGATCCTGGAGGTACTCCCTTACAAAAATATTCCCCTCCGGTAATTTCGCCATCATAAATTCTGTAAACCAATCGGTTGTCTTCTCCCGAAAGATTAATCTCTAAATCCTCACTAACATCTAATGTTAAGATTGTTTGTGAAAGCGTGTCTCTTAACCTGTTGTCATCCAATTCCAAAGACATAGATTCGTAAACATCTTCATTATTAACTGCCCATAAAACTTTTTTGTCATCAATTTCACATGGAGTTAAATCACTGTTTTCCAAATCGAAACTGGTCACGGTAATATCCCCATCGTCACAGGAAAAAAGGGCAAAAGAGAAAAATAAAGCTGCAAGAATCTTTTTCATAATATGCTAATATATCTAAGTGAAACAAAAATAGCGGAATTAAGGATTTTTAGGGCAGGTTCTTTTAAATAATTTTATTTCGCTTAATTTTGCGGTGATGAAAAATGTATACCTCGATTCTGCCGCAACCACGCAAATGCGTGACGAAGTTATAAACCGAATGACCTCTGTAATGAAAGAGGTTTACGGAAATCCTTCTTCTACTCATTCTTTTGGAAGATCTGCCAAGTCGCTTGTAGAACAGGCCCGTAAAACCGTAGCCGGTTATCTAAACGTAAAAGCTTCAGAAATAGTGTTTACTTCCGGTGGTACCGAAGCCGATAACCTGGCGTTAAATTCTGCGGTTCGTGATCTTGGAGTTAAGCGAATAATCACTTCAAAAATTGAACACCACGCGGTTTTATATACCGTGGAGCAACTTCAGGATTGTTTTGATGTTCAGGTGGATTATGTAGAACTTGATTCCTGCGGAAATATAAAAGAACTGCATTTGGAGGAATTACTGAAATCTTCAGATAAAAAGACTTTGGTAAGCCTGATGCACGTAAATAACGAAATTGGAAACAAACTGGATATTAAAAAAGTTGGGAAGCTGTGTAAAGAGCACGACGCCTTATTTCATTCAGATTGTGTGCAATCGGTAGGGCATTACAATCTAGATTTTAGTGAAATCCCTGTTGATTTTACTGCAGTTAGTGCGCATAAATTCCACGGGCCAAAAGGGGTAGGATTTGCTTTTATTAGAAAAAACAGTGGATTAAAACCACTTATATTTGGAGGAGAGCAGGAACGTGGCCATCGCGCAGGTACCGAAGGTGTTCATAATATTGTTGGCCTGGAAGAAGCATTAAAACTTTCTTTAGATAACTTAGAGAAAGAAAAAGCTTATATCGCCGATTTGAAAGATCATTTTATTTCAAAATTAAGAGCTGAAATCCCCGGCGTGAAATTCAATGGCGATTGTAGCGATTTCACAAAAAGCACCTATACTTTAATAAATGTTTGTTTGCCGGTTCCTGCCGATAAAGCTTTAATGCTGCTATTCCAATTAGATTTAAAAGGAATTGCCTGTTCCAAAGGCAGCGCCTGCCAGAGTGGTAGCGATAAAGGTTCTCACGTGTTAAATGCATTTTTGGAAGAAGAAGATCTTAAAAAACCATCGGTACGATTTTCATTTTCACGGTTTAATACGAAAGAAGAATTGGATTACGTGGTGAATACGCTTAAAGAATTTATTGAATCCTAAAGTTTTTCCTGAAGCTGACCTGAGTCATATTTTTTAGTTTTTAATCGCTGTTTCTTTGTAAAGAAAATACCCCATTGGGGTTTTAAAAATATAAAGTTATGGCTGAAAAACACGAATACCAGGTAGATCTTACCTGGGTAGAAGACCGAAAAGGAGAAGTCAGCTCTCCTGAACTAACTGATACAATTGAAACTGCAACGCCACCGGACTTTCCAAAAGGAATGCCCAACATCTGGTCTCCTGAACATTTTCTTGTTGCCGCGGTAGAAAGTTGTTTAATGACTACTTTCCTGGCAATTGCAGAGAATTCAAAACTGGATTTTATCAGTTTTAAATCAAAGGCAATTGGAAAACTTGATAAGGTTGAAGGAAAGTTTCAAATGACAGAAATAATTCTTAAACCGGTATTGAAAATCGCCGATGAAAGTAATGCCGAAAGAGCAAAACGAATCCTAGAAAAAAGCGAAAAAGCCTGTTTGATCTCCAATTCCATTAAAAGCAAAATTATACTCGAAGCTGAGGTTGTAATTGTCTCTCAAGAAAAGGTGTAGTCTAATATTACACGATCACCATCTAAGCTATTGATCGTCTTCCTTTGTTCAATAACGTTCATTTCTTCATTGCGAGCGAGGAACGAGCGTGGCAATCTTTTGTTTAAAGTGTTTGTTTCTCACGTCATCCCGAACTTGTTTCAATATCTAGGTTGTTTACAAATGGAATGAATTTCCCGAACAGATTGCCGCGCCTGGTTCACATACTCCTCAGCATGACTTTCATTACGTCATCGGGAGCGAAGAGCAAAGAAGCGCGGCGATCTCTTCCCAGGGTTTCTTCTTCACGTCATCCTGAACTTGTTTCAGGATCTAATTCCTGACGATCTGTTTTAAGGATTTTCTTCTCCAAAATATCAACATAACAATGTTTTCCTAAAACAATAATTGTTGGTATCTTTGCAGCCCTAAAAATCGTTTAACTTCTACAGAAACAGGCAGGTGTATGAATAATAAGAAGGTCGCATTTTATACCTTGGGCTGCAAGCTCAACTTTTCAGAAACTTCTACCATTGCAAGATCTTTTAGAGAAGAAGGTTTTGAGCGCGTAGAATTCACCGAAGAAGCCGATATCTATGTGATCAATACCTGTTCGGTTACTGATAATGCCGATAAACGCTTTAAAACCATTGTAAAGCAAGCGCAAAAAGTTAACGAAGATGCTTTCGTTATAGCGGTAGGCTGCTACGCCCAGTTAAAACCGGAAGAACTCGCAGATGTTAATGGTGTGGATTTGGTTCTTGGTGCAACTGAAAAATTCAAAATCACAAATTATCTAAACGATCTCACTAAAAACGATCTTGGAGAAGTGCATTCCTGTGAAATTGACGAAGCCGATTTCTACGTGGGCGCTTATTCGATTGGAGACAGAACCCGTGCATTTTTAAAAGTTCAGGATGGCTGTGATTACAAATGTACTTATTGTACCATTCCGTTAGCACGTGGAATTTCCAGAAGTGATAAGTTGGAAAATGTTTTAAATAACGCTGCTGAAATTTCCGCAAAGGGAATTAAGGAAATAGTTCTTACCGGGGTAAATATCGGCGATTATGGAAAAGGAGAGTTCGGTAATAAAAAACACGAACATACTTTTCTTGACCTGGTAAAAGCTTTAGATGAGGTAGATGGCATTGAACGTCTAAGAATATCTTCTATCGAGCCGAATCTGCTTAAAAATGAAACTATAGACTTTGTGGCCGAGAGCAATACGTTTGTTCCTCATTTTCATATCCCACTGCAAAGTGGAAGTGATGATTTACTCAAATTAATGAAACGTCGCTATATGAGCGGGCTTTATTCCGATAGGGTAGGGCAAATTAAAGAGGTGATGCCAAATGCCTGTATAGGAGTAGATGTTATTGTTGGTTTTCCGGGTGAAACTGAAGAGCGTTTCCTGGAGACCTATAATTATTTAAACGAATTAGATATTTCTTACTTGCACGTTTTTACCTATTCAGAAAGAGATAATACTCCCGCTGCAGATATGGAAGGTGTGGTGCCGACCAAAGTAAGAAAAAAACGAAGCAAAATGCTCCGCGGACTTTCAGCCAAGAAAAGGAGAGCTTTTTATGAAAGTCAGTTAGGAAATACCTACACCGTACTTTTTGAAGGTGAAAATAAAGAAGGTTACATCCACGGATTTACAGAAAACTACGTAAAAGTTAAAGCACCCTGGGATCCGGGATTGGTAAATACCCTGCATCAAATTGAATTAACTTCAATAGATGAAGATGGTTTGGTTAGGTTTGAATTTGCTTCAGAAAAAGTAGCGGTTTAAATATTAATTCCCACCGGCAGCAGGTCTTTGTACTTTCTTCTGTTTTTACGTATAAATTTAGCCACATCTGGACTCGTAGGCATTACACGTGTATTCCGTTCTTTAATTTCTTCTAAAACAGCTTCAATAAAAATATCCATATAACCTTCTTCTTTAAGAGCTTCAGGCATAAAGACTTTGGTTAAGAATATTTTTCGTTCTTGTTGAGCGTATTCTATGGTGGCAAGTTGTTGATTTATAGTAGTTTCAAACTGTCTTAAAAACTCATTGTCAGTAATTATAATTTCTTCGGCATTCATCATTTCTCTTTTTTCTGTTATAAACCATTAATGCAGTCAATTTAATCGGGTAAATCGACAATAATTAGCTGTAAAATTCTCTTTGAATTGTTAGTGTAAAGGTAGGTAAATAAAGCCTTTAAAGCTGAATTATTAGCAGCAAACAATAAAACTAAGGGCTTAAAAAAATTCTCCATTATTTTTAATCTTTCAATTGTGAAAGCCAAATAAATAGCAGTAATTTTGGAGTGCAAACTACCCCGGGACAAGCTTCCGGAGTATTTATATGAAATATTCGAAATAAATAATCAAAATATTTCAAAATTCACTTCATACGTAAATTTACGGCATTAGGCTAATGTTGAGTGTTATATACTTGTTAAAATGACTGAAGAAAACCAGTTAATTCACGTTTATTTTATGCCCGGTATGGCTGCTAATTCTTCTATTTTTGAATTTATAAAACTTCCTGAAAATCGTTTCAAAATGCATTTTTTGGAATGGATAATTCCTAAAAAAGATGAAAGTCTTAAAGATTACGCCGGCCGTATGAATAAATATATAGAACACGACAATGCGGTTTTAATTGGGGTTTCTTTTGGCGGGATTATTGTGCAGGAAATGGCAAAGAGCCTTAATCTTAAACGGCTTATAGTAATTTCCAGTGTAAAATGCAGGGAAGAGTTACCAAGGCGTATGCGCTATGCTGCCAGTACCGGTTTATTTAAACTAATTCCCACCAGTTTACTGGATTATGTAGATCATTTTGAAAAGATTGCGGTGGGAGATTTTATTAAAAAAAGAGCGAAACTTTACCGGCAATATCTTTCGGTTAGGAATCAGCGTTATTTAGATTGGGCCATAGAAAATATGGTTTTATGGAATTGCCCCAAAGCCCAAAAAGGCATTGTGCATATTCACGGCGATAAGGATGAGATTTTTCCTATAAAATATATTCCTGAATGTATTACCGTAAAAGGCGGTACTCATATAATGATTTTGAATCGTTATCGTTGGTTTAATAAGTACCTTCCTGAAATAATCCTTTCAGGAAAAATTGAAGAGAAAAATAAAAAATTGAATTAATATGAAAATTTTAAAATCTGCATTAATTATAGTGGGACTTTTCACTATTGTGTTTGTAAGTATACAAGCAGCTCAACAGTCTCCTGTTAGCGAAAACGAGGATACAGCTGAAGCAACCACGACCAACCAAAAAGACCGACCGGTAAAAGATTATAATATCTATGCGTTACCAATGCCTGAAAATATAAACTTTGCCGGGGAAGAAGTACCTATCAATGATCCTGATATTTACGAAAGAATGGATAGGGAATTACTGGTTAATACTTATTGGCAGTCTAATGCCTTGCTTTTAATAAAACGGGCTAATCAGTTTTTCCCAATCATAGAACCTATTCTTAAAGAAGAAGGTGTTCCAGATGATTTTAAATACCTGGCCGTTATTGAAAGCGGACTAACCCAGGCGGTTTCTCCTGCCGGTGCTAAAGGTTTTTGGCAAATTATGGAAGGTACAGGTAAAGATTACGGTTTAGAGATAAATGGAAACGTTGATGAACGTTACCATATTGAAAAATCAACCCGTGTTGCTGCCGATTATCTAAAAAAATCGAAGGAAAAATTTGGTTCCTGGACGATGGCCGCTGCCGCTTATAACGCCGGGAATAGAGGTGTTCAAAGACAATTAGATCGTCAAAAAGTAGATGATTATTACGAATTATTACTTGGGGAAGAAACCGGAAGATATATGTTTAGAATCCTTGCTATTAAAGAGATTTTAAGCAATCCTGAAGAATACGGATTCAATTTTGACGAAAAACATCTTTATAAGCATATTCCAACCAGAACAGTAAAAGTTGATACTGTGGTTAAAGATTTCGCCGATTTTGCACATCAGTTCGATATCAATTATAAGATTCTAAAAATTCATAATCCCTGGCTTAGGGAAGCGCACCTAAATAATGCTTCCAGAAAGGAATACGAGATTAAGATTCCTGAAAAAAACACTTACACTGCCGTAAAGTAAATGAATGCTTTCCTGGATAATTTCTGGTGGGTTCTTTTATCTGTCAATTTTTTAATCGTTTTTATAACGGCCGGTTATGAATTAATGCACTTCAGGGAGCCTGTAAAAAGTATCTCCCTCATTTTTGCTCTTTTTATATTTCCGGTAATTGGCCTGCTGGTATATTACTTTTTTGCCCAGGAATTCAGGAAGAGCAAGTTATTTAATCGAAAAAAACTCTACGACCAAAAAATAATTAAGCATTGGGAAAGTAAACTAATGCTTAATAAAAAAGATTTGATTGATTTAAATCAGGATTCCATTAAGCAAAAGATCAAACTGGTTCATCTTCTTCAGAATAACCAAAAGAAACCGGTGACTTTTCTAAATAAAGTCAGGATCCTTATAAATGGCGAAAATAAGTTCTCAGCCTTATTCGAAGATATTAAGAAAGCCAAACATCATATTCATATAGAATATTACATTTTTAACAGCGGAAGAATAGGAAACCGACTTATTTTATTGCTTTGCGAAAAGGCCGAAGAAGGTGTAACGGTAAGGGTGAGTTACGATTATGTGGCGAGTAGACTTTCTTCAAAAGCGGTTAAAAAAATGAAATCCTGCGGAATTGAGATTTATCCGTTTATGCCGGTTTGGTTTCCAAATTTAACCCGAAAGTTAAATTACCGTAATCATCGAAAAATGGCGATTATAGATGGGAGGGTAGGTTTTATCGGCGGAATCAATATTTGCGATGAATATGTGAATTTTGAGGAAAATCCGAAGGAAAAACTCTTTTGGCGAGACACTCATCTTAGAATTGAAGGTCACGCAGTAAAGTCTTTACAGGCCCAATTTCTATTGAATTTCAATTTTATTAGTGGAAAAGAACTCAAAATTGAAGACAACTTTTTTCCGAAGATAGATCTTCCCGAAAAAACTGCGGTTCAAATTGCTGCCAGCGGTCCCGATACCGATTGGCAGAATATAATGGAAGCCATTTTAACTGCAATTAATACGGCCGATAAATATGTTTATATCACCACTCCTTATTTTATCCCAAACAATCAAATTCTTACTGCGCTTTGTATGGCAAGCAGGATAGGAGTGGAAGTTAAAATCATTATTCCCGAAAAAGGAGACTCGGTAATAGCGCGTTATGCCACTAATTCTTATATCGAAAAATTACTGGAGTCTGGGGTGCAGGTATTTCATTACCATAAAGGAATGGTGCACGCTAAAACTATGGTGGTAGATGGGGTGCTCACCAGTATTGGTTCCTGTAATCTTGATAATCGCAGTTTTGATATCAACTTTGAGATCAATGCATTTTTATATGATAAAGAAGTAGCAGCTGAAATGACCCAGGTTTACAACAATGATTCCTATGAAAAGCAATAAGTCCTTCTCTCAAATTTAATATTTTATTTTCTAATTATTTCATTTTGATGATGTTTTTGGAGTGTTGAAATGTTGGCAAGTCTTTTCAGCCCTTGCTTACTTGTCAATATTTCAATACTTATAACCTGCTCCGCATCCTATATGTGGTCCTCGCCCTGGCGAAGCCACCAGCATCATTATGATTTTGATTATAAAACCTGTCCACTAGCTAAAAAATGTGATCCTTAATTGGCCACGTACACTGTTTTGTGATACAGGCTGAAATTGGTTTTGAGCTGGTTAGTATTATTTTTTGTTTTTTATGCAACAA
>NZ_FUZC01000001.1 GCF_900168115.1 Salegentibacter salinarum
ACCCTTGCCTTTGGCTAATGATAGGTAGCTATAAACCCCCATAACGGACTTGCACCGTCAAGTGATATGCCATGCACGGCACACCATAAAAAAAAGCGGCCCTAAAGCCGCTTTTTTTGTATTTAACAGGAAACTTAATTACTACTTAAGTTTCTTTTTCACTTCTACTTCACGGAAAGACTCTATAACATCCCCTTCTTTAATATCGTTGTAATTCTTTACCTGGATACCACAATCGTAACCTTTGGCAACTTCTTTCACATCGTCTTTAAAACGTTTCAGTGAAGCAAGTTCGCCGGTATAAACCACAACGCCTTCGCGGATTAAACGTATTCCAGAACTTCTATAGATCTTACCAGAAGTAACCATACAACCTGCAATGGTTCCAACTTTAGAAATCTTAAAGGTTTCTCTTATCTCTGCAGTACCAGTGATTTCTTCTTTAAGCTCCGGTGAAAGCATTCCTTCCATCGCATCTTTAAGATCGTTGATCGCATCATAGATAATAGAATAAGTTCTGATATCAATTTCTTCTTTATCGGCTACCTGTCTTGCATTTCCTGCAGGACGAACGTTAAATCCAATAATTACCGCATCTGAAGCCGAAGCTAGTAACACATCACTTTCTGTAATGGCTCCCACTCCTTTGTGAATTATATTCACCTGAATTTCTTCAGTAGATAATTTAAGGAAACTATCGGTTAATGCTTCTACCGAACCATCAACATCACCTTTAAGAATAATATTAAGTTCTTTAAAGTCACCTAAAGCAATTCTACGTCCAATTTCATCCAGGGTAATGTGGCGTTGAGTTCTAACACTCTGCTCACGTTGTAACTGAGTTCGTTTAGCCGCAATATCCTTGGCTTCACGCTCATCTGTCATTACCTTAAATTTATCACCCGCTTGTGGCGCACCGTCAAGACCAAGAATTGAAACCGGAGTTGCCGGTCCTGCTTCTTTAACCTCGTGCCCTCTTTCGTCGTGCATTGCCTTTACCTTACCACTATGGCGTCCCGCTAATACGTAATCTCCAATTTTAAGAGTTCCGGTTTGCACAAGGATAGTCGCGATATAACCTCTACCTTTATCAAGGAAGGCTTCCACAACTGTTCCCGTAGCTACTTTAGAAGGATTGGCTTTTAATTCAAGAATTTCAGATTCCAGTAAAACTTTCTCCAGAAGTTCTTCAACTCCTAATCCTGTTTTAGCTGAAATATCGTGCGACTGAACTTTACCACCCCAGTCTTCTACCAACAGGTTCATTCCTGCAAGTTTCTCTTTAATCTTTTCTGGATTTGCGGTTGGCAAATCAGATTTATTAATCGCAAATACAATTGGTACACCGGCAGCCTGGGCGTGAGAAATAGCCTCTTTGGTTTGTGGCATCACATCATCATCTGCAGCGATTACAATAATCGCGATATCTGTTACCTGAGCTCCACGAGCACGCATCGCCGTAAAGGCTTCGTGACCAGGAGTATCAAGGAAGGTCATTTTTTCACCATTCTTAAGCTTTACGCTATAAGCTCCAATATGCTGGGTAATACCACCACTCTCACCGGCAATTACATTCTCTTTACGAATATAATCCAGTAAAGATGTTTTACCGTGGTCTACGTGACCCATTACCGTTACAATTGGCGCTCTGTCTTCAAGATCTTCAGGATTTTCAGGAACTTCTTCTACTGTTTCTTCAATGTCTGCAGTTACAAAATCTACTTCGTAACCAAATTCATCTGCAACAATAGAAAGTGTTTCAGCATCTAAACGCTGATTCATCGTCACCATCATTCCCAGAGACATACAGGCAGAAATTACTTTCGTTACCGGCACATCCATCATTGTAGCAACCTCACTTACAGTTACAAATTCTGTAACCTTAAGGATTTTACTATCAGTTTCCTGCTGCGCAAGATCATCTTCTGATCGTTGACGGTGTTGATCTCTCTTATCTCTTCTATATTTAGCTCCTTTACCTTTACCAGATTTACCCTGAAGTTTTTCAAGGGTCTCTCTAACCTGCTTTTGAACTTCTTCTTCGCTAGGCTCTTCTTTAGTAATAGGTTTAGCTCTTTTTCTCGCAGCTCCTCCTTTTTTAGGACCCTGATTTGAAGCACCCGGCTTCACATCTTTACTAATTCTACGACGACGCTTCTTACGTTTCTCTTTCTCCTTCTTCTCGTCGGCAGCTTTCTTCTCGTCTTTCTTCTTTTCCGGCTTTTTAAATTGAGAAAGGTCAATTTTCTTTCCAGTAAAGTTAGGGCCGTTAAGCTTGGTATAATTAGTTTTATGAGTCATTGACTCAGGATC
Source organism: Salegentibacter salinarum (assembly GCF_900168115.1). Classification (GTDB taxonomy): domain Bacteria; phylum Bacteroidota; class Bacteroidia; order Flavobacteriales; family Flavobacteriaceae; genus Salegentibacter; species Salegentibacter salinarum. The sequence continues at coordinate 2,314 of NZ_FUZC01000001.1, forward strand.
TTTGGGCTCCTCTTCTTTTTCTGAAGGAGTTTCCTCTTTCTTAGAAACTTCTTCAGGCTCTTTCTCTTCTTTAGAAGGTGCTTCTTCTGCAGGTTTTTGAGATTCAGGCTTTTCTTTTTCGGCTTCAGGCTTTTTAGCTTCTTCTGGCTGCTTAGATTCGGCTGGCGCTGGTTGCTCCTCTTCTTTTTCGGCTTTTTTCTCTGGCTTTTTATCCAGATCTATTTTACCTACTTTTTTAGGACCGGCTAATTTAGCTCTGGCAGTAACTGCCTCTTCCTTGCGCTTCTCATCCTCTTTCTTCTCCTCGACTTTGCGCTTTTCTTCAAGCTCTCTTTCCCTTGCTAAACGCAATTCTTCCTTCTCCTTTCTTTTTTCTTCACCAACCTCTTTAGACTCGACTTTTTTAGACTTGTCGGTCTCAAATTCATCAGAAAGCACCTGATAAACTTCGGATGAGATTTTGGTAGTAGGACGCGCCTCAATATCGTGACCCTTAGAATTTAAAAATTCTACAGCCCGATCTAACGAAATATTGAATTCACGTAATACTTTGTTTAGTCGCATTGTTTTTGCTTCAGCCATAAATTGCCCTCTAAATTAACCTCTTTTAATTATTATATATTCAATGAGTCTTTTACTACTCTTCAAATTCTTCTCTTAAAACCTTCACTACTTCGCGAATGGTTTCTTCTTCTAAATCGGTAAGCCTAATAAGGTCTTCCAATTCCTGTTCCAAAACACTTTTTGCAGTGTCCAGTCCAACTCTTGAAAATTCCTTAATCACCCAATCTTCAATTTCATCAGAGAATTCTTTTAATTCTACATCTTCTTCAACACCTTCTCTGAAAACATCAATTTCGTAACCGGTTAATTGCCCGGCAAGCCTAATATTATGACCTCCACGGCCAATTGCTTTAGAAACTTCTTCCGGCTTCAGCATAACCTCGGCCGTTTTATTTTCTTCATCTAATTTAATAGATGTAATTTTTGCAGGACTCAACGCCCTGGTAATATATAACTGGTCGTTATTGGTGAAATTAATCACATCTATATTCTCATTCCCCAATTCACGAACAATACTATGAATTCTTGAACCTTTCATACCTACACAGGCACCAACAGGATCAATTCTATCATCATAAGTATCTACCGCTACTTTAGCTTTCTCACCAGGAACACGAACCACTTTTTGAATAGTAATTAAACCATCAAAAACTTCAGGAATCTCCTGTTCAAACAGTTTTTCAAGAAAAACCGGAGCGGTACGTGAAAGAATAATCGTAGGCTTATTTCCTTTAAGCTCTACACTCTCAATTATTCCTTTTACGTTATCTCCTTTTCTGAAAAAATCTGAAGGAATCTGGCGGTCCTTTGGTAAAACGATCTCGTTGCCTTCGTCGTCTAACAAAATAATTGCCCTGTGCCTAATATGATGAACTTCTGCGGTATAAATTTCGCCTTCAAGCTCCTTAAAGTGCTTGAAAATATTGGTGTTATCATGTTCGTGAATTTTTGATATAAGATTTTGTCTTAAAGCCAAAATAGCACGACGCCCCAAATCTACAAGTTTTACTTCTTCTGATACATCTTCACCAACTTCAAAATCAGGTTCAATTTTTCTGGCTTCAGTAAGAGAAATTTCCTGGTTAGGATCTTCTACCTCACCATCGGCCACAACAACCCGGTTTCTCCAAATTTCTAAATCTCCCTTATCTGGGTTTACAATAATATCAAAATTATCGTCTTCACCATATTTCTTCTTTAACGCACTTCTAAACACATCCTCAAGGATGGCCATAAGCGTTACACGATCTATCAATTTGTCATCTTTAAACTCTGAAAATGACTCAATCAAGGCGATATTTTCCATATCAATTTGAGGTTAAAATGTTATCATAACTTTAGCGTCTGTAATCTCAGAATATGGCAATACCGCTTCTTTTTCTACAGTATGCTTTCCTTTTCCTACCGGTTTTGGCTCCCTGGCTTTCCAGTTTAGCTTAATCCCGTCCTGATCTACTTCGGTTAAAGTTGCTTCAATTTTTTCGTTATTAGTAGTCACCTGTAGTTTTCTACCCAGGTTTTTCCTGTATTGCCGCTCCAGGCGTAAAGGCTCAGAAACTCCAGCCGAACTAACCTCCAAAGAAAAATCTTCTTCTTCCCTGTCTAGATTGTGTTCAATTTTGCGACTTACCGCAATACAATCGTTAACAGAAACCCCGCTATCACCATCTATCACAACAGAAATCTTGTTGTCGTTGGTAATGTTTAGGTCTATTAAAAATAGTGAATTATTTTCCTGGAAAGCTTCCTTCAACAAATTTTCTACTTTATCCTGCAACATAGCTTATAAAAAGAGGGGACTTTATGTCCCCTCGCTGTACTTTTTTAGTTTCAACGCTGCAAATATAATAATAATTTCAGAGAAAGAAAACCAGACTTTAAATGAAATTTTATTCTTAACTTTAATAAAGCAATCATTTTTAATCTTTTAGAGGAATTAATGAAAAAGATACTCGTTCCAACCGACTTTTCTGATACCGCTGAATACGCACTCAAAATTGCTGCGCAATTAGCTAAAAAACATAATAGTGAGATCTATCTTCTACATATGCTGGAGCTACCTTTGCAGCTTATAGATCCTGTAGCCGGGGGCAATAGCCAAAATTTACCTGAATCTATTTTCTTTATGAAACTGGCTCACCAGCGGTTTGCCAAACTTATGGAAAGACCTTTTTTAAAAGATATTAAAGTTCATGAAACTGTAATGTTCCACCAGGCCTTTGACGGAATTATGGAAGTAAGCGAAGAATATAATTGCGATATAATTATCATGGGCTCTCACGGCGCCAGTGGTTTTAAAGAAATGTTTATTGGCAGTAATACCGAAAAAGTGGTGCGTTCATCCCATATTCCCGTCCTTGTAATTAAAAATGAACATGAGAATTTTGAAGTGGAGAATTTTATTTTCGCCACAGATGCCGATGCCAGCAATAAACACACCCTGGAGAAAGCTTACAATTTTGCGAAATTATTAGATGCAAAATTTCACATACTTTTTATAAACACCCCTAATAACTTTATTACCAGCACCGAAGTACGAGAGCGTATAGAGAATTTTGTTTCAGGTTTTAATATACACGATTACAAAATGCATATTTATAATGATGTTAGTGTAGAAAAGGGAATTTTAAATTTCGCTATGAAACAGAAAAAAGCTTTGATTGGTATTAGCACCCATGGACGCAAAGGTCTGGCTCATTTTTTTAACGGTAGTATTAGTGAAGATTTAGTAAATCACGCCAACATGCCGGTTGTGACTTTCAAAATTTAAAGAAAGGATTTTAGAGCGCCATTTCTTACATTTTTCCAAAGGTAATTCCAGAAAGATTTATTTTGAGTGCGTTCGGTTTGTATATCTTTCTGTTCTTTTTCTGCAGAAGTAGCATCGTTATTTATAAAAAGGTTTGCTATGGCAGAAAACAACTTATTCTCCTCTTCTCCGTCACTCTGAAGCACTTCTACTTTAAAATCTTTATAAACCAGTTTCATATCACCGGAAGAATTCTGATTGTTTCCTGTAAAATTAAATCGCATATCTCTAATTCCACCTTCAGCTTTCACGTTTAAAGCCGGCTCCATAAACTGGTTAATTCCTTCGCTGGAAATCTTATCCATTTGCCCGGAAATTGAGAATACATCAGCTTTATTTGAAATATCAAAATTCCAGTTTACATTAAGACTTGCTTCCCCCATAAACTGGGTTTGCACATCAATATCTGTTCTGGGGAAATCTTCAGCGTCCATGTTCACATTACTAATATTATAAATACTGGCGTTAAGATTCTTAAAAGTTACTTTCCCAGGGCCTCTTTTTGGCTTAACCAGCTCTTCATATTGTATTGCAAGATTATCAACCTTGAGCGTATCCACTTTTAGCTTAAAAGGCAATTCCCTTATCATTTTACTGTACATAGGTTTTTGCCGCGGATCGTCCTTCACTTGTTTATCGCGATATATTTTAATATCGCCATTGGTAATTTCCGTATTTTCACTTTCAATGCTAAGCGAATCGTTTTTGAAACTCCAGTTAAAAGATTGGAGAGTCAATTCTCCCAGACTTAAATCAAACCTGTCTTTTTCATAAGGAATATGTTTTTGAAATTCCTGCTTATCGTAAAGTGGTTTCATTTTAATGTTGCTGAAGACAAGAGAGCTCCCTTTCATTTCCATCTTTTCAACATACATATCATGCAAATCGTTGAGATTGAAAAACAAACTGTCTGAAGTCATCTGTAAATCCTTATAATTAAACGGAAGTCCGTTTTTTAAAGATTTCTGGTCTACACTAACGTCTTTTAAATTAAGGGATGGAATGTTGACTAAAAGCTGCTCTTTAACCGAATCGCTTTTAGCCATTTTAAAATCCCCATCAACTACCTCAACCGATTTAATCAAAAGGTCTATTTCAGTAGAATTTTCTCCTTCTGAAGTATCTTTTTCTTTTTCAGCTTCAGTATAAATTGCCACTTCAGGTTTAGTGAGTTTTAAGGTGCGAATCTCAATATTATTATTACTTAAATATTCAAAAATATCAATCCCGTCGAGTTTAATTTCTTCCGCATTAATTTGCATTCCGTTCTTTTTATAAACGGGATTACTAATTGATACACTTCTGCCCAACAGGCTCGCATTAAGGTCTTCATATTTAAATTCGGCCTTTTTAAGATTTTCTTCCAGCGCGGTTTCCATTTTGCTTTCAATAAACATATTGCCGCCAATAATAGCGATAGCTAAAACAATAAGAATAACAATAAAACTCAGGAATAATTTGGATTTTTTCTTCAAATTCGCATTTTTTATGACCGAAATTTACAATTTCAAAACACTTAGCCTCACTGTTTAAGAGTTTTTAACTTAAAAAATTAACCCCAAAGTTTTCTTTGCGTTAAATTTTAGCAAAAGCCTATAAGTATCAAATTTTCAATGGTTTTTGATTGTATATTTGCCTCATAATCTAATAGAAATTATGATTCTTAAGCTTAGTATAAAAATAGTATTTATTACCGTAGAAATTTTTCTTGCGGTATACAGTTTTGCGCTAAGTGACAGTCTTCTTATTAAATTTCTATTTTTTGCAGTTACTGCCGTAATTGTTGCATTTTCTGTAACTAAAATAACCAATAAATTACTACCAATAGATAAGGACTTTATTTCTTCGGAGGAAGAAGAAGCTGAAGAAAAATAAAGGTCAAAGTTTTGAAAGCGTAAAATCCGAAGAATTCGTTCTTTCGGATTTTTTTATATTTTGCCGTTACATATGAAGCTAATTTGCATTTCAGACACTCACAATAAGCACCAACAAATTCCTATTCCCGGGGGAGATGTTTTAATTCACGCGGGAGATATTACCGAAGGGGGCACTAAAAGGGAAGTGGTAGATTTTCTAAACTGGTTTGCCGCGCAACCCCATGAGTACAAAATTTTTATCGCCGGAAATCACGATTTCTATTTTGAGAAATTTAGCGAAGAAGAAATTCAGGAAATTATTCCAGAGAATATTCATTATTTAAAGGAAAGCGAAATTACGATTAACGGAATTAAATTTTGGGGGTCACCGGTAACTCCAGGCGATGGCACCTGGGCTTTTAACCAGAAACCGCCCCAGGAAATAGATGCGCACTGGGAAAAAATTCCCGAAGATACTAAAGTGCTTATCTCACACACACCTCCCTACAAGATTAAGGATGTTTTGAATAATGGAAGGCATATTGGCTGCGCTTCGCTTTTTAAAACCATAGAAAATCGTGAAATCGAATTCCATATTTTTGGTCACGTCCACGATTCTTATGGAATTACTAGAGTAGGCGGAACAAAATTTATAAATGCTTCCTGTTTAGATAATAAATACCGATACCTTCATCCCCCCCTGGAATTAGAGATTAATTAGATACGGAAATCTTGTTTTCATCGGTATAAGGGAATACCCTCAAACTAGCTGTAGTAATTTTCTCTCGTGAAAATGTCTTATAAGTTTAAAAAAAATACAAAAAGATTATTTAGTCGTTAAATATTTGCTAATCATAGGATTATTAGAACTTTTTTAACAAAGAAAAGGAAATCATAGTGTAATTTAGCGAGCGCTAACACCTATAAATACCAACACCTATGAATAATAATACTAACCCAAACACTACATTAGATGAGGTAAAGAACCTGATTTCTTACAGTATTTATAATTTTGATTCTGAAGAGAATTCAAATTATAACCTTATGCATCGAGCTATTATCAAGAAATATTTTGATGCAAAAAATGTAAAAATAAATTATAAGGAACAAACGGTAGATTTAAAAATACCGGTTGGTAAACGTAAATACACAGGAATTACCTTTGAATGCCAGGACTTAGAACGTTTTCTAAAATCCTGTCTAAAAAAAGACGAAAAAAGCATGGATTTCTACCAGGAAATCCTGAACCACTACAACATCTACCACGCTGCTTAAAATTTTAAGCCGTTAAAGATTAAAGCCATACGCCCTACCGTATGGCTTTTTTATTATTTTATTTTTAATTATTTCCATACTACTGTTTCGACTTAAATTAGTTAATTTTGAACCTTTAACCTGGAAATTAAAATACACGCTTTACACTTTATCGCTTACTATGAGTAAAAAACAGCAACCCACAGATCATAAAAAATACTTCATTTTTGAAAAGAAGAATTACCAGTTTATGTTTATTGGGCTGGCGGTAATAGCTTTAGGTTTTATTCTAATGGCCGGTGGTGGCAGTGACGATCCCAATACTTTTAATCCAGATATTTATAATTTTCAGCGTATTCGCCTGGCTCCAACTTTAGTACTTCTTGGTTTCGCAATAGAAGTTTATGCCATTTTATTAAATCCCAAAAAGTAACCTACATTGAACGAATTAGATGCTGCCATTCTGGGGATAATCCAGGGGCTAACCGAATTTCTACCTGTTTCTTCCAGTGGCCACCTGGAACTTGGTAAAGCCCTGCTGGGAGATAATAGCATTCCCAGTGAATCCCTACTTTTTACAGTTATTCTCCACGCTGCAACGGCCTTGAGTACCATTGTGGTTTTTAGAAAAGATGTAGCAGAAATTTTTAATGGCTTATTTCAATTTAAATGGAACGATGAATTTAAATTTTCATTGAAAATTATTCTTTCCATGATTCCCGCTGCTATTATTGGGGTTTTCTTCGAAGAACAATTGGAAGGTCTCTTTGGCGGAAATATTATTTTTGTAGGTTTTATGCTTATCGTCACAGCCCTACTATTATGGCTGGCTGATAAAGCCAAAAATACCGATAAACCTGTAAGTTACAGCAATGCTTTTGTTATTGGAGTAGCCCAGGCTATCGCAATTTTACCCGGAATTTCCCGTAGCGGAGCTACAATTTCTACTTCAGTATTATTAGGAAACGATAAAACCAAAGCGGCAAGATTTTCATTTTTAATGGTTGTTCCTTTAATTTTAGGAAAAATAGCCAAAGATCTTTTAGATGGCAATTTAATGGAAAGCACAACTTCTTTCTCTATCTTAGCCATTGGTTTTATTGCCTCTTTCCTTGCCGGACTTGCTGCCTGTACCTGGATGATTAGTATTGTAAAAAAGAGTAAGCTCTCTTATTTTGCTATTTACTGCTTTATCGCTGGAATAGTTTCCATAGCGGTTGCTTATTATAATTAAATTTTCCTTGAAATTACTTTTCTAGGGAGAAACCAAATAAACTTTTATGACCACAGAAATTAAAAAATTCACTCCTGAAGATTTTAAAACCGGCCAGATCCTGGTTTTTGATAAGCCATTGGAGTGGACATCCTTTCAGTTGGTTAACAAGGTGCGTTGGTTAATTAGAAAAAGCTGCGGAATAAAAAAAATAAAAGTAGGACACGCCGGTACTTTAGACCCATTGGCGACCGGAGTTTTGGTAATATGCACGGGGAAATTCACTAAAAAGATTGCCGAGCTGCAAGGAACCGAAAAAGAATATACAGGGACTTTCACCCTGGGCGCCACTACCCCATCTTACGATATGGAAACTGAAGTAGATAAAACCTACGACACAGCGCATATTGCTGATGAAGATTTAGATGGCGCCGCGCTTCAGCTTACTGGAGAAATTGAACAAACCCCGCCGGTATTTTCTGCATTAAAAAAAGATGGAAAACGGCTATATGAATACGCCAGGAAAGGAGAAGACGTAAAATTAGAGAGCAGACCTGTTACCATCCACGAATTCGAAGTTGAAGCTCCCAGGTTTCCTGAAGTAGATTTTAGAATAGTTTGCAGCAAAGGCACCTATATAAGAAGTGTGGCCAACGATTTTGGAATCGCACTGGGTTCCGGTGCCTACCTTTCTTCTCTTAAAAGAACGCGCGTTGGCGAATTTACTATAGACGAAGCTTTAGACCTCCAATCTTTTGAAAAATTGCTACCTTCAGCATAAAATAGAACATTATACGTTTTATTTTAAAGCATGGATTTTTTCGATAAACATAAAGCCCTCATAATTACCGTACTTTTTTGTTCGGTTTTAATTCTTGGTCTTTATAATTTTAGCCTTTCCCAGAAACAAAAGTACCAGCAGGAAATGTTGGTAGATTTAGAGGAATATACCCAAACGGAGGAGGAGGAAGAAGAAATTTCGGAAGAACCTGAAACGCAAACCAACGAAAATTCTCCCGAAACGCATAGGGCATTTAATGAAAATCAGGAAGCGCGGGAAGAAAATTTTAATAGGGAGTTAGATGAAATTTTAGAACAGAATAGTGCACAACAGGAAGAAAGTTCAGAAAGTGAAAGTGCTACACAAGGCACTGTTCCTACCGCTAATAAATCTGAAACCAAAAAGCAATCTGATGGCGATAATTCTTCTGAAAATATCTCCACTCAATCGGGAAGTTTAAGAAACAGTTCTATTTCATTTTCACTGCGCGGAAGAAATGCCATCTCCATTCCGAATCCTATTTATACCTGCGACAGGGCCGGAAAAATTGTAGTGAATATCACTGTAAACGCTGAAGGCCGTGTAATTGAAACCGGAATTAATAAAGCAAGTTCAACTTCAGATAACGAATGTCTAATTGAAAATGCATTAGAATATTCCTCTGATGCCGTATTTTCACAGCTGGCAGGCCGAAACGAACAACCCGGCACCATTACTTACAATTTTAAACCTTAAAATAATGGCAAAATTACAACGTTGCGGCTGGTGTGAAGGCGATGCACTTTACGAAGCATATCACGATAACGAATGGGGCGTTCCTGTTTATGATGAGGAAACTATCTTTGAATTTCTAATCCTGGAAACGTTTCAGGCGGGGCTAAGCTGGATTACGGTGTTGCGAAAACGAGAAAATTTCAAAAAAGCTTTTGATGATTTTGACTACAAAAAAATCGCTAAATATTCCGAAGAAAAAATTCAGGAATTACTTGAAAACCCGGGAATAATTCGTAATAAATTAAAAGTAAGAGCTACAGTAACCAACGCTCAAAATTTTATAAAAATTCAGGAAGAATATGGGACTTTTAGCAAGTATATCTGGAGTTTTGTAGACGGTGAGCCAATTCAAAACGAGGTAAAAAACTACAAAAAATCTCCTGCGACAACTGCTATTAGTGATAAACTAAGCAAAGATTTAAAGAAAAAGGGATTTAAGTTTGTAGGTTCTACCGTAATGTATGCTCATATGCAGGCAACAGGAATGGTAAATGATCACGAAGTAACTTGTTTCAGGTATAAAGAAGTTAAAAAACTCTCTTAATTTTAATCTTCAAAAGGAACTTCTAAATACTTTAGAAATCTGGCTCTCGAAATTTCTTCAGCCCCGAGGCTTTCTAAATGTTTGGTATACACCTGGCAATCTATAAGCTTGACACCTTCATCTTTTAACTGATCAACAAGGGTAATAAAGCCGTATTTAGATGCATTGCTAACCGTGGTAAACATACTTTCCCCGCAAAACACCTGTTGTTCTTTCAGATAAATTCCGTAAAGTCCGCCCACCAATTTATCCTCCTGCCAAACCTCTACAGACCGAGCAATATTAAATTCGTGTAATTCTCTGTAACTTTTAATTATCTCTGGAGTTATCCAGGTTCCATGTTGGCCTTCCCTACGAATTTCTGCGCAAGCTTCTATAACTCCTTCAAAATCTTCATCAAAAGTTACTGTAAAAGCTTCTTTTTTAAATAATTGCTTCATACTCTTGGAAACTTTTAATTTCTCAGGAAAGAGCACCATCCTGGGATCCGGACTCCACCAAAGTACGGGCTGAGAATCGTCATACCAGGGAAAAATACCGTGGTTATAAGCATAAATTAAACGTGGAATACTCAAATCTCCCCCAATAGCCAATAGTCCCTGATCATCGGCTTCAGAAATGGGTGGGAATTTTTCGTTATGTTGTAAATAATGCAATTGTAGGGATTTTGGATAAATAAGAAAAGTACAAAAAGAAAAAGCTTAGCCCTCTTAATAGGATGCTAAGCTTTTTATAATATGAAACGAAATTATTTCTAAATCCGGTAAGGATTCTCTAGAATGGAAGATCGTCGTAATCTTCTTCGTTTAAGTTGTTTGCAGGCTCAAAATTATCTGGCGGCGGTACATTTTCCCCACCTGCCGACGGGTCTGCTTGTAAATTTTCTATTCTCCAACCCTGGATAGAGTTAAAATATTTAGTTTCACCTTGCGGACTTACCCACTCTCTACCTCTAAGATTAATTCCAACTTTTACCGGCTGTCCTACCTGAAAGTTATTAAGCAAATCTGTTTTATCCTGAACAAATTCTATCATAATATGTTGCGGATATTGCTCCTCTGTAGTTACCACTACTTCTCTCTTTCTAAAACCATTATTTCCAAAGGTCTTGGTTTCTCCTATTAACTTAATCTTACCTTGTACTTCCATCTTAATCTGTTTTTGCTAATAATAATTTCCAGGCAGCATCGGTATTATTTTTCTCCAAAAACAATTGTGCCCGGGTATGAATATCTCTTTTGTTATTTAATTTTACTAATTCGCTTAAATCTTTATTTTCATCAATAAAGCTTGCAACTTCCTCATCTTTTGGCAGCGCTTCAACATTCCCCAATTTACCAAGATCATTTCCGGTTAAGGTTTTACTTTCCCTAATTTCCGCAGGAATGGCATCTATACCGATCCCTAAATTGGAAAGCGGCTTTGGCACCTCGAACATTCCCATATTCGCCCGCGTATACCAGTTACCGCCCATTCTGGCCACCTGATCTATTTTATGCTGATCTATAAATCCGTCTTCATCTAAAATGCTTTCATTAATATGCATTTTAAGAACTTCACAAATTACAAGGTTTCCGGCTCCACCTTCCTGGCCCGTTTCAATTACTTGTTTCACTTTACATTCAAACTGTACCGGCGATTCAGCCACCCGAAATGGTTTTATTAGATCAGATTTTAGCATTGTAAAACCTGCTTTTTCAAACTCATTTACACCTTCGGCATATTCGGTACTGGAAAGTGACATTTGCTGAACAATATCGTAATTTACAATATTGATCACTACCTCATCAACATTTTTAACATTGGTGTAGGTATGCTTAACCGTATTATCCCGACCTCTTCTCGACGGGGAGAAAATTAAGGTAGGCGGATTAGATCCAAAAACATTAAAAAAGCTGAAAGGCGATAAATTTGGACGGCCTTCAGTATCTACTGTACTAGCAAAAGCGATAGGCCTGGGCCCAATGGCACCAAGCAAATAACGATGAAGCTTGCCGGTGCTCACCTCTTTAGGATCTATTGTAAGCATACTTAATTTTTAGCAAAGGTAACGAAACCAATAGGGAATGAAAAGCCGGGGCACGCAATAAAATTAGTTTAAAAACGCTTATCTTTAAATCCTTTAAAGCTCAAAGGCCTGTATGAACTTCACAGACGAACGCACTTTTAATCGCTGGTTTATTATTATTTCGTGTTTTATAGTAGTAGGCCTTGTTTTATGGAATACCAGCATCTTTTTTCAGCGTTTAAAACAAGATGAACGGGCTAAGATGAACATTTGGGCCAAGGCACAGGAAGCTTTAGACCGCGATCCGCCACCTGCAGATGCCGATCTTGATCTTATTCTTGAAATTTTAAATAATAATACCACCATCCCAATAATCCATACCGATACCGATGGAGATATTGCCTACACCACTAATATTGATCCCGATAAATTAGAAAACGAAAAGCAAGCTGAACAACTTCTTGAAAGTTTAAAAGAAGAAAATGCTCCCATAATTATAAATCTGGGAAATGGAGAGCAACAATATATTTATTACGGAAATTCGCCGGTTTTAAATAGTCTTAAGTATTATCCCGTTGGGCTGGTACTTATAGGTTTTCTGTTTATTGGGGTTGTTTATTTCTTCTACACCACCACCAAAAACAGCGAACAAAATAAACTCTGGGCCGGAATGGCGAAAGAAACAGCGCACCAAATTGGCACGCCCTTATCGTCACTTATAGGCTGGACTGAGATTTTAAAACAGGAGAATGTAAAGGAGTCTTATCTCGTGGAAATGGAAAAAGACATTAACCGTCTTGAAACCATCACCGAGCGTTTTTCTAAAATAGGTTCGTCTCCAATTCTGGAAAAAACAAATATTATTGAAGCAACTCAAAACAGTTTCGATTATTTAAAAACTAGAAGCTCACGACTTATTGAATTTTCTATTGATGTTCCTAAAGGGTATATCCCGGTAATGTTAAATTCACAACTTTACAGCTGGACCATAGAAAACCTGGTGAAAAATGCCATAGATGCAATGCGCGGAAAGGGAAAATTACATATTCAAATAAAAGAGGAACAAAAATGGGCACATATCTTTATAAAAGACACGGGAAAAGGGCTTGATAAAAGTAAATTTAAGCTCGTTTTTGAGCCTGGGCATACCACCAAAAGACGAGGCTGGGGCCTGGGCTTGTCCTTAGCAAAACGAATTATTGAAGGTTACCACCACGGAAGAATAAAAGTAGCCGAAAGCGAAATAAAAAAGGGAACAACTTTTAAAATTTCCCTACGGAAAGTTTAGAACTTAGAAAGCTGCTCCCTTAAATCTTCAGGTATTCTGAAGGTTTTATCTTTTTCAAAATCATAACAAACCACTACATCTTTACCTTCAGCGCAAACCTCATTCGCCTCATTTAAAATAAGATGTTTTAATCCGAAACTGGAATTTTTAATAAAATCTATTTTGGTTTTTACTATTGCCTTCCCGGGATAATACAACGACTTTTTAAAATCGCAATGTGTAGAAACCAACATTGTTCCCATATTGGTATTTTCATACATCTTGTAAATACCTGAAGCTTCCCAGAAATTCACACGACCCGACTGCATATAGCGCATAAACGAAATATTGTTTACATGCTTATACATATCTAAATCGCTCCAGTCTATTCTAAGCTTGAGCTGCAGTTTATAAGCTTCGGTTCCCATTAAAGGTTAACGTGAATAGATTCTGCCAGTTTCTTCAATTCTTCATCTTTCATTTTTACACTTTTAGAGAAATCCATATCACTCATAGAATTCAGCGGAATAAGATGTACGTGAACGTGCGGAACTTCAAGACCTACTACGGCCATTCCCACCCTCTTACAGTCAACCGTCTTTTCTAAAGCGATTGCTACTTTTCGGGAAAAACGCATTAGTTCCTGGTACATTTCTTCCTCCAAATCGAAGATTTTATCCACTTCTTTCTTCGGAATACATAAGGTATGTCCTTTCGAATTTGGGTTAACATCTAAAAAAGCTAAAAACTGGCTATCTTCTGCGATTTTGTAAGCAGGCACTTCTCCCTGAACTATTTTAGTAAATAAACTGGCCATAATATTTTTGAATTGGTTAGTATATAAATATAAAATCCTTTTCACAGAACCTTAGTTAAAGGTATTGGAAAAGGATTTTACAAACTGTTAAATACCGGAAACTTACTCTCTCCAGATCTCTAAAATTTCAAATTTCATCTTACCGCTGGGCACATCAATTTCTGCGGTATCTCCCACTTCTTTTCCCAGTAATCCTTTACCTATAGGAGAATCTACCGAGATTTTACCCGTTTTTAAATCGGCTTCACTTTGGGCTACCAGCTTATATTTTACTTCGGCACCACTAGTTTGGTTTTTTATCCTCACGTGGGAATGTACAAGAACTTTAGAAGTATCTAATTGAGATTCGTCTATAACTCTGGCATTCGCAACTACTTCTTCTAATTTTGAGATCTTCATTTCGAGGAGACCCTGAGCTTCCTTGGCAGCATCATATTCTGCATTTTCACTTAAATCTCCTTTATCACGGGCTTCGGCAATAGCTTCTGAAGCCTTTGGCCGTTCTACATCACGTAGCTGATTAAGTTCATCCCTCAACTTTTTTAATCCCTCTTCAGTATAATAAGATACTTTGCTCATAACTTCATCGTTTATATAAATAGAAAAAATCCCATAGCACGACGGGATTTGTTTAACAAATATAATAAATTTACGCCTTGAAAACAATAATAATATTTAGCGAAAAAATTGCCGATATCATGAAAAAAACTCTTTTTTTGCTTCTATTTTCAGTAATTATTAGCGCTTGCTCCACCAATGATGACAATGACCTTAATAACCCGAATCTAATAGATTTGAATTTTAGACTTCAACTAAACCTGGATTTCCCTGAATATAATGATCTTCAATTTCCCGGAAATAGTTTTGTTACTTACAATGAAGGTATAAGAGGAGTTGTTGTTTACAACATTAATAACTCGCAATACACGGCCTTTGAACTAAGTGATCCCAATCACCCGCCGAGTAATTGTTCTGCGATGACGGTAGAAGGTGTTACCGCTACCTGTAACTGCGAAGATGCAAATTCTTATAATATTATTACCGGCGAATTGCTTGAAGGGGAGGGCGAATATGCAATGAAACCTTACCGAATTGAACGCCGCGGCAATATGATAGAAGTTTATAATTAAAAAAACCTCCCCCTTCCTATTAAAAAGGAAGAGAGAGGCGACAAACAAATTAAAACTTCAAGGTAATTCCGGCTAAAAAGTTTGTGGTGGCTTGCGGATAATATCCTGCGCCATCCAGGGTTTGTAAACCTGTAGTGTTATCAGGGTTTTCTACATTAAAAGTATAGTAATATCCGTTGGACACATATTCTTCTCCCAGGATATTATTTACCAAACCTGTGAAAACAACTTCTTTAAATAAAGGTGCATTTCTCCAGGTATACTGAATATTAAAATCGTTCACAAAATAGGCGTCCAGCTTAGAGTTTTCAGTTTCAATATTGCTCATATACTGTTCTCCTACATATTTTGAAAGCAAACTTAATTCTAATCCTTCTACAGGAAGGTAGGTAATTCGGTTTCCTCCTACTATAGATGGTGAAAAAGAGATATCGGTATCCCCAAAATCGACCAGTTCGCCATCCCAGGTAGAGACAAAATCTACATTTTTATTTCGGCTTAAAGCCAGGTTTGGTCTCACAAATACTTTTTCTGAAAGTCTAATTACCGCATCTATTTCCAGACCTAAACGATAGCTATTTCCACTATTTTCACGAATAAACGCACCTACATCATCTATTCCACCGGTTAGCACCAACTGGTTTTGATAACCCATATAATAAAGGTTGGTGTTTAATTGAACTGATGGTGTATTATGGCGCCATCCTAATTCAAAATCGTTTAATTCTTCGTGTTCCGGCTCTCCGTTTTCGTAATCGCTACGTCGTGGTTCCCTATTAGCACGGGCGTAGGAAAAATAGAATTGATTTTGATCATTTAAAGCATAGGTTAATCCGGCTTTAGGATTAAAGAAAGTAAATGAATCATCTACCAGAAATTCAGTTCCTTCAGATAACATTCCTACGGTTTCATAATCTATGGTTCTTACCTGAAGGTCTAAATAAGCCGCCAGTTTTTCTGAAACTGCATAAGTTGCTTTTCCGTAGAAATTAAAATCGGTTTTAGCACCTGTATTCTCGTAATAAGGCTCATAGGGATCGTTATTCCTGGCAAATCGTGTGTAAATCACATCTCCAAAATGATCTCCAATATATCGGTTCCAGCCACCTCCAACAATCACATCCCAATCCTGATCCTGATAATTCAAGCTGAAAACGCTTCCGTAGAAATGATTATCCAGCCATTTGGTTCCAACAAGATCTGAAGTGGTTACTTCTTCACCTTCGGCCTGAAAATTCTCCAGCCCAAATTCATTTAAAGTAGCATCCTCTTCATATTCTTCGTAATAACCGCGTCCGTAAGTATAATGAAATGCAATGTTTGAAGACCAGTTCTTGTTATACTCCTGGTTCCACAATAATTGATAATGGTCCTGTTTGTAATTATCGGTTTGATTATCGTAGAATTTAGTATTCCCTTCTTCATCGGTATAAACTCCGGCGGGATTATAAGTCCTGTCATTGGCTAGGGTTGTAGAATCAATTCCATACCATGCCTGGTAAGTTCTTTCACTTCCGCCAAACGTAATGGCTTTCACTAAAGTGTTTTCGTCTACATAAGTTCCTTGTAGAAAATAAGACTTTAAATCACTACTGGCCCGATCTATATACCCGTCGCTTTTTATCTGGGAAGCACGGCCGGCAAATTCCCAATGATCGTCTATAAGGCCTGTACTAAATTTAACCGTATGCTTATGGGTATTAAAAGAACCATAACTATTGGCTACTTCGGCATTGGCTTCTTCGCTGTAACCATCGGTTAAAATGTTTAAACTGGCACCAAAAGCTCCTCCCCCATTTGTTGAAGTTCCTACACCACGTTGCAATTGCAGGTTTTCTACCGAAGAGGCAAAATCTCCAAGATTAACCCAAAAAGTTCCAAGACTTTCTGCATCGTTATAAGGAATTCCGTTTATAGTAACATTTGTACTGGTGGGGCCGCTACCTCTTACCCTAATCCCGGTATAACCAACTCCTGCTCCCGCATCACTAGTAGTAACCACGTTTGGCATATAATTCATTAACACCGGAATATCCTGACCTAGGTTTCTATCTTCAATTTCTTCGTTAGTAAGATTACTGTAGGTAATTGGCGATTTTGCACTTACCCTTACCGAAGAAAGAAAAACCTCGTCCAGAACTTCCTGTACATCACTAAGATCTACATCCAGGGTTTTATCCTGATCAAGGTTTACTTGTATGGTTTTTTGATTCCCGTAAGAAAACACCAGGTTATAATCGCCTTCTTCAAGTTGAAGACTGTACCTACCATTCTCGTCGGTAGTAGTGCCATCGGCAGGTTCTACGGCGTAAACGGCAACTCCTTCTACCGGGGTTTCACCACGGGTTACTGTGCCCTGTAAAGTGTGGGTTTGTGCAACGGCTTGCAAAGAAATTAGGCAGAGGCCGGTAAAAAATAATAAAGATTTCATTCGTAATAAATTATTTACGAATAAAAGGGGCTATTATTCTTTGGTTAAAATTAGATAAAAAAAATCCTGAAATTGCCCACCGATGTCTTGGCATTTTCAGGAGTAACATACGTTTGCGCTATTTGCGCGTGTCCCTTGGCAGCATTACCTGCCCAGGTTCTTTGGGTATGATCTCAGCCACACTTAAGTGGCACCCCTTTGAGATTTGCGGCAAATGTATAACGCTTTTATGGAAATCCCATAATTTTATTTCATTTCGTTTAAATGGTGTAATTTTGGTTGCAACAATTTTATGCAAAATACAAAGCAGTCAATAACTTATAAAGTGATTGGCGGATATCTCCTGATAGCCGCTCTGGCTGCTATTGCCGTGTGGTTTGTATGGAAACAGGTGGTTGCTTTTAGTGAAGTTTCAGAAAATAACAGCAGTAATAACGAGCAGTTATTTCTGCTAAGTGATATTACCACCAGCCTTTATGAAACCGAAAATTTAAGCAGGCAGCTTATACAAACCGGAAATGAAGCCGATTTGGATAAATATCAACTTCAGATTGATAGTATTCAACTTGATATACAAAATTTAAAAAGTAGTTATGCTGATAATTCTATGAAAAATGAATTAGACAGTATTGCTGAATTACTTTCTGATAAAACTACTAACCTCCAGGAACTTTATGAATTAAGGGAACAACAACGTAACCAAAATTATTATTCACAGGTTTTAAATGAACTTAGAAAAATAGACCCTTCTTTTAACGATTATAATTACCAGCAACGTTTCTCTAACCTGGAACCGCACCAGCGCAGATTATTAATTAGTTTGCTGGAATATTCCCGTGAAGATAATGCCGAACAACTCACCAACCGCACCGCCGATTCTATAATTGGTTCGGTAAGAAATGTTTTAAGCCAGTTGGAAGTTGCTAATAGAAGATTTCAAAATACAGTAGACGAAAAGGAACAGAAATTTCTTGAAAACGATATGATTATTAACCAGCAACTAAGGCGTTTGTTGGGAAAAATTGAGCATGAAGAACGCGAAGCATCTATACAGCGCGCTAAAGTCTCTCAAAATATGATTGAAGAAAGTTCGCAAATCTTTCTTATAGCGGGAATTGTGAGTTTCTTAATTATCTTACTTTCCCTTATTTTTATAATTCAGGATATTACTAAAAGTCAGCAATACAGAAGAGAATTAGAAGAAGCCAAGGATTTTGCTGAAAGCTTACTGAAGAAACGAGAGCAATTTATGGCTGCAATTACTCACGATTTACGGTCTCCTCTAAACACGCTTATTGGCTATACAGATCTTATTGAAAAATCTTCACTAAATACCAAGCAGTCGCATTATATGGATCAGGTGAAGAAATCCTCTAATTTTATACTTCATTTAGTGAACGATTTACTGGATCTTTCTAAGTTGGAAGCAGGTAAAATGACTATTGAAAAACTACCATTTAACCCCGCGAAACTTATAAAAGACACAGTTTACAACTCTTTACCGGCTACAAAGAATGAAAATGTTGAGGTGATTTTTGAAGCTTCAGAAGAAACCGACACCCAGGTACTTAGTGACCCCTTCAGGATAAAACAAATTATCACCAACCTCATCACCAATGCCTGTAAATTTACTCACCAAGGACAAATAAGAGTGGGAATTCATCTTAAAAAAGAAATTGAAGATAGTTGTTGCCTAATTATTTCGGTTAAAGATACCGGGATTGGAATTTCAAAAGAAAAACAAGAGGAGATTTTTGAAGAATTCTCCCAGGAAAATACAAAAATTGAAAAGGCATATGGCGGCACCGGATTGGGACTTACTATTACAAAAAGCCTCACCGAATTGCTAAAAGGTGATTTGAAACTGGAAAGTGAACCGGGAGAAGGTAGCGAGTTTACAGTTTTTCTTCCGGTTAGAAAACTGCCTGTTGAAGCAGCAAAAGCCCCCGAAGTATCCGGGATCGCAGAATTGCCAGATCTCACGGGAAAGACAGCACTTATTGTAGACGATGAACCATCGCAACTTTCTTTAACCCGGGAATTGCTTAAGTCTATAGGAATGCAATGTGACACTGCATTAAATGGAATGGAAGCGCTTAAAAAATTGGGGAACACCAATTATTCATTGGTTTTAACCGATATTCAAATGCCAGAAATGGATGGTTTTGACCTTATAAAAAATATCAGAAAAAAGTATAAAGTAAGTCAATTACCGGTTATAGCTTTATCAGGCAGAACTGATATTGATGCTGAAACTTATAAACTCGCGGGATTTAATAAAAGCCTTTTAAAACCGTATAAACCCGGAAAATTACAACAAAGTATTGCCGAAATATTTAAACTTAACCTGAAGCAAAAAGTAAATAATAACCTCCAGAATTCTACCAACAATACTTATGATTTGCAGGATATTTATGATTTTTCTGCAGGAGATCAAAAAGCAGTGCAAACTATTTTAGAAGCTTTTATAGAAAGTTCAAGATCACAAATTGAACTTATTGCCATTGCCAGAGAAGATAATGATGCTAAAGAGGTAGCTCGCCTGGCTCACAAAATGGTACCTATGTTGAAGCAAATAAATGCACTGCACCAGGCAAAACAATTTGAAAGACTGGAACAGCACGAAGTTTTTTCTAAAGAAGAATTTAAGCAGCTTAAAGCAGATATTTTAAACTTAATGGAAGAACTGGAGCAGGAAATTAAAGTTTAATATCGTATTGTTTGAGCTTATTGTAAAGCGTTTTACGATCTATAGAAAGCAATCTTGCCGCCTTACTTTTATTTCCGCCGGCTTTCTCCAGAGCGTCTAAAATAAGCTGTTCTTCGTTCTTATTTTTAAACAAACCGTATTCGGTTTCCGTATTAGATTGTGTAGCGGTCGCTATTTCGTGAGGCAGTACTTTTAGAGGAATCATATCCTCTTGCGTAAGCAATACCGCACGTTTAACCATATTCTTCAACTCCCGAAGATTCCCCGGCCAGTTATAGTTTTTAAAAGCTTCAATGGCACTTTCAGTAAAACCAATCACATTTTTTTCCAATTCGGCATTGGCTTCTTCCAGAAAATACTCTGCAAAAAGCATCAAATCTTCTTTTCGCTCTTTTAAAGCAGGAACTTTTATGGAAAATTCATTCAATCTGTGATAAAGATCCTCTCTGAATTCCCCATCTTTTACCGCTTGCGCAAGATCTTCGTTAGTAGCTGTAATTACCCGAATATCCACGTGAATTTCATTATTACTTCCTACGGGTTTTATTTTTCTCTCCTGCAAAGCACGTAATAATTGTACTTGAAGTTCATAACTTAGGTTCCCAATTTCATCAAGAAAAAGAGTACCACCATTTGCAGCTTCAAAATGCCCTGTTTTATCATTTATAGCACCGGTGAAAGATCCTTTTAAATGACCAAAAAATTCACTGGAGGCCAGTTCTCTTGGGATAGCACCGCAATCTACCGCGATAAATGGAGCATCAGTACGTTTACTTTGTTTATGAATACTTTTGGCAACCTGTTCTTTTCCGGTTCCACTTTCGCCCATAATTAAAACCGACATGTTGGTGGGCGCAACTAACTCTATATAATCACTTAATTTTAGCGCAGCTTCACTAACACCTTTCACAAAACTCGCACCTTGTGAGGAAACAGATTTTTGTGTTTTTTCAGGTCTTTTTTCAGCAACGGGCTGAACCTGTGTATGGGTTAAAGCATTTTTAATTGTTTGTAAAATAGATTCCGGTCTAAAAGGTTTCGAAACATAATCGAAAGCACCATTTTTCATAGCCTCTACCGCCATACTAATTTCAGCATAACTGGTCATAATAATAACCTGCGTACCGGCATTTTCTAATTTTACTTGTTTTAGAATATCCAGACCACTGGTATCTGGTAATCTTACATCAGAAAGAATAAGGTTAAAGAAATTAGCTTTAAGTTTCTTAAAAGCTTCTAAGCCAGAAAAAACCAATTCAACCTCATAGTCGCGCTTGATTAAAAATGTTTTCAACATAGTCCCAAACGGGACATCATCTTCAACTATAAGAATTTTTGTCATTGATCTTAATTTAAATCGTCTTGCAAATTTAACAATCTTAAATTCATTGGGTTTAAAATAAGCATAAAAAAAGAGACCTCGTTAAAGGTCTCTATCAATGACAATCTAAATTTTTATTAAAAAGTGTCATTGGGTGGTATCCATTTTCCAGATTGCTTAAAGTAAAATCATCATAAATCTTTCGACTTAACTCAAACGGTTAAAAGTGTTAGTTAGCAGACCCATTGGTCTTAAACCGTTCAAGTTTCGCATCCTATCCTAAATATACAGAATTTTCTGCTTACTTTTTGCTATTTTCTGGTGCCGAAGGAGTTGGTTTCTCTTAAATTCCGGCTTAAATTTCTTAAAAAAAATTTCCGTTGGAAGTTTGTAGGGTAAATTTATCCAACGGAAATCTAAGGTTAGTTAGTAGTTAGTCAATCTATTTGTCTTCTTTCTCGATCCAGTTTCCTTCAGCATCGATGTAAGCTTTCTTCTTTTCACCATCTACATTAAGTGATAGTTTATATACTTTCTTACCCTCTTTTTCTTTTACCCAGGCTTCTTCAGCAACAGCTCCGTTCATATCGGTCATTACTGCATCTTTAATTGCTTGCGGAAGTGCAAGGACATCTACTTCTTTATAATCGTCTTTAGTTTCCTGAGCTTCTTCTACACCTTCAATTTGCTCCATTTCTTCCGGCTCTTCAACCTGAGCTTGTGCATTTTGACTGAATAAAAACATTCCGGCCACAGCCATTAAGGTTAATCCTAACTTTTTCATAATTATAAGGTTTTAAGTTTGTGGTTTAAATATGATAGGTACAAAGGAATAATTATACCAAAGTCTCACAAAATAAACTAACCAATTGATTATAAGGTGTTTGATAAATTCATAAGGATTAAATTGGGAATTTGTTATGTAGAAAAATGTGGTTTTTAAGAGAACATTATGTAGAAATGTAGAATTACTGCTTTTTTGAAACAAAAAAAAGAGACCCTAAGGTCTCTTTTTCTCCGAAAATCTAAATTATACAACAGTATCTTAAGCTGCTATATTTAATATTAATTTAGCAATAGGTGTATATAAAAAATTATACCAGTTAAACTCCGAGTTTTTAATCTATTGGAAATTAACATTTTAATTATTAAGCATTTTAGATATTCCCCAAAAGCAGGTAAATTAATGTAGAATTTTTCTACACTTCTGTAGAAAAACATCCCGCTTATTTTAAAGGATCATTTCTTCTGGCTTTCTTTTCGGCATTGATCTTTTTCGCTTTTAGGCGTTTTAGTTTTGCCGCTTTACTAGGTTTTGTTTTCTTTCTTGGTTTTGGTTTCTTAATATTTTCGCGAAGTAAGTCAAAGAATTTAGAAATCACCAGTTCTTTATTTTTATGCTGACTTCTACTTTCTTCACTATGCAGAATTAATAGGTTCTCTTTAGTTAAACGGGAATCCAGTTTTTTAATTAACCGCTGTTTTTCTTCTTCTGAAACTCCTTCTGAAGCTTCTAAATCAAAATAAAGTTCAACTTTAGAGGAAGTTTTATTCACGTGTTGGCCGCCGGCACCGGAGCTACGCACGGCTTTAAAACTAAGTTCCCGTGTTATTTGTTGCTCGTCCAAAACTAAATTATTTGGTCTGGTGAGAAGGTTTTAGAAGATCTGCAACGGTTTTTACCGGGTTAAAGGTTTCTACCGGAACTTCTACAAAAACCGTATTCCAGTAAGCCATCCCACCATTCCATAAGCCCGGCCGTTCCAGGGCTTTTAAAGGTTTTCCGTCTTTGGTTTTATCAGCGATAAAACTCATATTTTTATCTACGTAATTATGAAGATCAAAACTTTCTCCTTTGTGGTTCTTGAGACTGCACACAATATCTACCGGATTAAAATGTGTGGAATTATTCAAAATCTCTAATTGTTCTGAATTATTTTTATCTATTTGTGCACCTTCAATAATTTGAAGCGAGATTTCGCCATCTTCATTTTTAATCAGGAACGGTCCACCACCGGGCTCACCTTCGTTCATCACCATTCCGCAAACCCTTAAGGGGCGGTCTAATTTTTTACACAAATATTGGGTTTTTTCTTCCCCGGTGAATTTGTTGAAAGAAGAAGTTACTTTTACAAAAAGTTCATTCTCCAAAAATTCAGCAATTTCATCTAATTTAGCTTCCGAATTATTCCCGCCATCCAGGTTTTGCATATATTCAAATACCTGGTTTTGTAATGCTATTAATTTGCCGCCCAGCATTTTTTTCATCTCTACCACTTTAGGCAAATTGGTATTGACCACTACGTTGTCTATATTCTTCACAAATATAAGATCGGATTCCTGCTTATTCAGGTTTTCTATTAATGCACCATGCCCGCCGGGTCTAAAGAAAATCCTGTTATCTTCATCTCTAAAGGGATCATTTTCTTTATCTACCGCAATCGTATCGGTTTTTGGATCCTGGTAAGAATAAGAAATATCAAATTTAGTGTCATGAGCCTCTTCTACCCTTTCCTTAATATTTTCAAATTCTTTTTCAAATTTTTCTTTATCACCTTCAGCAACGGTAAAATGTAGTTTTGTTACACCGTTTACCGAAAGATATTTTGCCGCACTATGTAAATGCTCTTCAAATGCGGTAGCAGTATAATCGCTATATCGGTGGAAAGGAACCAAACCTTTTGGCAAATCGCTTAATCCAAGTCCGTTTTCATATAACATGGTTTTAACCAAAATTAGTTGTCTCTCGTCGTTAGATTTTTCTGAAAAATCAGGATGGTTCTCGTTCGCTTTTTTAAATGCTGTTTCGTAAAATGGAAGTTTATCCATTTTTTCAAAAAACAACTGCAGGCTCTTATCTTCTTTCCTGTCTAAATAATCACGTAAGCCTTCATTTCCAGGATCAAATTCATTGGCGAAGTTGTGAAACGCCTTAAACATTCGTGTTGCCGCACCGGAAGCGGGTACGAATTTTAGAAGGTCTAAATGTTCTTTTTGATCTTCAAATGTTTGAATATACTTTTTTTGATCTTCAACAGAATAGGCGAAAATTCCATTACCCACGGTTGCCGCCTTTTGAATATCTACTTTTATATTTCCTCTTTCAAATATTTGGATTTGTCTTTCAACCTCCTGGGTTGATAATCCTTTTTCCTCAATTTGCAAAATGTCTATTTCGCTAAACTCCACGTCTATTTGTTTTTTAAAAGTTCGTCTATTTTCTTTACCGCAGTTTTAAAACGATCATCTAAATCTCCTTTTAGAATTACGTAAGGTTTTTTACTGTTTTTAAGTGCAGTTTCAAACCTTTTAAACATCCCAATACGGTCTTCTGGTTTATCCCGAAGGTCATCGGGCGTCCACGGTACGTCAATATACGTTAAAAAGTACAAATCGTAAAGGTTGTTTAACGCATGTTTAAGAAGTTGAGGATCGCAAAAACCATCGTAATACGCTTCAGAATAGACCTTTAACTCTAAAAGATCGGTATCACTAATTAGTAGTTTATTAGCTTTTTGGATGAGTTCATTTTCACGTTTCATTTGGCCTTCAGCAATGGGAATCATATCTTTTGGTTCGCAAACCTTTTGCTCTTTATCCCATTTTTCCTGAAGATAATCACGCATAAATTCTGCTACCCAAAGTGTATTATAATGCTTTGCCAGCATTTCTGTCAGGGTTGTTTTTCCGGTAGATTCTGGTCCAAAAAGAACCACTTTTAAGACGGACGAAGGTCGTTGCGCAAGTTTTTCTGCCATGCTTTATAGCCGTAAATAGCGATTATAGTAAAAACAAAATATTGAATAGCCGTTAAAGTAAAACCTTTATAAAAATAGAGCGGCACCGAAATAACATCACCAATAATCCAGAAAATCCAGTTTTCAATTTTTCTATTGGCCATTTGCCACATTCCCACGAAAAAAATGGCGGTGGTAAACGTGTCTACATAAGCGGTCCAGGTGTTCCATTTGTCAAAAAATTCATACACCGCGAATACAAAAATGAGGGTGGCAATAAAAATAAATAAACTTTGCCAGTTCTCCTTTCGGGTAGTGTTGGTAATGGGCGTGTAATGTTCCTCATCTACTTTTCGCGTCCAAATATACCAACCATAAATACTCATTGAAAAATAATAGATATTAATCATCATATCGCCCAGCAATTCCCATTGCCAGAGCAAATAAACAAAGATGGTGGTGCTTATAATGCCGGTAGGGTAAACCAGAATGTTGTTTTGCTTGGAATAAATAACCGAAAGAAAACCGAAAATCACCGCAATGACTTCCAGGATAATAAATAAAGTAGAATACCCGTAATACTGATCAAAGAAAAAATCAAAAATCGGCTGCATAGTCGCTAAGATCAGATTTTACAATTTTCATATAGACAAGTCCGCGGTCTATAGCTTCAAATACCTCTTTTATTTCTGAATTCAGTATGCTCATAACCTCATCATAATCTCCATAAACCTGTGTGCTTAGTGGATTTTCCTTGACGATTAATCCGGAAGCCCTTAACTTTTTAATGAAATCAATGATTTTAGGTTCAAAATCGTCCTGCAACGGACTCAATGTAAGTTCTACTGAAATTTTCATTTTAATTTGATTTAGGACACGAATGCACGAATAATAATTCAACCCACCGGGAAGCCAAATTTAAAGTTTTGAATTTACTATTATGGAACTTGACATTACAATTTAGCCTTTGTGTTTTATTTTTCTCACTAAACCATACCCGATTTAAAACAAATTAGATTCTGAAATAAATTCAGAATGACGCTTAATTAGTTTCAAAATGAGTTCCCATCACTATCATATCGGCGCCGGCTTTGTAGGCTTTATTTTGTTGCTCCAAACTACGAATTCCGCCACCTACAATTAAAGGAATTGTGAGCGCTTTTTTAGCCTCGGCAATAATTTCTTCTGAAACCGGGAAATCGGCTCCACTTCCTGCTTCTAAATAAATAAGCTTTTTTCCCGAAAACTCTCCCGCCAAAGCTGTATTCACAATGGTTTCAACCTGGGATTGCGGAATTGGTTTTGTACCACTTACCCGTTGCACCGCACATTCTTTCCCGCCATCTATTAATATATAGGCTGTGGGAATAATTTCTAATTTACTATTCTTTAATTTTTCTACAGATTTCACCTGCTGCTCGATTAAATATTCAGGGTTTCTTCCGGAAATAAGGCTTAGAAAAAGCAAAGCGTCTGCTATTTCTGTAATTTGGGAATAATCTCCCGGGAACAGGATTACCGGTAAATCGGTTTCAACTTTAATCGCATGTACAGTTTTTTCGGTTTTAGATTTATCAACGGTGCTACCTCCAACGAAAATATGTGTAGTTTCTTTTGGTAATTTTTTTAGATAAAATCCTGTTTCAGCTTCAATAAATTTATCGGGGTCAACTAGGATGGCCAGTTGCTTTTTTCCATTGGTGGCAGCCAGGGAAATTTCAGTATAAAATTTCCGCATTAATTTTCGGATTTTCGAGATTCTTCCCAGCCATAAACGCAGGTAAAACCTTCAAATTCCAGGAATTTCATTTCATAAAAAGATTCTTTCCCCTTAAAGTTAACTTTAGCCGTAGTTTCAGCATCGTCAAAATCAAAATCCGTTACATTAATATGCTGCAAAAAACCAAGTCCGGGTTCAGCATACATTTTATAAATAGATTCTTTGGCGCCCCACACAATGGTGAGTTTTCTTATTAAAGCTTCTTCATTTGCCACGGTATGATATTCGCTAAGCGGCGTAAATTTATTGGCAATTTTGAGGATTTTATCACGGCGCTTCTCAATATCTATCCCCACTTTTTCATCGCTTAAAACAATAGCGGTAAAATTGAAAGAATGAGTGATTGAAATGTTTTTTCCGTTTTTTAAATGCGGTTTTCCTAAATCGTCATAAAACAAATCCTGGTCTACATAACCGGCTTCGGCCATTAAATGGCGAATACTCATAAATCCGCGACGGTGAATTTCAGATTTCATTCCGTTTACGCGGTTTTTACAATGTTCGGTTAATTCTATCCCTTCGCTTAGTTTTTTAAACGGCTCTTCTACCTTCCAAATGAAGACTTTAGTATGCGGGTTTACTGTTATTGTTTTGTAAAGTGGCATGTAGGTTTGTTATAGATTCCTTATTTTTGTGAGACAAAAAATTGCTAATATTCAAATATAATAATATGTCGACTAAAACAGTGCCGTATACCGCTTATAAAGTTAAGGATATTTCCCTGGCCGATTGGGGAAGAAAAGAGATTGAACTCGCCGAAGCTGAAATGCCGGGATTAATGTCCCTGCGTGAAGAATATAAAAATGAACAACCATTAAAAGGAGCCAGAATTGCCGGATGTCTTCACATGACCGTGCAAACTGCAGTACTTATTGAAACGCTTATTTCTTTAGGGGCCGATGTAACCTGGAGCTCTTGTAATATTTTTTCTACACAAGATCACGCTGCAGCTGCAATTGCTGCCGCTGGAATTCCCGTTTACGCCTGGAAAGGAATGACCGAGGAAGAATTTAACTGGTGTATAGAACAAACCCTGTTTTTTGGTGAAGAGCGCGAGCCGTTGAATATGATCCTTGACGATGGTGGCGATCTTACCAATATGGTTTTTGATAAGTACCCGGAGCTTGCCGAGGGAATCCGCGGACTTTCAGAAGAAACCACTACCGGAGTTCACAGACTTTACGAAAGAATGAAAAACGGAACTTTGGTAATGCCGGCTATTAACGTGAACGATTCCGTTACCAAGTCTAAGTTTGACAATAAATATGGATGTCGTGAAAGTGCAGTTGATGCTATTCGTCGCGCTACTGATGTTATGCTTGCTGGAAAACGTGTTGTGGTTTGTGGTTATGGAGATGTTGGAAAAGGAACTGCCGCTTCATTCAAAGGCGCCGGATCTATTGTGACCGTTACAGAAATCGATCCAATTTGTGCTTTACAAGCTGCAATGGACGGGTTCGAAGTGAAAAAACTTGAAACTGTACTTCCAAAAGCTGATATTGTAATTACTACTACAGGAAATAAAGACATAGTTCGAGGAGAGCATTTTGAAGCGATGAAAGACAAAACCATTGTTTGTAATATTGGGCATTTTGATAATGAAATTGATGTTGCCTGGTTGAATAACAATCACGGTAATTCTAAAGATGAAATCAAACCCCAGGTTGATAAATATACTATTGACGGAAAAGATATTATTCTATTAGCTGAAGGTCGTTTGGTGAATCTTGGTTGTGCAACAGGCCACCCAAGCTTTGTAATGAGTAATTCTTTTACCAACCAAACTTTGGCACAAATTGAACTTTGGAAGTATTCTGAGAAATACGAAAATGAAGTTTATATGCTCCCTAAGCATTTAGATGAAAAGGTTGCTAAACTTCACCTGGAAAAAATCGGGGTAGAATTAACCGAACTTAAAGATTACCAGGCTAAATATATTGGAGTTGAAGTACAAGGCCCATATAAGCCTGAATATTACAGATATTAATAAGGTTATTTCCGTGAAGGCGGAAATCTCTTTTTAAAAATTTAGACCTCATAGGTTTCCAAAACCTGTGAGGTCTTTTTATTTAGTAAACTACCTCGGAGCAAACTCACGAGGCATTCCTTAGGAACATTGAATAATTTTGGAGGCAAGCGCCCGGAGCATTTAAATCTCGATTATCGAGTAAACGTCATCCTTGTTTCAGAATCTAAGCAAGTTTTAACCAATATCTTCTCTAATTCCCGCTCATAAACCAGACAAAGAAAATAATAGCAATAAGTACTACCAGCGCGGCGAGCAAGACAAATACCCATTTACCTACTTGAGGTTTTGTTCTTTTGGGATTTGATATATTATGACTTTGGCCCAGAAAACCACTTCTTCTAATAATTTCAGTTGCTTTTTCCCTGTCGCTTTCCGCTACTTCAATTCTAAGTCCGTCGTTACCGAGGGCTCCAATATTGGTGGCATTATCTGTAGCCTCACCGTAAGACCTGTAATCTAATTTTTCATCATCAAAAAGATTTTTAATGATAGAATGTTCATTGCGGTCTGAGGTGCGAAAAACGTCTATATATTTCATAACATAAAACTTAGAGTCTACATTAAAGATACAAAAAAACCCCTTCCGAATTTCGGAAGGGGTTTTAGTATAATTCTAAGAATAATTCTTTGTCTCAATAAAGAGTTTAAGAATTATGCTTCAAACGGTTCTATAGAAACGTAAGATTTATTATTCTTTGTCTTAGAAAATTTCACAAGACCGTCAACTTTAGCGTGTAAAGTATGATCTTTCCCGGCATACACATTATCACCTGGATTATGTGCAGTACCTCTTTGTCTAACAATGATGTTTCCGGCTACGGCTGCCTGACCGCCAAAAATTTTCACGCCTAAGCGTTTGGATTCTGACTCTCTACCGTTCTTGGAACTACCGACTCCTTTTTTGTGTGCCATTTTACTTTAGTTTTAAGTAGATTAATATTTAACTTAAAGCTTCAATTAATTCAGCTTTCTTCATAGAAGAGTAGCCTTCAAGACCTTTCTCCTTAGCCATCTCTTTTAATTCAGCTACGGTGTATTGATTTAAATCTTCCGATTTACTATCAGTTTTGGCTTCTTTCTTAGGTGCTTCTTCTTTTTTAGTTGAAGCAGCTTTCTTTCCACCTTTTACATCGATGCTTTCAATTACGATTTCGGTTAAAGATTGACGGTGACCGTTTTTCTTTTTGTAACCTTTACGTCTTTTCTTTTTGAAAACAATTACTTTGTCTCCTTTAAGGTGACGGGTGATTTTTGCTCCTACAAGAGCACCATCTATAGCCGGGGCGCCAAGGTTTATGCTGTCACCATCTCCGGTAAGAAGAACTTTGTCAAAAGAAACGCTGTCTCCTTCTTCTCCGCTTAGACGGTTAACAAACACCTTCTGGTCTTTTGCAACTTTAAATTGCTGCCCTGCTATCTCTACAATTGCATACATAGTGTTGTGATTAATTAATTTATGCTAAAAATTTACGCTTACTTTTTTCGCAAGCGGGTGCAAATATACTTCTAATTAATTAATTCACAAAGCCTAAAAAACTTTAATAGGTATGTTCCTGTCCTTCTTTGGTATTCCAGGATTTTTTAAACAATTGCATGTAAGCTAAAGTAAGCACCAGGCTGGTAGCAAATCCCATAATCGCCACAACAAAAAGTACGATTCCAATATCGGTTCCGTAATCCGTACGCCACATATTTATAAGATTATTTAAAAAATCTGGGTTTAACTCTGTAGCATATAAAGCAAAAAAAATGGTAAATAAAATAGTGGCATTAAAGCCGGTAAGCAAGCTCGCCATAAAGCCCTTCTGATATTTAAATTTTGCACCTTTGGAACTTCTATATGCTTTTAAAGCCAGCCACATTCCTATAGCCATAATCACCCCGTTAAATAAACTGAACAACGGATAAATATGTAAATTAAAGAGTGATAGAATTAAAAAATACACAATAAGCCCTACTGCGATTATAAGACTGTATTTAATTGGAACACTAAAATTCTTCATAGCTTTTGGTTGGTGTTTATTTATTAAACGATTTGTAGGTTAAAGAACTTTCCTCACATTTACCAGTTATAAAATTGATAAATGCCAGTCCCGGTCCCTCAAACCGTATTACTTCAAAAGTAAATTTCTAAAAAAAGTGCCGGTTTTTAGCTTAATAGCTTGTTAATTTTGACACTATTCGCACAAATACTGTAATTTCTTTATTATTATCAATTTATCCGTAACAAAATACGATATTCAAATACTAATACAATGCATTAATGAAAAATCTATTAAAAAATGATTAAAAACTTAAAGATGGCTGCCTTTGCATTAGTTTGTAGCGCAGCAGGAATTGCCCAGGAGGTAGAATTTACCGAATACGACCTGGACAACGGATTACACGTAATTTTACATCAGGATAACACGGCGCCTGTAGCTACTGTGGGAGTGATGTATCACGTAGGAGCTAAAGACGAAGAAGATGGTCGTTCTGGCTTTGCTCACTTTTTTGAACACCTTTTATTTGAAGGTACCGAGAACATTGAGCGTGGAAAATGGTTTGATATTGTGGCCGCAAATGGTGGCAGCAATAATGCCAACACCACTCAAGACCGTACTTATTACTACGAAACCTTCCCTTCTAACAACCTAGAATTGGGTTTATGGATGGAATCGGAAAGGATGTTACACCCAGTTATTAATGATATCGGGGTAGAAACTCAAAACGAAGTAGTAAAAGAAGAGAAACGTTCTCGTATAGATAACGCTCCTTACGGAAAGATTATTTATTCTACAGGCATCAATAAATACGTTTTTGATAAACATCCTTACAAAAATTCAGTTATTGGTACAATGGAAGACCTTGATGCTGCCGAGTTGGACGAATTTAAAGCTTTCTTTGATAAATATTACGGCCCAAACAACGCTACTTTAGTTGTGGCTGGTGATATTGAAATTGATGAAACCAAAGAAATGATTGAAAAGTATTTTGCTGAAATTCCTGAAGGAAACGAGGTGGAAAGAGTTTCAGTCGAAGAGGATCCAATTACCGAAACCATTACCGCAACTGAATATGATAGCAATATTCAAATTCCGGCAAAATTATTTGTTTACCGTACTCCTTCTATGAAAGAAAAAGATGCTTATATTCTTGATATGATCTCTTCTATTCTTACAGATGGAAGAAGTTCCAGAATGTACAAAAAGATGGTAGATGAAGAAAAAACAGCGCTTCAGGTATTGGCATTCCCAAGATCCCAGGAAGATTACGGAACTTATGTAATGGGTGCGCTTGCTTTAGGCGAAACTCCTTTAGATACTCTTGCAGTTTCAATGGATGAAGAAATCGACAAACTTCAAAACGAATTAATTTCTGAAAAAGAATATCAAAAACTTCAAAACAAATTTGAAAACCGTTTTGTAAATTCTAACAGTAGTATTCAGGGAATCGCTGCTTCACTTGCTACATACAATGTACTTTACGGGGATACAGATCTTATTAACGAAGAGATTGAAATCTACCGAGACATTACAAGAGAAGATATTAAAAGGGTAGCCAATGAATATCTTAACGAAAACCAACGTTTAGAGTTAGATTACCTTCCAGAAAGCGAAAAGGAATAATATAAAAAACATATAGAATGAAATTTAATATACTCACATTATTTATAGCCTGCTTTTTGACCACAGCGGCACTTGCGCAGGTAGACCGTTCTAAACAACCGGAAGCGGGACCGGCGCCAAAGATTAACCTGGGGCAGCCAGATGAATTTACGCTAGATAACGGCTTAAAAGTTTTGGTAGTAGAAAACCATAAATTACCAAGAGTTTCTGCTTCTTTAATTATAGACAACAAACCTCACGCTGAAGAAAAACCGGCTACCGCAGACCTGGTTTCTTCCCTAATGGGAACGGGTTCAGAGAATATGTCTAAAGATGATTTTAACGAGGAAATAGACTTCTTAGGAGCCAATATTAATTTTGGAGCCGAAAGAGTGTATGCAAGTTCGCTTTCAAAGTTTTTTCCAAGAGTTATGGAGCTTATGGCCGAAGGTGCTCTAAGACCAAAATTCACGCAGGAAGAATTTGACGCAGAAAAGAATAAACAAATTGAAAGTTTAAAATCTATCAATAAAGATGTAGGCTCTATCGCAAACCGCGTAAGTTCGGCTTTAGCTTACGGAGCTAATCATCCGTATGGTGAGTTTGCCACTGTAGAAAATACTGAAAAAGTTGGCCTTGAAGATATTGAGAAATTCTACAACAGTTACTTTAAGCCCGCTAATGCTTACCTTGTTGTTGTGGGAGATGTTGAAACTTCTGAAGTAAAAGACTTAGTTGAAAAAAACTTTGGAAGTTGGGAAGCCGGTTCACCGAATGAACAGGATTTGCCAGAAGTTACCAATGTTGATGAAACTCAAATCAACCTGGTAGATATGCCAAATGCGGTACAGAGCGAATTAATACTTCAAAACACGATAGATCTGGAAATGTCAGATGAAGATTATTTCCCTGTTTTAGTAGCAAACCAAATTCTTGGAGGTAGCTTTGGAAGTTACCTTAATATGAACCTACGTGAGGACAAAGGTTATACCTATGGAGCAAGAACAAGCACAGGAGCAGATAAATACGCTTCGAGATTTGTGGCTCAGGCAAGTGTAAGAAATGCAGTAACTGACAGTGCCATTGTAGAATCTTTAAAAGAGATAAAAAGAATTAAAACAGAGCCTGTAGATGCTGAAATGCTTGAAAATGCAAAAAGTAAATTTGCTGGAGATTTCGTATTAAGATTAGAACAACCATCTACTATCGCAAACTATGCACTTAACATAAAGACGAACGATTTAGATGATAATTTTTATGAAACTTTCCTTGAAAAAATAAACGCAGTAGCTGCAGAAGATATTCAACGTGTAGCCAACAAATATTATCGAACCGATAATATGAGAATTGTTGTTGCAGGAAAAGCTTCTGAAATTGCTGAAAACCTGGAAAAAATAGAATTTGACGGGAAAACAATTCCGGTTAAATATTATAATAAACTAGGCGAAGAAGTTGAAAAACATCAAGCAAAAGAAGTTGACGCTTCTGTAACTGTAGAAAAAGTTTATTCAGACTATATTGAAGCTATTGGAGGCCGCGATGCAGTTGAAAAGGTAGAAAGTGTGGTTATGAAAGCTAAAGCCAGCGTACAGGGAATGGCTTTAAACCTTACTTTAAAAAGAACGACGGACAGCAAGTTAAACCAAGAAGTATCTGTAGGCGGAAATGTAATGAGCAAGCAGGTATTTGATGGTGAATCAGGATTTGTAATGGCACAGGGGCAAAAAATCCCTTATACCGAAGATCAAATTAAAACTGCAAGAATAGACGCCAATCCATTTCCGGAATTAGAAGTTGGTGATGCCACTTTAGAAGGAATTGAAAGCGTTGAAGGCACTGATGCTTATGTTGTTGCTCTTAGTAATAATTACAAAGCTTACTACAATGTAGACAGCGGTCTAAAAATGCAAACTGTTCAAACTATATCCCAGGCTGGACAAACAATGTCTATCCCAACAGGATATAGCGACTACCAGGAAGTAGAAGGAGTAAAATTTCCTTTTAAAATGACCCAGGCCGCGGGCCCACAAACGTTTGAATTTGATATTACTGAAATCCTTGTTAACGAAGGTGTTTCAGCTGAAGATTTTCAAGAGTAGATTTTTTATTAATGTTAGAAAGAACCGGCCAGCGACGGTCGGTTCTTTTATTTTATAAAAGTTCTTACTTAATTTAAGTAGCCTGTTTTCTGAACTTAGAAAACACTTTTTTAGAACGATTTACAATAAACACGCCTATTAAAATAACAAAGGCTGAGAGCAACTGCCAGGCACTAAATACTTCCCCATCCAAAATTCCCCAACCTAAAGCTACAACCGGAATGGTATAAGTCACCGAAGTAGTAAAAACCGGATCTGAAATCTGCACCAGTTTATTAAAAATTATCATTGCCACTCCTGTTCCAATCACTCCCAAAATAGCAACATAGCCTATAGAATGATGAAGCACGATATTGGAAAGATCTTTTTCAAAAAATCCTGAAAATAATAAAATCATCAACGTTGGAATTAGAAGGACGGTAAAACTACCCGCCGCAATACCCAGCGGACTAATACCACTCATATGGGTTTTGAGTATATTCACATTCATTGCATAACAGGAAGCCGCTATGATCACTAAAAGCGAATAAAGGTAATTCTGGTCTGGGTTTATACTGGCACCGCTTAAAATAAGTCCGGCAGTTCCCAATAAACCAACAGCCACCCCAATTATTTTATTCTGATTAAACACTGCCTTAAAGAACATTGCTCCAAAAATAAGTGTCATTAAAGGAGTCGTTGCATTCAGGATGGAAGCTACTGCGCTGTCAATTTCGGTTTCAGCGAAAGAAAAGAGATAAACCGGAAAGAAATTCCCCAAAAAACCTACTAACAACATCCACTTCCACTGGGATTTCTTAATCTTCATTATAGATTTAAAACCAATAAGTATTAGAAAAACAGCGGCAAATATTATTCTAAAAGAACCTACTTCTATGGCAGACAAACCTACCAGGCCCTTTTTTATAAGAATAAAGGAACTTCCCCAAACAATGGATAGCAAAATGAGGTAGACCCATTTTAATTTCTCTAATGGCATATTCTATCGATTTTAAGCTGCAAAAATCGTTATTCCTTTAGAGTAGAAAAGAAAAGTAGAGATTAATTTTAATTGATTTTTTTAACCACCCGGTTTCGCATAGATTAATTTTCCCAGCGGAAGCTTTCAATCATATGTTTCATATCCTTTTTAAGATAATCGGCAGCAGGAATAATAGAATCGTAATTGGGTTTCGTCCTGAAGTAAGCTGAAGCCGTTACAAAGTGATTTACGCTATCGGTAAGATAAAATTGCGCCTGGGAAGCCGCATCACCCGAAACTTGATAAAACATCCCGTAGACGTTCTGAATTTCATTGGTATAGACATCCCCTTCAATCGCATCAGCTTTTATGGTATGTTGTAGCGGTAATTTCTGTGCATCAGCCAGCAACGAATCCAGGTTATTATTAACCTCCTGATACGTGATAAAAATGGTCCCGTTTAAATCTTTATACTCTAAATCTATCCAACACGGAATATTATTTCGTGAAGCTTTAACTTCGGCCAGGCTATTAATTTCAAAATTATAAGGGCAATTAAAATTGGTAGCTTCATATTTAGCTTCTGGATAATTAAGCGAAAGAAAGGCACGGGGCTTGGGAGTGGAATCTTCCTCACCGCAACTTACGAGCATTAAAACCAATATAATTACCAGAAATCCCTTCATATCACATTTTACTTCAACTAACCGGAGAAATATTCATTTTAATCTGTTTAAGACGTTTATTGTCTAAAACTTCTACCGTAAAACTATAATTCAAAAAGTAAATCACATCATTTTTCTTTGGAAAACCGCCTGAAATTTCCAATAAAAATCCTGCAAGGGTATCGGCTTCGCCTTTTCGCTCTTCAAAAGCAAGAGGATCTTCAATTTTAACAATTCTATAGAAATCTTTTAACGGAGTTTTTCCTTCAAAAACATAGGTGTTTTCATCAAGTTTGGAGTAGACCAAATCTTCATCATCAAATTCATCGCTAATGTCACCCACTATTTCTTCAATAATATCTTCCAAAGAGATAAGTCCGCTGGTACCTCCATATTCGTCTACTACGATCGCCAAATGATTCTTTTTGGTTTTAAAATCGTTCAGCAAATCGTCCAGCTTTTTATTTTCGGGAACAAAATAAGGCTCGCGTAACAAACTGATCCATTCAAAAGAATTTTCAT
Organism: Salegentibacter salinarum; assembly: GCF_900168115.1. Classification (GTDB taxonomy): domain Bacteria; phylum Bacteroidota; class Bacteroidia; order Flavobacteriales; family Flavobacteriaceae; genus Salegentibacter; species Salegentibacter salinarum. The sequence goes on from NZ_FUZC01000001.1 coordinate 39,173, forward strand.
CTATATAGGGCAACAAATCTTTTACGTATAAAATGCCAATTACATTATCTATATTTTCACGATAAACCGGAATCCTAGAATATCCCCGGTCTATAATTTCGGGAATAATTTCTTTATAAGTCTGGTTTTCATTTAAAGCAAAAATATCCATCCTTGGGCGCATCACCTGTTTGGTATCGGTATTTCCAAAAGACACAATTCCCTGCAGGATTTTTTGCTCTTCCTGCGTGGTATCTTCTTCACTGGTAAGCTCCAGAGCCTGCGATAATTGATCTATACTTATAAAAGATCTTTGCTTACCAAGACGGCTATGCATAAAAATGGTAACCGCTCGCATTGGCCCGCTTAATGGCGTAAAAATAGTATCCAGAAAGTTCAATGGCCGCGCCATAAAGTTTGAAAAAAGCACGTTATTTCTGCTGGCATAAACTTTAGGAAGAATTTCACCAAATAGGAGAATAATAAAAGTGATTACCCCAACTTCAATTAAAAATTTGAAGTTAATGCCATAAAGTACGGTATTCATCTCACCAAAAAGCCTGTCGGCCAGACTGTCAAACAACAATACAATGGCTATGTTTATAAAATTATTTGCAACCAGGATAGTAGCCAGCAACTTTTTTGGTTTATCTAAAAGATTAACCACAATTTGTTGAGATTTGCTACGCTTCCCGTCTTCGGTGATTACATCGGCGGGAGTTAATGAAAAGAAAGCAACTTCGGCGCCAGAAATTAAGGCAGAACAAAGCAAAAGCAGCAATAAAACTAAATAGCTAATTAGCTGCGTAAAATCAAAAGTGGCCCAAAACAAAAGTAAACTGGGAGGTTCTGAATCCAAATGACAGGGTTTTAATTAAACTTAAAAAGGCAAATCGTCTTCCTCTTCTTCTTTTGCCATAGACTGATCGGCAAAATTATTATTTTTAGACGTGTTTTGTTGATTTTGAACAGGGGAATTTTGCTGTTGCATATTTCCACCGCCTTCGCTCTCTCCTTTTGGAGTTAAAAATGTAAACTCCGTACACTGGATTTCTGTGGTGTAACGGTCATTTCCCTGGTCATCCTGCCATTTACGGGTTTTAATTCTACCTTCTATAAAAACCTTGTCGCCTTTTTTAAGGTATTTCTCGCAAATTTCGGCTGCTTTATTACGCACCACAATATTGTGCCATTCGGTATTGGTAACGCGCTCGTTGGTTGTGCGGTTTGTATAAGTCTCGTTGGTAGCCAGTGGAAATCGCCCAATAGCGCCACCGCCTTCAAAATAATGCATTTTCACGTCGTCTCCCGTATGCCCAATTAGCATTACTTTGTTTAATGTACCTGTCATCTCTATTAATTATTTTTGAGCCCAAAATGGCTATTAATTTACACCCTAAAATACTGAAAAATTTATTGCTAAATAAAGCTAAACTCTATAAAACTTTAAACAATTTATAAGGAATAGGTTTCCAGCGCCGTTTCTTCAAGGAAATTAGCAATTAAAACCGGCACCGGATAATCTTTTACATTTTTTACAGGAATTCCCTCTTTCCCAACTTTTTCAGCCTTAACCCACCAAAAATGAGTATAAATATGTTGATGGGAAAGTTTATGAACCACCGGTTTTTTGTTGTGAAGTTCTAATGACAATTCCTGCTCACCAAGAATTTCATTAATTTTTTCTACGGAAGGAAAAGCGCCTTCGCTTACCGGTTCTTCAGTTTCTATTAAAGGAAATTCATATAAACCATTCCAAATTCCCTTTCCTGTTCTTTGCTGAAGTAGCGTTTTATTTTCTTCAGAAAAAACTACTAAATAATTAAAGTAGCGCTTCTTTACTTTGGCTTTTTTCAGTTTAACCGGTAATTCCTGAATTTTATTTTTCTGCAACGCCAAACAACCCAAACTTAAAGGGCATGTTTCACAAAGCGGGTTTCTGGGTTTACATTGAAGCGCCCCGAATTCCATTGAAGCCTGGTTAAAACTGGATGGATCTTTTTCATCCAACAATTCAGAAGCCAGGGCTTTAAATTCCTTAATTCCTGCAGAGGAATTTATAGGGGTTTCAATATCAAAAAAACGAGCTAAAACCCTGTAAACATTGCCATCTACCACCGCAACAGGTTCATTATAGCAAATTGAAGCAATGGCCGCCGCGGTATAATCGCCAATACCTTTTAGTTTTTTGAGCTCTTTGTATGAGTCTGGGAAAATGCCATTTAAATCTTCCGCAACATATTTAGCGGTTTCGTGAAGATTACGGGCGCGGGAATAATATCCCAGACCCTGCCATAGTTTTAGCACCTTTTCCTGCGAAGCTTCAGCTAAATCGAAAACGCTGGGAAACGCGCTTGTAAAATGCATATAATAAGGCAAACCCTGTTCTATTCTAGTTTGCTGTAACATAATTTCACTCAGCCAAATATGATAAGGATCGCTGGTTTTGCGCCATGGTAATTCGCGCTTATTTTTTAAATACCAATCAATCAACACTTTAGAGAATACCATATATAAAATAGACTTGGTGCAATATTAAAAGTTTATTCCGTTATTATTTAATGAATTAGGCTTGAAATATTGTAGATTTAATTCTTATATTTGCGCCCTTGAAAAAACAGAAATCCCAATTTATAATATTAAATAGCACGAAAATGACGAAAGCAGATATTGTAGCGAACATCTCAGAAAAATTAGGAATGGAAAAAGGTGATGTTCAAGCTACTATTGAAACCTTCATGGATGAGGTTAAAACTTCATTAGAAAGTGGAGACAACGTATATTTAAGAGGCTTCGGAAGCTTTGTTGTAAAAACAAGAGCCGAAAAAACCGGAAGAAATATCTCTAAAAACACTACCATTAAGATTCCAGCCCACAACATCCCGGCTTTTAAACCTGCCAAGATTTTTGTTGAAGGAGTTAAAACTAACGTTGAAGTTAAGTAATTTGAAACTGAAGCCCAGTTTCTTCATAAAATAAATTATTAATTAAAAAGTAACACTATGCCAAGTGGTAAAAAAAGAAAAAGACATAAGGTAGCTACGCACAAGCGTAAAAAAAGAAACAGAGCTAACCGCCACAAGAAAAAGTAGTTTCATACTACTTTTTTTATTTAAAACGTTCATTGAAATTGAAACCCTGCTTATTACCTAACAAGTTTTAGGGTTTCTTCAGGATTAAAAAACCTGTGATAAAATAATGTTTAATCCATCCCGACTTATTCGGGACAAAAATCTAATAGAGTGGACAAAGAATTAATTATACGGTCCGGAACCTCTGCTGTAGATTTTGCCTTACAAAAAGATGGAAAACTTATTGAACTCAACAAGGAAGAAGACAGCAACAAATTTAATGTTGGCGATATTTTTATTGCTAAAATTAGAAAAGCTGTACCAGGGTTAAATGCAGCATTTGTAAATGTTGGTTACGAGAAAGATGGTTTTTTACACTATCACGATCTTGGCCCCCAGGTATCTTCTATGCTTAAGTTCATAAAACGTGTAAGCACAGGTAAATTAAAAGATTATTCCTTAAAGAATTTTACATTCGAAAAGGATATTGACAAGGACGGCGTTATAACAGATGTCTTAAAGTCAAATCAGTCGCTATTGGTTCAGGTTGTAAAAGAACCTATTTCTACCAAAGGCCCCAGGATAAGCTCAGAGCTTTCTATTGCGGGTCGTTATATTGTACTGGTGCCTTTTTCTAATAGAATTTCAGTTTCACAAAAAATTGAAAGCAAAGAAGAAAAAGACCGGTTAAAAAGATTGGTAAAAAGCATTAAACCCAAAGGTTTTGGGATTATTGTAAGAACCGTAGCCGAAGGCAAAAAAGTAGCAGAACTAGACAGAGATCTTCAAAATTTGATGGATCGCTGGACAGGAATGTGCAAAAAGATGTATAAGCCACATCATCCCTCTAAAGTTCTGGGAGAATTAAACAGGGCATCTTCCCTGTTGAGAGACATTTTTAATGACTCTTTTACTTCTATTACTGTAGACGACGAAACGCTTTATACACAAATTAAAGACTATGTGGGCGAAATCGCCCCGAGTAAAGAATCGATTGTTAAGTTATATCAATCTAATGTTCCAATTTTTGAAAAATACGGTATCGAAAGACAAATAAAAACTTCATTTGGGCGCACCGTCTCTATGAGCAAAGGCGCCTACCTGGTAATAGAACACACAGAGGCTATGCACGTTATAGACGTAAATAGTGGTAACCGTTCTAACAAATCCAGAAACCAGGAAGATACTGCATTAGAGGTGAACATGATTAGCGCCACAGAAATAGCCCGGCAATTAAGATTGCGTGATATGGGCGGCATAATCGTGGTAGACTTCATAGACATGGGTAAAGCCGAAAACCGCAAAACCCTGTTTGATCACCTTAGAAACGAAATGAGTGACGACCGTGCAAAACATAAAATTTTGCCACCGAGTAAATTCGGGTTGATACAAATTACAAGACAACGCGTAAGGCCGGAAATGAATATTAAAACCCGGGAGGACAATCCTAACGGAACTGGTGAAATTGAAGCACCAATACTTTTAATAAACAAAATAAAAACCGACCTCGAAAAACTCATAAAGAAAGATCATAAAAAGATCACTTTGAGTGCGCACCCATTTATTGCAGCCTTTTTAACTAAAGGCTTTCCATCTCCCCGCTCCCAATGGTTTTTAGACCATAAGCGCTGGGTTAAAATTTTACCAAGAGACGCTTACACGTACATGGAATATCATTTTCACGATAAAGAAGGAAATGAAATCCTTTAAAATAAACGCCTTTCGTTAATTCGGAAGGCGTTTTTTTATGCCCTATTCTGAAATTTTACTCCTTACTCTTCTAGCAAAATTCCTGATTTTTAAGTTATTTTTGAACCTCAAACTGTGAACTATAGATCTTGAAAGAATCTCAACAATCTTATACCGTAAAAGAAGCAACCATAAAACTGATGCAGTTTTGCGCGTACCGTGATCGTTGCCATAAAGAAGTAGAAGAAAAACTGAGAGAAATGAATATGATCCCCGCTGCCCAGGAGCAAATTATTATGGAATTGATGCAGGAAAATTTTTTAAATGAAGAACGGTTCGCGCGTAGTTTTGTTCGGGGGAAATTCAGGATAAAAAAATGGGGAAAGATCAAGATCAAACAGGAACTGAAATTTAAAGAAATTTCCGCCCCCATTATCAAAATCGCGCTTACCGAAATAGATCAGCAAAAATACACCGCAACTTTATACGAACAGGCTGAAAAGAAACTCAGGCTCATCACAGAAACCGAAAAATTCAAAAAGAAACGCAAATTAGCCGATTTCCTGCTTCGAAAAGGCTATGAAAGTAATTTGGTGTATGAAACAACAAACGAGTTATTAGAGTAGCTCAGGTAGATTATTCGAATACATACCTATAGAAACGTAAGCGCGCGTGAAGGAACGAAGCGCTGCGATCTATTGTTTTAAATAAATTGATTGCATTACTAAAAAAGATTGCCCCGTGGGTTGCCATCTTCTCGCAACGAAGAAAAATCAAGAAATTTTTTTAATCAAACCTTATTCCTTTTATGCGTTCGTTTAACAGCCTCTTCATTTTTATAATCTATCCACTTCTGCCCTTTTAATTTCCGCATATAATTATCAAAATTACGCATTACCACCAAGTTATAAACCGCTTTAGAGAAATTGGTAATTGTGCGTGGAGTAGCCCTTAAACTCATAGAAAAACCGGGCGTCAGGTAAGTCATTTGGTGCCAGTAACCTTCGGGCATGTATAAAGCTTCGCCGTGGTTTAATTCGGTTACATAACCTTTTGCTTTTTTAAGCACGGGAAATTTATCAAAATCGGGTTTATTAAAATCTATATCTTCCCGGGAAATTAAAGCATGCGGAACTTTATAAAGATATTTGGTCTGGGTAGGCGGATAAATTATACAGCGCTTTTTTCCGTGGAAATGAAAATGAAGAATATTGGCAAAATCAATATCGTAGTGCATAAACACTTTAGAATTCTCTCCACCAAAAAATAAGGTTGGCAGCTGCTTGAGAAAGCGAATTCCAAGATCTGGAAACTTAAAATCTTTTTGTAAAGAGGGCACTTCTTTCAACAAATGATAGAGAAAAATACGGTAATTGGTAGGCCGGGATTTGAGCAGATCTATATAATCTGCCATCTTCATTTCGGTATGGGGCTCGTTAAATTTCTGTTTTGAATTTATTGGGCGATCGTCATAAAGCGGCACCACTTTTTCCCCCGCCACTTCTTTAATATAATCTAAATTCCATCTTTGTTTAGCCGGCCAGTCGTCTGTCAAATTCTCTATTACCACAGGTTTTTGTGGCCTAACATAATTTTCTAAAAATTCTTTCTTAGAAATATTCTTGAGCCTTGGTATAGGTTCTAAATGTAAGCTTTCTTCGTTCTTCATCATTCAATTCCGGCACTTCTGTGCGTGTTTTCAATCGCTTTTCTATTTTTATAATCTATCCAATCCTGACCTTTAATCTTACGCATTAAATTGTCATAATTTCGGGTAATAATTAAATTTTTAAGCACTTGGGCAATACGGCCAGGCTTTTGAGGTAAAGACCTTAAGGTCATTGATAAACTGGCAGTTTCATATTTTATATAATGCCACCATTTACTGGGAATATAAAGTGCTTCCCCGTGTTTTAACTGGGCTTCCAAGCCTTTTGCCCCGGCGAGTGCAGGATACTTTTCAAAATCTGGATTGTCCATATTAATTATTTCCATACTAACTATGGAATGCGGTACATGATACAAAAATTTCGATTCAGACGGTGGGTATAAAATCACTCTTTTTTCACCTATAAAATTAAAATGAAAATTATTAGCGAGATCCATATCATAATGCATCACCACGCTACTGCCTTCACCACCTACAAATAACACTGGCAGTTTTTTAAAGAATTTCACACCAAGGTCAGGATATTGGAAATCTTCGATAAACTCGGGACAATTTTGCAGCAGATTAAAGAAGAACATCCTAAGATCTGTAGGACCATTTTCAAGAATATCTATGTATTCCCGCATAGGAATCTTCTTTGCAGGACCGTGAGAACTTTGCCTGCCTTTTGCAGGTGTTCCATCATAAAGCGGCACTACAACATCCCCGGCTTTTTCACGAAAATAATCAAAATCCCATTTCTTGGTTGCCGGCCAGTCGGCTGAAAGTTCTTCAAAAACAACCGGTTTTTCGGGAATAAAATAATCTTTCAAAAAATCTTCTTTTGAAAGTGCTTTAACCCGCGGTATGTCTTGCAGATTCAGTTTCAATATTATGAATTTTTACGCCTTGGCTTTTCGCTTTTGCTGTGCCTCTAAATTACGCTCAATTTTATGTCCCGGTCTTGACCATTTTGGTTTTTCGCCTAAATTCTGATACTGAGATTCTTCAGCTGAAACACTTTTTGGCTGTTCTTTTTTCTCAAATGCTTTTTGCGGATTCAAACCTAAAGATTTAAACAATTCCATATCCTCACTTACATCAGGATTTGGAGTGGTAAGCAATTTATCGCCGGCAAAGATCGAATTTGCCCCGGCAAAGAAACACATAGCCTGTCCTTCCCTGCTCATTTGCGTTCTTCCGGCAGAAAGTCTTACCTGCGTTTCAGGCATTACAATTCTGGCGGTTGCTACCATTCTTACCATTTCCCAGATAGAAACCGGCTCCTGCTCTTCCATTGGAGTTCCTTCAACAGGAACTAAAGCATTAATCGGCACAGATTCCGGCTGCGGACTTAAAGTAGATAAAGCAACCAACATTCCGGCGCGATCGTCTGCACTTTCGCCCATTCCTATAATTCCGCCGCTACAAACTGTTACGTTGGTTTTTCTAACGTTTCCGATGGTATCTAATCTATCCTGGTATCCGCGTGTAGAAATCACTTCTTTATAATATTCTTCTGAAGAATCCAAATTATGATTGTAAGCATACAAACCTGCTTCTGCAAGTCGCTGCGCCTGGTTTTCAGTAATCATTCCCAAGGTGCAACATACTTCCATATCAAGTTTATTAATGGTTCTCACCATTTCTAAAACCGAATCAAATTCTTCCCCATCTTTTACATTTCTCCAGGCCGCGCCCATACAAACACGTGAACTTCCAGAGGCTTTTGCGCGCAAAGCCTGGGCTTTCACCTGGTTTACGCTCATAAGGTCGTTACCTTCTACATTGGTATGGTATCTCGCTGCCTGTGGGCAATAGCCACAATCTTCGGGGCAACCCCCGGTTTTTATAGAAAGTAAAGTTGAAACCTGTACCGTGTTAGGGTCGTGATGTTCACGGTGAATTGTAGCCGCTTCGTAAAGCAGCTCCATTAAAGGTTTGTTATATATTTCGAGGATTTCTTCTTTTGTCCAGTTATGTCTTGTAGCCATAAAATAAGATTTGAATTCAAAAATAAATAAAACTGCGCTTTAATAGGCCTTCAGCGCAGAAAGTTTTCAAAGCTTTGTAAAAAGCTTTATTTCCTGCTTACCAGTATAGAAACAGCGTTGCCGCCGAAACCTACCGCATTCACCAAAATATTCTCAAGTTTTGAAGGTAATTTACTAATTTCTGAAAAAGGAACTTCAATAAATTCCTGATACTGAAACATTAATATTGCCAGCTCCAAATTAAGTATTCCCGAAGCGGCAAACGTATGGCCAAGTTTCCATTTATTGCTTGTCATTGCCGGTGTGTGTTCACCAAAAACAGCTTTTATCGCATTAACTTCTGAAAGATCTCCTTTTAGAGTTCCTGGGGCGTGCATCACCACTGTATCAATTTCCGAAAGCTCTTTTTCACCAATAGCCATTTTCATTGCTTTTTGCAAGGATTCTCCTTTTTCTGAAATTGAAACGCTGTGTTTTAAAGTTTCGGTCGCGTAACCAATTCCGGTAATTTTAGCGATTGTTTTTTCTGAATCTTTATTCTGAAGTGCCAATATTCCTGAAGCTTCTCCCAAAATCATAGAATTTCGCTTTTTAACCATATCTAAAGCACGACATGGAAAGTCAAGTTCTTCTGAAGCATAGATTTTCATAGCTTTCATTTGGGCGATAGTAAAAGGTGTAAGTGCTGCTTCGCTCCCCCCGGCAAGGAATTTATCGGTAAAACCGGCCTGCATCCAGGCAATCGCGTTCACAACGGCGTGCAATCCCGTAGAACAGGTGACACTATGCGAAAATTCAGGGCCTTCAGTTTGAAGATCTTGTGAAACCCAGGAAGAGATATTTCCCAAAGTAGTTGAAGGCGAAGCTTGTGTAACAGCCTTCCCGGTTTCTATAAATTCTTTATGATACTTTTCAAATAAGCCCGTGGCGCCACGTGAACTTCCGATATTGATCCCGATATTATTTTCATTTTCCCAACCTGCATCTTTAATAGCCTTTCTTGCGGAAAAGATGGCGAACAAAACCGAATCGTCTAATTTTCTGTAATTGGTATTTTCATTTCTAAGAGATTCAATTTCAGCTTTCAGATTATCGGGTAAAAAAGCGGCAAAAGCTTCGGCTTTACCGAATATTTTTTTGGTAATAAAATGTTTCTGATTTTTATAATTGCTCCATATTTCTGCCGGGGATTGCCCCAGGGCAGATATAGAACCAAGTGAAGAAATAAATATCGGTGATTTCAAAAGCGATTATTTTTCAGCAAAAATACGGTCTGTTGAATCAACCGCTAAATATTCAGCTTAAAAATATTCATTGAAATTAGATAAGATTACGGGAAACTTAACGCTGATAATAAAGATTCAAAATAGAATCCATCTCTTTTTCCCCTAAAAGGATCTTTTGCAGCTCTAACTGAATTCCTTCAGGAACAAGATCTATAAGGGGCTGATAAACTTTTTCTACTTTTTGAATAGATTTTTGCAAAATCCCATCCCACTCCTGGTGATAATTAACCAGATCGTCTGGATAAACCTTTGTTCTGGAACTGTTCTCTGCGTGAGCTTCAAAAGCTTCATCAAGATTGAGATATCCATAATCGTCGGTTAGCTCTTCCCCAACGGCAATATCTCTAACCGCAATTTCAAATCCGTAGGCAGTTGAAAAGCAGTTTGAATTAAAACTATGGTTTACGTATTTCGCCAAATCCCAGCAGAGCACCAAATCGCCAAATCGATTGCGAAAAGCATATTTTTCCAGCATTTGTAAACTTTTAGGATGAAGTCTTTCTATCTGGGCACTATAAAAAACGTGATCTAGATCGTCTTGAACCCAGGTAATAGTACCTTCAGGAATAATTTTGGTAGCCACCACGCCATATCCCACTTTTTCATTTATAAAACGCAGCTCTGTATCCGGATGCATCATAATCGCAAAATTTTAATTCTAATGTAACTAATTAAAGCTTTGCTTTTAAGCCACTTATAAATTTTATTACTAAAATTTTTCCAGCAGATCTTCGATAACCGAATAGATTATATTCAATTGAGTTTGCGAAATGGTGAATGGTGCCAAAATATATATAGTATTGCCCAGCGGTCTTAGAAACACGCCGTTATCCATAAAGTGCTTAAAAAGTTGATTCCTAAGATTGCCGTAACGCTCCATTTTCACATTGAGATCAAAAGCATAGATAACACCCAGCTGCCTGCAATTGGTAACTTTTGGATGATCCCTGATTTTTTTATCAAAAATCTGGTGCGATTTTATTATTGCTTTTATTTTCTGCTGAATTTCTTTGGAAACCAGCAATTCTATCCCTGCAATCGCTGCAACACAAGCAGGCGGGTTCGCAGAATAGGTATGACCGTGAAACAATCCTTTTGAAATATCTTCATCATAAAAGGCATCGTAGATTTTTTGCGAGCAGGTGGTCAAACCCATTGGTAACAATCCGGCTGTTAGTGCTTTAGAAAGGCACATTACATCGGGTTTGGTTTCCATATAATCTGAAGCGAAATAACTTCCGGTTTTACCAAATCCGGTCATCACTTCATCGGCTATACAAACTATGTCATTTTCCTTGCAAACTTTCAGAATTTCATTTAATCCTTCCACGTCGTGCATTTTCATTGCCGCCGCACCTTGCACTAAAGGTTCGTAGATAAATCCGGCGATATTATTTTCTAAAATAAGCTTTTTTAACTGCGATATAACTTCTGAATTATTCTCTCCCAGCGGAACCGGAATTCGCAATACCTCAATAAAATGTTCTTCAAAAGCACCGTTATAAACCGAAAGTCCGGAAACCGACATCGCGCCAAATGTATCTCCGTGAAAACCCTCTTCGAACGCCAGCATCACATTTCGATTGTTCCCCCTGTTATGGTGGTACTGCAAAGCCATTTTTATTCCGATCTCGGTAGCCGTGGAACCATTATCATTGAAAAACAATTTTTGTTGATTCCCCGGTAAAATCTTTATCAATTCTTCTGAAAGTTTTACCGCAGGTTCGTGGGTAAACCCGCTAAAAACTACCTGATCTAGGTTTTGCATTTGTGCTGCGACTTTCCCGGTAATAAATTCGTTACAATGCCCGTACATCGCGGTGTACCAGGAAGCGATACCATCTATATATTCCCTGCCGTCTTCGGCGTAAAGAATGCTGCCTTTTGCTTTTACAATGGGTAAAGCTTCAGGAGAAATTTTATGTTGGGTTAGCGGGTGCCAAAGGTGTTTTTGGTCGCGGATGGTTAGGTTCATTATTTTTATTATGAGGTGTTAAGCATCATTGCGATTCCGATTATGATGGAGAGAAGCAATCTGCCAAATGGTGAAATTCGACTTAGAGATTACTCACTCCGTTCGTAATGACGAGCTATTTTTACTTCAATTTCTCTCTAAAAATTTCAGCGTATTCTTTGACTACATTTTGGTCAAAATAAGGTTCTTGTTCTATTCTTCCAAGAATGGGAAGGCCGCTCATTTTTTCGATAATCGATTCAGTAGATTTATTTTCTTCGCCGGAAAAAATTATTCCGAAGCAATTCAATCCGCGGGATTTTAGCGCTTCTACCGTGAGCAAAGTATGATTTATACTGCCCAGATAATGTCGGGACACTAGGATAATTCGATCTTCTTTCAGCATTAAATCGGCTATGGTTTCTTTATCACTGATGGGCACCAGTAAACCTCCGGCGCCTTCAATCACCAAATTATTTTTTGTTTTAGGACGTTTTACTTTTTTTGAAGTGATCTTAACTTCATCAATTTCAGCCGCTGCGTGCGGACTCATTGGCATATTCAGTGCAAAACTATTCTTATGAAAAACGGTATTTTTATTCGATACCAATTTTTGCACTTTATGCCTATCGGAATTATCAAGATCTCCAGCTTGTATAGGCTTCCAGTAATCGGCTTCGATGGCTTCGGTTACGATTGCTGAAACGATGGTTTTTCCTACTTCGGTGCCTATTCCGGTAATAAAATAGTTATGCTTCATATTTTATAAATTCTTTTATTGGGCTCATTTTAAAGTAAATTTCTCTTCACAATTTTCGCAGTGATAATCGTACTTGTAGTGAATTGGAAGAGCGAAGGTGAGAAATGAAAATAAAAAAGCAAAGAAAGAACGCACATCTTTAATATGCGTGTAAACTTCTACGTGCGTGCTGTCACAGTTAGGACAAACCACCCGGTTTCCATCATCGTCCAGAGAATAATTATGAATTTCGTTTAAAATTGCACGGGCCCGTTCCTCATCATCTGCACGAACATTAAGTTTTATGCCTCCAATTGCCTGACTCACCATAGGATCGGTATCAATAAGCACCTGATCTACCAGAAATACCTCGATACCTTCAGATTGTAATTTTCCTTTTACAATTTGCGCTTCCGATGAATATTGAAACCTGGCAATGTTTACAAACGTGTTCATTTGATTGTTTTTTTTATTCCAAAACCGGAAATAGGCATTGCCTTATATCTGATCCTGTTACTGCTAATTTTCAACTCTAGCATCATGCAGATTGATTGGCAGTAATTTAGCGAGATTTTTTAAAACCTCGCTGATATCATTTTCAGAATTAAAAGAATGCAGGCAAAACCTGAGTCGTTCACTGCCTTTTGGAACGGTTGGCGAAAGAATTGGTTTTACTTCAAAACCTTCTTTTCTCAAACTTTCTGCAATATTCTTCACTTGCTGATTTCCGGGAATTATACAGCTTTGAATTGCTGAATTACTTTCCAGAAAACTTTTTTGTAGATCATTTTTTATAATCTCTTCTTTAAAAAATCGGATATTACTTTTTAACTGCTGAGTTTCCGGAATTTCGGTTTTAAATTGTTGGTAAACCGCTAAAATTGTGGCTACCGAATGTGGCGGTAAAGCCGTGGTATAAATAAGACTTCGGGAAAAATTTACCAGGTAATTTTTTAAATCCTTGTTCCCTAAAATTACCGCGCCATGGCATCCAGGAGCTTTTCCGAAGGTATTTAAACGGGCAAAAACTTTCTCCTGAATTCCCAATTCCTGAACCAGACCTTCTCCTTTTTCTCCAAAAATTCCGGTAGCGTGAGCTTCATCTATAATTAAAAAAGCGCCGAATTCCTCTAAAATTTTCGCTAATTCTTTTAGCGCCGCCATATCACCATCCATTGAAAAGACAGATTCGGTTACGAGATAAATTTCTGAATTTTCAGCTTTTGGAAGTCTATTCAGCCTGGATTTAAGATCTTCAATATTATTATGACTGAATTTATAAGCCTTGGCGTTGCTCATTGAAATTCCATCTCTTATGGAAGCGTGAACGAGTTCATCATAGAAAATAAAATCTCCACGTTTCGGCACTGAACTGAAAAATCCAATATTAGCATCGTAGCCGGAATTAAAAATAAGTGCAGCTTCAGTTTGATGAAATTCGGCAAGGAAATTTTCTGCTAAATCATAAAGTTTATGGTTTCCGGAAAGTAACCTGGACCCGGTGGCACCATTTTTAAAAAGATTATTCTCCTTTACTATTTGATGTGCTCCCTGGTAAATTTCTTCAGATGAAGCCAAGCCTAAATAATCGTTTGACGAAAAATCTATTAATTGAGCATTCTGCTTTAAACTACGTAGAGCATTCTCCTCTTTTCTCTTCTCTAAACTTTTCGCTAATTTTAAAGGTAATTGCATACCTCAAAATTACAACTTTAAGCAAGCAAAATATATGGAACTGGCAGAATTTAGTCTTAGCATAGGTTTAGCGGCCATGGCCGGACTTTTTATTGGGATAGAAAGGGAATTCACCGGCAAAAGTGCGGGTTTAAAAACTAATGCTCTCGTTGCCCTGGGAGCTTGTGTTTTTATACTACTTTCAATGCAATTTCGGGGAGAAGAATTTGTAGATATTACCAGGGTTTTAGGGCAGGTTGTTACCGGGATTGGCTTTATTGGCGCGGGAACAATTCTTCAACACGGAAAAAATGTAAAAGGTTTAACTACGGCTGCGACCATTTGGTGTAGTGCCGGGGCCGGCTGCCTTGCTGCATTGCAGATGTATGCCGAGCTCCTTATAATTTGTGTAATAATCGTTGTTATAAATATCTTTTTCGGGATGCTGGAAAAGAAACTGATAAGAGGAAATAGAAAAAAGGATGATAAAAAAGAATGAAAATTACTTTACAATATCGTCCTCACTTCTTGAATGGTCTACATTATTACGCGGAGTATCATCTATTTCACTTTTTAGTACGTGGGAATTTTTTTGATACTTCCCTCTAAGATCGTCCATAACAGAACCTTTCCAGAGTTTAACTCCCATAAAATAAGATGCTCTTCCTATTAAATGCGCACTTACCGGGGCGGTTAGAAAAACAAAAAGAATAATTACGAGCGCGCGTGAAGTTGTAGAAAGATCGTTAAAGAAAACTGCAGTTCCCACTAGGATAAGACCAACCCCCAGCGTTGCCGCCTTGGTGTTTACCGAAATCCTCATATAAGTATCTGGCATTCTTACAAGACCGATGGCTGAAAGCAGCACGAATAAGGTTCCTAAAGTGACTAATATTACTATAATTACTGAACTCATTTCTTTCTGTTTCTTTTTTCAAGGTAATATGAGAAAGCTACGGTACTTAAAAATGCAATTAAAGCCAGGATCATTGCGGTATCTAAAAATGTAGACCTTCCGTGGATAATACTGTAAACTCCAATAATTCCAATACCGGTTGTGATAAGCACATCTAGTGCAATAATTTTATCGGCAATACTGGGTCCCTTTATAAATCGGTAAACTATTAGAAGTACCGAAAAGGCCAGGATTGGCAGAATAATATAATATAAATAATCTGTTAGCGTCATCTCAATATTTCCAAAATACGTTTTTCAAATCCGTTTTTAATACTATTGATAAATTCTTCTTTATCGGTTACATACATCGCATGAACATATAGCACTTTCTTATCATTAGAGACATCCAGGCTAAGGGTTCCCGGGGTAAGGGAGATCATATTGGCCAAAAATGTAATCCCAAGGTTGCTTTTTATGGTAAGCGGTACTTTTACTATTCCCGGTTTCATTCCAAAGTTTGGGGTAACAACCTCGTAGGCTACCTGCAGGTTCGCTTTAAAAAGTTCCCAGAGAAAGAAGAAGAAAAAAGCGATTAATTTAGGAATAATAGTAAAAT
Organism: Salegentibacter salinarum; assembly: GCF_900168115.1. GTDB lineage: Bacteria > Bacteroidota > Bacteroidia > Flavobacteriales > Flavobacteriaceae > Salegentibacter > Salegentibacter salinarum. The sequence continues at coordinate 54,720 of NZ_FUZC01000001.1, forward strand.
AGCGGGCATCACTATTTCCTCTTGTTATCACCCACAGAATAAAGAAATTAACGATGAATCCAAAGATATAGTTCTGGAAACTAAAATCTCCGGTAAGGGCTACCCATACAAAGGTGAGTAATAAGTTGGATACAAACCTGCTCTTCATTATTCGGGTGTTTGTGTATTAAGTACTGCGTCTATATATTGTTGGTTATCCATTAATTCTGATGCAATTCTGGCTGAAAGCGTTTGAATATGTTCTGCGCCAAAACCTATATATAAGGATACCAGACTTAAAAAAACTATAGGTACTATTATCTGAACTCTCTTTATATTTTTGATTGCATGAAAATACCTGAATTTTGGTCTTACAGGAATTTCAGTAGCATCTTTCCAGAAAACTTCGGCCCAAAGCTTTGCGATTACTACCAAGGTAATAAAACTTGCAAAGATAATTGCGGCCAGGCTCCAATAACTTCCGGATTCAAAACTGGCGGTAATTAAAGATATTTTAGGCCAGAATCCAGATAAAGGCGGGATTCCAACCAATGAAAATAACGGGATAAACATCAACAAACTCAACTTAGGATAATTGGCATAAAATCCACCTAAAGCCCGCATGCTATTAGAACCCTTTATTCTGTAAATAAGTCCGCTAATCATAAATAGATTCGTCTTCACAATAATATCGTGTACCAGGTAGAAAATTGTCCCAGCAATAGCTACTTCAGTAAACATTCCCAAACCAATAATCATATAACCAATGTGACAAATGATTAAATAGGAAAATACTTTTTTAATATTATTCTGAACCAGAGCACCTAATGCCCCGCTAAACAGGGTGAAAATAGCCAGCACCAACAGAATTTGATCCAAGAAAACATCATCTACAAAAATTAAAGTAAAGACCCTAACTAAGGCATAGACCCCAACTTTAGTAAGCAAGCCTCCAAAAATAGCCGATACTGCTGAAGGCGGTGTATGATATGAAGCCGGTAACCAAAAATATAAAGGAAAAATAGCCGATTTAATCCCGAAACCAATTAGAAATAAAATGGCGGTAATTTCTACCAGAGCCCGGTTCTCTACCGCCGCTACTTTATTCGCAAGATCGGCCATATTTAGACTTCCGGTTAAACCGTAAAGCACTGCAATTGCCGTTAAAAAGATCATGGACGCGAGAAAATTCAGCGTAAAATATTTTACCGCACCTTCTAACTGCGCTTTTTCGCCACCAATAGTAATTAAAACAAAAGAACTTATAATAATAATTTCAAACCAAACATAGAGATTAAAGATATCCCCGGTTAAAAAGGCTCCTGTAAGTCCTAAAAGTAGGAAATGAAAAATGGGAAAATACCCAAATCTCAGCCTATCACCAATCACTGAGCCCGACGAAAATATGGAAACAGCTAAACCGGCAATAGAAGTTAGCAGAACCATAGTTGCAGAAAAAGTATCGGCAATAAAGGTGATCCCAAAAGGAGCTTCCCAACTCCCGGCCTGTACCGTTTGAGTTCCATTATTCCAGATAAAAGCAAAAACAGTAATACTAACTGCGAGATGCGCAAGGCTTCCAAACATACTTATTATGCGTTGTGCATTTATCTTCCTCCAAAAAAACATTAGGATGATAGCCAAAAGCATTTGCAGCAATAAAGGATATAATATTAATTGTTGTGTCATGAATCTTCGTCTGTTGCGTTCATTTCGTCCAGATCATCGGTTTTCACTACTTTGTGGGCTCTTTTTACAAGAATAATTGCAAAAGATTGTAAACCGAAACTAATTACGATAGCGGTTAATATTAATGCCTGCGGAACAGGATCTGCATAGGCTTCTAAAAAAACCTCGGAATCTTCAGGAATAATTGGTGGTGCACCTTCTGTAATTCTACCAAGTAGAAAAATAAGCAGGTTGGCCCCGTTACCTAAAAGAATAATTCCAATAATGAGTTTCACCAAACTCCTGCGCAGAATCATATAAATACCTGCGGCATACAGAACCCCAATAATTATCGCTAAAAGAATTTCCATAAATTAAGCTGATTCTGAAATTGTAAATATTATTGTAAGTGTGACCCCAATTACCACCAGGTAAACCCCAATATCAAAAAATAAGGCCGAGCCCACATTTCCAATAACCGGAAAGGGTTCCGGAAACCAAAGACCCGTCATAAAAGGATCGTCTAAACCAATTACCGGCGCTAAACCGCTAACAAAAGCAAGTCCCAAACCAACAGGCATTAAAAAGCCAGGGTGGAATCTTAGAAGACCTTTGGTGTTATCCAGTCCATTGGCAAAAGCATGCAAAACAAAAGCAATTGCAGCTATTAGTCCTCCAACAAACCCACCACCGGGCAAATAATGCCCGCGCAATAAGATAAAAACAGAAAACACCAGTAATAACGGCAAAAGGTAATTAGAAGCTGTTTTTAATATTAAGGTTTTCATTTATATAAATTTTTCAGAAGCCGGGAAACACCGACTTGTTTATTCTTTTATTGCGACCTGTCTGTACTTTTTAATCTCAATTTTAGCAATCCAAAAACTCCAATGGCTGAGATAGACAATACTGCAATTTCCATAAGCGTATCAGTACCCCTGAAATCTACCAGGATTACATTTACAACATTCTTTCCGTGCGCCAGGATATAGGCATTTTTGGCGTAAAAATCACCAATTTCACTATTTGTAGGTTCCGCAAGCACCTGTAAGGCCAACAAACATATTACCGTTCCAAGAGCCACGGATAAAACTCCGTCCCTAATTCGCATTTTATAATCTGAAAGGGTAAGATATTTTGGCAATCTATAAAGTACCAATACAAACAGAATAACTGTCAAAGTATCAATTGAAAATTGCGTCATCGCTAAATCGGGTGCACTGTAGAAAACAAAGATCAAACAGATAGCCAAGCCAACAACTCCCATTGCGGCAACTGCAGCAAGCCTGGATTTTGTGAATACAGTGTAGAAAACTCCGGCAATTAATATAATTACTACCGCCAGTTCATAAGCTGTAACTTCAGAAAGTTGACGATAGTCTATTAACACGGTTGGATTTCCAAACATAACATATCCCACTAATACCACGAGGAACAAAACGATTGTGGTGACATAGTTTCGTAAATATCCATTCTGAAAAACGTTAGTCCAGAATGCTGAGAAAACGCTGAAATAATGTGTTCCCTTTTCCGTTAGGCTTTTTGGAGAAATAAATTCCAGCTTTCCTATCCTGTTTTCCAGTTTTACTGAAGGCTTCAGGAAGAAATATAACAGAATTCCAACTGCGATTGTAATTCCACTTAATAGCAAAACAGTATTGAAACCGTGCCATAAAGCCAGGTGATATTCTGAAGCATCTGCGCCTAAAGAAGAAACCACCGGTTTGACCAGGGCCGATTCAATAAGCATTGGGAATATCCCGAAAACAATTCCCAAAACAGCAAGGATAATTGCCGGTCCCCACATTAAAAAGTCGGGCGCCTTTACCTCTTTATGCGCTTCGGGAAGTTTACCTACAAAAGGTTTAATTCCGGCTACAAAACCGGCCCAAAGCAATAATATTTTTGTCAAAACAATCGCAATTACAATTATAATCGTAAAGGTTTCAGCGTGTGAACTGGCTTCATACGTAAGTTCTTTTCCGAGGAAACCTACCGATGGCGGAATACCTGCACTGGAAATTGCTGCCAGAATACCGGCAATCGCTACCGGCATCATGATTTTTCGTAATCCGCTTAATTTTGTAACATCCCGTGTACCGGTTTGGTGATCTATAATTCCCGTTACAAGGAATAAGGTGGCTTTATAAAGCGCGTGAACTATGATAAACACAGCTGCCGCAAGAAAAGCCGATTTTGTTCCTAAACCGATTAAAAAAACCAGTATTCCAAGTGCTGAAATAGTAGAATACGCCAGAACACCTTTAAGATCGGTTCTAAAAAGAGCGTGAATTGCGGAGTAAACCATTGTGATTCCCCCCACAATTATCAATGTCGTATTCCAGAATTGCGAATCTCCCAAAACCGGAGTAAAACGCATAAGCAGGTAAATTCCCGCTTTTACCATCGTGGCCGAGTGCAAATAAGTCGAAACCGGAGTTGGCGCTTTCATCGCCCCTGGCAACCAGAAATGAAATGGAAATTGTGCAGATTTTGTAAATGCAGCCACAAAAATAAAGATAACCGCCAGGATGTAATATTCACTTCCGGCAATAGTGTCTTTAATACTTAGCATTTCAGAAATGCTGTAAGTACCGGTGATACTACCTAGCAATAAAGCCCCTGCCAACAGGAAAAACCCTCCAAAACCGGTAATTCCCAAAGCTGTTAGAGCCGATTTTCTTGAAGCCGGATTCGTATTATTAAAACCAATTAAGAAAAACGAACTTATACTGGTCAATTCCCAAAAAACAAAAAGTGAAATAAGATTGTCTGAAAGCACCAAACCAAGCATCGCAGCCATGAATAGACTGAGATATCCGTAGAAACGGTCAAGGTATTTGTGGCCTTTTAAATAAGATGCGGTATATGCGAAAACCAGGAAACCAATTCCTGTGATCATTAAGGTGAAAAGTAAGGAGAGCCCGTCTAATTTAAAACTTAGATCTACTCCAAATGCCGGGACCCATTGATAGGTTTTATGGATTATATCCCCGGAACTTATCTGCGGAATAAAACTTGCAAAATATGCAAAAAGGCCACCCGGAACAAGTGCGGAAAGAACGGCTAATTTCCCCCTGAAGAACTTTCCTGCAAAAACCAGGAATATTGCGAATAAAAAACCTAAAAGTATTGCTGCTAGCATATATTTTCTCTCAAAAAGTCCGTTCCCCGCAAATATAAGAGATATTATTTAAGTTTTACAGCTAAAGCAAGGTTTAACCCCCTAAAGCAATCCGATTTAATAGCTTCTTATTTTTAATCATTTTAAAAACCTTGTTTCTTAGCAAACTTCTTAAAATGCTGAAAATAATTTATCAATTTAATCTTATAAATTTATTGTTTATCGATAATTTATTATAAGTTTGTTATCGTAAAACGATAATTAAATAGGAATGAAATCCTCAGAATGGCTAAAGAACATTTTCAGTATTGCTTATTATTTAATGATTATAGGTTGGATAATTTTATTTGGTTTTTTACTCTATGCAATCTTTATTAGTCCAGGCGATATCCTGGAAATATTACGAGATGCGGAAGAATTTAAAATCAAATCTAAAAATGCCCTATACACCTCTTTAGCGTATGAATTATCATCAAGTGGAGTTTGGATCTATATCCTGTATTTATTCAAGAATTTAATGAAAGATCTAATTTTTAGACCATTATTTACGAGCCTTCAGATTGCAAGTTTCAAATTAATTGGTCAGTTAATCATCTTAATAACTATTGTTGATGCCCTTTCCATATTTGTTTTCAAAACTATATTTCAGGGTCGTTTGGAGTTAAGTTTTGAACTTTTTGATTTTTGGTTTGTAATAGCTATAGGCTTATTTCTAATATTCCTTTCCCAAATTTTTGATCAAGCCAGAATTATAAAAGAAGAAAACGAATTAACCGTTTAGTTATGCCCATCATTATAAATCTGGATAAAATACTGGCAGAACGCGGAATGAAGAGCAATGAACTGGCGGATAAAATTGGTATTACTGCCGCCAATCTTTCTATTTTAAAAACCGGGAAGGCAAAAGCAATACGGTTTTCTACTTTAGAGGCTATTTGCGAAGTTTTAGACTGTCAACCGGGAGATATTCTGGAATACACGCAAAACTAAATAGCCGGACAATTGCCCGGCTATTTCTATATTAAATATCCTGAATGTTAATCGGCCAGAATAATGGCTTTGTTGTCTTTCATTTCTAACACCCCACCTTTAATGGTATAATAAAGAATATTGCTGTTTGCAGAATCCTTTCTGAATTCTTCAGAAAGTTCATCGTCTAATTCTTTATTAGAGGCAGCAAGTTGGATTTTAACTTCACCTTCAACCAATGTAGAAACTATAGGCGCGTGATTGTTCAGCATTTGAAATTCCCCATCGTGACCGGGAACTTTTACTGCATCAACATCAGCTTTAAAAACTACCGCTTCAGGAGTTACTATTTCTAAGTACATATTTTTTAGTTTGTGTTTACAGTTTTCAGCAACAACACAGAAATTTGTGTATAATGATTACTTAGAACTGTATACTAAATAAATTAGTCTTCTTCAGCCAACATTTTCTCACCGGCCTCGATCGCTTCTTCAATGGTTCCTTTAAGGTTAAAGGCAGATTCCGGAAGGTGATCTAATTCCCCGTCCATAATCATATTAAATCCTTTAATGGTTTCTTTAATATCAACCAAAACTCCTTTTAAACCGGTAAACTGCTCGGCTACGTGGAAAGGTTGAGAAAGGAAGCGTTGTACACGTCTTGCACGAGATACCGCAAGCTTATCTTCTTCAGAAAGCTCTTCCATGCCGAGAATAGCAATAATATCCTGCAATTCTTTATAACGCTGTAAAAGCTCTTTTACACGTTGTGCACATTTATAATGATCGTCACCTAAAATATCGGCAGTAAGAATTCTTGAAGTAGATTCCAAAGGATCTACCGCAGGATAAATACCAAGTTCGGCAATTTTACGTGAAAGTACTGTTGTAGCATCCAGGTGGGCAAAAGTTGTTGCCGGCGCGGGATCTGTCAAATCATCTGCAGGTACGTAAACCGCCTGTACAGAAGTAATAGATCCGTTTTTAGTTGAAGTAATACGCTCCTGCATCGCACCCATCTCTGTGGCCAAAGTTGGTTGGTAACCTACCGCTGAAGGCATACGCCCTAGAAGTGCAGACACCTCTGAACCGGCCTGTGTAAAACGGAAAATATTATCTACGAAGAAAAGTACGTCTTTCCCCTGGCCTTCCCCGGCCCCATCACGGAAATACTCAGCAATGGTTAATCCAGAAAGTGCTACCCGAGCACGTGCTCCAGGTGGCTCGTTCATTTGTCCAAATACGAAAGTTGCTTTAGAATCAAGCATAGCAGTTTTATCTACCTTCTTAAGATCCCATCCGCCTTCTTCCATAGATTCAGAAAAAGCATCACCGTATTTTATAATACCAGATTCAAGCATTTCTCTAAGAAGGTCGTTCCCTTCACGAGTACGCTCTCCTACTCCGGCAAATACCGAAAGACCACCGTGACCTTTGGCAATATTATTAATTAACTCCTGTATAAGTACTGTTTTACCAACACCGGCACCACCAAAAAGACCAATTTTACCACCTTTTGCATAAGGCTCAATAAGGTCAATTACTTTAATCCCGGTAAATAAAACTTCTGTAGAAACAGATAAGTCTTCAAATTTTGGCGCTTCCCTGTGAATAGACATACCAGCTTTTCCGGCTTTAGGCAAATTCCCGAGTCCGTCAATAGCATCACCTACCACGTTAAACAAACGGCCATAAACTTCTTTACCAACCGGCATTTGAATAGGCGCTCCTGTTGCTACTACTTCAACCCCGCGGCTTAAACCATCGGTAGAATCCATAGATACTGTTCTCACTGTTTCTTCACCAATGTGAGATTGCACTTCTAAAATTAGAAGGGAACCATCTTTTCTGGTGATTTCCAAAGAATCGTAGATTTTTGGCAATTCAGCATTCTCTGAGTCGAACACAACATCAACTACAGGGCCAATAATTTGGGCAACTTTACCTGTTACTTTAGACATTATTTAATTCTTTAATGTTTTCGTATTTAAAATATCTGAAATACTCAATGTAATAATTCACAATGTGTTAAAATAGTACAAGGGTATTTTCAGGCTGCAAAGATAGTTTTTTCTTAATAAAATCATACCTCTCTTAAAATAACTTTTTTGCTCATTCTCAAAGCCGGTAAAAATAAGTTTTAAAGCATCATTCTGAAGCAAAAAATCCCTTCTGAAAAAATTCAAAAGGGATCTTTTTATTTATTTAATCGGAAAAATTATTCCACCGTAACCGATTTTGCCAAATTCCTTGGCTGGTCTACATTCTTCCCAAGCATAACCGCAATATGATACGACAATAACTGAAGCGGAATTGTTGTAAGAAGTGGCGTTAATGGTTCTAAAGTTTCAGGTACTTCAATTACGTGATCGGCAAGGTCGCGTACTTCAGTATCACCTTCAGTAACGATTGCGATAATTTTACCGCTTCTTGATTTTATTTCCTGAATATTACTTACCACTTTTTCGTAATGTCCTTTTTTGGTTGCAATAACCACCACCGGCATTTCTTCATCTATAAGTGCAATTGGGCCGTGTTTCATTTCGGCGGCAGGATAACCTTCAGCGTGTATATAAGAAATCTCTTTCAATTTAAGCGCGCCTTCTAAAGCAACCGGGAAGTTAAATCCTCTCCCCAGGTACAAACAGTTTCTGGCGTCTTTATAAATATCGGCAATCATTCTTATATGCTCATCACCTTCCAATGCTTTTTGAATTTTGGAGGGAATACGCTCCATTTCCTGCAAATAGGTCATGAAATCCGTATTAGAGATCGTACCATTATGTTTTGCAAGTTTTAGAGCCATTAAAGTAAGGACAGTAATTTGCGTAGTAAAAGCCTTTGTTGAAGCCACCCCTATTTCAGGCCCAGCATGAGTGTAAGCACCCGCGTGGGTTTCCCTGGAAATAGAAGAACCTACCACGTTACAAACTCCAAAAGCAAAAGCACCTTTTTCTTTGGCGAGTTTTATAGCCGCCATAGTATCGGCAGTTTCCCCACTTTGAGAGATTGCTATAATTACATCTTTTTCTGAAATAATAGGATTACGGTACCTGAATTCTGAAGCATATTCTACTTCTACAGGAATTCTCGCAAGTTCTTCAAAAATATATTCGGCTACCAAACCGGCGTGCCAGCTGGTTCCGCAGGCTACGATAAGAATTCGTTTTGCATTGGCAATACGTTCAAGGTTATCATCTACCCCGGCCATTCTTATTAAGCCTTCATCGGGTAACATTCTACCACGATAAGTATCTTTAATCGCTGTGGGTTGTTCGTGAATTTCCTTGAGCATAAAGTGTTCGTAACCACCTTTTTCAATCTGTTCAAGATTAAGTTGAAGTTCCTGAACATATGGATCTACCAGAGTATCATCCTTAATCTTTCTAACCTTAACTTCTTTTCCTCTTCTTACCACAGCCATTTCCCCGTCTTCCAGGTAAATTGCATTATTGGTATATTCAATAAATGGAGACGCATCTGAAGCGATAAAGAACTCATCTTCTCCAACTCCAATCGCTAGCGGGCTCCCTAAACGGGCTACCACGATCTCATCGGGCTTGGTTTTGTTATAGACGGCAATTGCATACGCACCAACAGTTTGATTTAATGCAATTTGAACTGCCTTCCCAAGTTTAACGTCTTCATTAATAATTACGTCTTCTATAAGATTAACCAAAACTTCGGTATCGGTATCACTTTTAAAAGTATAACCCCGAGTTTTTAATTCCTTCTTAAGCGCATCGTAATTTTCTATAATTCCGTTGTGGATAATTACAATATCTCCTGAATTTGAGTAATGCGGGTGAGAATTTACATCGTTTGGAACCCCGTGGGTTGCCCAACGTGTATGCCCAATAGCCACATTTCCATTTGTAGTAATGGTATTTTCAAGTTTTTCCTTTAGATCGGCAACTTTCCCTTTGGTTTTACAAAGTTTAAGTTCCTTTCCATCATAAAGCGCAATCCCTGCACTGTCGTATCCACGATATTCCAATCTCTGGAGTCCTTTTAAGACAACGGGATAAGCATCCCTATGCCCAATATATCCTACAATTCCGCACATAGTATATTGGTATTATTTAATTATTGATTTCGGTATAGTAAATTCTGAGTTTTAATCTTTTTTCTTCGTCACTGGAAAGGTTACCGTGTAAAACAGTCCCCTTAGGACTTATAATGCCCATCGCAGGATAGAACTTTACATTTTCAGTATTTCTAACCGCTGAGTTATTAGTGATATTGATATTTTGGGTGATAGCTATTCCTAATCTTACATTGTCTGCATCGTCTTCAATAATATTAGTTACATGCTGAGTAAGATTGAGTTTATAACGTACTCCGTTTTCATCTTCATCAATTTCCAAAGGTGTAGAGAAAGAAGTAAGCGAAGTAGATGGATTATTTTCATTACCGTCTTGCACAAAGTTCATGGCAAAACTGTAATCGGCTATAATTCTATTATTATCTAAATCGTATACATACAAACGAGCTGGTTCATCAATACCGGCAACATAATCCCGGTCTACGTAAAACGTAAGATTTGCTTCGTTAATTAACCAGTCATTTTCTCTAAAAGCTGCTATTTGCTCTTCATTTTCAAATAGCTCGATAACAGCCATACTTCCTTCTCCTCCATTAAGAAAAAGTTTTTCGGCTCCTGAATCTTCATCACTTTCTTCTATAGCCTGCAACACATCTGTGGGGTATTCGCCTAAAAATGTATTTACAATAGTGCTTCCAAAATTAAGGTCGTAGCTTCTGGGCTCCCTTACCGTTTCAGTATCACCATCGTCATTGGTAGTTTCAACTTCAGTAGTATAAAAAAGTTCAATCCCGGCCTCACCGCCCTGCAGATTAAATAATATCATAGTGCCATCTTCAGCAGTTGCTTCGGCTTTAATAAACATTCCGCGTAAATAGTTCTTGAAATTGTTATTATTACTAAGCACACTGGAACCTTCCTTATCGATAATTTTCTTTTTAAAATACTCTACCGGTAGTTTTATTCTTAAACCTGGACCAGAAGCGATAGTATCCTGTTCACCTTCATCATTTTCTTCATAAGAAACGATGGCTTGGGGAGAGGGTATAAAATTTTCATTTTCATAGATAATATCTCCAATAAGGTTCTCCTCAAATAATTCCTGCTGATCTGAATAATACTTTTGGCTATCCTGGAAATCGGCTTCAGGATCTAAAGTATTCAGAAAATAATTAGATTCCTGAAGTGAAATTTTTATTGGCGTATTCCCGTAAACGGAATCTAAGGCATATTCAACATTACCTTCCTCGTCTGAATCTCCTTCTGTACTAAAATAGGGGATAGTTAGAACCACACTATCAAGCTCCGGTTCTACTCCAAAAGTTGGATTATTGGTAGGCAAGGAAATCTGGCTAAGGATACTGGCCGTGGTTTGACCATAGATCGGGTGATTATAAACGCCAAGTAAATGATTTCCCAGGTTGTTGGTTTGCACTGAATTTAGTTTCTTACTGTAAGCGGTTACTTCAACTTCTTCCCGCTCAAGGTTACTTGGGTTTTCTATAATTTCACCGCCAACGGTGCTATATTCATCATCACAGGCCACAAAAGCAAAAACAACAACAAATATAGTTGCTGTTTTGTACATCATTCTCATTAAATTCATTCGATAAAAATTTCTATTCAGATAAAACTTCGTTAGTGTAAAAATCCTGATAAGCCTGGCTAAATTCTTCCCTGTTTTTATAGGGAAGTATCGGCTTATTAAGCTTGCCAAGATATATTGATAGATCTTCAGGGAGGTCTTCTCCTGCAGTAATAATAGCATCTGAATGATCTGCCGCAAGCTTCATTAAATTAACGTAGTTTGGGGTTTTTAAATGTTTTATGTCTTCTTTTTCCATCCCGTCATACAAAACTTTCTCCTGCATATTCTCATCTAACGTTCCTTCGAAGTCTTGATTGTATATGGAGGTAACTATTTTTGCACCACTAAATAATGGCTCATTTCCATAATAACGTCTAAGGTATAGCGGAAGCAAAGATGCCAGCCAGCCGTGAACATGAATAATATCGGGAGACCAGTTTAATTTCTTAACGGTTTCTATTACTCCTTTAGCAAAAAAGATGGCTCGTTCGTCGTTATCGTCAAACATATTACCTTCTTCATCGGTAAGAGTAGCTTTTCTTTTAAAATAATCTTCGTTGTCTATAAAATAGACCTGCATTCTCTCCTTTGGGATTGAAGCCACTTTAATTATCAACGGCATATCCAGGTCATTAATCACCAAATTCATCCCCGACAGCCTAATCACTTCGTGTAGCTGGTGGCGACGTTCGTTGATGTTACCAAACCGGGGCATAAAAATTCTAATTTGCCCTCCAATATTATTTACCATTTTTGCGGCTTCAAAAGACGTGGATGATATTTCGGTTTCAGGCAGGTAAGGAATAACTTCAGATGATACGTACAATATCCTCTTATCTTTCATAAATAGATTGCTTTAATTGCGATTGCGAACAAAAAACACGCAAAATTACAAAAATTTATGCAGATTGCTGGTAATATATTAAGTTTGCACGCTGTTAATTTTATAATAAAATGCAGGTTTTCAAAGAAAAAACCCCTTTAAAAGTGGCCATAAAAGCCGAAAAATCTAAAGCTAAAACCATTGGCTTAGTTCCTACAATGGGTGCTTTACACCACGGCCATTTATCTTTGGTAAAACAGGCTTTACAAACTTGTGACCGGGTGATTATCAGCATCTTTGTTAATCCAACACAATTTGACAATCCTGCAGATCTAGAGAAATATCCACGTACTTTAGAACAAGACATTAAGCTCCTGGAAGAAGCCAGTGACAACCTCTGGGTTTTTACGCCCACAGCTAACGAATTATACGGTGAAAATATAAGTTCTGAGCAGTTTAATTTTGACGGTTTGGATCAGGTAATGGAAGGAAAATACCGAAACGGACATTTTGACGGGGTAGGAACTATTGTAAAAAGATTTTTTACAATAGTAGAGCCACATAAAGCTTTTTTTGGCGAAAAAGACTTTCAGCAATTACAGATTGTAAGAAAATTAACCGAAAAAGCCGGGCTTCCAGTAGAAATCATAGGCTGTCCCATTTTACGAGAAGACAACGGTTTGGCTAGGAGTTCACGTAATGAAAGATTAAATTTAGAACAACGAGAAAAAGCTTCGTTTATTTACCAGACCCTCCTAAAAACAAGGGAACTATTTGGCACAAAAAGTGCAGATTATATAGAAAATTGGGTAAAAGAACAATTTAAAAATCATCCAGTTTTAAAATTGGAATATTTTGAGATTGCAAATACCCAGACTTTAAAAAAAATTAACCGAAAAAGAAAAGGCCATAATTACCGCGCTTTTATAGCGGCCTATGCCGGCGATATTAGGCTTATAGATAATATTGCCTTAAACAACGAAGAATAATCTATGCAAGTTCACGTAGTAAAATCAAAAATTCATAGAGTAAAAGTTACTGGCGCCGATCTAAATTATATTGGAAGCATTACCATAGATGAAGATCTTATGGAAGCTGCGAATATTATTGAAGGCGAAAAAATTCAAATTGTAAACAACAACAATGGTGAGCGTTTAGAAACTTACGTAATTCCGGGACCAAGAAATTCTGGTGAGATTACCTTAAATGGTGCTGCAGCAAGAAAAGTTGCTAAAGGCGATATTTTAATTCTTATCGCATACGCAATTATGGATTTTGAAGAAGCAAAAGCTTTTAAACCTTCCCTGGTTTTCCCTAACGAACAAACCAATCTCTTGAGTTAATCAGTTGAAAAAAAAGATAATTAAAATACTTAAAATCGTACTCCCATTATTATTGGGAGTTTTTTTAATCTGGTATTCTCTTAAAAGTGCTACTCCCCAGGAACGAAAGGAATTATGGCAAAATATTTCAACGGCTAATCCGTGGTTTTTGCTACTTTCTATGTTTTTCGGAGGTCTTTCTCACCTTTCCCGTGCATACCGCTGGAAATTTATGCTGGAGCCCCTGGGTTACAAACCCAAATTGGCCAATAGTTTCATGGCGGTGATGGCTGGCTACCTAGCTAACTTCGGAATTCCACGATCTGGCGAGGTACTTAGAGCTGCCAGTCTTTCTACTTATGAGGAAATCCCTTTTGAAAAAGCTTTCGGAACCATTATTTCTGAAAGAATAGCCGATGTTATTGTGATGCTTAGTATAACAGCCATTACTTTATTTCTTCAAACCGAACACCTTCTCGCTTATTTTAAAGCCAATGAAATTAATCCATTATTTAGCGTGGGAATTCTTTTAGTGCTGATATTATTAGGGGTTTTAGGACTTCAGATTATCAAGAGATCTCAACTTTCTTTCCTGGTACGTATAAAAAAAATGGCCCAGGGCCTTTTAGAAGGAATGCGCAGTATTCTAAAAATGAAACAAAAATGGGCTTTCATCTTTCATACCCTTTTCATTTGGTTGATGTATATTTTAATGTTTTATGTTATTGTATTTTCAATACCAGGATTAGAAAATACTGAGTTTTCAATAATCATGGCTGCTTTTGTAGTAGGTTCTTTTGCCATTTCTGCCACAAATGGCGGAATTGGAGTTTATCCTGTAGCAATTGGCGCAATTTTGATGCTTTTTGGGATTTCAAAACAAAGCGGTGAAGCATTTGGATGGCTCACATGGGGAACTCAAACTGTAATGGTGCTCATTTTAGGCGGATTATCTTTTATATTTCTTCCCATTTTCAACCGTCAGAAATAATATATATATTGTGTAGGTTAAACAAAGCCTAACACCTATGGTAAAAAAATTACTAATTTTTGTGCTGCTAGTGGCACCGCTACTGAGCTCAGCACAAACTCTTTACGAAACGATTTCTTCCGAAAAGCTCGGTGAAAAAAGAGAAATCAAGATTCAACTCCCACGAAACTACGAGGAAAATACCGAAAAAACATATCCTGTAATTCTTGTGTTAGATGGTGACTACCTGTTTGAGCCTATGGCGGGTAACGTAGATTATGCTTCCTATTGGGAAGATGCACCCGAAATGATTGTAGTTGGTGTCAACCAAAGCAAAACCCGTATGGACGATGCTTATTACGACGAGAGAAATTTTCTTCCGGCAGATAAAGGCGCAGCCTTTTTTGAATTCCTGGGAATGGAACTTATGCAGCATTTAGATACTAAATATCGAACTGCTGATTTTAGGGTAATTGCGGGCCACGATTATACCGCGAATTTTATTAATTATTATTTATTAAAACCCGATCCTATTTTTGACGGCTATATTAATCTTAGCCCAGATCTAGCACCACCAATGGCAGATCGCATCAGCAGTAATTTAGCCAAATCTGAAACTAAAAAATGGATTTATCTGGCTACGGGAACTTCTGATATTCCACAGTTAAAAAAGGGAATTGAAGATCTAAACTCACAACTTGCAGCTATAGAAAACGATTTGGTGACTTATAAGTTTGATAATTTTGAAAATGCCACGCATTATTCCCTTGTTGGAAAAGCAATACCTTCTGCATTAGAAAGTATGTTTAGCGTTTACCGGCCTATTAGTCAAAAAGATTATAACGAACTTCTATTGCAAACATCGGTATCTTCAGTTGAATTTCTAACCGATAAATATGCCAGTATCAATGAGCTTTTCAATATTCAGAAGAAAATAAGATTAGAAGATTTTATGGCTGTTCATAACGCGATAGAAAAAACCCGAAGATGGGATGATTATAAGGAATTAAGCAAATTGGCTTACGATAATTATCCGGGTACTATGCTGGGAACTTTTTTTGAAGCCCGCTACGAGGAAGAAACCGGAAATCCCAAGAAAGCGATGCGCACCTATCAAAACGCTTACGGACAGGAAAAAATAGCATTTCTAGATACCGATTTTATGCTTGCAAAAGCTGATGCAATTAAAAAAGATTTCGGTTATTAGCGGGAAAAATTAAAGCTAAATGGCCAAAGTTAAATCAACTTTTTACTGCCAGAACTGTGGTAGCCAATATGCCAAATGGCAGGGCAAGTGCAGCTCTTGTGGCGAATGGAATACTATTGCTGAAGAAATTGTAGAAAAACCCGATGCAAAAGACTGGAAATCGCCGAGTGAACGGGAAGCAAAACGCACTGCCAAACCATTAAAAATAGCTGAAATTGAAAACAGCCCTCAAAACCGATGGAAAACCGGCAATAATGAGCTGGATCGGGTTTTAGGTGGCGGACTTGTTCCGGGATCGCTCACCCTGCTGGGCGGTGAACCGGGCATAGGAAAAAGCACGCTTCTTCTTCAAATTTCGCTTCAGTTAAATTATAAGGTTTTATATGTTTCCGGGGAAGAAAGTCAGCAGCAAATTAAAATGCGTGCAGAGCGTATCAATCCCGTTGCTGCAAATTGTTATATTCTTACCGAAACAAAAACCCAAAATATCTTCAGGCAAATTGAAGCCATCGAGCCTGAAGTAATTATTATAGATTCCATTCAAACCCTGCACAGTGACTATATTGAAAGTGCTCCTGGAAGTATTTCCCAAATCAGGGAGTGCACCGCAGAACTTATAAAATTCGCCAAAGAAACTAACACACCTGTTATTTTAATCGGTCATATTACCAAAGAAGGCAGCATTGCAGGACCAAAAGTACTGGAGCATATGGTAGATACCGTTTTGCAATTTGAAGGCGATAGAAATCACGTATATCGAATTTTACGCGCCCATAAAAATCGTTTCGGTTCAACCCACGAACTCGGCATTTATGAAATGCAGGGCAGCGGACTTCGGGAAGTAAGTAATCCATCTGAAATCCTCATTTCCAAAAATGATGAAGACCTCAGCGGAACTGCAATTTCCGCCACGCTGGAAGGAATGCGGCCGCTTATGATAGAAATTCAGGCATTGGTTAGCACTGCTGTTTATGGAACTCCGCAACGTTCAGCTACCGGTTATAATGTAAAAAGATTGAATATGTTACTGGCCGTTTTAGAAAAACGGGCCGGTTTCAGACTTGGCGCAAAGGATGTTTTCCTCAATATTACCGGCGGAATTACCGTAGATGATCCCGCAATAGACCTTGCCGTGATTGCTGCTATTTTATCTTCGAATGAAGATATTTCTATTCCAAAAGATATTTGTTTTGCAGCTGAAGTTGGGCTTGCAGGAGAAATCAGGCCCGTCACCCGGGTAGAACAGCGCATTATTGAAGCCGAAAAACTCGGTTTCGCCTCCATCCTAGTTTCTAAACAAAGCAAAATCCCAAAATCAAACTTCAGCATTACTATTATAAAAGTTGCAAAAATTGAAGATGTGGTAAGCCATTTGTTTGGGTAGATTCTGCAGTATTTCTAAAATTGCAAAGCTAAAAGAGTGAGGAAAATATCCTATCAATCTGGCACAATTACTGCTTAACAATACCCGGAAACGATAGATTATGAAGCAGATAAAAATTTTAGGTATATTCTTAATTTTAATTGTTGCGGGATGTTCGCAAATCAATAAAGCATCCGATTTTATTACTAATCCAACCGCAAAAGAACAGTATAAACGTGATTTTAATGTTTCAGATGAATTATTCCAGATTTGGGAAAATTCAGCAGAAACGGCATTTCAGGATAGTGTGGAAGTCAGTTTGCCGTATGCTGAATCCGGTAAATTCTATCCGAAAAGTTTTTCAGTCTATTCTTATGAAATCGAGCTCCAACCCGGCGAAGTTTTGAATTTAGAGGTAGAAACCGATTCTACAAAGCAATTGGTTTTTATTGAACTTTTTGAAAAAACCGCTGATTCCATCACTAAATTTGAAAAAGTAGAATCAAACGATTTTCAGAAGAAAAAATTAAATTTTGAAGCTGAAAAAACCGCGACTTACAAAGTGGTAATCCAGCCGGAAATTGAAGCACATACTCCTTTCAAATTTAAAATGGAGAAAAATCCTGCGTATTTATTTCCCGTAAGCGCCGGGCTTAATGCCAATGTCCAAAGCTATTGGGGAGATAATCGCGATGGTGGATCCAGGAGCCACGAAGGCATTGATATTTTCGACAAAAGAGGTACGCCAGTAGTCGCCGCAACTGACGGGAGTATAGGTTATACCGGTGAAAAAGGATTGGGTGGTAAACAGGTTTGGTTAAGGGATCGCAAACGCAACCAATCTCTTTATTATGCCCATTTAGATAGTATTGCAAATGTTTCAGGAAATGTAAAAAGGGGAGACACCTTAGGTTTTGTTGGCAATACCGGGAATGCCAGGACCACGCCGCCACACCTTCATTTTGGAATTTACAAAGGTTATCGAGGCGCTATAAATCCATTGCCTTTTGTATATCAAATCAATCCCTTGCAAGCTGATCCAGAGATACTGGACAGTATTCCGAAAAAATTAATTATTAAAAGCAGAACGGCTAATCTTAGGAATAAACCCACAACTTCAAATTCCAAGATTTTAAGCACCTTAAAAGCCCAGGACACGCTCCAGTTTTTAGGAAAAACAAATGAATGGTTTCATATTAGAACCTCAGCAAATAGAGCTTCCTTTATTCACCAAAGTTTAGTGAGTCCTATTTAATTGACGTCATCCTGATTTTATATCAGGATCTAATTTTATTAAATTAAGGCGCTGGATTGGGATAGGTTTCGTGAATTTTATTGATCTCTTCCAAAACTTCTTGAGAAAGTTCTAAATCTATACTTCCAATATTTTCTTTTAACTGTTTTATAGACGTTGCACCAATAATATTACTGGTTACAAATGGCCTGGTATTTATAAAAGCCAGCGACATTTGCGCAAAATTCAAATGATGCTTTTTAGCAATTTCAGCATAAGCTTTGGTGGCCTTTACCGCCTGATCATTAGAATATCTCTTATACTGCGGAAATAAACCTAATCTGGAATTTCCCTGAATTCCATCTAAATGTTTCCCGCTTAAAGTTCCCATTCCTAATGGGGAATATGGAAATAAACCTACATTTTCACGATGAAGAATTTCAGTTAGTCCTATTTCATCTTTTCGGTTAAGTAAATTATACGGGTTTTGTACCGTAATCATTTTGGGTAAATTATGCTTTCTGCTTTCTTCAAGAAAACGCGAAAGTCCGTAAGGCGTTTCATTAGATAAACCAACCTCCCTTATTTTTCCTTCCTTTACAAAGCCATCTAAGGTTTCCAGTACTTCTTTAAAATTATCTTCCCATTGATCATTTTCATCATGCTCATAGCCTAATTTTCCGAAAAAATTAGTGTAGCGTTCCGGCCAGTGCAGCTGATAAAGATCTATATAATCGGTTTGTAATCTTTTCAGGCTTTTATGCAGAGCATCGGTTATCGCTGCTTTTGAAAACCCAAGATTATCCCGAATATGTTCCATAGAATTCCCGGGACCAACCACTTTAGAAGTAAGTACCACATCTTCCCTTTTTCCCGATTTTTTAAACCAGGAACCAATAATTTTTTCGGTACTTCCCTGAGTTTCGGCTTTTCCGGGTATGGAATACATTTCGGCAGTATCCAGAAAATTCACTCCATTTTCAAGTGCGAATTCAATTTGTTCGTGACCTTCAGCTTCAGTGTTCTGTTCGCCCCAGGTCATGGTGCCCAGGCAAATTTTACTAACTTTTATATCCGTGTTCGGGAGTGTGGTATATTTCATCAATTGTTCTTCAGAAATTCAATTTATTCTTCATTCAGCAATTTAGTAACCTCATCTAATTTTGGTGTTAAAATCACTTCAATTCTTCGATTTTTTGCTTTCCCTTCAGCGGTTTCGTTAGTAGCTATAGGCGCATATTCCCCTCGGCCCGCTGCGGTTAAATTCTGCGGATCTATATTATTGTTTTCCTTTAAAATCTGAACTATAGAAGTCGCTCGCTTGGTAGAAAGATCCCAGTTATCGTTTAACGGGCCGCTTCCACCGTAAGGCACATTATCGGTATGGCCTTCAATTAAAACCGCGATATCGGGATTCTCTGCCAGTACCTGACCTAATTGCTGCACGGCTTGTCTTCCTTCATTATTAACAGCCCAGCTTCCTGAGCTAAATAGCAACTTGTTTTCCATTGAAACGTATACTTTCCCATCACGTTGCTCTACGGTTAACCCTTTGCCTTCAAAATTGGTTAAAGCCTTTGAAATGGCGTCTTTTAAAGCGTTCATTTTGGCATCTTTGGCAGCGATTAATTCTTCCAGCTCATTTACCCTTCTGGAACGAGCATCTAGATCACGTTGCAATTTATCGAGACGCGTTTGCTCTGCAACCAGTGCTTGCTCTTTCTCCTCAAGTTCAGCCAGAAGCTGACGGTTTTGCCGGGAATTTTCTGCAATCGCAGCCGAACTATTTTCCTCTAAAGCATCGTAAGAATTTTTAAGGGTCGCATAATTTTTTCGTGCACTTTCAAGCTCATCTTTTAAACGATCCCTTTCAGCCGTAGCTTCAGCATAATCTTTTTTTAATGCTGAAAATTCTTCATCTAAATTTTGATATTTTTCGAGTTCAGATTGTGTATTTCGGTTTTCACGTTTTAAATCGGCGTGCCTGCCTACGAGTTCCTGATATTTTTTAGAGGATACACAGGAAGTCAGCATAAAAACCGCTGTGAATGCTAAAACAAGTATTTTTTTCATTTTTATAATTTTTAATATCTTCTAATTTACCGTCATCCGAGCCCAATAAATTATCGGTAGAAGCAATCTGCAAATTGGTTAGAGATTACTTCACTCCGTTCGTAATGACATTCTTTCTAAAAATCTGATTCCAATTCCACCAGAACAGGACAGTGATCGCTGTGCTTGGCTTCGGGTAATATAACGGCTCTTTTTAGTTTTTCTTGTAAAGGCTCGGCCACCAAATTATAATCTATACGCCAACCCTTGTTGTTGGCGCGGGCATTGGCGCGATAACTCCACCACGAATAATTATCACCTTCCTCATTAAAATGCCTGAAGGAATCTATAAAACCGCTTTTCATAAAATTATCAATCCACTCTCGCTCTACCGGCAAAAATCCGGAAACATTTTTTAGTCTAACAGGATCGTGAATATCTATGGCTTCGTGGCAAATATTATAATCTCCACAAATTATTAAATTCGGAAAATCCTTTTTTACTTCATCTACATATTTCTGAAAATCGTCCATAAACTGTAGTTTGTGTTCCAGCCGGGCAATATTAGTCCCGGAAGGCAAATACAAACTTACAATGGAAAAATCTTCAAAATCGGCACGGATAGTTCGGCCTTCAAAGTCCATATAATCTATTCCAGTGCCATATTCTATATGCAAAGGTTTGTGTTTACTTAAAATAGCAACCCCGCTGTAACCTTTCTTTTGCGCGGGATACCAGTAATGATAAGGATAACCGGCTTCTTTAAAATCATCGAGATTTAATTGATCAGGAGTCGCTTTTATTTCCTGAAGACAAACCACATCTGGATTTGCCTGTTGCACCCAATCTAAAAAGCCTTTTCTAACGGCAGCTCTAATTCCGTTTACATTATAGGAAATAATCTTCATTTAAGTCAATTTTCCTCAAAAATAAG
Source organism: Salegentibacter salinarum (assembly GCF_900168115.1). Lineage (GTDB taxonomy): Bacteria > Bacteroidota > Bacteroidia > Flavobacteriales > Flavobacteriaceae > Salegentibacter > Salegentibacter salinarum. Next base: position 75,997 of record NZ_FUZC01000001.1, read on the forward strand.
GCTAAATGCAAGATTTACAAGTTGGATTGTTGAATTTCCAATAGCTTTTTAGCCTGCAGAAAATGTCGTTCTTCGTGAGCAAGAATAATTTTAATGCCAGCATCAAGTTTATACACAATTTTAGGGTTTGCAGGCGAAGAAATAACCGCATTTTATTTCAGTAAATCTTCAGACTCTAAAATTTTCTTTTTTAATTTTTCCTGATGTTCAATAAATTTTTCCAGAATATCTTCTGAGGCATTATCTTCAGAAGGTTTCCAGATCGAGAAAGTTTTAGTTTTTTTAGAGGTTTCAGGTTGTACCGATTTTAAGATTACTTTTCCGAAGAAATTTACCAAAAAACCAAGATTCGCCGTAAATGGTTTTCTATGATCTTTATTCCTCAACCTATCAATCATCGGGAAATACGACTCATTAATTAAAATCAGATGCTTTAAATTTTGAGCAACACTCCAGGTTTCGACATCGGGTTTCCAGTGAATTTCACGTTCACTGAGCTCGCCAAATGTCTTTCTAAACTTTTTTGTAAGTTCATCAAGCCTGTGTGTAAATTCTTGAGTATACACCTTTAAAATTTTGAATTAAGAAAGCCTATTCTACTATAAAACGTTTTACTTTTCCTACTTCCCGCGTTCCCATTCTTACCAAATAAACCCCTCGAGCGGCGTAAGACATATCAAGCTCATAAACATAGCCTGTACCGTTATTTTCTACCTGATTTTCTAACATTTTTTGACCTAGAATATTATGGACCGTAATTCTTAAAGTTTCTTCATAATCTGTTTCCATAATTACTCTAAACTGCTTATTTTCTTCTGAAACCACCACCAATTCGGCTTCGTTCAAAATAAAATCTTCAATATCTAAAGCAGAATCGGTAATATTTACCGAGTAATCATGCGTAGTACCATAAGCCATAACCTCACAGGGATTATTTAGATCCCCGTCAAAATCTACATCTCCTGCTCTAATTCTTAATAAATGCTGACCCAAAGGCGCATCTTCGGAAATACTAAAATTGTAGGAGTGCCATTCGCCAGAGGTAGGTATAACTTCTGAAGTTATGAGACGTTCCTCGTCACCAAATACAGCATCATCATTAAAATCTATCCAAAGGGAAAACTGCTCCGCATTTGCATCAGTTAAGTCTCCAAACAAGGATTGCACCGAAACGGTAAATTCCCCCTGGGAACGATCTAAAGTAGCCGAAAGCCCAATAAAATCGGCATATCCATTTCCGCAGGGAATACGCTCGTTAAGAACATCTTCTAATTCAAAAAACGAAATCCCGTCTCCAAAACTACAATCAGAGCCTTCGGGAATACAATCTAAATTAGCTACAGATCTAACGCTGGTATCATTACTGGCATCAAAATCATTTTCCAACCGAGTACCTGCGGTAATTCTATAACTTCCGGAAGGTGAAATATCTGCAGTTTGATTAAATGTATAAACTTCAAGACCTCCAACTTCCAGCGTACCGTTAAAAACTTCCCTTACCGGGGTGTTATTCCCAACCTGGTAAAAAACCGGTATATCTTCTTGAGGTTCGCCCCCAAAGTTTTCTATACTAACGGTTATTTCTTCTGAATTCCCTAAACTCTCACCGGTTTGCGGAGCATCAATTGAAGTTACCCCAACATCGTTTGGTGGTAAATGTCTAACTGAAGCAATCAATGTATCATTTTCTATATTTTCATCTCCTTCCAAATTTGTACTGAAAAGAAAATCGTAGGTTTCTCCAACTTCAGAAAGATCGGCGGTTTCAGAAAAAGTGAATTCTGCAGAACTTGTTGCAGCAAGACTTTCTTCAAAAGTTTCAGTCACTTCGGGACCACCATTTATGCTATAACTAACATCAAAATTAGCATGTCCGTTTCGGCCATAATTCCTGATTTTCACGGTTATTTCTTCATTTGTACCTAAACTGGCATCTTGTGGACTAACCAAAGAAACTACACCAAGATCGTTATCAAAATCTGGTGCGATTTTAAAAACACCCACGTGATTTTTCCTTTCCTGGCCTACAAAATACTCGCCATTATGCCAAAAGGTGAGCCCGTCTGCCGCGTCTACACTTAAATGCGCATAATCCCCGTATCGGGAATTGGGATTTGGACTTTCGCCTTCAATAATATTTTGCTCTTCAATAGTCATAATCCCCGGTTCATCATTAAGGTATCTCCCCGTATATCGCAGCGAGGGAAAAACCGGATTTTGCGGATTATCATTTAAAACCGTGTAACCCAGAGCAATATTCCCTTCCGCATCAAGGCCTATACTTCCGCTAAATCGGTCGCTATTATCAGGGGCGTAAGTTCCTTCCTGGTAAACACTCCAGGGACCGCCATCGGTTTGCTGGCGTAATTCATACCAACGTATTCCGGCGTGCTCGGCCGCACTGGGATCTACATCTACCACAAAATTCATAACCACAGCATTATAATTTTGAAACCGTCTATAAGTTGTCATATACATCATTGTAGCCTGTAATACGTCCATTTCGGGAGTATCTTCGCCGGGTTGTGAAAGATTCGAAAAAGAGCCTCCGTCAAATGTGGCTATAAAAGGCGAAACTCCCTCTGCAGCTCCTAATTCTTGTGATTCTGAAATAGTTGAAGCCAAAGGATTATTCCAGTCTACATTAATAAGCCAGAGCTTTAGATGATCTTCATTCACCCCTGCCCACGAATCGTCTTGTAGAAAGACTATAGGCGAATTTCCCCGAGGAGGTATTTCGTTTCCAATTCCCGAAAAACCGGCCGGACTGTAAAACCCGTTAGTTCTAATGCCGGGCAAGGGAAAAGACATAATTTGGGCAGTTTCCCCGGCCAGCATTTGGTCTCTTTCCAGGGCATACACCACCTGGCTTGTGGCGGCGGTTCTGGTGTTTTTATTAGTGGTGATATAATAACCGTCTCCCCAAACTGAAATCTTCGGGTAATCTGGCAAAACCCCGTTTGTAGTAAAGCGATAAGTGTACCAACCGTCATTCATTGGGTCCGGACCTTGTGAGACTGCGATTAAAAAACTTTCGGGGGTATCGCTAAACTGTGAAATTATAAACCTGTCAGCAAATTCATCGTATAAAATAATGGGGTCTCCCAGGGTTTCGTTGGTAAATTCTCCTCCAATACTGGCGAGAGATGCAGGTTCCATAATTCTGTTCCCCGATTTATCGAAAATTGAAAAAGCCGAATTCCATCCGTTAACATAATGGTTTGGCCCCGCAGCCCCGGTAGGATCTGTAGGAGTGGCTTGTGTAGAAGCAGCTTCAAAAGTAAAATTGGGAGCCTTTACAGGGATTTCACCCATTTTTTGCTGAAGCGCTTCATCTCTGGTTTTTGGTAAACCTTTTCCCGGAACAATTTTGTTGATTCCCCGATTCCGGGGATTGTAAATCTTGAATTCTTTTGCCGGCGGAATTAGTTTCCTTTTAGACATTGCAGAAGAAGTTACTGCTTTGGCAGAGTCTATATAAACCGGGCCTGCAGTTTCTCTATCCTGACCCAGAAATATGGAATGAAAACCAAAAATTAAAATTAAAAGGAATAAAATTTTCTTCATTGTGACGAGACTTCTTCTTTTACTTTCTAAAAATAATGATTCTATACGTATCTAAAACAAAAGGAGCGATTAAGTTGATTAACCGCTCCTTTTAATAGTTTAAATAAACACTTCAAAGTTATTTCTTCATCCAGGTCTTAAAATCTATCTCCTGTTCAATAAGTGTCTTAAGCTCTGTAATATCTACGCGTTTTTGGTCCATAGTATCACGGTAACGCACTGTAACTTTTTTATCTTCCAGCGAATCGTGGTCTACGGTAATACAAAGAGGTGTTCCCGCTGCATCCTGGCGACGATATCTACGACCAATCGCATCTTTTTCGTCATACTGAACGCGAAAATCCCATTTTAATTCTTCTATAATTTCGTGAGCAAGTTCCGGTAAGCCGTCTTTTTTAACTAATGGAAGTACTGCAGCTTTGGTGGGCGCCAGTACTGCCGGTAATTTCAAAACCGTCCTTGTTGTTCCGCCTTCCAGTTCTTCTTCTTTTAATGAAGCTGAAAAAACTGCTAAAAACATTCGGTCTAAACCAATAGAAGTTTCAATCACGTAAGGCACGTAATTTTCTTTCATTTCAGGATCGTAAAAACGAAGTTTTTTCCCTGAATGTTCTTCGTGTGCTTTAAGATCAAAATCTGTTCTGGAGTGAATCCCTTCCAATTCTTTAAATCCGAAAGGGAAATTAAATTCTATATCGGTAGCGGCATTGGCATAATGCGCCATTTTTTCGTGATCGTGGAAACGGTAATTTTCTTCACCTAAACCTAAAGAAGCGTGCCATTTCTGGCGGGTTTCTTTCCAGCGCTCAAACCATTTTAATTCTTCGCCGGGGCGCACAAAAAATTGCATCTCCATCTGCTCAAATTCCCTTTGGCGGAAGATAAACTGTCTCGCTACAATTTCGTTTCTAAAAGCTTTTCCTATTTGTGCAATTCCAAAAGGAATTTTCATTCTACCGGTCTTTTGCACGTTAGAGAAGTTTACAAAAATCCCCTGGGCAGTTTCAGGACGCAAATATAAATCTGTAGCAGAATCCGCTGAAGCTCCCAGCTTGGTTCCAAACATTAAATTAAACTGTTTTACATCAGTCCAGTTCCTGGATCCGGTTTCAGGGCAGGCAATTTCCAACTCTTCAATTAGCGCTTTTACATCGGCTAAATTTTCATCGGTAAGTGATTTCGCAAGGCGTTCAAGAATCTCTTTTTCTTCCTTTTTATAACGAATTACCCGCGGATTGGTGCTTACAAATTCTTCCTCATCAAACTTATCCCCAAAGCGTTTCTTTGCTTTGGCAATTTCCTTTTGTGCTTTTTGATTGATTTTCTCGGCATAATCTTCCACCAAAACATCGGCTCGATAACGCTTTTTAGAATCTTTATTATCAATTAAAGGATCGTTAAACGCATCTACGTGGCCCGAAGCTTTCCATGTGGTTGGGTGCATTAAAATCGCGGCATCTAAACCTACGATGTTCTGGTGTAGCTGCACCATACTTTTCCACCAGTATTCTTTAATATTTTTTTTTAATTCTGCCCCGTTTTGTCCGTAATCGTAAACAGCACTAAGTCCGTCGTATATTTCACTCGACGCAAAAATATACCCATACTCTTTAGCATGGGATATTACATTTTTAAAAAAGTCTTCTTGTTTTGCCATAGCACAAAAATAAAAAAACCGCCCTGATAAACAGCAGGGCGGCCTTTGAATTTTAAGTTTTAATTATCTTAGGTTAAAAGATGCTGTTCCCAGTAAAGTTGCATCGGCATAAACGTAAACTTTATACGTACCCTCCTGCAATCTATTTTCGCTGGTATTGGCTAACAAACATACATCTAACTCGTTGTTTTCGTAATAAACTTTTGAAGCTGCGCTATAAACCATAGGCCCGCCCTCGTGCTCTACCACAATTTCATCTCCTACCAGTTCGTTTTCCGGGTTGTACACCTGCACATACATATTTCTTTCTCCGGGGCCGGCAAGATCATTGGCAGTTATGGTGAAACAAGTTCTAATTTGATCTATTCTTCGGGTTCTATCATTTTCTACCAGTTTACCACTGTTTCTTACAATAACTCCTTCCCCACGTAAATTGGTGACTTTAAGCTGCGCTGCCCGATCTACTTTATTAGAAAGATCCTGGTTTGTAGTTTGCAAAGAATCAGAAACTCTCGTTCTTTGCTCCAGGATTACATTAGTGCTGTCTAAAGTTTGAGACATCATTTGGTTTTGGCGATTTAAACTATCTACCACCCTAAATAAACGATCTTTTTCAGATTTTAAATTGCTAATTTCTCTACGATAGCGAGAAATTAAAACCAGGTTGGCTTCATTATCTTCTACTGAATCCAGCAAACGCTCAATTCTGTTCCTGGCATCTACCAGGTTTTGGTCCATCACCTGATTTTCATCTATGGCTTCATCATATTTTATAATTAAATCATTAAGCTCATCTTCTATTACCTCCTTTTCTTTGGTAAGAATTGCCTTATTTTCCTTCTCTTCGTTATAGAATTTAATTGTATAGATCCCTAAGGCCAGTAAGGCCACAGCTAACACTCCGGTTAAAATTTTAAGCGCGGTGTTGTTTTTCTTTTCGGTCATCATATTAATAAATTTTGTTTGTAAATTTAGGAGTTTATTAAGGTAAACCGCAAGCACTTAACAAATGTTTCACGATTTAACAAACCTGTTCTACCCTGCAATATGTAACTGTTGTGACAGCCCTTTATTAAGGCAGAAAAAGTAATTTGCACTTCCTGTTTGCATAAACTTCCAACCACCAGTTACCACCTTGATAACGAAAACCTTAGCAAAAAAGTATTTGATGCACGTTTACCTCTTAAAAATGCTACTTCCCTACTTTACTTTAAAAAGAAAGGAATGGTGCAAAACCTTATCCACAATCTTATGTATAAAAAGCAGGAAGATGTAGGGACTTTTTTGGGAACCTGGCTTGGGGAAGAGCTGAAATCCTATCCCGGGTTCAAAGAAATTGAATGTGTGGTTCCTGTTCTACTTTATCGTAGAAAATTAAACCAAAGAGGATTTGGACAGGAGCTCGCCAAAAAATTAGGCGCCAAATTCATTGAAAAGTTACTGATAAAAAAATCGAGTTCCCGCACCCAAACATTTAAAAACGGCGTGGACGGTGGGACACTATTGATGCCAATTTTATGATAGAAAACCCTAAATATTAGAAAACAAACATATCCTGTTGGTAGACGATTTAGTAACCAAAGAAGCAACGGTGGAAGCCTGCGGCAATAAGTTACTGAAAATTAAAAACACTAAATAAAGTATCGCAACTATGGCAATTACCGATTGATACACGCGTTAAAACCTAAAATAATTGTTTCTTTGCTTTTAGATTTCATTTTTAAATTATGCTGAAACGAATTCCAGGAATTTTACTTGTTGCTGCCCTACTTTTGCTTTGTGTGCAATGCGCAAAAAAAGGAATGCCTGAAGGTGGCCCTGAAGATGAAGAACCACCACAATTTATAAGGGCTAATCCTGAAAATTACAACACTAATTTCTCTGCAGAAGAAATCAGGATTATCTTCAACGAATATGTAAAATTAGAAGATGCACGTCAGCAAATTGTAATTTCACCCCCAATAGAACCACGCCCAACAATTATACCTATGGGTACGGCGCGCAAAGATGTACGCGTCCAAAACATGGATTCCCTTCAGGAAAATACTACTTACACCATAAATTTCGGAAAAAGTATTGTAGACAACAACGAAGGCAACCCTTTACCGTATTTTAAATATGTTTTCTCTACCGGCGATTATCTGGATTCTTTGAAAATTTCTGGAACTATAAAAGACGCTAATTTGAAAGCCCCAAACGAATTCATTTCCATTTTTTTATATGAAGTAGATTCAACTTTTTCAGATTCTTTGGTTTATAAAGAAACTCCCCGTTATATCACATACACTTTAGACAGCAGCGTAAATTTTGAACTCGAAAATCTTAAGGAAGGCACTTACCAGATACTTGCTGTTGAAGACAATAACGATAATTATAATTTTAATCCTAAAAACGAAAAAATAGGTTTTGTTGAAAATTATATCACACTACCTACAGATTCTACTTACCAAATCACCATCTTTAAAGAAGAACTGGAATTTGAACCAGAAAGACCTAAACTCCTAAAAGGAAATCAAATTCTGTTCGGTTATGAAGGAAATAAGGGAGTAGATAGTGTAGAAATTAATCTCTTAACCCCGGAACCAGAAGGTTTTCAATCCAGAATTGTAAAAGATAGAAAAACCGATACGCTTTATTACTGGTATAATATTCGGCCTGAATATGACAGTCTTTCTTTTGAAGTGGTTAGCCCTACCCGCCGTGATACTTTATTTACAAAAATTGCAGAAGCCGACCGTGATTCGCTAAATATCACAACAGAACCTTCTGGTGGTATTGAATTTGAACAGGATTTCAGGCTGAAAGCCAATACGCCAATTACAGGTTTCAATCAGGATCTAATTAGCATTCGAGATGGGGATTCTGTTATAGTCCCTTTTAATGCTGAAATGCGCAGGCTGGAAAATGAAATTGTTATTTCTTTTGAAAAAGAAGAAAGCACCGATTATCGCGTAACTGCTTTACCGGGAGCCATTACCGATCTTTTTGAAGAAACCAACGATACCATTCAGCAAAGTTTAAATACCAAATCTTATGCAGATTATGGCAGTATTATTCTAACGCTTCAGAATGTTAATAGGTTTCCGTTACTGGTTCAACTCACTGACGAAAAAGGAGAAATACAGGCAGAAAAATATTCTGATGGGAACACCAATTTACATTTTCGGTATTTAAAACCCGGAAAATACCTTATTCGGGTAATTTTCGACGATAATGAAAACCAAAAATGGGACACCGGAAATTACCTGAAAAGAGTTCAGCCGGAAGAAATTCAATATTATCGCGATACCATAGATGTTCGGTCTAACTGGGATATGCCGGAGACTTTTACTTTAGAGTAAATTCATCTCTATCCTGAAGAAATTTTAACTTTCCACGGGTTTCTTCAAGATGTTTTTTATCCAAGGTAATTTCCTCTACAAATGGTTCTTCGCGATCCAATTCTGTAAGATTTTTTCCCAAACAATCGTAAGCCGCCGTATGGCCATTATATTCGTAACCATCGCCGTCATTACCCGTTCGGTTAACACCAATGCAATAACTCATATTTTCTATTGCGCGGGCTTTTAAAAGTGTATCCCAGGCAAAAACGCGCTTGCTTGGCCAATTGGCTACATAAATCAACAGGTCATAATCTTCAGTATTTCTTGCAAAAACAGGAAATCGAAGATCATAACAAACCAACGGACAAATTTTCCAGCCTTTATAATCAACAATTAATCTTTCTTTTCCGGCGGTATAAGTTTGATCTTCCTTGGCAAGTGTAAAAGTGTGACGTTTATCGTAGATTTTATAACTTCCGTCAGGAAAAACAAAGAATAGTCGGTTAAAATAATTATCATTTTCAGTTATAATCACGCTGCCTGTAACCGCAGCGTTTTTCAATTTAGCCATTTCGCGTATCCAGTTCAGCGTCAAACCATCGGTTTTTTCAGCTAATTTACTTGCATTCATACTGAATCCGGTTGTAAACATTTCCGGAAGAATTATAAGATCAATTTCTTCTGAAAGCGCCTTAATTTCTTTTGAAAAAAAACTGCGATTAGCCTGGGGATTTTCCCATTTTAAATTTGCCTGAATTAGTGCGGTGTTTAGTTTCTGTGCCATATTCAAAATTACCAAAATTTAAATATCTGCTGCTAAATCCTTGTTAAACAATTGTAGATAAATCTTATAATAGATAGTTTTAATCTGTAAAATAGTTTATTATGAAAGTACAAGCTTTACTCAATAAAGATTCATATTCTAAAGCCACGGGCCGCGGACTTCTTGCCGGTGTAATTGGCGGACTCGCCGGCACGGCTGTAAAAAGCCTGGTTGAGCATTTTCTCCCGGTTAGAAAAATAGAACAACGTTCTGCCCAAATTAAAATCGTAGACGATCTTTCTACCAAAATCACCGGTTCGCCAATAAGTGTTCAAAATGAAGAATTGGCAGAGCAATTAGTGAATTTCCCTATTGGCGCAAGCGTAGGCGCAGCTTACGGGTTTGGAAAAAAGGATAACGACGAATTAAATATTAAAGACGGAATTATTCTTGGAAGTTCTACCTGGATCACTACTCACGAAACTTCCCTGCCATTAATGGGCCTTGAACCAAAACCTACCGATGTACCAATTAGAATGCAAATGAACGAACTTTTTGCACACGTTCTGTTTGGGATCACTACTGAAGTGGTTCGCAGTACCGTTCTTCAAAGACTGAACGAAAGAAATTAATTTTCAAGGCTCTTCAGCATTTTTCTAATTCTGTCTTCCAGTTTTTCTGAAGACAATTTTTCCCGTAGCCTGTCGGTAATAATCGGGAAAGAAAACGGTGTGGGTTTTTCACAGTTTTTCCAGACGATATTTTGAAGATGAATGCGCTCTAAAGCCAATCTTAATCGGCCTTCTTCCAGTTGGTGCTCAAAAGTTTCTTTGAAGGATTGTAAATACAATAAATTATCATCTTCATAATCTTTAAAAACACCAAACAGCAGTTGTGAACTGCTTTGTAAATGTTTGCTTTTAATCAATTTATTTGGGTAGCCGGTAAAAACCATTCCGGCAATCACCGCAATATCACGGAATTTCCGCCGGGCCATTTCCGTAGCATTTAAACTTTTATAAAGATCGTCCATTAGAAATTCTGCGGAAAACAAATCGTTATCCAAAACCTGTTGCATATCTATTTCCTGGTCTGAAAGCAACTCAAAACCATAATCATTAAAAGCTATGCTGAAGGAAATAGGTGAAAGTAAACTGATGCGATAAGCCAGCAAACTTCCCAAAGCTTCGTGTACAAACCGACCTTCAAACGGATAAAAAATTGCGTGATAACCTTCGCGAGTTTTAAAAGTTTCAATTAAAAATTCATTTTTATTCGGAATAATAGATTCTTTTTGTTGCCTTTCCAGAATTGGCCGTAAAGCTTTTAATTCTGGCGATTTTTCAGCTGCACCGGAAGAAACAGATGCTGAAGCAGCGTACATTTCTTCCCGGAGCAATTCACTCATTTGGGCTGAGAAAGACATCCTACCACCCTGCCAACTGGGGACTTTAGAGGATTTTTTCTTCGATTTTCGCACTAAAACCTGCATACTTTTAATCCTAACCAGTTCTAGGTTTCTACCTGCAAAAGTAAACACATCCCCCGGCGTAAGTTTAGAAATAAACCATTCTTCAATTGTGCCAATATAACCGCCTTTCAGGTATTTTACACTCAGCATAGCATCACTTACAATCGTTCCAATTTGCAGTCGGTGGCGCATGGCAATTCCACGGTTGTTCACCTTAAATCGGCCGTCTTCTTCAATTTCAATTTTCTTGTATTCATCGTAAGCCTGCAAACTCTGGCTCCCTTTGGTCACAAAGTTTAAGATCCAAATCCACTCGTCTTCGGTCATCGTACTAAAACAAAAAGTGGAATTAATTTCTGGCCAGATTTCCTTGGGGAAAAATCCGTTGGAAACCGCCAACGTGGTTAGATATTGCACCAAAACATCAAAACTCAGCAAATACGGAATTCTATCTTCCACGGCGGTTTTCTTAACCGCTTTTTGCAAAGCCGAAGCTTCAATAAGCTCTATAGCGTGCGTAGGCAGAAAATGAATTACACTTTCTTTTCCCGGCTGGTGACCACTTCTTCCTGCCCGCTGTAAAAACCGTGCCACCCCCTTTGGTCCACCAATTTGAATAATGGTTTCTACCGGCGCAAAATCTACTCCCAAATCCAGGCTGGAAGTGCAAACCACCGCTTTTAAAGATTCATTTCTAATGGCCTGTTCTACCCACAGTCGGGTATCTTTATTAATGCTGCCGTGGTGCATCGCTACCTCCCCGGCAAATTCCGGATATTTATTAATTAATTTCTGAAACCAAATTTCGCATTGCGATCGGGTATTTGTAAAAAGTAGGGTGGTTCTGGAATTGTTGATAATGGGTACCACCTCATCAATAAGATGCAAACCTAAATGCCCGCGCCAGGGAAACTTCTCCATTCTCTCCGGAATAACGGATTTCACAGTTATTTTTTTCTTCAAATTCGCCCTTATCAAAATTGAATTTTGAAAAGCTTCGGAACCTGGACCCAATAGAACTTCCCGGGCCTGTTCTAAATTTCCAATAGTTGCCGAAATTCCCCAAATACGTAAATCTTTTGAAACGGTTTTTAAACGAGACAAACCTAGTTCCATTTGCACGCCACGTTTGGTCCCTAGCAATTCGTGCCATTCATCAACCACCACAGCGCTCAGGTTTTTAAAAGTTTTTTCGTAATTTTTTGAAGAAAGCAGTAATTGCAAACTTTCAGGCGTAGTAATCAACAAATCTGGCATCGATTTTTTTTGCGCAGCACGCACTTTCTGCGGCGTATCTCCAGTACGAATTCCTACTGTTAATCCAGTTTCAATTTCATCGGCAAAACGTTGTGCGGCTTGTTCGATTTCTACCGAAAGAGCCCGTAAAGGTGTAATCCATATCGCTTTTAAACCTTTTTTTTGTGTCGTTTTATAATCAGGATTTTTCTTTAAATAATCCAAAACAATCGGCACCCAAAGCGCGTAGGTTTTTCCACTTCCTGTGGGCGCATTTAAAAGTCCGTTTTTACCCTGGAAAAAAGCCGTCCAGGTTTGTCTCTGAAAAGCAAAAGGTTTCCAATCCTGATTGGAGAACCAGGTTTCGGCGATTTGGGTGAGTTTTTTTTTGTTCATTTTCAAAGAGACCTCACAGGTTTTGAAAACCTGTGAGGTCTGGTTTTTATTAGTTAATCAGGAATCAAATCCCGCAATTCCCCCAGCGTATTTGCTTCATGGATATTTTTATCGGTTCGCCAGCGTACCATCCTGGGAAATCTGGTTGCCACCCCGCTTTTATGACGTTTTGATTCTGCAATTCCTTCAAAAGCGATTTCAAAAACGTGGTGGGGCGTTACGCTTCGCACAGGGCCGAAACGCTCTAGAGTGTTTTTCTTGATCCAGTTGTCCAGTTTTCTAAATTCAGCATCGGTTAGGCCCGAATATGCTTTGGCGAAAGTCACTAATTCTTTTTTCTCATCATCCCACAAACCGAAAGTATAATCGGTAAACAAATTACTTCGTCTTCCGTGACCGCGCATCGCATAAGTAAGTACTGCATCTACCGTAAGCGGATCTACTTTCCATTTCCACCAGTCACCTTTTTTTCGTCCGACTAAATAAGGCGAATCCAATCTCTTCAACATTAATCCTTCTGATTTCTCTTCTCGGGCACCTTCACGTTCTTCGGCAACTTCAGTCCAGCTTTTAAAGGAAATCCGTTCCGATAAATGTAAGTGGATTTCTTCCGAAGAAACTTCAGCATAAAGCTTTTCGAGGATTTTTCTACGTTCTTCAAATGGATGGATGCGAATATCTTCTCCTTTCCATTCTAATACATCATAAGCCTTTAAAATTACCGGCGTTTTTTCAAGCAATTTTTTACTGATGTTTTTTCTTCCAATCCGGGTTTGCAGGTCTTTAAAAGTTCCAATTTTTCCTTCCGGAAATGGTAATATTTCTCCGTCGATTACCGTTCCATTGGGAATATTACCTATAAATTTTTCGAATTCAGGATATTTATCGGTTACCAGTTCTTCCCCACGGCTCCACACAAAAAGTTCATCGTTCCTTACAATTACCTGCGAGCGGATACCATCCCATTTATGCTCGGCGCTCCACTCTTCTACATCGCCCAGTTCTTCCACTTTGCCATCTAGCGCGTAAGCCAGGTAAAACGGGTATGGTTTCGACAAATAATCTTCTTCATTTTCCTCTAAAATCAGTTTTTTAAAAGTGGTTTTTTCGGGTTTCCAGTTACCCATCATTTTATAGGCAAGAATATCTTCATCGATATCAGTGGCTTTTGCTAGGGCACGGGTCATTAATTTTTGACTAACCCCAATTCGAAAACTTCCGGTAATGAGTTTGGTAAAAACAAAGCGTTCGTAATAATTCAGTGAAAGCCAGTTTTGGTGCAGATATTCTTTTTTTTCAGCTTCGGTCTTAGCTTTTAAATCAATAATTTCCTGAAGGAACTGATTTAAACTTTTTTCCGAAGGTTCCTCGGCTGGCGGGATTACCAAAGCAATGGTTTCCGCTAAATCACCTACAATATGATAAGATTCTTCAAATAACCACAGCGGAATATTTGCAAGCTCTGAAGCCCATTCTCTCATTAGCGTAGTATTTACCGGACGCGGCGGACGGCGATGCGATAAAATAGCAATGGTCCAAACCTTGTCTTTCTCTTCGGCGTTTTTAAAATAATGGGTTAAAGCCGCTACTTTTAGGGTGGTTTTATTGGTGCTATCCAAAGTTTTTATAAGTTCTGCAAAGTCTTTCATTAGGGTTTTCTAAAGTTACTTCTCGACTGCGCTTGAAGTGACAAAACGTTCATTTTTCTACTTCTTTTTTTGATTCTTCCTCCCCCATTTCGCCTTCGTATTGGGTTTCCTCGGTTCGGGCATCGTAGCCGATTTCCCTTAAATAGCGGGAGAAAATATCGGTATAACCGTGGGTACAAATTACTTTTTCTGCTCCCGTGGCTTTTATCGATTTTAACAATCCCTGCCAGTCGCAATGATCGGAAAGTACGAAACCGCGGTCTATGGCCCTTCTTCGGCGTGCACCGCGAAAGGTCATCCAGCCGCTGGCCGAAGCCGTAACATACGGTACCATTTTCTTGATCCACGGACTACCATGGGCGCTTGGTGGCGCTACCACTATATTTCCTTTAATTTCATCTTTTTTGGTCTCTCGGGTTATCAAAGTGCTTTCAGGCATTTCAGATAAAGGCCGGATTACTTCTGTCATATTTTCTATGGCGCCGTGAGTGTAAATTTTCCCGATGGAAGTGTCGAGATGCTTTAGCAGGCGTTGTGCTTTGCCCAGGGAATAACCAAAAATCACAGAAGTCTGCCCATTTTCTTTATTCTGTTGCCACCAGTTATTGATTTCAGCAAAAACTTCCGCTTGCGGTTGCCATTTAAAAGCGGGTAATCCAAATGTACATTCGGTAATAAAAGTGTGACATTTTACCGGTTCATAAGGCACCGCCACACCATCATTTTCATCTTTATAATCGCCGGTAAAAACCCAAACTTCACCTTTATACTCTACGCGAATTTGGGAAGATCCAATAATATGCCCGGCCGGGTGTAATGAAAATTTCACCCCGTTTATAGTAAAAGTTTCGTTCCATTCCTTGCCTGCAACTTCAATATCACCTAACCGATGTTTTATAATAGGAACATTGCTGTGATGGGTGATATATTTTTTGTTTCCCCACCGAGAATGATCGGCGTGGCCATGGGAAATAATAGCTTTGTCTACCGGTTTCCACGGGTCCAGATACACATCTGCAGCTTCGCAGTAAATTCCTTTTTTATTAAAAGCGAGTAATGGTGGTTTCATTTTTTGACTACTTAAAATGAAATTACCGAAAATGAAAGGCTTAAAAAAGGGATTAAGAAAAGATTAGCGATTGATGAAATCCTAAACTTTTAGAAGCTTTTTGATGAATTTTATTTTTAGCTTTAAGTATATTTGCACTACCAAAATATTAAAAATGTCATTTTCAGATTTATTTGATTCGGGGGAGCATCTTCGCAACATTAACCATTTTGCATCTATTGTAAATCTTGCAAGTTCAGATGGTGCGATTAACGATAAGGAGCGTGTTCTTTTAGAGCGTTTTGCCCGTAAACTTGATATTAGCGAACAGGAATACAAAATGGTTATTAAACGCCCAGCTGACTTTCCTATCAACTCCTATAATAGCGCAGAAAAACGTTTAGAACGTTTACACGACCTTTTTAAAATTATTTTTGCCGATAACGAAATAGATGAGAATGAGGAAAACCTTATTAAGCGTTATGCTATTGGACTAGGGTTTTCTAGCGAAAATGCAGAAAAGATTATAAAAAGATCTATCCAGATTTTTAGCGGACAACTAAATTTTGAAGATTACCAGTATTTATTGGATAAATAAATTTTAAGTAATAGTTTCAAGAGTTGGAAAGTCCTGTTCTCTCCAACTCTTCCAAAAATTTTTTCAGAATTTATCTCAAGTTTATTTCAGTATTCTTGCATCTTAAATCGTGAAACAATCCCGAAGCTTCGGGACAGGATGATGAGATACTATTCTTATCATCCATATTTCTGCATAAATTCTTCAGCTTTTTCTACCATATTTTTACTCCCGCAAAAAAATGGTGCTCGTTGGTGTAATTCTGTAGGCTGAATATCCATAATTCGGTTAAAGCCATCGGTAGCCTTACCACCCGCCTGTTCCACGATAAATGCCATTGGATTACACTCGTATAACAATCTCAGTTTTCCGTTGCTGGCTTTAGAACTTTTAGGATAAATAAAAATTCCGCCTTTAATCATATTCCGGTGAATATCTGAAACCATAGAACCAATATACCTTGAAGTATAGGGACGGTCTTCTTTTTCTTCCTGGCAGTACTTTATGTATTTCTTTACACCATCGGGAAAATGCACATAATTACCCTCGTTCATAGAATAAATCTTCCCGTCTTCCGGAAATTTCATCTCGGGATGTGATAAATACCAGGATCCCAGCGCAGGATTTAGGGTGAAACCATTCACTCCGCAGCCCGTTGTGTAAACCAGCATTGTAGAAGTCCCATAAATAATATAACCGGCCGCCACCTGTTTATTACCGGGTTGCAAAAAATCTTCTTTTGTAACCGGGGTTCCAATTGGAGTCACACGACGATAAATAGAAAAAATAGTCCCGACAGAAACATTTACATCAATATTAGAGCTTCCGTCAAGCGGATCCATAAGCACCACATATTTATTTCTATTGTCGTTATTTTTTCCGGAAATAGTTATAAAATCGTCGTTCTCTTCTGAAGCAATTCCGCAGACAATTTCACGGTTTATCAGGGTTTGAATAAAAGTCTCATTGGCATAAACATCCAGTTTTTGCTGATCTTCTCCCTGAATATTGGTATCTCCATGTAATCCTAAAATATCTACTAATCCTGCTTTATTTACCTCGTGATTTACCACTTTGGCCGCCAATCTTAGGGACCTGATTAATCGGGAAAGTTCTCCCGAGGAATAAGGAAATGCTTCCTGATTTTCAATTATAAACTCTCCTAAAGTCTGATTTTTCTTAACCATTATGTACTAATATCGTTAGTTGCGTCAAAATTATTCATTTTATTCAGTTACTAAAACGTTTTCGTAAATATTATTTTGAATTTCACGAAATTTTAATACAACTCCCTTTTTCAGTTTCAATATGCATTTTTCAGCTGCTATTCTAAGAAATCCCTATTTTGAAAATTCATTCTTTACTTTTGTATTGAGCAAATCAAAAAAATGGAATTTACAATTAGAAAAGCAAGTCAGGAGGATATGACTGCGGTTTTAGAACTTATACAAGAACTGGCCGAATTCGAAAAAGAGCCTGATGCGGTAATTATTTCCGCTGAAGACCTAAAAAGGGATGGTTTTGGGGAAAATCCTTCGTTCACATGTTTTGTTGCTGAAGCAGCAGGAAAAATTGAAGGAATGGCGCTATGTTATTTTAGATATTCTACCTGGAAAGGAAAAACCGTGCACCTGGAAGACCTTGTAGTTAGGGAAAATATGCGCGGTAAAGGTTTGGGAAATGCGCTTTATAAGCGGGTTATTCAATTTGCAAAAGAAGAAGGCGTAAAACGCACCGAATGGGTAGTTTTAGAATGGAATACGCACGCACGGGATTTTTACAACCGCAGTGGTGCGACCGTTTTTACAGATTGGTGTACCGTACAAATGGAAGAGGAAGCAATGGACAAATTTCTCGCGAAATCACGTTAATAATACGCTAAGCCTTTATAAATAGCCCTTTTTATTAAAATCTATTCCTACTTTTGTAGAAACACCAAACTTATGGAATACGTTATACGCGAAGCTAAGCGGAAAGATATGCCCGCGGTTTTGGAACTTATTAAAGAACTTGCTTCTTACGAGGGTGCAACAGATGAGGTTGAAATTCACGTGAGTGATCTTGAACACGAGGGTTTTGATGAAGCCAACTTTAAATGTTTTGTCGCAGATGTTAAAGGTAAGATTGAAGGAATGGCGCTGGTTTACTTTAGGTTTTCTACCTGGAAAGGCCGTACCGTTCACCTGGAAGATCTTATTGTTAGAGAAAGTATGCGCGGAACCGGGCTTGGCGGCGCATTATATAAGAGAGTGGTAAAATATGGCCACGAAAACAGCGTTAGAAGGGTAGAATGGGTAGTTTCTGAAGGTAATAAAAACGCCCAGGAATTCTATGAAAACACCGGAGCCGATATCAAGAAAAACTGGTACACCGTGCATATGGATGAAACCGGAATTCAGAAAAACATCGATTAAAATTTATGAAGGTTTTTAAGTTTGGAGGTGCATCGGTAAAAGATGCAGCAGGGGTAAAGAATGTTCGAAATGTTTTAGAAAAAACCGGAAACGGGCCAAAGGTGATCGTTATTTCGGCTATGGGGAAAACTACCAATGCGCTGGAAATTGTTATTAAAGATTATCTTTTTGGAAAGCAAATTCCCGAAAGCCTGCAAGCTGTAGAAGACGCACATTTTACAATAATAAATGAACTTTTTCCGGAAACCCAGTCTCCTGTTTTCATTAAAATAAATACTCTTTTTACCGAACTTAGAAATTTTCTTCAGCATAATAAATCTGAGCAATACGACTTTGTATACGACCAGGTAATTTGCTACGGTGAACTGGTTTCTACTACCATAGTGAGCGAATATCTTAATTCCCAAGATATTAAAAATAACTGGCTTGATGCCCGGCAATTTGTAAAAACCGATAGCGTATACCGGGATGCCGGCGTCAACTGGGAAGACACCCAGGAAGCCATTCAGCAGAATTTAAACACAAACGAGGTAAATATTACCCAAGGATTTATTGGCTCAGATCCTAATAATTTCACCACTTCCCTGGGAAGGGAAGGAAGTGATTACACCGCGGCGATTTTTGCTTATTGTTTAAATGCTGAAAATGTAACTATTTGGAAAGATGTTCCCGGCGTTTTAAATGCCGATCCGCGAGAATTTCAAAACCCGGAATTACTTCAGCAAATTTCTTATGAAGAAGCTATTGAATTGGCTTTTTACGGTGCTTCGGTAATTCACCCAAAAACATTGCAGCCCCTTCAGCAAAAGGAAATTCCACTCTTTGTAAAACCGTTTCTAAAGCCCGAAAGTGAGGGGACCAAAGTTGGGAAAGGGCAGCTTATTTTTCCTGAAATTCCCTGTTTTATCGTTAAAAAAGACCTTGTTTTAATTTCGCTTTCCACGTTGGATTTTTCGTTTATGGTAGAAGAAAATATCAGCGAGGTTTTCAGGCTTTTTCATCAGTATCAAATGAAGGTAGATTTAATTCAGAATTCTGCGATTAGTTTTTCGGTTTGTGTAGATAATAAATTTAACCAGTTAGAGAAATTAATTCAGCATTTAAAAGCCCGATTTAAAGTTAGTTTTGTGCCCGGCGTTTCGCTTTTTACCATTCGGCATTTTAATGATGAAGCGATTAAAAGTTTAGAAAAAGATAAAGAAATTCTGCTAAAACAACTTACCCACAACACCCTCCAAATTGTAACCCGAAACTAATTTATAAAAAATGGGAATTGTAAGCTCAAGGGAAGTAGCCAAAGTGATGAACCTACAAAAAATTGGTCTTTTGGGAACATCATTAGGATGGTTGATTCTGCGAACTACCAAACTTTCCAGGCTAAACAAAGAATACCAGAAAAGAAAAAACTTAAACGGAATTGATTTTATAGATTCAATTTTAGATGGTTTTGAGATCGATTTTGAGATTCCAGAAAAAGATTTAAAACGTATTCCAAAATCTGGTCCATTTATCACAATTTCCAATCATCCTCTGGGCGGAATTGACGGAATGATTTTGATGAAAGTATTACTACATCAGCGTCCCGATTATAAAGTAATTGCTAATTTTCTCTTACATCGTTTAGATCCGTTAATACCGTATATTATGCCGGTAAACCCGTTTGAAGATCATAAAGATGCGAAATCGAGTTTAGGGGGAATTAAAGAAGCGATTTATCATTTAAAGGATGGCCACGCTTTGGGAATGTTCCCCGCGGGAGAAGTTTCCACCTATAAAGACGAAAAACTTATTGTAGATAAACCCTGGGAACCGGCGGCAATGAAGCTTATTCAAAAGGCAAAAGTTCCTGTAGTACCTATTTATTTTCACGCTAAAAATTCTACTTTTTTCTATAGGCTGGCTTCAATGAGCGATATTTTGCGTACCGCCAAACTGCCTAGCGAGATGCTTACGCAGAAAAGAAGAAAAATTAAGGTAAGGATTGGAAATCCCATTTCGGTTGAAGATCAGATAGCACATCCAAATTTAGAAGCTTTTACCGCATTTTTACGCCGAAAAACATATATGCTGGCCAATGTTTTTGAAAAGAAAAAGCTTTTTGATATCCCGAAGCACCTCAAACTTCCAAAATCTCCAAAAAAAATTGCTGCAGAAACGGCTGAAGCGTTAATGGAAATTGAAGTCGAAAATTGCCGAAAAATGGACAAACGGTTACTGTCCAGCAAAAATTACGAAGTTTTCTTAGCAAAAAAGGAAGTGATTCCGCATATCGTTGCCGAACTGGGAAGGCTACGGGAAATCACTTTTAGGGCCATTGGAGAAGGCACCAACAATGCCACCGATCTTGATAAATTTGACGAGTATTATTATCACTTGTTCTTATGGGATAATGAAGCCAAAAAAATAGCGGGAGCATACCGTATGGGAATGGGAAATGAAATTTATGCCAAGTACGGAATTGATGGATTTTACCTTCAGGAATTATTTAGATTTGAACCCGAATTGCACAAAATGATGAGCCAGTCTATAGAAATGGGACGGGCGTTTATCATTAAAGACTATCAGCAAAAACCTATGCCGCTGTTTTTACTCTGGAAAGGAATTGTGCATTGTACCCTGCGTTTTCCCGAGCATAAATATTTAATTGGCGGAGTGAGTATTAGCAATAAATTTTCAAATTTTTCAAAATCGCTGATGATTGAGTTTATGAAATCGCATTATTACGATCCAGACGTCGCGCGATTTATTAAGCCGAAAAAAGAGTTTAAAGTAAAACTAAAAGACGCCGATAAAGATTTTGTTTTTGACGCCAGTAAAGCCGATCTCAATAAATTCGATAAGATTATTGATGAAATTGAGCCAGAAAATATGCGCTTACCGGTTTTAATTAAAAAATACATTAAGCAAAATGCAAAAGTGGTAGCTTTTAATGTAGACCCCCTTTTTAATAATGCGGTAGATGGTTTAATGTATATAAAAATTGAAGATCTACCTGAAAGCACCGTACAACCGGTGATGGAAGAATTTCAGAAAGAACTGGAAGAAAAGTTTAATTCAGCACATTAAGCTGTTAATTTCATGTTATTCTGAAGCATTCATTATGAAGGTTTTTAATTCATCCTTATCTTCAAACTGATTAAAATTTAAAGCAAAAATGGAAAAGATATTAATAGCCGGTTCAACCGGACAAACTGGAAAAAGGGTAATTGAAATTTTAAACAATACCGAACATTTCAAGCCAATCGCGATGATTCGTAAAGAGGAGCAGAAGCAAATCTTTGACGATATGGAGGTAGAGAGCGTGATGGCAGATCTTGAAGGCGATATAGAACACGCTTTTAAAGGAATTGACCGTGTGATTTTTGCAGCAGGTTCTGGTGGTAGCACCGGCCCCGATAAAACTACGGCGGTAGACCAGGAAGGAGCTAAAAAAATGGTTGACGCTGCTAAGAAATTCAATGTAAAGAAATTTATTATGCTTAGCGCAATGGGAACCGATAAACCGGAAGAAGGCGGAGATCTTGAACATTACCTGAGAGCGAAAAAAGAAGCCGATGATTATTTAGTAGACAGCGGAATTGTTTATACTATCGTTCGGCCGGGTGCATTGACGGACGATATGGGTCTTGCCAAGGTAAAATTAGACCTTAAACTAAATGAACGCGGAGAAATTTCTCGCGATGATGTAGCCTTTTTACTGGTTATGTGCCTTGCCGATCCTTTAGGAAAAAACATGGCGTTCGAGGCGTTGGAAGGAGAAGAATCTATTAAATCCGCGCTTATTGAACTGAGCCAGAATAATTAGGAGAAAGTTCCCCAATAACCTTTTATTTAAATGCTGTTTGATAATGTTCACATTATCAAACAGCATTTTTTAATTTATAAATTATCATTTACAAACTTTTCACACCAGGCTTTAATTTCATTTCTGGTGGTTTTAAATGCTTTCTTAATTTCTTCTTCAGAACCTTCAACTTTTGACGGATCTTTGAAATTCTGATGTAGCCTCACCGCATTTTTCGATGGAATAAAAGGACAATTCTCGTTCGCGTGATCACAAACCGTAATTATAAAATCGAATTCTACCTCCTTATATTCATCAACATGATTACTGGTGTGATGAGAAATATCCAACCTATCTTCTTTCATTATAGCAACCGCTTTTTTATTTAGGCCGTGAGTTTCTATCCCTGCACTGTAAATATTAGCCCTTTCTTTGGCAAAATGCTCTAAATATCCCTGCGCCATCTGGCTCCTGCAGGAATTTCCGGTACAAAGTACAAGTACGTTTTTCATAAAAGATTTTTTTAACAACATCCGCCACCGGGTGCGCACTCGCTAGAACTCGCCATAGAAGGTTCTGCTACGCCACAGGTTTCTTTAGCTTTACAGTCGGTTGGGTTTACGTCTAATTGTATCAGTAAATTTCCATTTTTAATGCTAAAGCCGGTTACGAATAAGTGAGCGGTATGGAAGTTTGCATTACTGTATTCAAACTTAACCTCAGCTTCCAAATCGTAAGCTTTCATATGCCCGACTTTATCTAAAATAGATAAAGCTTTGGAAACTTGCATAAATTCAGTTTTTCCAATTTCTTCCGGACTTTCCCAAAGTTGAATAATGGTTTCGCTCCAGGCATCGGTTCCCGCCCCACAGTCTACGGAGTCGATTTTCAGATGCTTTACTTCGGTTATATGATAATTTGCCCCAATTAGTAAGTTAGGCGCGTATTCAAACAACAGTGGTTTTTCCTGATGTTGTTTCAGCAAATCGAATAATTCTGATGTTTTCATAATTTAAATATTTATATATCGCAATATTACGATTAATAAGAATTAGATAAAAGAAGAATTAAATATTTTTTCTGTTTATACTACAAAAAGAATGTTTTAGCTTAGAGAAATGCCTTATCGTTCGGTTCCCAAAGTTCTATTTTATTTCCTTCCAAATCCATTATCCAACCAAATTTTCCTTCTTCAACCTTTTGAATTTCGTCCATTACCTCAACACCTTCACCTTTTAAGGTTTCCAGTAATTCATTTAGATTTTCCACCCGGTAATTCATCATAAAGTCCTTTCTGAAGGCTTAAAATGATCGGTATCTTCCTTGAACGGACTCCCTTGAGTAGAGCATTTATTACTTTGCTATGCATTCTTTTACCGCTTTTAGATCCTTAGACTTAAAGAAAACCCCACCACTTCCCGTGACTCTTTTATTCATCTTCTTTGAATATGTTTTTCTGAAAATACGATAAATCAGTGAAAATTTTAAACTATAAAAGTCAATCCTGCTAATTATCAGGACCGAAATGACTCAGCTTATTATTTTAAAGGAAAATTTTTAAGGATGTTAAATTCTGAAATAAATTCTGAATGAAGAAAAAACCCTCACAGGTTTTGGATACCTGTGAGGGTTACATATTTAAATTATGCAAAATTACTTCTCTTCCCCTCTTCCAAATTTATCAATGATCTTGCCGGCGATAACACTAGCAAGGCGTTCGTGAGATTCTTTGGTCCACCCGGCTACGTGCGGACTCAAAATCACATTATTCAAAAACATAAGTTCCCGCATAGCATCTGGAATCTGGTTTTCTATACTTAGGGAAACGTTCTTTTTATTGGAAAAAAGACTTTCAAAAGAAGCTTTTTCATATTCCAGAACATCTAGGCCGGCGCCAAGTACACGACCGTCTTTTAGCGCATCTACAAGATCTGCAGTAACTACATTTTTTCCGCGGGCGGTATTTATAAACCAAAAGGGGTTTTTATAAGCATCTATAAACTCTTTATTAACCATTTGATCGGTTTGAGGCGTCCAGGGTGTGTGCAAGCTCACCACATCACATTTCTCCCGGAATTCTTCTAGTGAGACCTGCCGTGCATTTTCATCGCCTACACCCTCTTTAATATCGTAACAGATCACATCAACCTCAAATCCGCGAAGTTTTTTAGCAAAGGCTTTTCCCATATTTCCGTAGCCGACTATTCCCACGGTTTTCCCGTCTAATTCCAAACCACGATTTTCTTCCCGATGCCAAAGTCCGTCGCGAACTTCCCTATCGGCCTTATTCAACCTGTTAAAAAGGGAAAGCAGCATTCCTAAAGTGTGTTCGCCTACCGCATTTCGGTTTCCTTCAGGAGCAGAAAATAAAGTGATTCCGTGTGCTTCGGCATATTCAACATCAATATTTTCAAGTCCTGCGCCTACTCTGGCAATAAATTTCAAATTTGGTGCAGCGTCAATAAATTCTTTGTCTATAGTATATCGACTTCTAATAACGATCCCATCGTATAAATGCTGATTTTCCAGCGTTTCTTCCCGGGATTGGGTAAAGCCTTCAATATTTTGATGCCCGGCATCTTGTAATTGCTTGATTAAAGTTGGATGATTGGTATCTGAATGTAAGATAATCATTGCTCTAAATTGAGTTTTTAATTTTTATATATAACGCCCGCCGGGATTAAGCTCAAAACTGGCTTATCCGCATTATAAATAAAATTAAGTTAGAAAAAATGGATTTAGAAATGAAGGCGGTTTCATTTGTTTACTCACTGAGTGAGGTTTTATGAGGCTGTTTGAAAAATATTTACGTCACGCTGTCCCGACATTTCGGGATATTTCAGCTTCTAACCTGTGTAACGACTAGATCCTGAAACAAGTTTAGGATGACGATTTGAACAACCTAATTTAGTTTTCAATTTAATTCCCCGATTTATTCGGAAGAATTTCAATTTCGAAAACCAAAGTTAAAGAATGATTTTTAAAACATAAAGCCTGAAGCCTTTTTGTTAAAAACCAAGTACTAATTTAGAAATATAGAAAAAGAGAAAAATTCCGAAGATATCGTTACTGGTGGTTATAAAAGGACCGGTAGCAATCGCAGGGTCAATACCTTGTTTATTTAAGATGATTGGAACGAAAGTACCCACCAATGCCGCTACAATAATTACTGAAAGTAAAGATGCGGCAATGGTAATGCTCACCAATTGATCCTGACCAACAATATAGCCGAATAAAATAACCAGAATTCCCAGAGCCAGTCCGTTGATTAAACTCAGGCTCACTTCTTTTATTAAACGCTGTAAAAGACTACCCCGCAGATTATCGTTTGCAAGTCCCTGTACAATAATCGCACTGGATTGTACACCAACATTGCCAGCCATCGCCGCGATTAAAGGGGTGAAAAAGAATAGAATTGGAAATTGTTCCAGGGCTTCTTCAAAACCTTTCATAATGTAAACACTGCCCAAACCTCCAAAAAGTCCAAGAACCAACCAGGGTAATCGTGCCCTGGTAAGGCGCCATAAACTATCATCGGCCTCTACAGATTCTGAAATACCGGAAGCCATCTGGTAATCTTTTTCAGCTTCTTCTTTTATAAAATCTACGATATCATCAATAGTAATCCTACCCACCAAACGACCCATTTCATCTACCACTGGGATTGCTTCCAGGTCATACTTCTGCATTACCCGGGCAACTTCTTCCCCCTCGGTATGCACATTTACATAATCTACCTGCGGAATATAAACATCCTGGATATTTGCGTGGCTGGGCGCAGTAAGTAAATCTTTAAGGGAAAGCCGGCCTTTAAGCTTATTTTTATCGTCTACTACATAAATAGAATGAACACGAGTTACATTTTCGGCCTGTTCGCGCATCTCTGTCATACAACCGGTCACACTCCAGTTCTCGTTAACTTTCACGAGCTCCTTTGCCATAAGTCCACCGGCAGAATCTTCGTCGTAACGAAGGAGTTCTACAATATTATCAGCGTGTTCCTCGTCTACGAGTTCGGCAATCACATTTTGCTGGCGCTCGGGAGAAAGTTCAGAAATGATATCGGCGGCATCATCGGTATCCATTTCTTCCAGCTCTTCGGCAATTTCTTTTGCCGAAAGGGTATCCAAAATACGTTCCCGAACGCCTTCTTCCAATTCCATTAGAGCCTCGGCCGTTTTCTGGCTATCCAGAAGCTTTACGATATAAGTGGCTTCTTCTAAGGAAAGTTCAGTTAGAATTTCAGCAATATCAGCGTGGTGCACGTCTTCAAGGTGCAATAGCAACTCCTCATTATTTTCCTGCTCAACGAGGAATTGTAATTTTTCTATTAATTCACTACTGATTTGAAACTGCATACGGCTGAATTTTAAGGGTCAAATCTATAAATTCCTGATAACCGAGTTGCTCAGGACGTTTGTCAAATATAGGATCTTCCCTTAAATTATCGGGTAAATCGAAAGTTTTTAAACTGTTGCGCAGGGTCTTTCTACGCTGTTGAAATGCGGTTTTAACTACCCTGAAAAATAATTTTTCGTCGCAAGGCAGGCTGAAATCCTCTTTTCGGATTAATCGCAACACACCGCTCTCCACTTTTGGCGGCGGGTTAAATACTGAAGGCGGCACCGTAAACAAATATTCAGCTTCGAAAAAAGCCTGTACTAAAACCGAGAGAATTCCATAGGTTTTGTTGCCTTCTTTTCCACAAATTCGCTCCGCCACTTCCTTTTGAAACATTCCCGAAAACTCCGGAATTTGGTGCTTTAACTCTAAAACTTTAAAAACAATTTGTGTGGAAATATTGTATGGAAAATTACCAATAATCGCAAAAGCTTCATCACGAAAAGTAGTCCCCACATCGTATTTCAAAAAATCGAATTGATGAATTCTGTCTTCTAGTTGCGGATAATGCTCCTGCAGGTAAGCAACACTTTCGGTATCAATTTCTATTACGTGAACCTCTGCATCCTGCTTCAGTAAATATTTGGTTAATACGCCCATCCCGGGACCAATTTCCAAAACCTTGTTATACCCTTTATAGCTTAGCGTATCTGCTATTTGTTCGGCTACACTTTCATCTGTTAAAAAATGCTGCCCAAGATGTTTTTTTGCTCTTACTTCGCCATCTTCTGACTGAGAAGGCTTTCCTCTTTTCTTATATTTTCCCATAAACTACTGCTCGCTAATTACCTGCATTTCGGTTCTGAAAGCCACGAATTTTCCTTCAAAAACTTTACTTTTTCCTCTCAACCTTTCAGCATCTTCTTCGTAATATTTTTCAAGTTCAGCTTTATTTTCGGCAGTGTATTGAACCGAATACGTAATGCCACCCATTGCTTCGGTTACCATCACGCGGGTCATTAAAGCTTTCTTGAATTTTCCGGTATCCAGCATTTCAGGGATATGTTCTTCTTTCATCCACTTCACCCATTGGTCGTGAATAGCTTCTTCAATATTTATGGTAACGTTGTATATGTACATTTGACTTTTTATGGGTTTTCTTCGTAATCTCCTCTTAGTGCGCGGTATTTTTTGCGGGCTTCCACAAAATAAATACTATCGGCAAAATTAAAAATTATTTGTTCGTAATATTCTTTAGCTTTTTCAGGTTTCTGCAGCTCATTTGCATATAATTCGGCTAAATAATAATGGGCGTTATCGGCAAGAATATCAGCATTAAAATTTTCAATTATTGCGAGATAATTATTTTCGGCTTTTTCAGGCTGATCGGTTTCTTCGAATAGCCGCGCTTGTTTTAATAGCGCTTCATCTTCAATTTTTTCTCCTTTGTGAAGGTTTAAAAGCTCACCTAAAAGCTCAATTGATTCGGAATTTTTCTCCTGGAAATCGAGCAAATCGGCTCGGGCATATTTTTTAAGTGCGGTTTGGGTTGAATCTTCTATAGAATTGTCTTCAATCAACAAACTCAATTCCATTGCATCGTTGGCGATAAGCTGGGAAGTTGAAGATTTTAAAACATCCAACTGCTGTTTTGCCCATTTAAAGTCTCCTTTAAAATAACTGGTTTTCGCAACTTTAAATCGGGCGTTTTGCGAAATTTGATCGTTCTTTACCAAATTTTGAACTTGCGAATAATAGATAAGCGCTTCATTAAATTTCTCCTGGAGTACCAAAATATCGGCCAGCGCAAGTTTTATCATCGCTTTGTCAAAATCCCGATTTGCCTTCTCTGAGAGCTTTTTCAGTAAAGCAATCGCTTCCTCTTTTTTCTCCTGTTTGAATGCTAGGAAATTTGCCAAATCAAGCTGTAAATTCAGCGTGTTAAGACCGGTTCCAAACTCTTCCAGTAATTCAGAATACCTTTTTTCTATATCTGAATATTTTTTTTCATCTTCATTTTCCAGTTGCATTTTCAGCAAAAACTGGTTTCCCTGCAGCACAATATTTTCTGAAGGAGCTTCTTCTATCACGTAATTTACAATTTCAATAGCTGCATCAAAATCTTCGGCTTCCCGGGCCATTACGGCAAGGTTTAAAATGCTTTGTAAACTTTTATCGCTTCGCCTGTAAATAGCTTTCTCCTGCGAAAACGCTTTTAAATATTCCTGCTCCTGGATAAAAAGCCAGCTAAGCATCTCGTTATAGAGCAAACTGGGATTTTGCTGAAGTTTAGTAAGCAGCAATCTTCTAAATGCCGTATTGGCTTCGGTTGAAGGGTCTGCTGAAATATACTTGCCAAATTCCCGATTTGCAATAGAGAAAAAATCGGGGTTTGCTTCAATTAACTCCAGGTAATTCTTGAACATTTTTTCAGTCTCTCCCTGTTCGCCGTAAATTCTTGCGAGTTGTAAATTGTAATTCAGCTCATTATTAAGCTCCATCGCCTTTTCATAAGTTTTGGCTGCATTTTCCAGCAAACTATATTTATGAAAAGTTCTTGCAATGGAATAAGCGTAATTAGGGCGGGCATCTACGGCGCTTAAAGCCTCGGCGTAAAACTGATCTGCCTTCTCGTCATTTTGCTGAAGCTCATAATTATGACCCAATTCAATTAAAAGCGTTGGGTTATTAGCCGAATTGTTCAATTTCTCCCGAAGCAATTCTTCAGCTTTCGTGAAATTTTCCAATTGCTGATGACTTTCCACCAAACCGAAAAAATAAGAAGTATTCTGCGGATTTTCTTCAACTAATTTTTCGTAGGTTTTTAAGGCTTTTTCAAATTCCCCCTGATCGAAAAAATTACGTGCCAAAACCTCAGACTGCCCCCGGACACCTGAAATGGAGCAAAATAAAATTAAGAATATGAAGGTCACGCGCATCCCGTAAAGATAAGGATTTGCCCTGTGAATCAATATTTTTAGGCGTTTAATCTATAAGGTTGAAACCGGTATATGGCACCAAAACATCTGGAACTTTAATTCCTTCTTCAGTTTGGTAATTTTCTAGGATTCCGGCTAATACACGCGGTAGGGCTAAAGCACTTCCGTTTAGGGTATGTACCAATTCCTTTTTCCCTGCTTTATTTTTGTAACGAAGTTTAAGCCTGTTAGCCTGGAAAGTCTCAAAATTTGAAACTGAGCTAATTTCCAACCAGCGATCTTGAGCGGTAGAAAAAACCTCAAAATCGTAAGTAAGCGCAGCAGTAAAACCAAGGTCACCACCGCAAAGCCTTAAGATTCGATAAGGTAATTTAAGATCGGCCAGGATATCTTTAATATGATCAACCATATTATCTAAAGCCGCATAGGAATCTTCAGGCTTTTCTATCCTTACCAGTTCTACTTTATCAAATTGATGCAAACGGTTAAGTCCGCGTACGTGGGCACCATAAGAGCCAGCTTCGCGTCTAAAACAAGGTGTATAACCGGTACAGGCAATTGGAAAATCCTTATCGGTTAACAACCTGTCGCGGTACATATTCGTCATTGGCACCTCGGCCGTTGGAATCATATAAAGATCGTCTGCCGTGATATGATACATCTGGCCTTCTTTGTCTGGTAGCTGTCCTGTTCCTAATCCAGAAGCTTCGTTGATCATTAAAGGCAACTGGTATTCGGTATAACCGGCATCAATTGCTTTATCAAGAAAGTAAGTGATTAAAGCGCGTTGCAACCTGGCTCCTTTTCCTTTATAAACAGGAAATCCGGCGCCGGTTACTTTATTTCCCAGCTCAAAATCTATGATATCGTATTTCTTGGCTAATTCCCAATGGGGAAGAGAACCTTCGGCAAGGACCGGAACATCGCCCTCTTTGAAAATTTCTTCGTTATCTTCTTCTGAAGTTCCCGCCGGCACAGAATCGTGAGGAAGGTTAGGAATGGTATAAAGCAAGGTTTCCAGCTTCAAAACTATTTCTGAAAGTTCTTCAGAAAGCGCTTTAGAATCTTCTTTTAGTTTCCCGGTTTTTTCTTTAATCAGGTTAGCTTTTTGATGCTCGCCATTTTTAAACATCATTCCAATTTCTTTGGAAAGCCGGTTAGATTCAGCTAAAATATCATCGAGTTTCACCTGGGTTGCACGACGATTTTCGTCTAACTGCAACACCTCTTCAAGAATATTTTCAGCCTCAAAATTTCGTTTTTTGAGTCCCTTGATGAAATCTTCTTTATTTTCCCTGATATGGTTAACCTGTAACATAGCTTTATTTTACTCGATAATCGAGAGTTAAATGCTTCGAGGCAGGCCTCGAAATTATAAATTATTTTCTCTTAATTCTTCGTGAACTTGCCCCGAAGTAACTTACCTAATTTGAAGCAGCAAATGTAACAAAAGCACTCTAAAAATCTAGTCTAATTTTGAAGGTAAAATCCAATCGTGATGTTTAAAATGCTGCCATTTTTCTGCAGCAAGATCTACTTTTGGATCAATAAACGGTTCATAGGGACGGCCGTTGATGCTTATTTTAGATTTTACAAAAACCTGAACCTCTTTATTTTTTTCAGCATATTCTTTTTCCAGGCGTTGGGCAAACTGCCACATCATATCGGGTTTAGCACTTACCGATCGCATTTGTTTTCGGCTTAAATAGCGTGCTTTATTTATGTAAATAGTATCTCTTTTCCCTTTTTCAACAACTTTAAATGTGGTTTTTCCAGACCGGGAGCGTAGCATCATTCGCCAGCTTAAGCGATGGCCTTCTTCTGTCCACAACACATTATCCTGAAAAAACCAGTGCCGCAGCGGCAAGGCAATTTGAATCACAAACCAAATTGAAAGCACTGTAATTAGTGGTTTTTTGTAAGATGGAATTATTATTTCTCCTTTATCGTAATACGGCTTTTTATTCCGAAGAATGTACTTATTGATCTTCTCTGAAGGAAAAAAGAACAGGCAAAAAGCCAGGGATAAATATGGAAAAATCCCAATATGAAAAATAAAACTATTAAAAAGATGAAAGAAAATAGCGAGGATAAAAGCCGGTAAGCGGGTTCGTTTCCATAAAAGCGCGGGAATTATTAATAAATCGAATAAAATTCCAAAGTAAGCGATTGCATATCTCACCCAATCTTGCTGAAGAAATTCGCCTACCAGCCAGTAATCGGCTTTTCCGCGCATAAGCATCGCCGGGAGCGTTCCATCTAACCAACCTGGATATAATTTTGCGATTGATGCGTAGGTGTAAACTATCCATAATTGCAGCACAATAAAAAGCCAAACCCAATTGGGCATGGAGATTTTTTTTAATGAGGGCTTTTTCCAAGTATCTATAGAGAAATAACGATGTGCGGGAAGAAAAAACATAATTCCGCAAAGCAGCATCAGTAAATAATAATGATTATTGTAAGAAGATTTCTGCATCAGGTAGACTCCCGCCCACATAAGGGTATAGCAAAAAATGCTGAAACGGTATTTAAAGCCCAGCATAACAAAAATGCCAAACAGACCCAGTATTCCGTAGTAATACAACATCCCGTTACCCGGAAGTGGTTGCAGGAATTCAAAACCGATAAAATTAAAAGTAAAATCGGGCTCAATGAGGGTTCTGCGAATCCATCCCGTGAAAATAGCACCAACGGCTTCAATGGTTATAAGCAAGCCAAAAATAATTCGGAAAGCAATAAGCGCCGAATTATCCACTTGCTTAAAAAGCCATTTATTGAGCATAATTATCTCTAATATATTGTCTTGAGAAAGCTTCGTCCTGTTTCATTGCGATTTTTAAAGCATTTACAGAATCGAATTTTTTCTCATCGCGAATCCTTACTAGCATTTCAATTTTTAATTCGGTGCCATAAAGGTCCCGGTCCAGATTAAAGAAATAAGTTTCTATGGTTTGGTCTTTTCCTCCAACAGTGGGATTGGTGCCAATATTCATCATCCCAAAGTAGTGTTCTCCATCAATTTTAGAACTAACTACATAAACCCCGCTTTTCGGAATTAATTTATAGTCTTCCTCAATACTTAAATTGGCAGTAGGATAATTGAATTCCTTTCCCAAGCCGCGGCCTTTTACCACGTTTCCGGTTAAGCAAAAAGGAGATTGCATATAACTATTGGCCTTTCCTACCCGGCCTTCTAAAAGTGCATTTCTAATTTTCGTAGAACTCACTGCTACTTGATCTACCTCCTGTTTTGTGATTTCTTCTACATCAAAACCATATTCCTCACCAAACTGTTTCAGCGTATGGATATCTGCGGTGCGATTTCTTCCAAAACGATGATCGTAACCAATAATTACTTTTTTTGCTTTTAAGCGATTTACAAGAATATCACGAACAAATTCCTGGGCGGTAAGTCTTGAAAATTGTTGGGTAAAAGGATGAACTACCAAATGATCTATCCCGGTTTTTTCCAGGATTTCGGTACGTTCTTCTATAGTATTTATAAGTTTTAACCCGCTTTCTTTTTGCAGCACCATTCTTGGATGCGGAAAAAAAGTGAAGATTACAGATTCGAGATTCTCGATCTTAGCGGCATCTACAAGCCGTTTTATAATTTTTTGGTGCCCGGCGTGAACCCCATCAAAAGTACCGATGGTGACTACGGTTTGTTTTTCACCTTTAAAAGCATTTGCTCCCTTATGTATTTTCAAGGCCAACTTATTTTCCGTTAAATGAATTCATAGTATTTGAAACTCCTGCCGTCCCGAAAGATTTTACCAACTCGGCTGATTTTTGAAAGCGTTCCGGCAATTCTTTTTTCTCCTCTTCTCCCCATTCTCCTAAAACATAATCTACCTGTTGACCTTTCGAAAACTCGTCACTAATCCCAAATCTAAACCTATTGTATCTGGTAGTGTTTAAGGTATTCTGAATATCTTTTAACCCGTTGTGCCCACCATCACTGCCTTTGGTTTTTAATCTAATAGTTCCAAAAGCTAAATTAAGATCGTCTGTAATTACCAGAAGGTTTTCTAAGGCAATTTTTTCTTTTTGAAGCCAGTAATTAATCGCTTTTCCGCTTAAATTCATATAAGTTGAAGGCTTCAGCAGTATAAAGGTTCTCCCTTTAAATTTAAACTGAGCAACATCTCCTAATTTTTCTGTAGAAAAACTTACCTCTTCTTTTTCGGCTATATAATCAAGAATTTTAAATCCAACATTATGGCGGGTATTTTCATATTTAGGCCCGGGATTTCCCAACCCGGCGATCAAAAATTTCTTCATGGGATCTTGTTCTTCTTCCTGGGGCTTTTTCTTACTGAGTATTCTTCCGAAGAAAGACAGCATAGCATTTGTTTTGGTAAAGATAAAATTATTAAAATATCTAACTAAAAGTTTTTACTCGATAATCGAGATTTAAAGGGTTTACCCCAAAAGTTATAATTTATTCTCTATAAAATTACGTTCAAAAAGTTTGATAAGGATTAATTTAAAAACCTCTGGAAACAAAAAAAGCACCCCGTTTGGGATGCTTTTAAGTTTTTGTTCAAAAAAGAAAAGATTAATTATCTTCTCCCTCTTTAACTGCAGCAACATCATCTGTTTCAGTAGATGGTACTTCATCTGCTGGTACTTCGTCTTCATCTTCGTCGTCCTCAAGGGCAACAATATTACGTGAAGTTCTAACCTGGCAAATTACAGTGTTATCTGGATGCTGAATCTCGTAAGACTCGTCTGCAACTGCAGTAACATAAAGTTTTTGACCAATTTTAAGTTTGGTTACATCTGCAGTAATATAATCTGGCAATTCATTAGCCAAACCTCTTACTTTTAATCGACGTAGGTTGTAACGTAAAACACCACCATTTTTAACACCTCTCGCAACACCTTCGGTATGGATAGGAATTTCCATAGTGATTGGTTTATCATCACTAATCTGGTAGAAATCTACGTGCAAAATAGCATCGGTAACCGGGTGGAATTGAATGTCCTGAAGAATAGCGTTAAACTTCTCGCCATCTCCAAACTTAATTTCCACTGTATGCACATCTGGGGTGTACACAAGGTCGTTAAACGAAATTTCTTCTGTTGCAAAGTGCAACGGCTTGGCATCTCCCCCGTATAATACGCAAGGAACCTGTCCAGCATTACGTAGGGCCTTCGTGGCTTTCTTTCCTACGCTTTCTCTTTTAGATCCGTTGATCGTAATTGATTTCATTGTTGAAAAATTTTAGGCTGCAAAAGTAGCGCTTTTTTCCTTTCTATAAAACCCTGACTTAAAATTCTTTAAAAAGAAGATTCTAATTGAAATATCCGGCTAAAAAACTGAAAATAAATTAACTATGAATGGCCGGTTTGCCTACATAACGAATTTAGAACTGATAGATTTATTATTATGTACCCTATTCATAACATCGGCAAAAAGGTTTGCACAACTCACTACCTTAATTTTTTTACTTTCTTGTTTTAACGGAATAGAATCAGTCACAATCAACTCCATGAGTTTAGATTTTTCAATCTTATCATAAGCTCCACCAGAAAGTACCGGGTGGGTACAAATAGCGCGTACACTTTTTGCGCCGCGCTCCATCATTAAATCGGCAGCTTTAGTAAGTGTCCCCGCAGTGTCTACCATATCGTCTACCAAAACCACATTTTTACCCTCTACATTTCCGATAAGCTCCATATGCGAAATTATATTGGCTTTTGCCCGTTGCTTGTAGCAAATTACAACGTCACTTTCTAATGCCTTTGAGTAAGCATAAGCACGTTTGGAACCTCCCATATCAGGGGATGCAACTGTTAAGTTATCTAATCCCAATTCTTTTAAATGCGGAAGAAAAACTGTGGAAGCGTAAAGATGATCTACAGGTTTTTCGAAAAATCCCTGAATTTGATCGGCGTGCAAATCCATAGTAATGATCCTGGTGGCACCTGCGGTTTCCAGGATACTTGCTATCATTTTGGCCGCAATTGGCACCCTGGGTTTATCTTTTCTATCCTGGCGTGCCCAACCAAAATACGGAAGCACCGCTGTAATGTGTCTTGCAGAAGCTCTTTTTGCAGCATCAAGCATTAAAAGCATCTCCATTAAATGATCTGCACCCGGGTGGGTAGAACCGATAATAAAAACTCGTGAACCGCGAACCGATTCTTCAAAAGAAGGTTGAAATTCGCCATCACTGTAAGTTGAGGTAATTACGTTTCCTAATTTAGTGCCGTAAGCGGCCGCTATTTTTTCGGCTAAAGCTTTACTTTGGGTACAGGAAAAAATCTTGGCCTCGGGAATTACGTTGGGCATGTTGTGTTGTTTTTGTATGAATGTTGTTTGTTGTGCTGCAAATTTAGAAATTAATTCCTTTCACACCTCACGAATAAGTTTTGAGTCACACTTTTAAAATTGGAAAAAAACATTTGGGGATGGGAAAAATTTTTTACTTTTGCCGTCCACTTGCTCGAGTGGCGGAACTGGTAGACGCGCTGGATTCAAAATCCAGTAACTTCGGTTGTGCGGGTTCGATTCCCGCCTCGAGTACTAAAAAACCCTTGTAAACCCTGTGTTTATAAGGGTTTTCTCTTTTTTGGATAACAAAATAGTAACAGGGAATTGAAAATATAGGAATATAATCTTCTCTTCCAAATTATACTCTAGCGAACAAGAAGGTTATTAATTGATAAAATTTGGTCACAATTAGAGCTTTCAATTTTCGCAATTCTAGGATTATTTTTTCCACGGCGCTGCTTCCTTCCAGTTATCAGGAAATCCCATGAAATAGGTATTTACTACTGGAAAATCTTCTACTAGTTCTTCGATTTTGGCCGTGAATCTATTTGTGCTATTGGTATTATGGAGCAGTCGGTCGATTAAACTAATAACACCATATATTGATCTATTAAAATTTTCAGGTACTTCACCTTTAAACTGATGCTTTTTTCTGCTAGGTATTGTTGGCCGATCAGCTGTTAAACCCCTATTCCATAACCTCCCATGGTGAGCACATATATTTCTAACATTGTTCAGAAAAATAAACCAACTGGACAAAATAGTGCTAGGTAAACCAAAATCTTTAGCAATCTGTAATTTCTCTTCATCGTTTTTCAAACCTTTATAAAGACGTGAAAGACGGCCTAAAGAAAGTATTTCCATTGCCATGTTAGAAGGAGGTATTTCATTATCATAATTAGCTTTAAATGCCTTCAAGAATCTTTCTTGAGGATCACGAAAGCTATCTACTATTTCTTCATTAATTTTAGTAAATATTGCATAATCTTCAAAGAGGTCTTTTTCAGTATACCAGAAGAAACCATGATTTAGACTCATATAGTCCGTTAGTCTGGCACGTAATGAAACTTCTATTCTTTCAAGATATTCTAAAATTAATGATCTAAGCTTTTTGTCAAAGTGATAATGTTGGATGATATCATTAAAAGTGGTAGGTTCTTTAAATCTGTGGGAGCCATCCGATTCTTGTAGATGATACATGTAACCAGTAATCCTGAAATAGCCAATATTAGTTAAATATTTTATTGCTCTCTCAGGATTTTCAATACTCAACCCTCTATCTTCTAAGAGTTCAAGATGCTCTTTTATTGTTCTGGGGGGTTTAGAGTATTTCATGAATTTTAAACAAAAAAAAGCCTCGCAAATTGCGCTTGAATCAGAGGCGTGCGAGGGATTGATGCTGCAAATATACAAAAGAGAAATCGGTGAAATGCATTGAACATCTAACTATTCGATGAAATACACTTTTTTTTAACAATTTGTAAACAATGGTAAATGTTAAAATAACTCCTGCTTTCCAGTTTAATGAGCCGCGAATTAAAACTTTTCCTCCTACCCTGGTAGGCAAAGTATCGTAATTTGTCATTACAAATACACAACTTGCAGACCAAAACGCGAAAATTAACGTTTGAAAATTTCGGAAAGCTGCAAGCCGTTTAACATTTATATTATTTTTGAGAATGGAATTCTACAACTCACCACTTAGAAAAAGAAACTGTCAGGATTTATTTTCTTCAGAAAAAGTATATAACGATCTAGCTGAATTTACATTTGATTATCGGTTTTCAGGAACTCGCCGGGGTGAAGTGATAGAATTATTTGCATTCACCTGGATCATAGATGCCGATGGAAACATATTTATTCGTTAATGCAGTTATATGGGAAACCCAGAAAACTGGAAAGAGGTTATTCGGGATCAGATCAAAACACTCATGGTAGATATAAGTATAGGATCTACTTTTATTAAAAGTTCCTTGCGATTTTTTAAGGTAGAAAATGACCATCACAGGGAAACTGCAGCTTTTGAAAAAGAATTTTTGGAGTTGAAAGCGAAAGCCTAAGAAAAAATCTTTTCGAATTTAAAATTATTTACAAATAAATATGGAGAGTGACTGCAAATGATATTGATAAAAATAATCATTTTGGGCGTTAATGACATTCTATTTTACAGTCCAGGACTGTATAACTATGCAAAATATTTTTCTGTTTTTTATTAAAAATATTTTTATATGTCATATATTTGTTACAGATAAAAAATTAAGGGGCTTAAGTCTGCCAACCTAAACCCCTGATTAAACAATTAATTCAGTGTTTATCTATCTTAGTTTTCGATGATAAACTTGATAATATCCCAGACCAAGTAAATGACGGGTATTATCTGACGATTATGAAACCCTTTCCTCCTAGAGGACTTGGGTTTCTTTTTTGGAAAAATCTCCATAAAAGTTTACTCCCATATCTCATATTTTTTAATGTTGAATGTAAATATAGTAAGGCTTTTCGGTTAAATAAATTCTTGTTAAGAAAAGTTATCAAACCAAATATGTTAATATATTGATAATCAATTAAATGCATTTTTTTGAACCTTGAAAAGTTGAACTTAATATAATAATCTTATACAAAGATATGGCTACTTCCCTGTTTCGTCAAAAATGTAAAATATCAGTCTACCTCACTATAACACTACAAAGGTCGATAATACTTATCAATATCTAAAATTTCTTAACTCTCCCTTGATTTTGCTCATATTTTATAAATCTTAATTTCGTAATTTGGAGGGACAATTGTTCATCCAGTGCTCTGCGAAACTAGCATTACTAACAAATTATGAATGAAGAAATTTTAAGAAAAGAATCTTGGAATAAAGCTTTACAGTCCTTCGGGAAGGCATATATCTTTAGTCAGCGAGCTGAATTTTATAAAAAATGGATTCGGAGTTTAACATGGTTGGGTATAATAATACCCTTAATGATTGGGGGAATTGCGATGGGTTACGGATACAATTCCAGCATTCTTGATATTGCTTTATCTATTACCATCCCAGTGATCACCCTTCAACTAGGTATATCGGCTTTTGCTTTAGTTAACAACTGGAGTGACTATTTATCTTATTCTCTTGAAGCTACTAATGATTATAATTCGTTGTCTGAAAGTTTTAAAAAAATAGCAATAAACCCTCCGAAAGATTCATATGAGCATCAAAAGCTTTATGACATCCTTGAAACTAAATATTCCTTAAGGATGCAGCAAGATAGTAAATATGGACTTAAAGATAGAGAGTTAAGAAGAGGTATGAGAAGTGGGTTGAGGGAATTTCAAAGAGAATGTGTTGCTTGTAGAGAAACTCCCTTATCAATGCAGTCTACGAGTTGTCAGATATGTGGTAATTTTACAAGAAATTTAATACAAAGAATATTTTATCATGGATGACCAATTAGCTAATGTTTTTAGAGGATATATAGAACTAGGAATACAAGAGAGAAAAGAATTTAGAGAAATGATATCAGAATTTGAAGGTGCGGATTATTCTAAAAAAAAGGAAGCCAGAGAAATTTTCAACAAAAGTCTAGGTCCCCTTATGAACGATGTTTGTAAATGCTGCGGTAAATAAGTATTAATAACACTTACTTTATACTTTTAACTTCTACTCTAAAAATCTAAGATACCACTCCTAAAACCTTTGAGCCATCTTTAGAAAGCACAAAGGTTTCAGTTCGTTCCTGCCTGGTATTTAATTTGGGATTACAAAAAGAAAATGTAGTCACTACCTTTTTAACCAGAACGACATTGTCATCCTGATTTTCATATTTTCCTAATGCTACTGCTTTTTGATCTTGGGTTTTTTCCAGTGATAGTAGAGCTTTTTCTAAGCCATTTTTATAAAGTTTTATTACCGAATTATTAGCTGATATTTTTGCCAGGTTGTCAATATTTGAAAGATCCAATGATTTATTTTCCGCTTTAGCCGATTGTATGTTTGGTATAGCTTTTTTCTCCTTTTCTTCTCTTCCATCTTTTAAAATAATTACGAGTTGTGAGTAAATTTTCTCCGGCCTTGCCGGCAAGTCTGCAATCGATCGTAAAATTTTTCAAAATTTGTACGGACGAATACACATCTTGCAGAGTAAAATCCGTAAATTAACATTTGAATTCTAAGGAAATAGAAAACAATTTTAACTGAAATTTAATTTAGTTAAAAAGTGAAAAGTAAACTCGTAGGATCTATTTGTTTTTAAAATCTTCAACCTCTTTTATAAAAAATATATTTTAAATTATATATTCTAGTTAATCAAAAATATAATTCTGTTTTCTCCAAAATATAGAATTTATCTGTACAAATGCCAAAGAGGGAAATCATACTTGGCCAATGAAAATAAAAAGCTTTGCGGAGTTAAATTGCGTGAAGAATAATTCGGATAGATGTACACTAAATATGATCAGCCACCTGAAGAAGAAATTCAGAACCCGCACCACGGAGTAACTTTCGATTATTACTTTATGGGTAGAAGGCAAGGGAATCAACCAGGATCTACCTATGTAGACCTTATTCTGTGCTCCGCTGTATATGATTCCCAGAATAATAAATACACCAGGAAAGAACATATGGGTATGGATCGTTCACAAGTCAAATCTCATATTGAAAACAGGATCCGGCAGCACCTGGCAGATTTAGGAGTTGACCCGGTTATGGTAAAAGGATTAATGCGAGATTTTGAAGTTGATCTAAGCAAGTGCCGGGAATATGATTCGGACGAATTCCGACCGCCACTTTAAAAATAATGAGTTTAGAATTACACAATTTCGACTACCACTGTATTAGGTTCAAATGATGTGTATTTAAACTAAGTTATCTCCTTGAAATAATAATCTCGAAGTATTTCTTTGAATTTTTCAGAATTCAATTTATTGGCTTTCTCTTTTATATCGTTTTGGTCTAAGTAATCAAAATCAAACTTTCGAACCTTTTTTTTAGTTGCTTCTAATAGAACTATTGCCTCTTTTGTAAATCCGCCGGTGCTCCATATCTCAAACCGATGCCTTTGCTCAGGATGAGCAATAGCTAACCAACCTCTAATCTCCTTTATTTTCTCTGACAAATAAATTTCTACAAAGCCTATATCTACTGGGTAATTATACCCCTTACACTCAATTATACAAATTTCGTTTTCACTCTTTGCTAATACATCTATTTCTCTTGTTCTATTGGAGTCTGTTACAGGAATTCTTTTGCCTATATCAAGAGATTGGGAGTATTTACTAAAGTAAAAACCTACAGCTAATTCAAATAAATCACCCCTTAGGTTATTAGTCTTACCGTCAATAAGTTTTGTTAGTTTCTTCATCAACTGCAAATACTTTTCTGGCTCTGTTTTTAGAATTGCTCCAGCATTAGTCACAGTATTGATCAAATTTTTCAATAAATCGCTATAATCTTTACCAAATAATTCTTTTATGGAAGCAACTAAGACTCCTCTGCTCTTTAAGCTATTTAGACCCTCTGCTGTTATACCGTCAACCAATAAAACGGGTAATAGTTTTAAAGTGGGATTAGAAGCCTTTATAGAGGCTATTTTTTTTAAAAAAAAACTTACAGTATCTTCATTTGTAATATTACCTATAAGAATGTCAGCTACAAGAAATCCAGGTTTTTTTGTTTTACCAATGTAACCAACTAATCCATCAATATAAGTGGGCGCTGTAAATGCAAATTGGAAATTTCCCACCACATTATTGTTCTTACTCTTTTTAAATGAAACTAGTCCTATATTTTTACTCCATGTTTCAAATTGCTGTATTACTAAACTTTTAGATAACTGTACACCTTTTATGTATCTAATGTTTGGACTTAGATGTTCCGCTATTGAAATATTTAGGCCAAATTCTCCGTTTCTTGTTTCATGAATTAAGTTATGCTTTTTCATCAATTCAATAACTGATGAAAATTTCATATGCCCCTTTACTAAGTTCACTGGGCTCATAGAATAATTCGCCAATTCATCAACGGGAACTAATCCGTGATGATATTTTAGTCCGTTTATAATTGAGTAGCAGCGTTTTCCATCTGTTTTAAACGCTTTAACTAAATCGTCGAAATAGTCTCGAGTTTGGTAATTATCTGAGTGATAAATAAAAACTTTATTATCTGAAAACAACCCACTTATTTTATGAATAGGACTCTTAAGCCTTTGCACACGTTTACGAGCAGCATCGTTGGATATTCCTTGTTTCTTCTCTATATATCGAGCTAGCTCTCCTGATAGAATACCGCCTCTTTCCTTAACGTATTTCTCTAAATATGTCACACCACACTATTTATATAATCTAACTTATTGCTTCCTCTGTTTTTTAATTTGAATGACATCCCAGTCATTTTCATTTATTTCTTTTAAGAATAGTTCAGCCCGGGAATTATCAATAGCAAAACATAGAAGGTGAGTAGGTCTTGAAAAACCCACGTAAGCCATTCTTGCAGATTGAATTATTTTCTCAACGCTTCCTCCTTTATAATTATTTAGATACTCTCTTATAGGTGTTCCTAATATTTGATTTCGTAAACGTTCTGATTCATAGCTTCCAGCTCCTCTGCTAAAAAAGGTTTCTAAATATAACGTTGCAGTATGGGTTTGACCTTTTACAGAATGAATAGAACTTACATTAACACGAAAACCATTTTTTTCAAAGAACTGTGTATCTTCATCAGGAATTTCAACGTCAATATTTGTTGATGATTCATTAATAAATTCTTCCGAGAACTTAAGTTGCCTATCGAAGCTGTTAAGAAATTCTGGTACATATGCCCTTATTTCTTTTAGTACTAGACTTATTTCGCCCGTTTTAAGTCCAAGACACCAATTATATAATTTAAGTTTTAGAGAGTCATACTCTTCATTATCTAAATCTTTAAAATACTTAATTAATTTAGAAATTGTAAAAACTCTGGAGTACTCGTCTCTTATACCTTCTAAGTATAATATCTTATTGAGTGCATTAAGTATAGACTTACGGTACGGACCTAGTGTATAACTCCTATTTTCAATAAACTTTAAATAATCTTCTAAAGTGTCGTAGTCAATTTTTTTTGACTTACCGTTTGTTTTGAAATTTTCCCAGTAATCAGATATACAAATCTTATTGACATCATTGTGATGTTTTCTCCACCCTATTGCCTCATATTTATTATCCTCGTTGGCTATGATTAGACCATCATCTATTAATTCTTTAATTAGATCAGAAAATACTGGAATCACATCGGTTTTTCTTTCAATATCGTAACAGATTAATTTAGGCTTTATGGTTAATTGGTTACCATTAGTATCTGTCATTCTACCTTCAACTTGAGTTGAAGTCAGTGAAAACTTTTCAACGATTTTAGCAATAGGAGCACTTAGTCTATGACTTCCATTGATAAATACTTTTTCTGAGCGCTGATTCCATATTTCATTTACATCTAAAGATTTTGAGTATATAGATTGGTTTACATCACCTAACCTCTGATAAAAAGAAATACTATTTTCGCTAGCAAAGATTCTTTCTAACAAATCAAACTGATGCTTCTCCATATCTTGCATTTCGTCTACAAAAACATACTTAAACCTATTTTGGATAAGATTTTTGTATGAAGGTATTTCAGTTAAGATTAGATCAGCAAGTAAGTAGGCATCATCATAGCATAAAACCCCTGCTTCTAAAACTTTTAATTTTGTTTTATATAACCAATCGGCTATTCTATCAAGTTCATTTTTATTGAATTTTTCTTTTCTTGGTGTAGGTGTTTTTATTACTAGAGGATCCCCAGATATGGACTTAGCAAGTCGAAATAAACCATCTTCAAGTACAAATCTTATAGAGAAAAGTACATTGAAATTTGTATTATAATAAATAGCATTTTTCTTTTCTTGAGTGTCAAAACCTGTTTTATTATAATAAAAAATTCGACCTATTGTCTCGTTATATATTTCATCATCTATTCGTACTGGCCTTTGTTTATACTTGGTTACATATGCAGGTATTGCTAAAAAAACATCGGTAAAACTTTGTATTGTTCCAACAAAATTAGGGTGAGAAAATAGCATAGGGCAATGATGTCCTATTTTATTTTTAATTTCATCAATGGCAGCATTTGTATGAGACAAGATTAGAATTCCTCTATTTTTTTCAAGAGGTAAATGTCTTTCTAAAATCAACAATTTTGCTAGTAAAGCAGTTGTTTTTCCGCTGCCTGGAACTGCTTGTAAATCTAAAGTTTTAAAATTTTTTATAAAATTTAAACGCTCTTGATCAAAAGTCTGCCCTGATTTTAACAATAAGGATTCTG
The DNA here is from genome assembly GCF_900168115.1 of Salegentibacter salinarum. GTDB lineage: Bacteria > Bacteroidota > Bacteroidia > Flavobacteriales > Flavobacteriaceae > Salegentibacter > Salegentibacter salinarum. The sequence goes on from NZ_FUZC01000001.1 coordinate 119,762, forward strand.
TATATGCTATGTCATCTGGAGTTACTTCAATCATTGCAGACATACTTTATAGCATCTACTAAATATTTTATACCAGCATCGTCTTCTGCAATCGCACATACCGTTTGTTTCTCAATTTTTGATGCCACTTTATATGCTAACTCAGTTTTGTATAGTGTTTTATTTATTAGTTTTTTCCCTAATTCTGCTTCAATATTATTAGGCTCTATTTTTTGGTGTACTTCCATAAGTGCTTCTATAAATATAGTTTTGAGCGATGGTGATTTTAATAAGGCATATTCTAATGTCCAATGTCTAGCTATAAAAGATTTCACATTGTCTTTATCAAACTTAGCTTTCAACTTAGTAATTTCTGCAATTGATTCTGTTTCTACACTGCTCATATCCTTTTTTGTATATACCTTATGAGGCTTACCATCTTCACCAGTCATTATTGTTTCCTGGAAAGCTCTAATGTCAACATCTGTAATAACAGCGACAGGAATTTCAATTTTATTTCGGAGGTTTTTCTTCCTTAAATAAACTTTAGCATAACGCTGAAATGCAGTACTCGCCACATTTACTATAGAGACTCCCGCCTCTGTTAAATTCTTTTGAATTATATTTTGCTCTTTTAATCTTTGCGCTATTGCTGGTAATAATATTTCTTCAGACCATCCTTCGACCATAATTACACCTTTAGCAAAAAATAGATTAGCTTTGGTAGCATCTAGAAATCGTTCCAAGAATTCATAATCTCCATTATCTAATTGGGTATACTCTTTACCCATAGGAAAGGCATAATTATTACTACATAAAATAAGGTTTTCTAACTTTATCTTAGAACCAAGATTAGGACTGTGCGTTGTTAGTACCAGTTGAATCTCTGTGTCTTCCTGTAGCGCTTCAATAATTTGCATTTGCGCCTGTGGATGGAGGTGAGCCTCTAATTCTTCTATCAAACCAAGTCTTATGCCTGTCCAGTTTTTCTTACGTAAGTGTAATAATTCTGAGGCCATAAATAACCGATTTAGAGTTCCAAGACCTGGATTAATCTCGTCCTTTATAGACAGTTCTAGTTTCTCCAAAATATTTTTAAGATTATTACCTTTAACCCCAAATAACGACTCCTTTTTTTCATCGTAAAAAGATCTAATATAGCCGTCTATCTCTTTCTTCAATTCCTTTCCCTTTTGCTCGACAGACGGCAATGGCACACCGTTGTTTGCAAAACCTAAAAAATATTTTTCGACCGAGATGTTGAAATCATTAAAGAGGCCTACTAACAGGTGATCATTGTTTCTTCCTCTAAACGCTTCGTGTTCTTGAAGAATTTGAGTAAGTCTTGAGTTTATTCGAGGTACAAGTTCTGATTGGGCATTTCTAAGAGGTTTTAAATATGTTGTTTTTATAAACTCTCTTGCTTCCGCAGTTAGTTGATAACCAACTGGATCAACTCCTGCTTTTACGTCGGATGGGAATATTCTGTTATCCGCTATATTTCTTCTTACATCATAAATCAAACGTAAAAAGCACTTTGCTTCTTCACCTACCTTTTTGTCCCAGCCCAGCCATTCAGTAAAATGTTTAGCTTCCTCTGGATCTAAATCTACAAGAATAAGCTCTATCCTTAGCCTATCAGATTCCATATAAAAATCGTCATTTGCAATTTTTAACCAATCGTAGCTATGAGTTTTAAGAACCAATTTGATAGCATCTATAATTGCTGTTTTTCCAGAATCATTTTGACCAATGAGCACATTTACTCCCTTAGAAAAATCTAAATCAAGGTTTGGTTCTGCCAAATTAAATGGAGCTAAATTTCCATATTTTCTAAAATTCCAAAGTTTTAAGTTTTTTAAATACATATCTTAGATTACCTATGATGCTTCAACAATTTTAATTTCCTCTTCCGTCAACCCATACAAACCATAAACCATCTGGTCAATCTCATGTTCAGTGTTGTAAATGTGAGCTTGCAGGTCTTGCGCTTTTTTCTTATTCTCTTCAAAGAGTTCCATCCATTCAAACTCATCTTTTTTAGTAAGTGTAGTTATAGGATCAAGGTTTTCCTTGGTTCTAATTTTATTGGCCGATTTTATTGCTTTGTTCAGTTCTTTAATGAATGTTGAAAAATCTAAATCATTCCAATTTTCAAGTTTTCTCTGAAGCCTGTTGAGATGCAATACACTTTTAAAATAGTTTTGAAACCTATTTTTTAATATTTGAAGGTCATTGACATTACTCATAATCTTATCAGTAGCTTCAGTAAAATATTCTTCATTTTTAAATTCAGGAATTGGAATTTGCTCAAAATATTGAGGTTTCACTTCAATATACCCACCGCTTCTTACGACACATATAGATTTCAGAAACTCCCACACTACTTTGGAGTTAAGAACACATAAAAGCGTGCGGTTATCAGAAGGGAGGAATACAGCAGGTGCATTTACATAAGTGCCTTTTGTATCTAAACAGAACTTATTAGAATTTTGAAGATTTGGAAAGATAATTTTAGGCATTTCAAACAAATCATAATAAGCACAATTTCTCAATTCCCACCAGTAATCCCCTTTGTCATACCTTTTTTTTGCAGGTTCAATAAAAGGTGTTAAGTTTTTGAAGATTTTGGGATAATCATTTTTTAAAGACTTTAATTTATCATCTTCAGTTTCCAAATTTGGATATACTTCATTAGTCCATTTACTCTCGAACAGTATAAGATTTTGGGTTGCCTCTTGAGTACTCCATTTTTTTATTTCTTTACCTTCAAATATTGGTTTTATATGATTTTTATTACAAATATCTTCTTGAATTATAAATGCCTCATTAAGGCCGGTTATAAGGCCTCTATAAGACTTCCCAAATATTTCTTTTACGGTTTTAAGAGAAGCTAATTTTCTAAATAATTTACCCTTCTCAGCAGATAGAAAAGACCATGAGCTTACATTAAGGCTCTCCTGTAATACATCGATACTTTGGTGAACTTCAATATTTACTACGCTGTTTTGAGATGATTTTGGGATTTTAATATATTTAAACTTGTTGCTTTTTGAATCTTTTTTATCGAGTATTATAATTACGGGATAGGTAGTTGCTCCATCAAATATTTGCACTTCTGTAAAATCAATATATTCCTGGAATCGTGTTTCTGTATTCAAATAATTTCTTAGAACATTACCAGCTGTAGTTTTATCAAATGTATTTGATATGTAACCCATTAAACCATTTTCATTAATAAGGTTTGAACCTAACTCGTAGAAGTAAGCGAATAAATCACTAGCTGGATGAAATACCTTATAATTCTTTTCAAAATAGGGGATAAAATCAGACAACAGCTCTGCTCTTACATATGGAGGGTTACCAATCACGACATCAAAACCACCCTTTTCAAATATATCAGTAAACTCTTGATCCCACGTAAACGCTTTATTACCGGCCAAGGCCTTATTTTCTATAAGGCTATTACCGCATTTGATATTGCTGCTTAAATCGTTAAGTTTTCTACGTGGTTGAGCAGTTCGCAGCCACAAGGATAGCTTTGCAATTTCAACACTTTCCTCGTTCAGATCTACTCCGTAAATGTTGTTTTCCAATATAGTATTCTCAATGTCCGGAAACTGTAAACCCCCTCCCAGAACTTTTGCTTTTAGTTCATCAATGTATTTATGTTCCTTTATTAAAAAGTCAAGTGCTTGGTTTAAGAATGCTCCAGAACCACAGGCAGGATCACAAATAGTTATTTGTAATAACCAATCACGATAGTTGTCAAGAATTTGAACCAGCTTTTCGATGGTTGATTTGTTACGGTTTTTACGTCCTTTGAAATATTGCTCTTCATCAAACCCTAACTCCTTTTTCTTCTCGTTACAGAGCTTACCTATTGTATTTTCTACAATGTATTTAGTTATATATTTGGGAGTATAGAATACACCGTCTTTTTTACGTTTGGTGGATTGCTTATCAAAATCGCCACCTTCAATCTCTGCATTTATACTTTCTATCTCATTCAGCGAATTCTCGAATATGTGACCTAATATGTTGACATCCACCTGACTTTCAAAATCATAATTTGATAGATTGAGAGTGTGTTTATAGAGCAAATCATTATCTATCTCTAAAGCATCAAGAATATAGTCTGTCTTGAATAAACCACCATTGTAGGCATAGATTTCTGCACGTTTCTCCGTCCCCTTGCGCCCTCCATCCAAAAAATTGAAATACTGCTTAAAAAGGTCATATAAAGGTCGCTCATCACCAAAATCCCAGTCGTCCTTCCATTTATTTAAAATTTGGCGAGTAGAATTTGAAGGTAATAGCATTCTGTCTTCAGCGAAAAAGATGAATAAGAATCGATCAATTAATTTCTGAGATTTTTTAAATAAAGTTTTCCTTACATTTTTTTCAAGTCGGAGGACATCTTCGTGGTCTTCTATATTCTCAATTTGGGAAAGTTTATTCTTTACAGTTTTTGAGTTGTTTTTGATAAGATCTCGATATAACTCACGCTTGAATAGTGAATAATCTTTATAGAATTTTTTAGTGATTTCCTCTTCTTCAGCAATAGAAGCTTCTTTGACTTTTAAAGGAATATTATTTAGAACCTTATCCTTTTGTAAACATAGATATAGGAGATTGAATTTTTCTTTGGTAAGAGAAAATAGATCGAACTCTTCAAATTCAGTAGCATCCTTAATGTAAAAGCGAAGCTTTTCAAAATTTGAGGTGACCACATACACACATTCGTTATTGTTAGCTTTATAATCAAAAGCCTGCTTTCTTATACTTTCGAGATCTTTAGTATTAGTTCCCTTCAACTCAATTACACCAATTGCTGAATCTTCTTTTAGGATTGCACCATCTGCCTTACGAGCATTTTTTTCATTTTTAAATTCAGTCGTAAGATTCGAATCTGGATTAGGGAATAGGGTATAACCTAAAATATTGACAAACAATTCATTTAAGAAAGTTGCCTGGTATTGTTCTTCTTTTGCCTTTTTAATATTTTCCTGAATAGAAGTATTCCAGAAGTATTTTTGATACTTTTTAAATGCTTTTTCTACAGCTGAATCATCAAGTTGTGCGAGGTATGATTTAAGTACCGAAGTTTGAAATAATGCCATTAATTATGTAGTAGTATATTTATAATTTGAATTTCTTAGCTGTTGGTTAGTGTGTAAAAAGTAGCTCTTCCCTTACCTTTACGTTCAATTAGTTCCTTATCCAGTAAGTCTTTAAATACCTCTTTAATTTTTGTTTCTCCCAATTTTAATAAGTGAACAGCTTCTTTCCTGACTATTTGCTGATGGTCCAGTAGGTATAGTAGTAATTGTTTTTCTTCTTCCGATAATCGGTCGTAATCGGTCGCAATCGGTCGTAATCGGTCGTAATCGGTCGCAATCGGTTGAACTTCGGCTTTTATCGTTTGCAAATTATCCTGCGAACGAATGATTTCAATATCCATAAAATCATTCTTTTCATTTATTTTAGGAGCAGGTAAACCATACTCTTTGCAGGAATTAATAATACGGTTAATGCCGCTTCCCCATTGTTCGATAAGCCCCAGCTCTTTAAAAATGTTGGCTATAACCCGGTTTCGGCTTTCACTACGCCCATTGAAGATATCCTCAATGGTAATATTACTAGGTAAACTTCCTGGAGAAACAATATTAACCACATCATCATATACACCAACTTTAATATCGCGCCCACGATTTATATAATCGCGGTGGATTATTGCATTAACCAAAGCTTCACGAATAGCAACTTCTGGAATTTCATAAGCTTCTTTACGATAAAGTCCGTTTATTTCTGCTCCGAGATTGATATGGTTCAGAATAAAATGCTGCGTGTTTTCCAGGATAGAAAAAATATCTCCGGTGTATTCTTTTTTATCAATGAATACATCCATTGTTTTTCCTTTAAACCGGGCACATTTTACCATACAATGAGGAAATTTGCCCAGTAAAATCATTAGGGAATTAGTGGGGTAAAGGATGTTATTTTCAGACTTAACTAGTTTAAGATTTTGTAGCTTTTCCGGGTTTAGAGGCCTACCGATTTTATCAAATTGATCAAACAAAGGGGAAGTATCTAAATCTTCAAAAGTAGTTTCATAACAAATTTCTTCATCAAAACTGATATGCCGTTTCTGACGTTCCAATTCATTTATATTCTCCAGGTCTGCCAACCTGTTAGTAGCACCAATCCTTATATATGTTCCATTGGCTTTTCCCTGGTTTTTCAGGAAATATGGTTTTAGATTTCCCCGAACCACTTCAATAACCAGAACAAGTTTATTTTCAATGTTTACGCTGTAAATTTCCGGTATAATATTGGGGGAACATTGATCTGAGATTATGGAAGCAATTTTATCCTGTATTTCAAAAAGAGCAATATCTTCTATACCCACAATTTCACGTTTATCATTTACCCCAATAATCAGTTTACCACCTGCTGTATTGGAGAACGCAAGTACTGTTTTAGCAATGTTGGTATTTTTAGGAAGCTTTTCTTTAAGCTCCAGTGTTTTACTCTCTCCTTTTTGTATCTGTTTCGCTAAATTCATTAATTCTCCAGGGGACTTGTTTTTGTACTGACTATTAATTCTTTAATATCAACATCCAGGATTTTTGATATATCAGCAAGAACTTCCAACCTGGGTTGTTGCCGGTTTTGGGCATAGCTATTTACCATATTATAACTTTTACCCAATTTTTCGGCTAGCAAGGTTTGTGTAATTCCTTTCTCTTCCAGGACTTCTTTTATACGGTTCATTGTAGGGATATAAAACTAAAGTAGTTAAAAAATGTTAATATCTCATTTTTTGATATAAAAAAAACCCATCAATGATTTGAGGGTTTAATTTGAATCTAGGGGCATTCCGGTAAATCATTCCTTAAAATGCTGACTTCCTGAGGGAAAGTCATAGGTGAAAACATCGCAGGGGCTCTCCTGCGAGTGTCTGGATTTTAAATTAGAATAATATTGTGGTTACATATATTGTTCATCTGCAAAATATAACCAATCAAAATAATGAGTTTTAATGATATCATTATTGATGGAAATTTCTTTTGTGTCAATTAACTCTCCATTTTTATATATTTTAAAAGTAACATCAAGGGAAAGTTCTTCTTCCAGGTCAAAAGGAATAGCTTGATATATAACGCGGATATTAGTGGTAGGGTCTTCAGTGCTATATGAAAATGAGCTGGAAAAATGTTGACCTTCTGAATTTGATAGTTCTGGATCAACTTCGGCACCGGTTTCAGTATTTTCCCACCCTACAGGAGATCCGGCAAAAGAAATTTCTTGTTCGAATTTATCTGTATCGCCTGATTGTAGAAATTCAACGGTAAATTTACTGGTTTTAGCTTCTTCTTCTCCTGGAAGATCATCTGAAGAATCACTGCTACATGAAAAGAAGAATAGCAAGGCAGGTAAAAAATAAATAATTTTTTTCATAATAAAATTAGTTAAGGTTAAAATTGAGAAACAGCATCTTTTTTCAAAAGTGCGCTGATATAATTAATCTCGAAAAGGTTAAGATTTGAACAGGGTAGTTTTTCAAGAATAGAATTCGTGTCTATTCCGGATCTTATATTTTCAGGAATTGGGTTAGGATAGTTGAGAATATAATCGTGAAAATCAATTTTAAAATCGGAATGCATCTTTCCCTCTTCAGTTTCCTCAAAATCCCATATCCCGTCTTTGATGAATTGAATAAGAATATTCTGGATTCTGGGAATTTCATATTCATTGAGTCCGGCCAATATCAGCTCATAAGCCTTTTGGGCATCCTCTGGGAATTTTGCAAGGATTTTTAAAATTTCTAATTTCTCATAACTGTAATTGAATGTTTGTAAGTGATTCATAGGCTTAATTTTAAAGGTTAAATTCAGCCTTTGATCTTGAAGTCCAAGCATAAAAAAGCGTGGAACTGCCACAAGTCGGTCTTAAAGGTATCGCCAAACACCCGCACACCAAACAAGAGCAGCCCACGCAGAACGTGGGCGCCTTGCCTTGATATTGGTGTGCATAAAAACTTGGCGATTTTTTAAGACCAAAATCAAAAGCTAAACGCTTAAGAATATTTTATTTTAAATATTTTTTATTCTATAGTTTTTATTTTAAAGAATTATATTATTTAGTTTTTATTTTTACTTCTTAGTTTACAGAGAAACCAAGAATATTTCCTTGGGTTATTGACCAAAGATAAGAATTGTTTTTAATTTTGTTTTTGAGATCAGAATAATGCGTATTATAAAGCACCGTAAAGTTCTTCCCCTTGTGTTGGTCATAAGTGTTTCCCAAAGTGATTAGTAGTCCAATTAAAATTTTTGAGTCTCGCATTGATTGATATTTATAAAACCAAGATGAACTTATCCTTTTAACTCAAAATAAGTTTTATGTAATCTGTTTGTTTTATTTCTTTTATATTGGCTAATTAAAATTGCTGTTCTCATGTCTTTAATTTTTGGTGGTTCGTTTTAAGAGTGCAGGTTCGACTCCCAACCTAGAAAAAGGGGGTTGGATTCCTACACTGAGAATGTACTACCTCTGTTTTCACTGGCTTCTTATGGATAATAGTAACATGTCGGTCACGCTCTCCTATTTTTCTTATTTATTTTGCAGTTAAACATTCCCTCTTCATTCTCTATTTTCTCCAGCAAAGCTGGCAAGGCCGTATTTGACAATTGGCAAATTGTCATTACAAATACACATCTTGCAGACCATTTTCCGTAAATTAACATTTAGCCATTTTACCCGCGCGAACAGATAGTGGAATATTCCTTTCATGTACGCGCGTAGTGACTTGCGGAAAGTCTTACATTTCGTTACCATCTTGAAAATATTCTTTAAGGTTTATGATCCTATACTTGTGCCGGTATTTGACCAAAATTTCTATTTCAAATCCCAGCTGGGTTAATAGGTTAAAGTACCGGTGAACGCTTTTCCTATGGATATCAACATGATTTGCACACTCTGCAATAGTCCTATAATCATTCAGGAACTTAATAAGCTTCAGAGTTCCTTCCACTCTTCCTTTATTGCGGATCTTCTCTTTTGATTTTTCCATGATCCGGGTCTCTGTTTGTGGTGTTATACCGAAATTTGATTTCATTTCTTGCTGTTTTTAGCGCTCTTTAGCCTCATTTTGCAAGTCTTGAACCCTTATCCTAGTCTTATCCTTGTTGTTGAAATTTCATTCTCTCGATTGACCGTTACAAAACCTTAAAAGAACCGGCTGTTATGTTCCTGCAGGAAGTCCTTCGCTTCTTTTTTCCATTGGCTTTTTTTCTTTTTGCCCTGGATATTATTTTCCTTTTTAGGATTGTAACCTGAAAGTTTTGTTCTTTTCCATTTTCCCATAATCAATTCATCAGGTGTTTAGCGGTTATACTTCTCCGGTAAACATGATCCAATATTATTTCCCATTCTCCCAGGTTCTTAGGATCATAGTAATAGAACCAGTACGATTCAAGCTCCTGGAAGGATTCAAAGGATAGCAGGTAATTAATTAACCTCAGCGCGGCTTCATCTGGCACCTCTTCAGCATTTGCCCTTCTCAGAAACTTATCCGAAATCTTAGCCAGGGAAAGAACAGCATCGCCTAAAACTTGCAATCTTTCTTCGCAGTTCACTCGGTTTGATATGTACTGAATGCTTCTCATAGTAGGTCCTGCATTTCTTTTTCCTGGGCAATAAGCTTTCTGAAAAAGGTTTCAACGGTCATATAAATACACAAGTAGCTGTCTAACTTTTCTCCTATCTGGATACCTTTAAGCTTGTAAATTCTTCTTCGCTTTGCAAAAACACCCATTTCTTCAGCTGCTTTGTACATTCTTTTTACCACTTTTCTTCTATACTTTTCCTTGAAAAGTTCGGTATGAGAGGGAAGAAATCCTCTTGAGTACATGTACCAATAAGCTTCATAAATCTGTGATTTTGTCCAGCTCCTGAAAAGTTTTCCTGTTTCTCGATATTCTTTAAAGCACTTATTAACAAGAACCTTCTTTGCCTGGTGCTTATCTTCAAAGCGAGTAGGAGGACAACTTCTGAGGGTTGTACGCTTCCATTTTTCGTATTTTATCAGAACCGTAGTAACAAATTCAGCATTGAACAGCTGATAATGCTTTGTAGGCTCTCCATGGTAACCGTATCGATCAATCCTGAAGGCATAATCAATTTCTTCAAGAGATAGCGTTTTATAAAGCGTGACAATCATTTGAGCAATATCCCTTTTGTTAATCGGGTGGATTGGATCCTTAAGTCCCGTGAGATTTGCCACTTTAGTTAAAATTACTGCTAATCCATCTTGAAATTTTTTCTTTTCATGCGCATCAGATAAATTCATATCTCTGATTTTAAGAAGGTTTCTGGACCTTCTTAAAAATTCGATTTCAGTTAAAGTCGTATCCTGAGCTATCGAGATTTTCTCCGACAACTGCTGGTGTCTGACGGTTAATTCTTGAGGTGTTTCCATTTTGTTGTGATTTTTGTGGTGAGTTATTAAAATTCTGCATTCTGGTAAGCCATCCGCTTGCTGCAGCTTCCCATTTTTTCATCTTTGATTTTCCTACTTTCCAGCCTTTGGATTCATAGTGGTTAATAAACTTTTCTGATTCTTTGTCAGCTTGTTGATCTTTTAAACCTTTTTCAGACATATAATTATAAACCTCATCAACTGACGGGGGCGAGAAACCTCTAGTTGTTTTTTGGTCTTTTTGTTTATCTGTCTGTTGTATTATTATACTATCAGTGATCTGTTCAGTGCTACTACAGTGTTCTGTACTGTGATTCATCAGTGATTTATCAAGTGATTCGTTTAGTGATCTGTCAAATTTTGATAGACCAATAATGTTTGCCTGATACTGATTTTCACTTTTTTTATAAAGGATAAAGAATTTCCACTGTAGAATTTCCCTGAAAGCTTTGATGTAGGTATTGTAAGATTTAATACCGGCCCCTTCCATCGCTAAAGAAGATGGAAAGCCAAACTTATCTTTCCAGCCTAATCTATTATTATGCTCTAAGGCGAAATAATAAATAGCATGGTGAACAGGTTTTACCTTATCTGGATTATCAAACGCATGATTGAACCATGCTCTGTTGTAGTCGAAAATTGAATGGCTCATACGGGCGAGATTTGAAGATTATTCTCAGCCGTTAAGTCAAATTTAGGTATATTTGTCATGCCGTTATTGTTTTGTGGTGAGACAATATTTTAAAACCCGTCATAGGTCTGAGGAACCTTATTGACGGGTTTTTTTTATGCCAATGAGTGAATAGCGGCTTTGCTTTTTATCTCCGCATTGGAAGAAACCTTATTGCGCAATAGCCAGTTTTCAATCTCTGTAGTTTTAAAATAGATCTTTTTCCCGTCTGGTTTATAGTGCGGGATATCTCCTCTGTGAGTGAGTTTATACATCCAAGATTTTGAAAGTCCTGTGTACTCACAAGCTTCTTCAAAACTTAGAACAGGTTTTAAAAAGTAGAGATCCTTAGCGAGTTTTTTAGATTCTTTATTCATGTCGAACTGTTTACAAATAGTCAATGACTTTGCGAAAAGCCGCTATTAATGATTAATAACAGTTCGAAATTAGGCAGGGAAAAGAAAAGAAAAACAACGTGGGTAACCCGTGGGTAGTTACCGTATTTTGAGGAAAGGTGAAATAATTGATTAATACAGTTCTTGCTGCATTACTTGAAGCTCTTGCTCAGCTTCCTGAAGCGATCTTTGGTAATTGGGAAAGTGGGCTTTTAGGTAAGAAATGACCTTTTTTATCTTTGCGATTCTGGACGGCTTAAGTCTATTAACTGGCTTAAGATTCTCACTGTAGTATTTACGTATATTGGTTGAGCTTGCGCCGCTGGTAATGTTCGAGAAATGCTCCCAGTCTCCTTTTCCAGGAGTACCATTTATAAATTTATATTCCTTTGATTCTACGAAATAATGAGCAAGATAAGCAGTCTCCAATGCTGAGAGGTTTATATTATTCGACTTCCGGCTGTTAACGTTTTCATCTTGGATGGATTCATCATCTGTTTTTGGTCGCTTAGGTAGGAAGTTCCAGAAAGCGGTCTCTTTTAACTCGTCTGCAGTGTCGGGTAAAAGATAAATTTCATAATATTTTTCCCCAAGCTCTAAGCTGCCTCCTAAGTCCTTAAGTACTTTTGAAAATAAAAATTCCCTCGTTAGTTCACTGGACAAACGAAAGTTGTATTTATAAGGTTTTCTGTATAAATCATTAAAGAAATTATAATATTCTTCGTGAAAACCTATTCTTTTGATGATCGTCAGTTCCTTTCTAATAAAATCAAACTCATCAGCATAAGGGTAGTTTTCCTCGAATGTTTTCAATCGAGAATTATAGAGACCCTTATAAGTTTTTAGCGCGCATCCGGCAAAATATTCTTTATTCTTTAAGTAGTAAGAATATTCATCTTGGAAAGAAAGATTTATGAAATCGGTAACATCGATTATGTTATATCTTAATCTAAAATACTCTTCCCCTCTCTCAAGTATTTCCTTCTTGAACATTGATGTCTTGGGAAAATATGTGTCATTGTATTTCATATCTCAATTTCTGGAAGGTTATTAATAGCCTCATCTTTAAGCCGCTCCACATGATTTAAATACTTTAAAGTGGTCTTTGTTGAAGCATGGCCCATCGCATCCGCTACGCTCTTTAAATTAGCTCCATTCATCAGCAACAAACAAGCGAAGCTGTGCCGGGCACAATAGAAAGTAATTTTCTTATCGATATCAGCCCGCTTCAGCCAGTGTTTCAGATTTTTATTAACAGCATTATGACTGATCTTGTTAATATCGAAAACATTCTCCTCCTTTTCCCCTGGCTCCCCTAAAAGACGAAGGGTTGCGGGGCTCAACTGATTGTTTATTGTGGATCCTGTTTTCTTCCTTTTTGTTACCAGTCGATCCTTTTTAATTTCACCCCACTTTAAATCATTGACCTCTGCTAATCCTAATCCAGTATAGCAACAAAACAAGAATGCTTTCTTTACTTCCGGGTTCCCGCAATGGGTTTTGGATAGTATGCGCAATTCATCAATTTCAAGAATCTCTTTTCTCAGGTTGTCTTCCTTATTTGGATTCTTGAAAATAATGTCAATCGTCGGCATTTCAGAAAGCAAACCTTTAATCTTAGCGCTTCTCAGTAGCTTTTTAAATCGAGTGAAGTAATTGTGCGGTGTTTCTCCTGATAGATCCTCAGAAGCAAGAAGAAAGTCTCTGTAACGCTCCATGAGTTCCGGTGTGATATCAGAAACGTATAAGCTTCTAGCATCAATCATTTTCTTAAACATCTTGACGGCCGCCTGTACTATCCTATGGTCGCGTTTGGTGTATTTATCTAGAAAATCATTTGAGAAATCCTCAAAACTGACCTCTCTCAAATATTCCGGGGTATAACTGGTACCCTTGCTGATCAGTTTTATTTGTTCCTGGGCAGCTCTCTCTTCAGCAATGCGGGTTTTTTCCCTTCGATTTAATGGGGTATCTTTCTTCGGACCTTTGGTAATAACTTTAATCCCAAGAAATTTATAGGTTCGTTTCCCGTTCTGGTAAATATCCAGATAGAAACTTTTACCATTCTTTATTTTCTTCTCTCTGAGTTGGACTGACATTGCTTATAGTAACAAACGAGTAACAAAGATAATACAAAAAAAGGAAAGTAAGAGAAAACAACCTAATCTAATTAAGCCCTAAACCGTTGATATACTTACTCTTTAATTACATTTTGTTTTCCTTTGTTTTCTTGGTTCAGTTCCCGCCTCGAGTACTTTTTAAGTACTTCAAATAACACCAAAACTCCGTAAAACTCACTGTTTACGGGGTTTTTCTTTCTACAATATCAAATAATATCATTTAATTACATCTAAAAGGTGTCTAATTCGGTAACACTTAAAGAATGAAAATAAGTGCGCCCGAATTACATACAAAGGCCTATTAAATAAGTGTTTACGGCTTTGGTAATATATTTATTTCAGCTAAATTTATTTCAATTTAAAAGCTAAAAAGGATGCAAGATTTAATGTCAGTATTGTTTTATGTAAGAAAGAGTAAGGATAAAAATGCTACTCACACCACAGTTACCTTAGAATCACTTACGAAGGAAAACGAGCTGAAGCCCGTACAATGCGAAAAGTTTTTCTTTCAAAATGGAATGCGAAAGCTAACAAAATAAATGGTTCTTCAGCTGAGGCTAAGCAAGTAAATAGAAATCTTGATATTATAAAGAATAAGGTGTATGAGGTTTATCAGAGATTAAGAGAAAATGATAACGAGATAACAGCAGTAAAAATTAAAGACGAGTTTTTTGGGAAAAACATAGATGACCATAAAATTCTAAAAATTTTGAAGATCATAATTCAAGAATGCAAAAACTGGCTGGAAAAGATTATTCCTTTAGAACACTGCAGCGCTACAATACAACCAAAAAGCACCTAAATGATATTATTTCATCGAATTATAAATCAGATGATTTTCGGGTAAAAGATATTGACTCTAAGTTCATTAATAGTTTTATTTACTATCTCAAAACTGAACTCAACCTCGCTCACAATTCAGCTTTAAAATATTTAGCCTATTAAAAAAAATTGATAGGATTGCTGTAGCCAATGGTTGGCTGGAGAAGGATCCATTTTATAATTTAAAACTAAAACGCAAGGTAATTGACCGGGAATTTTTGTCTAAAGAAGAAATCATTAGAATAATGGGAAAAAGCTTCACTATCCCCAGAATGGAACAAGTGAGAGATGCTTTTCTATTCTCGTATTATACTGGATGTGCTTATTCTGATATTGCCAAGCTCACTTCTCAGAATATTATTAAAGGAATTGAGGGCTCACAATGGTTAAAGTATAAGAGAACAAAAACCTAATCACTTAGTAGCATTCCTGTTGACAATTCTGGAAGAGCTTATTAAAAAGTATAAAAACTTCGAAAACCCTAAAAGCACCTTGTTACCGGTGTTATCAAATCAAAAAACCATAGTTATTTTAAAGAAATTGCCGATGTATGCGAGATTAGAAAGAAACTAACATTGCATGTTGCCAGACATACATTTGCCACCACTGTTACCCTTTTAAATGGTGTTCCTATTGAAAGTGTTAGTAAAATGCTTGGGCATAGATCAATAAAAATCACTCAACATTACTCAAAAATTTTAGATGAAAATTGAGCGAGGATATGAATAATTTGAGAAGCAGTATGGCTGCTGACGGCAACAAATAAAACTTATTGAAAATCGAGAAATGCGGGAAAAAATTTATTTCTGAGATTCTATGCGACTGCAGAATAAGGTCGTATTTAAAATCATTTACTTTTTTCATCTGGAGCATTTTTCTTTTATTTTTCAGTATTAAGACGACTGTAGCTCAGGATAAATAAGAAGTCATGTCATTTTCATTTACTTCTTCCAGCGCCATTACCTTTTGATGATCTTAATCTTCAGGCTTTGAAATTAAAGAGGAGTTATAAATAGCGCAGCGGTTTATGCACTCCGGTTAATTTAAAAGCTTGTTCCTTGGCAGCAAAAGGTAAGATGTGGTAAGAAGCATTTAAAGAAGTTCTGAAATCCTGATCGGTGAGTTTAGTGACTATCAAGCGGACTTGAGGCAAAAAGCTTATCCTATCATTTTATCTACCACTTGTACTTCATAGCTTTTGGGCTCGTGTCCAAGACAATTGTAATGAACCTCTTTTTCTGCAATGGAACTTTTGTGAAGTGGAAGGAAGTGGTGAAAGGTTTGCAGAATTATTCTCCAATACAGAAACATTATTAATATGTAGACTCAAAATTATCTAATTGTCACCGCTCTATTATGAGAGTTAATGCAAGTATTCAAGTTTTCATTCGGTTTGTCGTGAAACTCTTTAAACTTTCTTTAAGGCGAAATGAAAAGGATTCTGTTCAGCAATCCGGGAAATGAAAAATCTTTCAGTATTTGCCCTTTAAAATTTCCTTTTCCGGAGCTACGCCATATCATTTTATGACGCAATAACATCCGTACATATAAGATAATTCAAAATTGATTAATCAACTTAATTGACCTTTTAAACAAAGAAGATTAGGTCTTTTAAACAAAGTTATGCGATTAGATGCGGATTAGATTTGTATTAAACAAAAAATCAGTAAAATGAAAAAAGACAATTATCGAGGCGCAATACAAAAACCAGTTGGATCTGGTTTTAATAAATCATCAAGAGCAAGTGATGTCATTAAGGATATCGACCTTACAGGAAAAATTGCTATCGTAACTGGCGGTAACACCGGTATCGGATTGGAAACTACAAAAATACTGGCATCTGCAGGGACAAAGGTGATTGTTCCTGCCAGAGACGTTGACAAAGCAAAGAAAAACCTGGCAGGAGTTTTAAATGTGGAAATAGAAAAAATGGATTTGATGGAACCTGACTCTATCGACGCATTTGCTGAAAAGTTTCTCGCAACTGGCAGATCTCTTCATTTGCTCGTTAATAATGCCGGCATTATGTGGGTGCCTTTACGCAGAGACAACCGGGGATTTGAGTCTCAATTGGCTACAAACTATCTAGCACAGTTCCATCTCACCGCGAAATTATGGCCTGCACTCAAAAAAGCCCATGGAGCAAGAGTTATCAATTTATCTTCTCAGGGACATCAATTTGCTCCCTTCTGTTTCGAGGATCCTAATTTTACGCAACGCGAATATGAAACATTACAGGCATATGGACAGTCAAAAACTGCCACTAACCTGTTTTCAGTTGAATTGGACAAGCGAGGAAAAAAAACTAATGTTAGGAGTTTTTCGGTACATCCTGGATCTATTGCGGGAACCGAACTAGGCCGGGAAGCTTCTTTAGAATTATTTCAGAAAATGGGTTTTTGTGATGATCAGGGCAATATCCTGCCAGAAGTTGCGGCAAATTTAAAAACCATAGCTCAGGGCGCCGCCACTACTGTTTGGTGTGCCACTAGTCCAATGCTTGAGTTTTTGGGTGGAGTTTATTGTGAAGACGTGGACATAGCTAACCTGGCTGTTGATTCCTCCCCTTCAGGTGGTGTAAAGCCGTATTCATTAGACAAAGCTAATGCAAGACAATTATGGACCTTAAGTGAGAAAATGACCGGAATTTCTTTTGATGCGAATTGAATGTTTAAGGGTCAATAACCAGTTGAGGACATTATTCGCTTATTCGCATAGAGATGTTTTTGCGGTGCTATTTTTTTCGATGGTGTGCCGGGGATTATAATTACATTCCCTGGTATTAATAAATCCTCTCCTCCTACCACTATTATAGAAGGAGAGGGATACTTTAAAAGTATAGCAGGAATGTTATTATGAAATTTGTTTGCAGGTTATCCCTTTTGAAATAACTATATTTAGAATGGTCAAAGCATAAGTTCTTAAAAATATCTCGTCAATTTTATATTTCTTCAATCGTATTGAAAAATGGAACACACATCAAAATATCTGACGCCTGAGATAAAGCTTTCGTGCTATGAGGATAGTTTTTTTAAATCTGATATAGTCTTTGATCAGCATATGCTCATATGGTTTATTTCGGGAGAGACAAAAATCATTCAGGCCGATGCAACCCATCATTTCAAAACCGGAGATATTTTTCTGATTCCAAGAAATATTCCGGCCACCATAATTAACTACCCCAAAGATGGTTTACCTCATAAAACAGTGGTTATGCTTCTTACCACTAAGATATTGAGAAGTTTTTATGCCGGCACAACATCTAAGCACCACGCGATATCTGATCCAAAAATCCGAAGCTTCTCCAATCATCCTTTACTGGAAAGCTGCCTTGCTTCCTTAATACCCTACTTTGAAATGAAAGAGCCGTTTCCTGTGAATTTGGCATCTCTCAAAATTGTGGAAGCTATTAGCATTCTTCGTGCTATTGATAATAAAATTGACCGTGTATTAGATAATTTTGATGATCCCCATAAAGTAGAGTTAATCAGTTTTATGGAAAAAAATTACATGTTTAATATGCCTATACATAAATATGCGTATTTAACCGGAAGAAGTTTAACCACCTTCAAAAGGGACTTTAAGAAAACATTTGATACTACACCGCGACGCTGGCTTACCCGAAAGCGATTGGAATTAGCACATTACCAGCTTACACAAAAAAAGAGAAAACCGGTAGAGGTATGTTATGAAAGTGGTTTTGAGAACCTTTCACACTTTTCCTTCGCCTTTAAAAAACATTTTGGATATTCTCCTAAAAATCTGATGCAGGAAAACCTTTTACCATCTAATGCTCCTGCAAATAGTTTGATGACCGGGAATAAAAATGCACCGTAAAGTTACCGTCCATATCATCAGGATTGACAAGATATTTTTCCGAAAAATGCCAAAATTCGAATATACCACATTAGCCCAGCGCTACACCGCAAGATTTCCACTATTAACTTATGTGGGTACTCAGGTTAATTTTTGGATCATGGCTAATGTACTTTTGGTCATAATCTTGAACTTACAGCAGCGAATTATTGACCAGTCGCTCAATACATCTATTGCTGTAAAATTCGAATCGATCCTGCTTATAGCTATAATCTCTGGAATTTTTTATGGGATAAGTCTGGGGTTGAGTGGTTATTATCTAGATAGAAGCTCTTTCGGGAAGTTACCGCTGGGTGAAATAATAGTATTTAAAGCAGGTGGATCATTGATACTACTTACAATACTTTTATGGCTCTTACAAATTCTACTTTTCAATTCATCTACGGCTTCCTTATTTTACATACCGGGCCTTATATTCAATGAAGGATCATGGAGATACTTAATATATCTACTGCTTATCTATTATTTTTTTATGACTCTAATTATCAGTTTCATTAATCAGGTAAACAGGAAATATGGCCCGGGGGTACTTGTTCCATTGCTCTTAGGAAGGTATAGAAATCCAAGGGAGGAAGAGCGGATTTTTATGTTTATGGATTTAAAATCATCAACCACCACGGCGGAAAGATTAGGTCATCTAAGATATAGCGCATTCATCAGAGATTGTTATGGAGATATTAATGAAATTTTATTCCCCTTTCGTGCACAGGTTTACCAGTACGTCGGTGATGAAATTGTAGTGATGTGGCCAGCCAGTGAAGGTTTAAAAAACCACTTCTGTATCAGGTTTTACTTTGCCTGTCAAGATAAGTTTCGGGATAGGAGAACATATTACACGAAAACCTATGGATTTATTCCCGAGTTTAAAGCTGGCTTGCATATGGGAAAAGTAACAGCAGTGGAAATAGGAGAAATAAAAAAGGACATTGCTTACCATGGAGACACCTTAAATACCGCTGCCCGAATACAGGGTGTATGTAATGAATACAACAAAGATTTCATTGTTTCCGATTGCCTAATAGAAAGAGTTGGAGAAAATAGGAGAATGACGACTGAGGATCTTGGAATGATTTTACTCAGAGGTAAGACAGAAAAGGTGAGAATTCTAAGTGTTGGTTGGTGTGTTTCCTAGTGAAGAAATTTAAATGGTTTCTTTACGTAGGGGAGTGTTAGCTCAACTCTGTCTAGACTTGAGATTACACTCTCTTACGTAGTGCGCTAAGGGACTCTATGGGTTTATTATTCTGATTTTGGTTATTTCGAGGGTTCCTTCTCAGACTTTAATTTATTACTATATACCCATTTACAGTATTCAAACGCATAGAATTTTGAGCGTTTTCATTTTTTAATGATATCTCCTGCCCTATAAACTTCTCTTTACGAACAACTGCTAATTCTGGTGTAGTTTGAATTTTACCAACTACAGTTTTAGCAACCATAGAAGAGTCATTTCCTGGCAATTCAATCCTGCCATTCACAGTGTCTAAATTTAAATTACCATCAAACTCTTCAATTTGAATATTTCCGCTTACTAAATCTACACTGATTTCCCCGTTTACATAATCAGAACTAATATCACCGGTAATACTGGATATGTTAAGTTTTACATCTTTTGGAACCATTAATTGATAATTGAATTGGTGATCTAAACCCTGGGAGTAGATAACTCCTATATCCGGTAAATCATGATCATCCTGGTATGCTTTAAAAACATCTTTAGAATTAGAAGTTATGAATAACGTATGATTATCATCTTTAAATTTAATATCAAAGAGCTCGGTGTATTTGGGATCCTGGGTTTTAATAACAGCTTTAACCTGAATTGTAGGTTGATCCCATGTTGTAATTTCAATAGAAGATGCGAAATCTAAATCAACATCTATAATCTGATTACTAAATGGCGCTTCTTTTTCAATATTTTTCTGTGCCTGCATATTAAAAGAAGTAAAAGCGATGAGGATAATAAATAGTACCTTTTTCATTGTTGTAAATTTTGATTGACTTTATTGCAGGTGTTTTACCTGTTTACTTAAAGGACGACAACGAAATTTTAAAGTTGCAAAAAACATATTTTAAATAGCCCATATAAGTATTACAACGCAAAAGGGAAAAGAAATTTCCGTGAAAAAAACACCGGTATTACTGGGCTGAAAAAATTTTTCCGTAAAAAAAAATTAAAAAAATTCTCAAAGGTTTTATAATTATCACTCATTTAAACGCAATTAGCTTTAAAGTTTATGAGAATGACTAACCAACACAGCGCAGGGTGTCATCCTATCGCTTTCCATACTCCTTTATAATTTAATAGTAATTTCCTTTTTCTTGGATCCAAGCTCTATCTGGTATGCACCTCTAATCTTTTTGAATTCCAGTTCCAGTTCTTTATTTGATCGCAAATATGCTATAGGTGTGAATTTATCTTTTTCCCTAAGTTGTAATTTAACTTCTTTATTCTTTTCGTTATAAGTAACCTTCTCAATTTTTCCTGCATCCAATGTTAACCATAGATTTTCTGAAGCTATAAAAACTTTATTTTTAGCGGCCGTAGTTAACTCAACTTCAACTTCATTATTTTTATTTCGCAAATTACCTCCAAAAGCTAACCATCCATAATTCTCCTCCTTTGTAATATAAGTAGCAGAATTTATAGCATAGCCGAAAAACCCTGAGCCATAATCCCCTGAATGGTAGTCTATCCTTAACGTAGAGGGGTAGGAATGAAAAGCAGCCGGGCCAAATCCATCCTGGGTTATATTGGCAATTGCACCCAAGGTCCCCGCATAACCCACTTTTAGTAAATAGAAATCAGGATTATCGCGGTAAGCCTTTAAAACTGGAATAGCATTTAGTCCGGAACCATAATGATGAATTTGCCTTTCTACACGGGATAATTTACCCCCATAAAGAAAATCCCAGTAGCGCCTTGCATTTCCATTATAGGCCCAGTGAGGCATAGTGGGCATGTAAGCCAGGATTGCATTCAAAGTAATATCGGCTTTTTGATCGTATCCAAAATAATCACTCCACATATACACTTCTTCCTGACCTGTAGAATCCCAGGGCATTTCAGAGCCAAAAGGATAATTTAATGATTTCCATACATCAGCTCTTTTTTTCATTTCGGCTTCAAGATCTCTGGCTAAGTCTGTTAATCCTTCTTCTTGAAGATCTTTAAGAATCATTAGAAACACAGTGCCTTCCATTTGGCCATATTGGGCATAGTGGGGCGCCAGTCGGTTCATTGCTACTGCTGTATGATAAGCGTTTTCCAGGTACCATTTCCAATTATGATTATCTACCAGGTTTTTTTGATATCTAGCCAACCTGTACATTACCCAATGTGCCGCTGCCACATGAGGATAATTATAAGATCTTCCGGGATCATCGGCTCCCTTTTTATTCCAGGCCGCCCAGGTATTATAATTTATGGTATCGCTATAAGTACCTTCCGGCATTTTCTCGGGTTCATAATAGAAAATACTTTTCTTAACACCATATTTTAGTTCCCCTTCTGAATATTGGATACCACCCCACATGGTTTCATCGATAAACTTCTGAAGCTTCTTGATTTCTTCTTTTTCTGGCTGAATCAATTGCTTCATAATTGCGCCAAGCCAACTCCCAGCTCCTCCTTCATCACTTAAACCAGCTACCCATGCACGACTATCCTGGGTTAATTGCTTTTTTGTTTCATAATCATAAGAAATTACGGAGTTGGTCCTCCCAAAAAGAGTATCAGGTTGATCAAACCATTGTTGTGTCATTAAAAAATTGCCAAAATCATCTACAACTTCGCTTTCAGGTTTTATAACTTTATAATTGATACTCTGCTTTAGACCATCTTTATAAGTAATAATTGCGCGGGCGCTTCCCCACTTTTTTCCCTGCACATTATATGCTGTAAACCCACCGGGTTTCCTTTCGGCTTCTACTATTTCTATAGCACCTTCCGGTTCAATTTTTATATCTTCAACTGCTTCTGGGTAATTGAGAAATAACTTTGCTTCTACATCCATTGGCAACACATAGCCTGGGATACCCACAGCGACCGGACGCCCCTCTTCGATAAGCTTATCCTGAATTTGTTCAATTCCTGGTGCCAAAACAAACTTCAAAGAGAAATCCTGGGTTTCCCCCGCTTTTAAAGTCAAGGAAGTTGGCTGGTTCCATTGCTCCACGCCCTTCCATTCATTTTCCGCATAGGCTTTGGATAATGCCATCCATTCGTGTACCCCTTCAAATACAATACTCCTGTTACTTGGATCATCCAAAAGCGGGCGATAAGCTTCAAATGGCATATTCTCTCCTGGCAATACCAATAGGGCCTCGTCTTCCCCGGTAAGGTGCTTTACTTCCAGGTACCCCGCATCCATTCCGATATAAGGATCAAAAAACACATTATCTGCATGGGTTTCATCAAGGTTTTTTCCTTCTAAAATATTATTAAATGCCATAGGTACTCCCAGGGCCCCTATTTCTATTGGAGTACTGGCAGGATTTGTTATTTCAAACCTCATTAATAAGCTACCATCTTTTTCTTCGTAATACCTTTTAATTTCCAAAGGATTATCCTCAGGCAGGGTATTGCTTAGGTCTGAAGCTGCAAGGACGGTTCCTGAGGCCGGCAATGCCTTCACCTTCTTACGATTATATGCCGTAGAAAAAGATGTATATTTTCCATCTTTATCTTTTATTCTGAAGTTTAAATCCCCTATATAATAAATACTGTCTTTGTCCCTGGTTTCAATTCGCTCCCCCGGGGTGAAATCGAAATCAGGATCGGAATTTGGAGAAAGCTTTGCTATGGTTTGGGATGCTTTTACCAACTTTAGTGTAAATTCCTCGGTTTTCAATTCAATGAAACCATCTTCCAAGCCTAAAGTTGATTCCCTATCTTTAATATTATCCCAATAGGTTGATTTTTCCTGTGCTATACCCGTTGCCCCTATAAATAATAGGAATAATAAAATCTTTGCTTTCTTAATTTTCATAACTGTTTTCAATTAGGCTAAATTTATAAATGCCTGCACTTTCACGGGGAATGTCAAGCTTATTCTCTGAAATTTGAATTTCAGCTTCAGTAATTTTAATTCTTTCTGGATTATCATCATCATTGTACACCATATCATTTTCTCCTGAAATAATATAGGATGTTCCTGTGTTACGTAGGGTATTAGCAGCTTCCTCTATTTCCAGGACCTGATCTTTGTGGGTTGCATTGACAACTGAAATTGTTAGGAATTCACCATTTTCAGTGATTGTTGCAGCAACGTCCAGCGGTTGAGGATTTCCGGATAACTCAACAGGCTGTGTACCGAATTCCTTTCGGTATAATTTTAAGACCAGTCCTGTTCCTTCAAGCCAGGCTTCGGTCTTGGTGGTTTTAATAGCCCCAATAACATTGACGGTTTGAGCATAATTTGCCATATAATAAATATCTGATTGCCTGGAAAACTCGTTCAATCCGGCGGCAATCCCCAGGGCATCGCGAAGAAAATAACGGGTACCTAAAAGTCCATAAACGTGGGGGCCATACCAGTAATTCCACTCATCCATAGCAATTTTAATATTCTTTTCTTTAATACTTGGAATTTCCCTTCTTGCCCTGCGATGTTCCTCGGCAACCTCTTTAATTATTTCCGGCATTTGGTTTACATGGGTTAACAAACCTCCAGCATGCCAATCTTGTTTGTAAAAATGTTCACTGATGTAGGTCATGTTCTCGCTACAATTCTCATACATCATATCATTCCACATCCCGGGATATCCTACGGCTATTAATTCAATGTCAGGATCAATATCCCACATTGCCTTAACTACTTTATTGTGTTTTTCAACGTATTCTTCAATAGGCATATGTCCCAACTGCCAATCCCCGAACATTTCATTTCCAACTGCCCAAAGTTTCACATTGTAGGGATCTGGACGCCCATTCCTTGCTCTCCATTTTCCCATTTCGGTATGCCTGGCACCATTAATGTATTCAACCTCGTTTGCTGCAAGTTGGGCAGTACCTAAGCCGGTATTCACTGCAATATTGGCTTCAGCTTCAAGAATTTCGCATAACTGCATAAATTCATGAATCCCCACATCATTATATTCCAGGCCATTCCAGGCACGTTCAAATCTGGTTGGGCGTTTATCAGGATCGCCTATACCGTCCTTCCAGTCATAACCTGAAACGAAATTTCCTCCGGGCCATCGGTAAATTGATGAATTCAATTCTTTCATCAAATTGATTACCTCAGGACGGTATCCCTTAATATTAGTTGCAGGCATTAATGAAACAGCAGCTAATGTAAGTTCACCAGTGCCTATAAAATTAAATTCCAATGATCCGGTTTTGGTATCAGATTCCGCAGAAAATTCAAAAGGAATTTTCTGAAACCCTATTTCTTGGTCAATTACAAATGATTTCTTATTTCCATTGAGGGAAATGATAACTTCATTAATTCCCTCACCTTTAAAAACTACTCGCCCCACATAATTTTCACCTGATTCCAGGCTTAAATTATCCTGGTTTAAGTTTATCTTCTTTTCAACTTGAATAACCGGTAGTTTTCCCTGCGAGTAGGAATAGGAACTATCAATACCCACTTCGCTTGGATCCAGGGAGGCATACCAGGGGGACTTTGGGGTACCCGGGATGTAATAAAACTTACGATCCTCTAACATTTCCGCCCACATTCCGCCATAAATGGACTTACCCATATGTTCTATAAACTGCCCGTAGATATAGGGGGACATTGGCTCTAATTTCTTCTCCGGTTCAATTTTCACGGTGGGATTTAAATCATCTGCAGATAATTCTTCTAACCTCAGGTTATCAAAATAAACTTTACCTTTAGCTTTACCACCTTTGCCCAGGATAAGCTCCAAAATAAAACTATCATCCATTTCGGTTGAAAATTCCATCTCTACCTTGGTCCAATTGGTAGAACCTTTAAAAATAGTGTCACCTTTAAAATCAAATTTTCCCAGGCGAAAACCCGCACCAGCTTCCTTACTTTCTCCGGCAACATTTACCGTTTTTATATATCCTGAAACTTTATATTCTGCAAAGGGCTTTACCCCTATTGTTTTGAACCAACGCTCCGTAATGAGACTATCTGAATGTAAAATCAAGATCTGGGTGTTATAGTTTTCCGAAAGCGTATCAGAAAATAATTCCGTAGGACTCCATTCTTCGTACTGCCAGTCTTTCTCTTTTATATTTTCCCCTTCACGTGGAGAAAGAAGGCTATTGTTTTCTTTCTCACTACAGGCCGAAAAAAAGCAAGCAAGGACAATAAGAAGCTTGAAGGTAATTTTCATTTTGGATGAATCTACTAATTATTTAAAGTCAGTTGAGAATTTCCAGCTCGCTTTATAATCTTCAGGTATTTCTTTATTTTCCAAAAGGAACCGAAGCACTGAAACCGGCATCATATTCTCCTGCATAACCCGATCATGGAATTGCTTTTCAGTCCAACCTTTTTCGAGTAATTCATTGCGTAGGGCATAAAATTGAAGTCCCCCAACCATATATGCCAGCTGGTATAATGGTGGTGTATAAGAAGTTGCAAAAGACCTGCGTACCTCGGCTTTGGCATTGGCATTCTCGTGTCCTACTTCATCGACTAACATATCTATACATTCTTGCGGGGTCCATTCTCCCAATTGATATTTAAGGGAAAATATAATTCTTGCACACCTGTGAATTCTCCAAAACAACATTCCCATTTTTTCTTCTGGTGTTCTTGGAAAATCCTTATTCCAAAGGTTAATTTCCCAATAAAGTGCCCAACCCTCCATCCAGAACGGGGTACCAAAAACACTCCTGTAAGGTTTATGACGGGCATTCATATAAAACTGGAGGTTATGACCAGGCAGAAGTTCATGTTGCACGGTTGGAAATGAAAAGTTAGGATTGTTTCCCTTCATGCTCATTAGCTTATCTTCGTGGGACATCCCTTGTGTAGGGTAAGAAATACTAATTTCCCAACCACCTGTAAAGAAAGGGTTCACTTTTTGGCGTTCAGGGGTCATCATGATCATTCCCCATGTCTCTTTCGCCATCTCGGGAAAAGTTATAAGGTCGCGCTTTTCTATAAAATCTACCGAATGATCATACAAATCTTTAATTGCTTCCGGTTGCTTACCAGGTTGAACATATGTGTTTTTCACATGTTCCAAAGCTGCCTTCCAGTCATTGCCGTAACCCATTTCCTGGGAAGCCTTGATCATTTCCTGTTTACACCACTCAAACTGTTTTTCAGCAGTTTCAATGAGTTCTTCCGGGGTATATGGAATAAATTCATATTCCAGGTTTCGAATAAGAGTTTTTCTACCCACCGGTTTCCCAATTATACCACTGCCGTCATCCTTTATACTTTCTTTAGAATAATTTTCTTTTAAAAAATCTGAATACTTGGTGAGGTCTTCATCTAGAGATTTGTAAGGGGATTCCATCCACCACGTAAAATCAGGGTCATATGCATAATAAAAATTATAAGCTTCTTTTAAACCTTGCTGAAATGAAGTAACAATCCCAGCTGCTTTTTCGGCCTTAAGCCAATCCTGGAATTTATCGTTTTCAAGTTGTTTTATTTTCGTTTGAATAATTTCTTCAGCCTTTTTAAACTGCTGGGCCAACACATTGGCATCTGGCTGTTTTCCCCGCCTCCGCTCCTGGATAAACGGAAATAAAATTTCAGTAAAATCCGCTACGGAAGCTACCTCTTCAAAAGCTTTATAATCCTGGTTCAATAAATAGCCTTCTTTTTCAATCAGGTTTTTCAGCAAAACATAATCTACCTTTTCAGTTGGTGTAAGGTCCTTAAATTTAATTTCTTTAATCCTGTTTTCCCAATTATCATAAAACCGGAAAAAGCGTTGATAATATTCTTCAGATTCCTTAATGGTATAAGTTCCTCTTAGGGCATTTTTATCTGCTTTAAAAGTGTTAATAATATCTACCATTTCATTAGCAGAGCTAACACTACATACTGTGAGAAAAATTATAAATGTGCAAATGAGTCTTTTCATGATATGATCATATAATTTTGACCTATTCCAAGCTTTTTAACTGTCAAGGCGCTATACTGGCTTTATTATTTATTTCAATTCAACATCCAGGTAAACGGAATGACGCCCATAGGTTTCATAGAAAGGTTTGAAAACAACTCCGTCAATAGTGAAATGCAATTTGCCCGGGTCGCCCTCAATGGAACTGCTTAAATCCTTAGCATTTAAAACTACTTTTCGCCATTCTTCCCTTGGTTCACTTTCCTGGGCAGCCAACAATACAGGACCATAAAATAAGCTGGCAATATTTGGCTGATCCATAACAGGATCTAAATGAAATGCGAATGGCATTTGTAATTCTACCGTATCACCATCCTTCCACTCACGACTAAGTTTTAGGTAGCTTCCTGGGACGGCAGCAATATTTTCCTTCTTACCATTAATCTTTACAAAAAATCCTTTAGTGGCCCATTGGGGCACTCTTATATTAAGACCAAACTTCCCATGTCCCCTTATTCTTAGTTGGGTATGATCTTCTTTTGGAAATGCTGTAGTTTGTTCCACCTGTATATCCCGTTCTGTCCAATTTAAAGTGGAAGGAACGAAAAGGTTCACATAGAGGGCCTGGTTATCCTTATTCTTAAAATAAATGGAGTTTTGTAATTTGGTGCTGCTTTCAATAGCTGTCCCGTTACAACATGTAAAACCCTTCATATCCGGATTTCCAAAATGTTTAATGGAGCCGGGGCGGAGTGGGACATGGTATGTATTAGCCGGGCTATCCTCTGCTACAGAGGCAAGGATATGATTATACAGTCCTCGCTCATAATAATCCATTAACTCTGTGCGCTGATCATATAGGAATAGGTCCCTACTTAATTTAAGCATATTATAGGTAGCACATGTTTCATTTTGCCCTCCCTCGGAAAAACCATTTTCATAGAGTGTAGCCGGCTGGCTAACAAAACACTCAGCATTTACCGGGTTTCTAGCACCAGCAACCCCTCCAATGCTGTACATGTAATCATTTTTCGCCTTGAACCAAAAATTATCGGCTACTTGAAAATATTCAGGTGAACCAGAACCGCGGTAAGTTTCAAGGGCTCCTACGATTTGTGGTATATGCTGGTTGGCATGCAGTCCTCGGAAGGAATCAACATTTTCAGCCAACCCGTGTGAATGCTGCGCATCACCAAAGAATACTTTAATATTATCGAATAATTGGGCCCCTTCAAGGTAACTCGATTCATTGGTGATCCTATACAAACGGGCCATTGCCTCGTTCATTCCACCGTATTCCCCGGCAATATAGGTGTTCCACATATTGATAAGAGTCTCGATAGGGAGCTCACTTAATCGAACGTTTACCCAATCACTCATCCCCCTGGCTATCGCAAGGGCTTTCTCATTTCCACTTACTTCATAAATATCCATCAAACCTGCTAAAATTTTATGCAGGGTGTAGTAAGGAGCCCAAACCTGATCCTCCTGCCCCCCATAAGAGGCTCCGTTCTCCAACATAATAAACTGGTCTGGTGGATAAGCACTAATATAACCTTTTCCCCAGTTCCAGTAATCAGTACGAATTCCATCTTCACTAAGATCGGAGTTGTATTCTGATTTACCCGGACCGGTTGGTACAGCGGTTGGGTCAGAAACAAATTCTTCACTCGTTTTCGTTTTACGTCCAGAAAGCTGAGATAATTCATACAAGGTATTGACCATATACTCCATCTTCTCCGCAAAATTATCCTTAAGTGATTCATCGTAACCAGTGCTCGCATAGGCCTGGGCAATAGCTGTTAAATAATGGCCCGTAGCATGCCCTCGCAACTTAGTTTCCTGGCTATCCCATACTCCCAATGGCTCTGCACCTTCCGGCTGTTCCTGGCCAAAAGCATTACGGAACATATATAAGAAAGAATCAGGATTGGTTTCCGCTAAGGTTAATACAAATTTGTCACGGTTCTCAATAAACTTGGAATCATCTCCATTAACATCAGGGTCCAAAGAAACCTGGTTTAACCCGAATGCCTCCAGCCTGCGGTTTGGTGCAGCCGCAGCCTCTACTTTAGCTGCATTAACAGTAACCGTGGCTTTTGGTCGTAGATTTGTACCAGGGATTCGACCTTCCACTACATACTTCCCCGGTTTCAGAACTGAACTATTGTCTTTTGGTGCCGGCCAAAGTACCCGTACCGCAGGTCCCTCTATACCATCCTGATAAACCCCATCCACATAACGGGGTAACCTTGGTAGCTGGCCAACCTCTGTCTCAACCTTTAGGTCGGGTACACTTTTGAGGTACTTATTATAAAGTTGTGGAGCGGTTTGGGAAAACCTTGGGAGGTTATCTTCCTTTTCTTCTCCTTCATTGACAAGACTACTGCCTTCTCCTGTTGAATTATTATATATTCTCGAAACCTGTCCATCTCTCAAAGGAATTCGGTATAACCTGATATCATGCAAACTCGCATTAAGATACGGATGCCCGGGCACCAGGGATTTACCGATCAAGAGTGAATTTTTTATTGATTTACTATCGAATAATTCCTGGAGATCTATTGTTGTATTTTCTTTCTTGCCTATGGGTTTACCATCTAAATAAGCTGTAAGGGTTTGTGAGGGAAAATCAACCACCACCGCCAAATGAACCCATTTATTAGTATTCACTACAGGGGCAGCCGTACTCTGTTTCTTTTTATCTCCTATAATTACATGAGCCTGGAATCCTTCCTGCTTTTTCGACCCGGTAGGTGAGGCAGAAAAATGGTTCTTCCTACTTTTACCAAAATCAAAGAATTGCTGATTAGGTTCTGAAGACCGTAAAAACACCCATCCGGTTATACTGAAGGATTCCTCTCCAGTTAAAGCCTCCCCGGGAATAGCCATATAAGCTTTTCCTTCACCAGACAGGGAAAGAACTTTACCAAACTTTTCATCATTGACAAACTCATACTGGCCATTTAATTCAGCGTGAAGGTTGTTCCGGGACCAATCCCTGACATCTCCGTCCAGCACGTAACGTGCTATTAATCCCGTTTCGCCTATTCCATCCAGGATTTGATCACCAGATTGGGCCTGGGTAGGAAATATAATTCCAGAACAGGCAACTAAAATTAGGCTTAAATAAATTGGTATTCTATTGGCTACTTTCATTATCAAATAAATTTTCAACTATATTATTCCTGGTTAAGCGAAGTTAATCCTCGTAAATTTTGTCCCACGAAGGTGGCTTAACGTTTAATAAGTGTTCAACAAAAAAATCTCTCCGTTTACGTTCACCAAACTCTCCCCCGGAGGTATGGGATTCTCCCGGCAGAACAACCAGTTCAAAGTCCTTTTTAGCTTTGATTAATGCATCTGCAAACTGCATAGTGGATGTCGGGTCTACATTATCATCAACTTCCCCTACAATTAACATCAAATTCCCTTTTAATTTTTCAGCATGTTCAATATTTGAAGAGGCTGCATAATGAGGACCAATTGGATATCCCATCCATTGTTCATTCCACCAAATCTTATCCATACGGTTGTCGTGACATCCACAAGAGGCAACCGCAACATCATAAAAATCTGAATTAAATACCAGAGCTGCACCCGCACTTTGCCCCCCGGCAGAAGTACCCCTAATCCCGACTCTTTCGTCATCCATATAAGGATATTTTTCAGCAGCTGCTTTTATCCATAGTTTACGATCAGGGAAACCAGAGTCCTTTAAATTTTGCCAGCAAACGTCGTGAAAAGCTTTAGACCGGTTCGATGTCCCCATCCCATCAATTTGCACCACTATGAAACCTAACTCGGCTAATGGTTGTAATGTGCTGTATTGGGAGTGAAATTCCTTCGGAACAAAGGAACTATGAGGCCCTGCATAAATATATTCAATAATGGGGTAGGTTTTATTAGGATCAAAATTTGTGGGTCTGACAATCACGCCCCAAATATCTGTCTTGCCATCCCGACCTTTGGCTGTAAAAACCTCGGGCATTTTCCAGTTGTTCTTTTCTAAAGCAGAAATATCCGCCATTTGAAGTTCCATTATCGGCTTCTTCTTTCCGGTTTGCTTAAGTACACTAACCGGGGGTAAATCTACCCGGGAATACTGATCTACATAATATTTATAATCTGGTGAAAAAGTAACTTTATGATTTCCGTTCTCGGAGGTAAACCGGGTGAGGTTACGGCCATCAAAATCAATTCGAAAATAATGGATTAAGTATGGATCCTGGTCCTTGTCCAAACCGCTGGCAGTAAAATAAATTTGCCGTTTTTCATCATCAACTTCAAGCACATCCCTTACGGGCCAATCCCCTGAAGTTATCTGGTTTTTTAATTTCCCGGTGTCATCATCATACAGATATAAATGGTTATAACCGTCCCGTTCTGATGCCCAAATAATTTCATCTTTCCCCTCCACATCGTAGCGATATCTTTTCCCGCTATAATCGAAAAATGTCGGGCTGGTTTCGTCAATAATTACCTGAACCTTCCCGGTTTCAGCATTTACTTTTAAAATTCGGTATACCTGGTGACCTCGTTGATTATATTCAAAAGTAAAAGCTGAACTATCATCAAACCATTTATAATTAAAGAGGTTATATTGAGAAGCAAAAAGATCACTAGGAACCGGGATATGTTTCTTTTCACTAACATGGAAGAGCTGGGGACTATTAAAATCCAACTCATCCCCCGGTTTTAAATAATCCCTGGACTGTAATTTCGGTTGAAGTTGGTCTTCAGGACTCGATTCTACAAAATAGATTTTATGTTCCTGTCCAGGTTTTACTTTATAAGCCAAGATTTTTTTACTGTCGGGTGACCAAATAATATTAGGAGAATAGTAAAACCCTTTGGATCCATCAAAACTTAATTGTGCTTCCTCACCACTGTTTTTATCGACTAAAAACAGGTTAAAATTTTTAATAAATGCTTTATATCGTCCATTTGGCGAAGGAACTGGCTCCTTTTTCTCCTCTTTACGACGATCTCCCCAATATCTTTTTTCCTGCTCTTTCTTACTTACAGAACCGGTAACGGCAAGATGGTAATCGGATAAATTTAAACGAAATTTCAGAGAATCATTTTGAAACTCAAGGTACTGATCATCCTCTATAAAATTCAATTCTGAAATTTTTATAGAGGTAGGTTTCACCTCCTTTTCTAACACCTCGCTTAGAGCTCCGGCAAGCCGGGTATGATCGAAAGCCTGTCTTTGAGATTTCAATTTCGCATCTACGAGGAAATATTTATCGCCATTTGTAGCATTGTTTTTATACCAGAATTCATTCTCATTCACCCAGTGAAATGAGTCAGGGGTATTACGCACTTTATCTTTGAATAAAGTATCCACTGCATTTGCTCTTTTATAATCTTCAACCTCACCCTGGGCTAGCAAAGGTTTAAATGAAAAAAGACTATAAAAAACTAATAATAAAACATAAAACTTCTTGATTATTCGCATAGACTAAAAATAAGCTTGCAAAAGTGAACTAACACACCAAATGTTATCAACATATAATACAATATTAACTTACCCGATACACACCTTAAGGTATTAAGCCACTTATAATACAGATCATTAAAAAATCAACGAAGTGCATATAGCACTCCGTTGACCTGACATTAACTCAAACTATAAAAACACACTTAACTAACTAACGAACTAATATCCAGGATTTTGTTGAAGGTTAGTATTTGTATTCAATTCCTCCAAGCCAATTGGAAACAGGGTGGTATGATCCCCCTGGGGAACATGGTTAAACCAGTTTTTCGTCTGGTAGACTCCAAACCTTATTAGGTCCGTCCTCCTCCTGGATTCTGCAGCAAATTCCCATCCAAGCTCATCTAAAAACCTACCATACTCTACCGGGCTTTGATCTCCAGGATCTTCGATATTACCATTCTCATCCAAGGTGCCATATTCCCAAGTTGTATCACCTTCGAGTTCTTCCCCAGTAACCGTAGCTTCCTCTGGATTATCAAATGATCTTCCACGAACTTCAGAAACTATTTCCGCGGCTTCCGCACTGTTACCCGTCCTTAGTAAGGCTTCCGCTTTCATCATTAAGACATCGGTGTACCTGAAATATGGAAAATCATTGCTTAGACTACCTGTTGCTCCTGCCTCTATATTATACTTTTTACATCTAAAACCATCAGTAGCATCACTCTCATAAATACTAGGGATTTCATTGATTAGTGTGAACAATACTTCACCAGTGTCTGCATCTAATTGATCTCCCATTAGCCAGGTGTTCTCCAGCCTAAGGTCGCCTTCTTCATAACTGTCAATAAACTGCGGATTAGCACTGGAACCACCCCAGGGTTGTGCCTGCATATTAAAAACATCTCTATGACTAGGTAATAACATCTTCATATGTTGGCTCCATTCTGTAGCATAGATATAATCATAAGGCACAGCGAATACAATTTCCGGGGAATTCTGATTCTCGGTTGTAAAAATATTACTGTAATTAGGGTCCAGAGAATATTTGCCAGAATTAATGATTTGGTTACTGGCTTCTAAACTTTTCTCCCACTGCGCTGTACCTGTATACACCTCTGCATTTAGGTAAACTCTCGCCAGCAATTGATAAGCCCCCCATTTGGTAAGTCTACCATAAGTACTCTGATCAACGGTTTCAGTTAATTCGGGTATAACTGAATTTAGCTCCGATACTACGAAATCATAAACTTCCTGCCTTGACCTTTGCTGCGGTATTTCATCACTAAAGTCCTCTAGAATTGGCACATTGCCGTGTGTATCTAAAAGGATAGAATAATATAATGCCCTTACTCCGCGCATTTCAGCAATCACAGCATTTGCCTGTTCGGCACTCACCGGTAAGTCACCGGATTCCAATTGTGAAATGACCCGGTTGATATTATTTATTCCATTAAAACAAGTGATCCAGGTATTACGCGGCTGCCATTGTGTTTCATTCCACGTATGAAAATGCATACGCTTATATACACCTCCATCATCCCAGCCATTAGGCCTAGTTGGTGTGACGAAAATATCTGCTGATTCTTCTTGCAGGTCAAATAATCCTTGCCACCCCATAATATATCTTAAAGGGGTATATGCCGAGGCAGATAGCGCTACAATGTCCTCTTCTGCCGGTACAAAAGAATCCTCTGTAATTTCGGAAAACACTTCTTCATCAAGATTGGTACATCCAGTGATAGTAAAACCAAACAGGAGAAATAGTACGATTTTAAAATTTATATTGTTCAACATTTTCATAATTGTAATTTTTAAAAAGTTAAGTTTACACCAAGGGTGAACGACCTATTAGTAGGATATTTATCACGACTATCAATTCCCGGTGCAAGCCCTGAGCGGTTAACCTCCGGATCAATTCCTTCATAACCTGTAATGGTTATCAGGTTAAGACCGGTTGCGTATAGTCTCAAATTCTGTAAAAAATCAATATTTTCTGTATTGAAGGTATAGCCCAGCGTAATGTTATCTATCTTCCAGAAATCCCCATCTTCCAGATAATGACTAACATATCGCTGCACATCGGCCAAAACAGCTTTTCCATAGATTTCATCAAATGCGGTATCCAGAACATTATAACCTACTGTTGGATTCTCATAAAACATCCGTTGTGAATTAAGAATCTGATAGCCAAATGCACCTCGCATATTAACGTTCAGATCCCAATTTTTATAATTAAAGGTATTATTCCAACTCACATAGTGCTCGGGTAAGCCGTTTCCTAAAATTTGTCTATCAGAGGCATCAGATTCAGTTGCCGGGATTATTTCCCCATCGGGAGTTTCAATCATAAAGACACCGTCCTCGTTAATATCCACACTCTTTAAACCGTAAAAATTACCAATGCTCTCTCCAACCTGAACAATATGACTTGAAATTTGAATAGGTTCTCCCACATAACCGGTATAGAAGAAATCGTTAGTAGTTTCAAATTGATCATTTGAAATGGAGAGTAATTCATTTCTATTGGTTGAATATGTCATATTTCCACTCCATTGGAAATCTTCCGTCTGAACAGGAACGAAATTTATAAGGGCTTCAAACCCTTCGTTTTTAAGTTGTGCTACGTTTGCAGTGATACTTCCATATAGATAAGGAGGAACAGGAACATCATAATCGTAAAGAGCATCTTTCGTAGTTCTGTTATAATAATCAAGAGCACCTCCTAACCGGCCTCCAAAAAAACTGAAATCCACCCCTGCGTTAAATTCTTCTTTCTTTTCCCAACGTAGATCTGGGTTAGGATTTCGCGCAGGAATTAGTTCTCTTATCCAACGGTTGTTGTAAAGAAAATAGCTATCGTAATTCAAACTACTTAAAGATTGATAAGAGCTTCCGGCATTAATTCCTGTAACCCCAAAACCAGCCCTTAATTTAATGTTATCTATCCAGGATATATCTTTAAGAAATTCTTCTTCGTTCATGCGCCATCCTGCCGATATACCTGGGAAACTACCCCATTTATTTTCCGCTCCAAATCTTGAAGAACCTTCGTGACGAATACTAGCCATTAGTAAGTACTTATCTGCATAATTATAGGTAAGACGGGAAAAGAAGGCGATCAATTTATCTGAACTTTTAGAGCTTCCCATTCCGGCTTCACCCAATGGCAAGCCTTGTCCTATACCTATATTATTATAGGTATAGGCATCAGTCGGAAAATTTCTGTTGGTAGCGTAAAAACCTTCATAGGTATTATCCTCATAGTTATATCCTCCCAGAGCGGTAAATTTATGATCTCCCCAATTCTTCTTGTAATCTATAGTTATTTGACCATAATTACCGATATAATCATCGGTCCCACGGGAGGCATATCCCTCTAATCCATTCTTCGTGGTAGAGACGTGATTTTTTGTTTGGTAAAATCCTCGTATATTATAATTACCTTTCCTGGTATATAAACCCTGAATTACCAGGTCTTCAATGGGTTCATAACTTAGACTTCCCGTTACTCTTAAATTCCGATAACGATTTTTTCCATCAGTTTCCTCTAAATAAGCAACAGGGTTATCATAAAAGTAAACATCCCTTTCATACCAAGTACCATCTTCATTTTTTACCGGTTCTGTGGGATTTCGAATTAATGCCTGCCTGTATACATACGGGTTGAAACTAGCACCATCCCCGCCTGCAAAAAATTCCTGTTCACTTGTTATTATATTAAAATTGGATTTTAACTTATTCTCGAACATGTTATGATTCACATCAATTCTGGCAGAATATCGCTTGTTATTCGTTTTTATAAAAATTCCTTCATTATCCCTATAATTGAGTGAAGCTGTGAGATTCGTTGTTTTGTTCCCACCTCGAAAAATTAGGTTATGTACCTGGCTAAGTGCATCTCTTGTTATTTCATCCAGCCAGTCGGTATTCGCTCCAAAATCTTCAACATTGGATCCGTTAAAGGTATATCCTTCATCAAACTTCTGTCTTAATTCTGATGCATCTAAAAAGTCCATTTTATTATTGATTTGGGATAATGTCATATACCCATTATAATCAATGGTTGGAGCAATTTCCATCCCGGCATCCTTGGTTGTTATTATAACCACTCCATTGGTTCCCCGCGTTCCATAAATAGCTGTTGCTGAACCGTCCTTTAATACGTCTATAGAAGCAATATCTTCCGGCGCAACAGTTTGAAGGTTTCCTGGCACCCCATCAATAAGAATCAGGGGTTGTGAACTTCCACTTATAGAAGAAATACCCCTAAGCATAATTTGTGCTCCCTGGGTGGGATCGCCCGAAGGAGTAGAAACAGACAAACCCGCGACCTTACCTTGTATAAGTTGTGCGGCATCGTTAACATTTCCCTGGATAAATTCTTCTGATTTCACCGTAGCAACTGCACTGGTAACGTCTGCCCTTTTTTGCGTACCATACCCAATAACCACCACTTCATTTAAAGCCGATAAATCCTCTTTGAGTATTATATTTAAATTGGTTTGTTCTGAGACATTTACCTCCTGAGTTTCATACCCGACAAAGGAAAAAGTTAAGACAGGATTTTCAGAGATGGTATTTAGTTGAAAATTACCATCAAAATCGGTTACTGTTCCATTTCCAGTATTTTTTTCTATAACTGAAACTCCTGGAATAGGCATTCCATTTTCGTCCTTAACAGAACCTGTTAAGGAAATCTGTGAATGCGCAAAGTAACTCACTAAAAAGAATAGAAAAAAACAAAGAAAAGATTTTCTTCTGATGAATTTGATTAAAAAAAGTTGGTTTATCATAATCGTAAGTTTATAAAGTTAGCAGTAGAGAATATCAAACGCTTAGTTTTCTATTCCTTATTTGTAAACTTACAATTAGTCTTATACAAGACTTAACATAAAGTTAGCGACAATTAATACTATCTTAACACATCAAGAGTCATTAAGTTTTTAAAAGCGTTCTAATTTAAATGGATCTATAGATACAGAGGTTTTGCGGTTACCCACAATTTCTGAAATTAATTTTCCGGTTACGGGGCCCAAACTCCACCCCATCATAGCATGACCGGCAGCGACACTAAGGTTACTATATTTCGAGGACTTTCCAATAAAGGGTAAGCCATCCGGAGATACTGGTCTTAAGCCGCTTGTAGCTAATTTTTTTTCTTCTTCAGTTATTGTTAAATCTTTGTAAAAATGAGATGCTGCATTTGCTATGGTTTCCACCCTGTTAGCCTGGATATTGGAATTATTTCCCGAAAACTCCATAGTTCCTGCAAATCGTGTAAAGTTTTGCATGGGTGTCACGGCTACTTTGGCCTCAGTTAATATAGCTGGTAATTTAATATTAGTTTTTCTTAAAACATCCATACTGTAGCCCTTCCCAGGCTGAATAGGGATATGCAAACCCAACTGTTTTGTCATTTCAGAAGTCCAACTACCGGTAGCAATCAAAAATTCATCTGCCTCAATACTTTCAGCTTCAGTTACTATAGCTTCTACTCTATTCCCTTCTGTTTTAAAACCGGTGACATTCTTTTCCAATATAAAATTGGCCCCATTATCTGCTAACCATTTCTTTAGATTTTTCATAAATATATAAGGCGTGCTATGGGTATCGCATAAATAGTGTACCCCCCCTATAATATCCTCTTTCAAGCCTGGTTCGATTACTTTAATAGCTTCTTTATCCAATACAGAGACCTCTAATCCCAATTCTTTCCCTCTCTCTGCCAATTTTAGTTCGTGATCCTGGTTCTTCGCAGTTTTATAAACCATTAGCAAACCCTTCTTTTCCATATGAAAGTCAAAATCGAGGGTCTCCAACATTTCCGTATAGAGATCCCGGCTTTTCAGGTTTAATTCAACTAACACTGGAATTGCCTTCTCTACGTTTTTTCTTGTTGAAGACTTTTTAAAATACCAGGCCCATTTAAAAAATTCCATATCCCATCGGGGTTTAATATAGAAAGGACTGGAACTATTAAACATCCATTTAATGCCCTGGGTAATCATCCCGGGTTCTGCAATAGGTATAAAATGGCTTGGTGTAACATAACCAGCATTAATAAAAGAAGCGCCCCCCGTAATATCTCCTTTATCAATAATAGTCACATTATAACCTTCTTTTATTAAGTAGTATGCTGAACATAAACCTGTAATGCCGCCGCCAATAATTGCAACTTTTTTCATGTTCTAAATATTAAAGTACCTGAAACCCATGGGCATAGGGATCATCATCATCGATCACTATATTATTATAGCCTGTTACCATTGCCCATCCTTCTATACTGGGGATAATTGATTTAATTCCAGCCAATTCTGTTTCCTCTTCTATCCTACCAATAAACCTGCTTCCAATTATACTTTCATGGATAAATTCATCACCCATTTTTAATTTACCTTTTGCATACCACTGGGCCATTCTCGCTGATGTACCTGTTCCACAAGGAGAACGGTCAATTGCTTTATCGCCATAAAAAACTGCATTTCTAGCGGTGGAATTTACATTAATTACAGAACCTGTCCACTGGATATGACTTAGTCCATTAATCGTTGGATCTTCAGGGTGCACGAAGCTATGTTCGGCATTCAAATTATTACGAAGTTCCCGGCTCCAGGTTATCAATTCACTTGCCTGGTAATGTTCAAGTCCTTTAAAGTTATCCTGTACTTCTACAATAGCATAAAAATTTCCACCATAGGAAACATCCACGATTAAATCGCCCAGATCACAGGAGTTTACGGTGATATTCTCTTTAGCCAGGTAAGATTTAATATTGACAATTTTAACCGATTTTACTTTTTTTCCTTCCTGCTTATAAGTTACCTTTACGAGGCCAGCCGGTGTTTCCAGGCGTAGGATACCTGGTTTTTTCGGTGTCACCAGGCCTTCTTCAATTGCAACGGTTACAGTACCAATGGTACCGTGTCCACACATGGGCAAACAGCCACTAGTTTCAATAAAAAGAATGCCACAATCGTTTTGGGGATCTGATGGGGGGAACAAAATGCTCCCACTCATCATATCATGGCCCCTGGGTTCAAACATCAAACCCCTCCTGATCCAATCATATTCTCGCATAAAGGTTTGCCTCTTTTCACTCATAGTTTTTCCTTCAATAAAAGGACCACCACCAGCTACTACCCTCACAGGGTTCCCACAGGTATGGGCATCCACACAAAAAAAAGTTTTTCTTGCCATTAATTTCTATAAGCTATCTGTTGTATATTTTCCATTAATATTTCTCAAAATCCCAAGTGGATTTTTATCCTTTAGAGCGTCAGGCAGTAATTCATCCGGCCAATCCTGGTACGAAATCGGACGCACCCAGCGTTGTACAGCGGTCAATCCAACTGAGGTGAATTTGGCGTTTGAAGTAGCCGGAAATGGTCCACCATGAGTCATCGCCGCGCACACTTCAACTCCTGTAGGTACACTGTTGTAAATAATCCGACCTACAGTA
Organism: Salegentibacter salinarum; assembly: GCF_900168115.1. Taxonomy (GTDB): domain Bacteria; phylum Bacteroidota; class Bacteroidia; order Flavobacteriales; family Flavobacteriaceae; genus Salegentibacter; species Salegentibacter salinarum. The sequence goes on from NZ_FUZC01000001.1 coordinate 160,024, forward strand.
GCTGTAAGGGAATCAATAACACCCTTATAATCCTGAAGTTCTTTTTGATCGGAATTTAATACTGTTCCTGTGAGCTGGCCTTCCAATTGCTGGAGCACCTCGTTTAATTGTTCTTTATTCTTACATTTTACTATTACTGAAAAAGGACCAAAGACCTCTTTATGAAAATTGGTATTCTCAAGAAAGGTTTCCCCTGTAACAGAAATTACTTCCTGCCTTCCAAAGTTAGGCTGGATCTCACCAACGTATTTCCCTACCGGGTTATACCCTTCCTGAGATAATACACCAGATTTTGAGGTTTCATATTGCCCCTGGATTCCAGGGCTTAACATAACATCTGGAGCAATATTTGCTAGATTCTCTCCTAAGTTTTCAATAAAATGGTCCAAGCTAGGACTCTCTATGCCAAGGATTAACCCTGGATTAGTACAAAATTGACCACATCCAGCTGTAATAGATCCTGCATACTGCTCAGCCCACTCCTCACCTTTCTCTTCTAGAGAGGACGGCAAAGCGACTACAGGGTTAACGCTTCCCATTTCCGCAAAAACCGGGATGGGTTCTGGGCGTGCTGCAGCTAATTTTGAAAGCGCGGTACCTGCTTTGTAACTACCGGTAAAACCTACCGCTTTAATTTTGGGGTGTTTTACCAGCCACTCTCCTACTTCAATTCCTTTACTGTTAAGGTTGGAAAAGACACCATCAGGCATCCCCGTTTTCTTAGCAGCTTGAATTATCGCCTGAGAAACCAATTCTCCGGTACCCGCATGTAAAGGATGGGATTTTACTACTACGGGAGAGCCAGATGCTAATGCACTGGCAGTATCCCCACCGGCAGTTGAAAAAGCAAAGGGAAAGTTACTAGCTCCAAACACAGCTACCGGCCCATAAGGAACCTGCATTCTTCGAATATCTGGTTTTCCTTCTGGATTACTGATAATTGCTTCAACCCAACTACCTTCCTTTAGCATTTCTGCAAAGGCTCTTAACTGCCCAGTGGTCCTGGCGAACTCTCCATTCGACCTTCCTTCTGGAAGGCCAGATTCTTCCCTGTATATCGCTTTGAGTGCTTCACCATTTGCTTCTAATGCTGATGCTATTGCTTCAAGAAATTTAGCAACCTCACTATTAGTTTTATTCTTATATAACTCAAATGCCTGGCTAGCCTTCTCCACTGCAAGATTCACTTCCTCTTTAGAAGCTTCAAAAAAAGTTGGACTGGTTTCCTTATTTTCTCTTGGATTAAAAGTTCTAAACTTTATATCTCCGTTATCGGAAAGCTCTTCTCCTATATAATTTTTTCCTGTAATCATGCTTTCTTTTTTTTGGTTTATAATGATTTATAATCTACTAGGGTAGGTCTTTTTGCCATAGCATCGTCGATAATGGTCAAAACACGTTTGCGCTCTGCACCTTCAAGTTGTAATCTTGGAGCTCTTACATTTTCAGTTCCCAGTCCCGTGGCTACTTCGGCCAGCTTTATATTTTGTACCAACTGGGGAGAAATATCAAGTTCCAAAAGCGGCATGAACCAACTGTAAATCTTCAAAGCTTCCTTTAATTCCCCTGCCTTAACCAACTTGTAAATGGCTACTGTTTCTTCGGGGTATGCCGCCACTAAGCCTGCAACCCATCCATCAGCCCCTGAGACCATACTTTCTAATGCCAGGGTGTCAACTCCACATAAAACTTTTAGGCGGTCACCAAACTTGTTTTTAAGGCGTATAACATTACTTATATCACGTGTTGATTCCTTTACCGCCTCTATATTATCACATTCAGCCAGTAGTTCTTCAAACATTTCAAGACTAACTTCAATCTTATAATCCACCGGGTTATTGTAAATCATAATTGGCAAGGAAGTGCTTTTCGCTATTTCTTTTAAATACACTACCGTTTCACGGTCGGTAGCTTTATATCGCATTGGAGGTAAAAGCATGAGTCCTTGTGCCCCCCAGGCAAATGCATCTTGTGCAACCTGGATAGCGTCTTTTGTGGATTGTTCAGCTATGTTTATAATCACAGGAACTTTTCCATTAACAACTTCTAATGTTTTTTTCACCAAGTTCTCTTTTTCTTTAGGAGTTAGCGTACTGGCTTCTCCAAGTGTTCCACCTAAGATGATTCCGCTTACACCGGCTTCCAGTTGTGCGTTAATATTTTTTTCAAACGTATTTAAATCTAACTCATCATTCTCGTCAAATTTAGTCGTTACTGCGGGCATTACCCCTTCCCATTTAATTGCCATAATAATATATTTTAAAAACAAAAATAAATCGATTAATCATCTTAACATTTGTAGTCATTAACCAAACCTGATACTATATTAACATATAAATTGACTTATTGAATTTTTTTTAATAATATTTACAAAAAAATAAGTGTGAAAGTATTACCCTTCAAAATTCCGAAGCCTGAAAAAGAAGCGCTGGTATATCAGGAAGACCATGAAATAGTCTTCTACAATAAGCTTCATCAACATGAGGAAATACAGATTAGCTATATCATGGAAGGGAGTGGTTCATTAATAGTTGGAGACAGTATTAATGAATACCAACCCCACGATATATTGGTTATTGGGGAGAACATACCACACGTATTCCGTAGTGATGCAAAAGCCCATCCCAAATCAGTGATGTATACTTTATTTTTCACTAAGAAATCTTTTGGAAAAGATTTTTTTAATATCACAGATTTAACAGGAGTTCAAAAATTTTTTGATGAATCTGAATATGGAATGAAAATAAAAGCAAATGAAGATAATTACATTCTTTTTAACCAGCTTAAACATCAAAATAAAATTGAACGGATTGCCTCTCTTCTTTACCTATTGAACGGATTGATTTCCTCAGAGAAAAATCCTCTTTCCTCTTTTGTTTACAGGAAAAAGTATACCGAAGATGAAGGCAAAAGAATGAATGATGTTTTTCAATATGCGATGGATAATTTCCAGGAATGCATATCCCTGGATGATATTGCAGATATTGCTTTTATGAGTAAAAATGCATTTTGTCGTTATTTTAAAAAAAGAACGAATAAAACATTCTTCCAGTTTCTAATCGAAATTCGAATAGAGCATGCCTGTAAATTGCTTTATAAAGATCACGACCTATCTATTTCAGTAATTTCCGAATTATGTGGTTTTCAGAATATCGCTAATTTTAACCGGAAGTTTAAAGAATTAAAAGGAATAACCCCTTCGCAATACCGACACCAGACCGAATAAATCTAAACAATTAGACTGGTAACTCCCCTTCATTTACCTAACATGGTAATTTAATCTTAGAATAAGAATATATAGTAGGAGCTTAAGTCTCTAACTATTTTTAATATTGATTAGTTATTTAACTAAATTTATATTAAATCTTATGCGTTTAACCAAAAATACTCTATTATTTTTCTTTTTATATACTTTTGTCTCAGGTTGTTCCTCTGATGATTCATTTGTTGAAAATGATGATGACAAGGAAAATTCCGAAGAAGAAAATAACGAAATTGATCCTGAAGGTGACCTTAAAATCTACATCCCAAATGAATTTAGGGATATGGATTTTGATGATAATGCCAGTACGTGGAGTTATAACAGGAGTCAGGAATCTGAACATTTTATTGTTTTTTGGGGTGCGGAATATGGCGACGAAAACCCTGGGTCTGAAAATATTCCTGAACAATTCCGCGTAGATATTGATGACCTTTTAGAAAAGTCAGAATTATTCTACGATTTAAATATCGTAGAGTTAAAGTTTGCTGAAGTTGGAACCGGAAATTCCAAGCTTGACGAATATAAAATGATGATTTTCCTATTTCATCAGGAGGAATGGCTGGCAACCGGAGCTGGATACGATGATACCATCGGCGCACTATGGGTAAGCCCCAACACTTGTCAACCTGTTGGCCATACTATTGCACACGAGATTGGACATAGTTTTCAATACCAGGTTTATTCTGACTTACAGAATGGCCACGGATTTCGTTACGGTTTTGGGGGAAACGGCGGAAATTCATTTTGGGAACAAACAGCTCAGTGGCAGGCATTTCAAGCCTATCCAGATCAGGTGTTTACTGCGCATGATTTTGATGTATATATTCAGAATTATAACACGCATATTCATCACGAAAATTATCGCTATGCCAGTTATTTTATTCATTATTACTGGACGTCCCTGCATGGTAAAGATTTCATAGGCCGTTTATGGAAAGAAGCCGAAGAACCGGAAGACCCTATAGAAGTTTATATGAGGCTTACCGGAATTCGTGCGGAACAACTTAACGATGAAATTTATGATGCAGCTACCAAGCTTACAACATGGGATATAGATGAGTTGCGAGAATTGGGGGAAGAATATATAGGGAATCATAAATATGGATATACCAGTCTCGAAGACGGCAGCCATATGGTAAGTCCAGAGTTCGCTCCGCAAACAACTGGGTATAACGTTATCCCCTTAAATGTTCCTAAGGCAGGTACTGAAATTACAGTCGATTTTACCGGTTTACCAAATCAAACGGGTTTTAATACAGTAGATGCGTCGATTGCAGGATGGAGATATGGATTTGTAGCATTACGGGAAGATGGAACCAGAGTATACGGTGAAATGAATCAGGGAACAACTGCAGAAGTTAACTTTCTCATTCCAGAGGATTGTACTAATTTATGGTTTGTGGTAACTGGTGCACCAACAGAATATTCGGCTCACGCCTGGGATGATGACAATAGCAATGATGATGAATGGCCTTATAGCGTTGCATTTTCCGAAACTAATATTCTTGGCGTAGTAGATTTTCCTGAAGACGCAGAACGGGAAGATTTAACCCTTACTTACGATATTTCTTTCCCTGTAAATACAGAAGCCTATACTGGAGGCACCGTTAACATTGACGCTAATGCTATTGCTAATTCTTTCTTGTTACAGCCCAATGAAATTACCCAGCAAATAGGAAATGATATTCAGTTTTATGCTGTAGAGAGTTCTGGAAACCTGAACAATAATAAAACAGCTAATGGCTACGGATATTGGTTTGATGCTTCAGGAGATGTAATTAACTGGGGAGACCAAGCCGTTATTTTTTCAGAATTTGATGAATCAAATTTTAGCTTTAATGTAGGACAGTATCCCGGCCACTCCATTACAGGAGATTCTTATACCATAAAGCAGGCACTGGTATATGAATATGAACCCGGCAACTCTGTACAGGCCACTATAATTTTAAATATAACATTGGAATAGGACTACATGTTCTTTTATTATTAAAAACTTTCCTGGAGAAATTCAAAATTTCTCTAAGAAACAAATCTATAGTGGTAGTAGTTAAATGAGTATTTTACCCCTATGCATTTTGATATTTCTTTCAATTTTCCCCATACCAAAAGGGTAAAACCAAAAAATTCCATGTATTCCCTATGAGGTCTGGCGTAATAACGAGGTTATTCCTCAGAATTTCCATGTTAGGAAAAACCATATTTATATGCAGGTGTTTCATTATCATAATTAACGGGTACTTTCCCGGCTTATTCCTGAATCCATTTCTTTCGGCGAATTCAGTTTCAACACCTTTATCGCGTTTTAAGCAGATAAAAATTCCAAAAAACAAACACGTAAGAATAATTTTAAAATGCTTATTTAAGTCCGTTATGTTTTAAAAAGTAGTTGGTTATTAAAGTATACAAATGCAACGAAGTATTTTCACCTTCATAAATCCCATGTGAACGATTTGGATAAGCCATCATATCAAATTGCTTATTATTCCTTATCAATTCATTCACCAGGTATTCCATATTCTGATAATGAACATTATCGTCCCCGGTTCCGTGGATTAGCAGTAAATTTCCCTCCAAATTTTTCGCGTAGCTAGCTGGAGAACCTTCAATAAATTTCTCTTTATCCTCACTAGGTAGCCCCATATAACGTTCCTGGTAAATATTATCATAAAATAATTGGTTGGCAACACCGGCTACCGCAACTCCTGTTTGATAAACTTCAGGATAACGAAATAATAAATTCTGGGTCATAGATCCTCCTCCACTCCATCCCCATACGTTAACGCGAGTTTTATCTAAAAAAGCATAAGTCTCCAATACTTTTTGTGCAGCCAATGCCTGGTCATTGGTATTTATTATTCCCACCTTTTGATAAATACTTTTTCTCCATTGGCTTCCTTTTAAAGTTGGGGTGCCGCGGTTATCCATACTAATTACTACGAAGCCTTGTTGCGCCATAAAAATCTCGTACAAACCAACCCATTGGTCTGTTGCCACCACGCCCCAGGGTTCCCCATAGACATGGAATAGAACCGGGTATTTTTTTGAAGCATCAAAGTTCATAGGCTTGGTCATCCTTCCATCCATTTCAATACCTTCTTCGGTAGTCATCTTAAAGAAAGTAGTTTCAGGTAAAACCAGAGTCTTAAGTTTAACTTTTAAATGCTTATTAGCCACTAACTCCTTAATCGTTTTATGCTTTGGAAGATTCACTAGACTTACGCTATTTGGCGTATTAACATTGGTGAATTTATGAATGGCAAATTTGCCGTTTGGAGAAACATCATAAGTATTTACCCCTTCAAATTCTGGCGGAGAAATCCTTGTTAGCTTCCCGCCACCATTTAGTGGAACACTATATAAATAGCGCTGGGTAGCATTATCAGGAGAAGCTACTATGTATAGATTTTTACCATCGGTATGGTAATATGCAGCCACATCATATTCTCCCGGGGTTAAGAGTGTTTTCTTTCCTGTTTCCAGATTAATTTTATATATATGCCGCCATCCATCATTTTCTGTCATTCGTAAAAAACTTTTTCCATTCTCGACGATTAACTGGTTATTTTTACCCCATTGGTTCGAAGAAATGTCAGGATACCTTAGATCTACCCAGGTATCCTCAGTTTCGGTGTAAACTTTATTTAAATCAGAAGAAGAGGGTTTATAAGTATATATAGTTAGTTCGTTCTGTTTCCTATTCATCTGCTGGATAAGCAATAGGTCGTCATTTACCCATTGCATAGCCGGTAAATAATGCTGAACCGGATCTCCAGGGACGGGGATCCATTTCACCTCGGAAGTCTTCGGGTTGATCAAGCCTACTTTTGCCGAAGATGGGTCAAATCCGGCTTTGGGATATTGTACGGGAATTGGTTCGGAATAAACTGAATCCGTATTATTGATCATATAAAAAGTACCGATCTCGGAAGCATCGAGTTGCCAAAATGCAATTCTTGAGCCATCAGGGCTCCACTTAAAACCATCCCGCATTCCAAATTCCTCCTCGTAAACCCAATCAAAAGTACCGTTAATGATATCTCCAGTCCCATCTTTGGTTAGTTGTGTCACCTCCCCGGTCTGAAAATTCTCCTTATAAATATTGAAGTCCTGGACATAAGCCACAAACTTATTGTCTTCAGAAAATTTAGCAAACATTAAAGTGGAAGAAGGGAATCCCTTCCCTAATTGCTTTAGTTTTTGGGTATCAAAATCATACACCCAAAAGTCCCCTTTGGTATTAGAACGCCATACACGGCTGGAATTCGTGAAAATCATTACTTTACTCCCATCGGGGGACAATGAAAAATCTTCAATACTTAGATTTTCCCCGTTTACGATCAATTCATCTTCGGAAAGATAGAGGCTGATTTTATAATTCTTACTATCATATTTCATAAGTTCATCCATGCCAGCTTCACTTTTTTCGATAGTTACGAAGGCATCTCCCTTTTCAATCCAGGAGATAGGACGTTGATAATCACTTTTGAATTCACCAGAAGCGTAAATACGTTCCAGGCTTAGTAGAGAATCATTTTGCTGGGCAACCAGTGAAAATGGAATAAATAATAAAAATATAATTAGTTGGGGAGTTAACTTATTTTTCATTTATACAAATTTATAAGTGATGGCTTATTTTATATGCTGACGAATCATAGTTTTTTTAAGAAGAAACTATGTCAATACCAGTCTATTTTTATTTCTTCTTAAAAGTGTCATCAACTACTTAACAACAGGTTTTATATAATAACTGTAACTGTAATCTTGTGGTTTTAGCTGGTACTTCTCATAGGTTTCTGCCCCCCAACTGTTATCACCACCAACACCCATTTGCTTGTAATCGATATTTAGGTGAATTTGATCTCGAGGTATAATATCTGTAGTGTGTCGCTGTGCTTTTTTTACCCCGGGATCAAATTCTGAAGTCGGATTACGAAGGGCACTGAAAGAAACTTCCGGGATACCTATAAACTCGATTCCACTTCCTGAAGCATCGATTAATTTTATCCAGCGATTATCTGTGCGGTAAGCATTTTCCTGTGGACGTATGTAGGGTACATACAAGTCATCCACATCAGACTCATAAACTCCTAAAAAAGCCGAAACTTTACGGTCCCAGTAATTTTCATGTGGACCACGACCATACCACTTCACATTCTTAAAGTCTAAAGGAAGTATCATCGAATTCCCAAACTTTGGCAGGGAGGTTAATTTCCCTGTATCACCATCAAATTCGAATTGATTATTAACCTTTATTGTTCCGTCAGCATAAATATTATAGTCGATATTCATTGTTGAAGAAACCGAATCTAATTGATAACTCGTTTTTACTTCAACCCCATCTTCAGTTTGATCCACTTTAAACTTCAATAATTTTGGATTTTGAGTATCTGATTTCCAGGCATTTGACCTTTTTGGAAAATTATTCCCAAAATCATTATCTGTAGGTGCACGCCAGAAATCAGGTTGTGGTCCTTTTTTAATTAAGGTTTTTCCTTTAAAAGTATAAGCTGAAAGAACTCCCGTTTCATTATCGAATTTCACTTCCAGACTATCATTACTAATCACAAATTGAGATTTTTCTTTTTTTGTTTTCAATTCTCCTGAATCAACATCTAAAGCTACCTCTTTCCGCTCCTGAAGCACTATTTGCTTTCTGGCAACCGCATGTCCTTCCGGAACCATGTTTTTTGCTTCTTTGGTTTTAAAATAGAAATTGATGAAATATTCGGAATCTTCATTCTCCAGGTCTAATTCATATTGGTTAGTTGTTTCTTGTTGGGGACCTAAATTAAAATTTTCATTTCCCGACTTAATCAACTGCCCATCTTCAAAAAGCTCATAACTCATTTCGTAATTCTCCAGATTGGTAAAAAAGAAACGATTTTTAACCACAAACGTGAATTTTATTCCTTGAGACTCTTTTAAGGAAACGTCAATATCCTGATAAATATCTTTCACCTCGTAAAGGGCTGGATGGGGTGTTCTGTCAGGATTTACTAAACCGTTGATTACAAAATTTCCATCGTTCCGGTAATGATCTGGTCCAAAATCGCCACCGTAAGCCCAGTATTCATTCCCATTCTCATCTTCTTTTAACAAACCTTGATCTACCCAGTCCCAAATAAATCCACCCTGAACTTGGGGATGCTCATATACAAAATTCCAAAGATCTACCAGGTTTCCGGTACTATTGCCCATACCGTGCGCATATTCACACCAAATAAAGGGTCGTTCTGGATATTTATCCAGATAACTGTTTTTGATAAAATCCAGGCTTGCGTACATCCAAGGAATAATATCGGTATGCGGTTCTTTAAAATTTTCACCGCGTTCAGCACGCTCATATTGTACAGGTCTGCTGGGATCATTCTTTTTTAACCACTTATAATTTTTAATAAAAGCCGGCCCGTCTCCTGCTTCATTCCCCATAGACCAAATGATTACCGAAGGGTGGTTTTTATTGGTCTGCATCATACGGTTAATACGATCGTGGTGCATCGGTTCAAATTCTGGCTTATTGGCAGGGGTTTTATCTTCATCATAACCAAACCCATGACTTTCCAGGTTCGCCTCATCAACCATATAAATCCCGTATTCATCACAGAGTTCATACCAGTATGGATCGGCCGGATAATGCGAATTTCGAACCGCATTAATATTATATTGTTTAAAAAGTTTGATATCCTCACGCATTGATTCCTTAGAAATTACGTGTCCGGTATGTTGATCGTGCTCATGTCGGTTTACGCCTTTGAGTAAAATTGGTTTACCATTTACCAAAAGCTGGCCTCCCTTTATTTCTGAAGTTCTAAAACCAATTTTAGTGGAAGTAGCCATTACCGTTTCACCTTTTTCCTTGATTGATAGACTTATATGGTAAAGGTTTGGCGTTTCAGCGGTCCAGTGTTTAATATTTAATTCTGAAGCCTCGAATCTAAGGGTATCATCTTCCGCATTTTTAACCTCTTTTTTTATTTCTGAAATTAGTTCATTACCATCCCAGAGTTTTATATCCAACTGGAGTTTACTTTTACGTTTTTCAGCATCGATTACCACGTAACCTTCTAAGATTCCTTTGTCATAAACTTTATCCAAAGTAGGTGTTACAAAAAAGTCCTGAATTCGATTTTCAGGAGTAGTAAAAAGATATACATCGCGCTCTATTCCACTCAATCTCCAAAAATCCTGATCTTCCAAATAACTTGCAGAAGACCAACGATATACTTCTACGGAAATACTGTTTTCTCCTTCCTGCAAATAATCCGTGATGTTAAATTCTGCCGGGGTTTTTGTACCTTCTTTGTAACCAACTTTTTCCCCATTAATCCAAACATAGAATGCACTATTAACTGCTCCAAAATGAATAAAAACGTCCTTCTTTCTCCAATCTGAAGGCAGAATAAAAGTTCTTTTATAGGATCCCACAGGATTATAGGTGTTATCCACAAAAGGCGGATCAATATCAAAAGTAAAACCTGCACTTACATACAGCGGAAAATCATAACCTTGCAATTGCCAGTCTCCGGGAACCTGGATATCGTCCCAATCGGAAATATTATAATCAGTTTTGTGAAAATCCTGGGGTCTATTTTCTGGTACTTCAGCAAAATTAAACTTCCAGGTTCCATTCAAACTTTTGTAATTCCCAGATTTTTTATAATCCCCACCTAGTGCTTCTTTTTCTGAATTGTAATAATGGAAACTTGCCCTTGGTTCTTCAGTGTTTACAGATAATATGTCCAGGCGCTGCCATTCTGGGAGTTCCTGTGTAATTCCTGAAAAGGAAAATGCCAGGATTAAAAGGCTAAAATGGAAATATCTAAAAGAGGAAAAGTGGGTCATATTATTTTCGATATTTTAAGCATTTTTAAGCTCTTCTATTTCTTCTATTGTTTTGGCTAAGGGATCCCCTAATAATTCTTTTCCTCCACTGGTTATTAAAAAATCTTCTTCCACCCTCATTCCCCCAAACGTTTTAAACTTTTCTACCTCATCGTAATTCACGAAAGCCGTATATTTCCCTTTCGCTTTCCATGAGTCTATAAGGAAGGGGTTAAAGTAGATTCCTGGCTCTACCGTAAGTACATTGCCAGCCTCCAGTTCCTTGCCCAATCGAAGTGATTTTAAACCAAATTCTTCGCTTTTTTTCAAGTCTTCATTATAACCCACTAATTGTTCCCCGAAATTCTCCATATCATGCACATCCAGTCCCATAAAATGTCCTAACCCGCATTGAAAGAATAATGTATGTGCCCCCGCATTTACCGCTTCTTCTGTATCACCTTTCATCAACCCCAGTCCTTTCAACCCTTCTACTATTCGAGTGCAAGCCAGTAAGTGGGCATCTTTAAATCGATATCCCGGTTTTAATGCGGCAGCAGCTGATTCGTGTGCCTCCAGAACAATGGAATAAATTTCTCGTTGGATATCGGTAAACCTTTCTGCCACGGGAAACGTCCTGGTCATATCTCCGGCATATCCCATCTCAGTCTCAGCACCACAATCGCATAAAACAATATCGCCATTTTCTACACGGGCCTGGGTGGCGTGGTTGTGAAGGTATTGCCCGTTCTTTGTTAAAATAATAGGAAAAGAAATATTCCCGCCCCCGGCAATAGCAATTGCCTGTAGCTCCCCTGCAATCTGCTTTTCAGTAACACCATGTTTGGTATTTTTAATCGCATGACGATGCATTGATGCTGTTATATTTACTGCTTTATGTAGCTCTTTTATTTCTTCGGAAGATTTAATAGAACGTTGGGCAATCACTGCTTTTACAAATTCAATAGAATAATTTCTTCCTATTGTAGATACTGGAAAGCCTAAGAGTTCACTTAGTTCGATTGTCACCCTACTTCTGTAAGGCGGCAAATAATGTAAGGTTTGTCCATTTTGTTTTGCTTTCTGAATAACATCCTTCACTTTGGAGGTTGGTTGCACCTCCTTAATACCACATTTTTCAGCTTGGTTAGCCAGGGGTTCACTGGCTCCTACCCATACCATATCTTCAGGAGTCAAATCATCCCCGAAAAGTATTTCTTTTCCTTCATCGAGATCAATTATGACGTATAAATCAGGAAGGTTTATTCCAAAATAATAAAGGAAGCTACTGTCCTGTCGAAATGGATACCAATTATCCTTATAATTCATACCTGTTTCCTTATTTCCGGGAAAAATCAGGATTCCAGATTTCATTTTTTTCTTTAAGGCTTCTCGTCTCGTAGTATATGTTGTTGTTGAAAACATCTATTCTTCCATTTGTTTAACTAATTCTACATCTATATAATACTTGTGTTCTATTCTCCATGGGGTAAAAAGATATTGGCTCCTGTTTTGAACATCCACACTTTGCCACTCTGTAGATGGAATAATTTTAATTCGTTCCTGCGTACCTTTTAGAACTAATGGTAGATTGAAACCCTCTAAACAGTTCGTATACCTGTAAAACATTTTATTATTGGGAGCATCTACATAGAGTTGTAAGACGGGGATATCAGTGGTCGTTAAATATTGGTCAAAAACTTTAGAATAATCGTAGCCCGATTTTTCAGAAATGTAGCGTTGAATTTCTATTCCATCTACGGTTTTATTATGAAAAGTCATATTCAAACCTGTGAGGATATTTTTGAAGAGTTTGTCATCATCCATACTATGTCTTATGCTATGAAGCATATTCCCACCTTTTGGATACATATCACCACTCCCTTTTGCATTTACACCATACGAAGGAATAATCGGTTCCTTATTTTGGATACCGCTCCTGGTTCCATAATTATAATCATTAGCGGCTTCCTCTCCGTAAACGTAATCCATAAATAACGTTTCACTATAATTGGTAAAACTTTCATGGATGTACATATCGGCCAGATCGTTTGTGGTAATATTATTCCCAAACCATTCGTGTCCACTTTCATGTATAATAATAAAGTCCCAGGTTAATCCAAGTCCTGTACCGGAGCCGTCATTTCCTCTGTATCCTCCTGAATAATAATTCCCGTAAGAGATATTGGATTGATGTTCCATGCCTGTGTTTGAGGTTTCCACAAGCTTAAAACCATCTTCATAAAAGGGATAGGGCCCAAACCAATATTCGAAGGCATCAAGCATATTATGCACCTCCCTAGGCATATAACTTTTGGCTTTCTCCAAATTGTAATCCAGGACCCAGTAATTTAAATCTAAATCTCCCTGTATACCTTTATATACTTCAGCGAAATTCTCATAATGTCCTATATACGGTATTATGGTATAATTACTAATGGGGTTCTCTACTCCCCACTTATAGGAAATTGTACCATCATTATGTTCAGTTTTATCTAACATGCGACCATTGGCAATGGCCATTAATTCTCCAGGCACACGCATAGTCAGCGATGCACCTCTATCCGGCTCATCACTTTGGTGGTCTTTATTTGGATACCATATAGATGCCCCAAGCCCCTGGCAGGTCACCGTCATCCAAGGTCTTCCTTTTTCATCTTCTGTAAATGTCCAGCCACCGTCCCATGGGGGACGTATGGCTTCATGGGGTTTACCGCTGAAATATATTTTCACCTCATGTTCAGATCCCATCCTTTGAGAAGGGGTTTTAACCTGGTAGACATTTCCTTGCCGGGTAAAAGCCAATGCTTGTTTTTTATCGTGAATAATACTATCAATTACCAAAGGTTTTTGCAGATCAATCTGCATTAGGTTGGGATGGTTTTCCTGGACTACCTGATAGGTTATTTTATTAAAGCCAGAAGTATATTTATTCTCAAAAGAGGGTGTAACCTCGATATCGTATCTCAGCACGTCCCACCAGGCTCTTTCGGGGGTGATACTACCTCGCAGTGTATCGGCACGGGTAAATTGTTTATCCTGTCCTAGCATTTGAAATGAAAAAAAGACAATAAGAATAAAAACGATAGAATTATGCTTCATTAAATTGATTTAAGAGAGGTATATGATCAAAGCAATAAATTTGTAAATTCTTGCTCACTTCAACAACTTTACATCCATTCTTGAGTAATATAGTATCAAAGATGGATAATGTTATATAGGTTCGGGGTAAAAAAAATCATAAACATCGGGTTTCCTTAAATGTATACCCTTGAATCACGAACCAAAGTTTATTCTTATACCTTGATATTCTAAAAAACTTGGTTTCCAAAAACATAGAAAGTATATGCTCTCTATTCAATATTTCCAGATGAAGGACAAAAAATAATTATATAATTTTTTGATCATATAAGAATTTGATGGGAGTAACCAAATATTAAATTATCACAAATTCAAGCCTGTTTATGCGGCTACCAGGCCATTTGACGCAAATTCCTACAAAACCCAAACTGAAAAAAATTTTAAAGCACTAAAAATAATGCTTTAAAAAATGTAACTCCGCTTTACCCGGCATCCTCTTGCTACTCATTTTTGCTCGTCCTACATCGCAAAATGCAAGTATTAAGAAATAATAATTTCACAATACCAAAGAGGGGATCTGTGTTGATTAGGCCTGTAGGTCGAAAAATCCTGAGATAATTAAAACAAATATTATGTAACAAAAAGTAAGCGTTTATTACTTATATCCTCAAAATGTATTTTTAGCGATGTATAAGATTAATGGAACCCCGCTCCTTGTTATAGGGATGATGCTTACAGCACTTGGATCCACTATTCTATCTGACCATACATTTTTACAATACATAGCCCTATTCCTGGGATTAATATTTTCCATTTTTAGTGTTTTTCTATCCGATAAGGTGAAAAAAGCAGAAATGGAAAAAGCGAAGATTCATTTAACTACCGGGAAAAATTAAATCAATGTTTCGTTCCATTTTTATAAATCAACTCATAATTCTCACCACCCGATTTTTCACAACTAAATTCCAGTCCAATGCATAAAAATATTTCTCTGTCTTTACTTCTTGTGGTTACCGTTTTATTGTCTTCCTGTCAAAAAGATGACACTATTCCTCAAACCGATTATTCTATAGAATCCGATACTTCTTTTGAGGTAATAAGCCAGCATTCCAATGGATGGATCAAAGAAGCCCAGTATAATAATATTCATTTAGAGGAAACTGTGCCTCAAAATGAATTTGAATATTATGAAAACGGTTATATAAAATCGGCGAAAGTATATTCCAGCTATCCGCAACAACATTTATATATGGAAGTAAACCGCAGCGAAGACAATAAGCCCCTCGGGTCTAAATACTACACTCCTGAAGGAGATGTTTGGTTTGAAACTGTATATCAAAGTGGGCTGCCTTCAACAAAGAAGGTTTATAGCCAAAAAGGAACTGCTGTGCATTCCTACACCGATGGTGAATTGGCTACTGTGGAATTTACTTCGGCCGATAATAGCGCAACCAGTACTACTGTTTATAACAGGACCGCAGGAACCAAGAAGGTTACTATCGTCCAGGATGGAGAAACCGTACTGGAAGAGGAATATAGTAACCTGGAAAATTTTGGTAACGGAATCTTGACGGGTAACCGGGCGCCAATGGCAAACCCATTTGTTGATACCGAAGGATATTATCGTCAAATACGTTCATCTTTTTTTACCAGCACTATTTGGGAAAACAATGCAGATCCTATTGAATACCTGAAACCTTACCGAAACTATTACGGATACCACATTCCTGGTGGGGCTGAATTCGTGCCAAAATTTGCAACGGAATTTGCTGTAAGCTCAGAAGTATACCAGTCGATTATTGAGCAATATCCCGTTACCGAAGATGAAGCTTTAGTTTTAAGCTACCAGAACACTGAAGGTAGTGGCAGCTTTCTACCTCCTTTTGAAGAAAGACAGGCACTGGATAAGGAAATGGAAGAAAACCCCTCCCTTTTTGAATTGAAGTACGGAAATGAATACATCGAAGAAATACATTACGGGAAAAACATTTTTGTAATTGGGGCCTTACGTAACATGCCTACTAATGACAAAGCAGCTACAGAAATAAAAGATATTGCCCGAAAGCATATGAATGGATTGATAGACGGGGAGAACCAACTGAGCAACGAAGAAGCGGAAATATTGGATAAAGTATGGTTTGAAGTTAAGTTTTTCTCTACCCTTAAAATGCATCGTAATGGAGTGGTAATAAATTCTAATGCAGATTACAACAAAGCTGTGCAAGAAGTTATGGATGCAGAATCATCTATAATTCAGTTGGAATACATCCCGTTTGATCATATGATTTCCGATTAATTTTAAATTTGATTAGCTTAAGATGAAAGTCACTCTACAAAGGGGTGGCTTTTTTATTAGATTATAACTTAGGGTTTTATAAGCATTTAACTGTATAGAATAGATTCTATTGACTATGTAGATAGTATCTAAAACTATCGTCTTTATTGTGAAAACCATAAGTATGAAAGCATCTATAATATTTATTCTTATTTCATTTCAGGCAACATTCCTATTGGCACAGGACAGGAACTATTCAGAATGGTATTTACAACGAGAAGACGTTGAAATTTATGTAAAAGAAATCGGATCAGGAAAAAATAAATTAATTGTAATCCACGGTGGAGATGGTGCCAATCAAGATTATATGATGGACGCCATAAAAGGTTTAGATAACAAATTTCATTTTGTTTTATATGACTAAAGAGGGTCCTTATTATCCCAGACCAATAAAGAAAACCTTAGCTTTCAAAAAATATGAATGACTTGTTTTGAGTTAACCAAAGCATTGAAATTGGAAAAGGTCAAACTTTCTTGCCATTCCATGGGAACCTTGATTGGGATGGAGTTCACAAAACAACATCCTGATTTAGTAACCAACTTAGTCCTGGCAGGAGCACTTAGTCCAAAATCTAATAGTTTATAGAGCGTTTTTTCCGATCGGTACAATAGCCAAATTAATTTTCTCTCCAACAGAGAGGAAGTACTGAATAACATCCAATACTATAAAGACGAGGGAGTAGATAGTCTAAAATCTATTCATGATATTGAAAAATCAAGGTTGTCTCACAAAGAGCTAACGGAGTATTGGAGGTTAAAATTTGCAGCTGTTAATATCTATGACATAAAGAAATACAACCTGGTAAAAGGCGGCAGAGCCTATTATAATCCAGATGCTTCAATAATATCAGAGAATACTTCCATCATCAGGAAAAACCTTGGATTTCAAACATTTTTTGCCATCCGATAGGCGTCTCTCCTTTTTTGCAAAGGTCAAGACATCCTGAAATTAATTAGCCCTAATCTTTTATATAGCCTTATTAGAACAAATGAGTGCCCACACCGTTGTACAGTGAACGAAATGCATCTTACGAGTGTATACGCACCCTCGTAAAATACTTCTAGTTCTAGAATTTATGAATTTTGAATTTATCCCAGTTAAAATTCTTGTAAAAAAGTATTTTAGCTTTTAAATCAGTCATTAACTGTAATTTCTAAACTGAACTTAGCAATCCATGAATATTGAGCAAATACTCGCCAAAGTATATCCACTTTCGGAGCCCTCCCGACTTACACTCACAAAGAAAATTGTTAAAGTAAGTTTTCCCAAATATCACAGAATTTTACTAGCGGACAGGATTGAAAAACAAATCTATTTTATCAAAAAAGGAATTGCAAGAACTTTCTTTCTTATTGATGGCAATGAAATTACATTTTCATTTGGAAAAGAAGGGGATACAATTATTTCAATGGAAAGTTATATAGCTAACCAAAAAGGTTACGAAAATATCGAACTGCTAGAAGACTGTGAACTCTACAAATTAAATATAGAAAACTTGCAACAGCTATTTAATGAGAATATAGAAATTGCAAACTGGGGCAGAAAGTTCGCCGAATTACACCTTCTAAAAGCAGAAGAAAGACTTATGTCAAGACAGTTCGGGACGGCAACAGAAAGGTATAAAGAACTTTTAAAAAACTATCCACACTTAATTCAAAGGGTTCAGCTAAAGCACATCGCTTCGTATTTAGGTGTAACGCAGGTCAGTTTAAGTCGCATAAGAGCAACTATATAATACACCTCATTTTTTATCATTTGTAAAATTTTTTCTTGAAGTTGATTCAGACCTTTGTCTAAAATCCAGAAAAAATGAACACGATAATCAGAAAAGCTGTGAAAAAAGACAGTGAAAAAATTTGGGAGCTAATGAAGGAGTTAGCCATTTTCGAAAAATATTTCGACACATTTGCTATTACATGCGACATAGTAAGGAAAAATGGGTTTGAAAAAAATCCTCCAGATTTTTATTGCTTCGTAGCCGAAGAAGGACATAATATCGCCGGGATTTTAGTTTATTATTATTTACCGTTTACAGCACAAAACAGACCTGCAATTTATATGAAAGAATTGTACGTGGACGAAAATTATCGAGGTCAAAAAATTGGTGAAAGATTAATGTTTGCACTAAAAGAAGAAGCGATAAAAAATGATTGTGCTCAAATTAAATGGACGGTTGCGTCCTGGAACAAAAGTGGTCAAAAATTTTATGAAAGACTTGGAGCTCAAAAAAAATAACGATTGGCTAAATTATGAATGGAACACAGAGAATAATAAAATGCAATCTATAAAAATTAGAAAAGTAACAACCAACGATATAAATGAATTACAAGATATCGGAAGATTGACTTTTTCTGAAACTTTCGCTTCAGAAAATAGCGCAGAAAATATGGAGAGATATTTAGAGGACGGATTTTCACCAAAAAAACTAAAAGAAGAACTGACGGATAAAAATGCTGAATTTTATTTTGCTGAACTTAATCAAAATGTAATTGGATATTTAAAAGTCAATACCGGGCAATCCCAAACAGAAATTAAAGACAAGAATGCACTTGAAATTGAACGGATATACGTGTTAAAAGAATTTCACGGTAAAAAAGTTGGACAATTTCTTTACGACAAAGCAATTGAATTGGCTAAAGAAAAAAATGTAGACTATGTTTGGTTGGGTGTTTGGGAAAAAAACCAAAGAGCAATTCGATTTTATGAAAAAAACGGATTTGTAATATTTGACAAGCATATCTTTAAACTTGGAAATGATGCTCAAACCGATATTCTGATGAAACTAACCCTGAGCTAAAGCAGCTGACACTGTAAATAGACCCTTCTAAATCGATTTTAACTTATATGAAATTTTAAAACTATAATAAATACTACTTCCCAGATATCAATTTTTTATAATTCAGCTCTGGATAATCGGTAATAATTCCATCCACATTTAATTCGATCATTTTCTGAATAGCTTCTACTTCATTAACCTTCAATGGATTAGATTCATATCCGTATTTTTAATGGATTCCAAAATATACTAAACTATAATGAGGGCTATAAATTTTAGGGTGGAAATTCAGTAAATTAAGATTCTTATTTTGAACCACTCCCATCACCAGTTCTATAACTCTTCTGGTTCTATCTGATAGGCTCCGTATTTGTCTTCTGAACTTTTTAATTCAATAAATAAAATGTTTCGGACTCAAATTTTTCGGAACAATCAGGCTGGGTAAATTAAGTTTTCAGCAACAAATGATGAACTGATGACCACATAATGACTGGAATCGTCAGGGTCCCCGGGGTTTCGAGGGGGTGGTCATCGTTTCATAAAAATGGACCTGCTATTGAAAAAAAGGTTTAAATTCCTTATATTCTTTGATCATTAATGACAAATTAAGGCTGCTACAGTAATAAGAAGGGTAAAAAACCAAAACTATAACAGAACTAAAATTCACTAAAATGAATGCTGATGAAAACAGAAAAATTGAGTTGTGAAAAAGCTCGCGACATCTGCATCGTCAAATACCTCGCAAAGTTAGGACACTTTCCCAGCAGGACTTCGGAAGGAGAAGCATGGTTCTTAAGTCCCCTGCGGTCAGAAACCAAGGCCTCTTTCAAAGTTTCTAAAACACTTAACAGATGGTATGATTTCGGAATAGGAAAAGGAGGAAGCTTAATTGATCTGATATGTCATATCCAAAATTGTGAAGTTAAAGAAGCCTTACTGTTTTTAGAGCAAGATATCATCTACCCCATTTATAGTCCACCAAGGAAACAACAGTCTAAAAAAGCAAAAATTCAAATTACAAGGGTAGAACCCATAGATCATCCTGCTCTGCTCTACTATTTAAAATCACGTAAAATTCCAATAAATATAGCCAGGCTCTATTGTTACCAGGTTTGGTATGAGTGGAAAAACAAACCATATTATGCCATTGGACTCAAAAACAATTCTGGAGGCTGGGAGTTTAGAAACAAGTACTTTAAAAATTCCAGTAGCCCAAAAACCTATACAGTTATCCGAAATGATTCCGAGCAATTGGTAATTACAGAAGGTATGTTTGACTTTCTTTCCCTGGCTACTATGGATGAAGAATTAGTCCGCAATTCTGACAATATCATTTTAAATTCCCTGGCTTTTGTGGATCGTATTGAGCCTTTAATACCGAAATATGATAGTGTATTGCTTTACCTGGATAACGACTCCGCAGGTAAGAAAGCTGCTGCTAAGTTTTTAAGCCTTTATGATCATATCACCGATTGTAGTTATACTTATAAGGATCATGTAGATCTAAATGAAAATTTAATGAAAATTGAATAGCAGCAATATTTAGAAGGTCCCATTTCTAAAAGGAACAATATATCCATTTACTTCTTTCATTTGGAGTATTTCTTTGTATTGGTATATAAAAGGCTGTAGATCAGTAGGAATGAGGAAAGGCACGACTTTCAATTACTTCTAGAAGGTCATTAGCCTTTTGCTTAAATAAATCATTTGGTAAATGATTTCATTTTTTTGTAGCCAGAAAAACTAAAAATAAAACAGAAAAAAGATTTTTACACATAATCTATCCTGGCGTTCTAAAAAAATGAAAGTACAGCACTCTACTATTTAAGAGGTTAGACCCGTGTTATTAAATGTTTATTTCCGTACAAAATTAAAATATTACATGGCCTATATTTCTCTATTCTTGTTCATTATTAATGAAGAGATAATTTACGAAATATACGAGCATTTTTAAATTACTTTATACCACTCTCATACTTATATTTCGCAAATTCAAGCCTGTTTATGCACCTTCCAGCCCATTTAACGCAAATTCTTACAAAACCCAAGTCGTGAAAAATTATAACTCACTAAAAATATTTAAATATCAGAACGAAATGCTGTTTCACAATTTTAAAAATCTGTTTTAAGTCATTTACCATAATTTCAAATTCACGAGGTTCCACAATAGGCTTATTATTTTTCTTTGCATAAGCTAGATTTTCACCATTAATGTGAAAACCGTTTTTATTTCTCAACCTCGAGTATTCTTAAGCTTTTAAATAACACCAAAACCCCATAAACCTCACTGTTTATAAAGTTTTCTTTTATGATAGCAAAGAATATCATTTAAACGGGTATTAAAAATTTCCCCTTCGGTGACCTTTCTATTTATAATTAGCTGTCAAAATTGAGTATAAACGTAATCGGCTAATATTTGAGAAAGAAATTTCAATATCCCAAGTTAAGGTTAGCTATAAAATTTTAAACATAAACAAGAGTTTGAAAAATTTTTCTATCTAAAACCCTTGCTGAGACTGACTTCATTTCAGAAGTAAGGATTTTCCTTACTTTTAGTAAGGATTAATTTTCCGCTTTTTGATTCTCAAAGTTTAATTTTCAGGTCTATTAACTTTTTAATCAAACATTTTATGAAGACCCAAAAACTATTATTAGGTATCCTGGCAACAGGTGCTTTATTAACTTCCTGCCAAAAGGAAGAAACTTCAACTCCGGAGGAAACTCAAATGGAGAAAACCACACAGCAAACTAAAATTTCTAAAGAAGAACTGAAACAAATTGATAATTTGCACTTTAACACAGAGGATGCCGAGGCTATAGATTTCTTACTTCCTAACGGTGAGACTAAAAAATCGTTCCTTATTGAAGGGGACATTGTACTAGAACAAGAGCAATTAGAAAGTATGAGTTCCGCTAATGTAACCGATAAACAGTACCGAACTTACAATTTGGTTTCATCACCAAGAAACGTAAATGTTATTGGTTTTACAGGCGGTTCAGAGCAGGGATTAACCTCTAAACAACGTACTGCATTGCAGCGTGCAATTACCAATTATAATTCGCTGAATATTGGTCTTAATTTCACGCTTACTTTTGGTACAAATTATGGCTCTTATGATATTGTGGTATATCAAAATTCCAATGGCCAGGCTGGCGGGGTAGCCGGTTTCCCTAGTGGAGGAGATCCTTATAAATATGTACAAATTTTCTCTGGAATGGAAAACTACAGTACAGCAACTAACGAACACGTGATTACTCATGAGATAGGCCACTCGGTTGGTTTACGTCATACCGATTGGTATAGCCGCCAAAGCTGTGGACAAAGTGGTGAATCAGCCGGTTCTGATGGAGCTGTTCATATTCCCGGCACCCCAACCGAATTTGACTCTAACTCCATTATGCTTGCCTGTTTTAGCTCAAGCGAAAGCGGCAATTTTGGTTACTATGACGAAGTAGCCCTGGAATATCTTTATTAATGTTAGACAATTTGAAATAGTCTTAATTTGTTAGCAGAAAATGGATGTCTGCAAAGGCATCCATTTTATTATTAAACCCCGAACACACGAACGGGAAATTCTATAATTTAAAAACATAAACGATTATGAAACTTAGAGCAACTTTATTAGGAACACTTTTTTTAGCCACTTTTTTTATGTCTTGTGAGCCAGAAGCGCTACCCGAAGATCAGCCTCAAATGGAACACGAAATAATTAATATCGAAAAAACTGCTTCAGGGGATGAAAGCAACCCCATTGATGACCGGAGAAATGAAGATTAAAACAGGGAAGCTGAATCATATGCTTTTTTTGTAGTTTTGAAGGTCTTCAAATTTTATTTTTATTGTATTTTAGAATCTGCTTATTACTTTTTTTTCTTGTTACATCATGTAATATAGATAAAACATCCAATTCTTCTCAAGAATATAATACCGCCAAGCATTTTCTTTTAGATGAAAAAGAACCTAATATCCGTAACCGGTTTTTAAATAAAATTCCAGATGATTCTCTCAAAAACAAACTTTTATTAGATTTAGCTTACGAATATTACTTAAAAGAAGATTCTGCCCGTTTCCGATATTGGAATTCCCAGGCTCAAAAGATGGCTATAAACTTAGATTTAGAAGCCAATATTGCCTTAACAAATTGGGACTTGGCGAATTTTTTTTACCGGGAACACGTTATAGATAGTTCTTATTACCATTATAATCTTGCGTTTGAGCAATATGTTGAAGCTGAGGAAGAGCTTAAAGCCGGGAGGATGCTACTAAATATGGCTATTCTTCAAGAGAAGGTGAAAGATTATATAGGTAGTGAAAACACGACTTTTCAGGCGCTGGATTTAATAGAGGAATCGACTGATAGTCAGAATTATGTTTATCCGGCCAATAATAATCTTGGTATAATCTATAATGGTTTAGGGGATTATTCACAGGCCCTTGAATATCACCGGAAAGCACTTAAAAATGCAGAATCGTTAGAAGATCCGGTAAAATCGGCGCGATCTTTAAATAATCTGGGCGTGGTTTATCAAAAACTGGAAGACCACAGTAATTCAATTCTTAACTATACCAAAGCTTTACAGATAGACAGTATTCTTCAGAAGGATACCAATCTGTATGCAATGCTTACCGATAACTTGGGTTATTCAGAATTTAAACTTGGTAACTATCAGGTAGCATCATTTCTTTTTCATAAGGCTCTTAAAATTAGGGATAGCATTCAGCACGAATCGGGAATTGTAATTAATAAACTTCATTTAGGAGAGTATTATCTTGAAAATCGGGATACCACCCAGGCCTTGCAATATACTAAAAAGGCTAATTCTCTAGCGCATGCGACCAGGAATAACCGCGATTTGCTGGCGTCTTATCGTCTTTTAGCCAAAATTGAACCACGAAGTGCACCGGCCTACCTGGATAGCTATATTAAACTTAACGATAGTTTATTGCAGGAAGAGCGGGCTATTCGAAATAAATTTGCCAGAATTAGATTTGAAACCGATCAATATATTCGAAAGACACAACAGCTTAGTAATGAAAAATTGTGGCTTAGTTTAATCGCCGTAATTTTAGCTTCCGTACTATTTCTTTTATACCTTCTCAGTTCACAAAGGGCGAAAAATAAAGAACTGAAATTTCAAAAAGAACAACAGGAGTATAACGAAGAAATCTATAAACTTCTTCTTAAACAACAAACCAAGCTGGAAGAAGGCCGGCAAGAAGAAAGGGCAAGAATTTCAGGTGAATTACACGACGGCATCCTGGGGAAACTTTTTGGCATTAGAATGAATTTTGGATTGTTAGAATTAAAAGCTCCCAACCAGGTTTCGGCTAAGTACAACCAGCTTTTAGACAAATTACAACTTACCGAGGAAGAGATTAGACAAATTTCGCATAACCTTATTAGAGAAGTGTCAGGATCTCATCTTAATTTCGCAAAACTCTTAAAACAGCTTGTAGCCGATTACCAAAACCTGACTTCAGCAAAAATTGAATTTTATTTTGATGAAAATATTGATGGAGAATTAATTGATGAAAATATTCAAATTAATTATTATCGTATTTTACAGGAAGCTTTACAGAATGTCGTGAAACATGCTGAAGCAACTATTGTGAACATAAAAATAACCCGTGAACAGGATGTGCTAATAATGGAAATTACGGATGACGGGAAAGGGTTTGATAAGCGAAAAAAAGTAAAAGGCATTGGTTTAAAAAATATGCGGGACAGAATGGAAAAAATTGATGGTATGTTTACCTTCGAAACTTCAGCTATGGGTACACATCTATTATTTAGGGTAAATTTATAGAAATGGATAAATCGGTTTCCGTATTAATTATAGATGATCATCCTATTATTGCTAATGCCTACGAATCTGCTTTAGAAAGTTTTGTAAATCATAATGCTACTTACAATTTTAAAATCACCAGCGTTTATAGCCTGGATGAAGCTCAGTTACTGCTGGATAATACTAGTTTTATAGAAAACCTTGATCTGGTTTTTTTAGATATGCGTTTGCCCGTGAGTACCGATGGAAAACTTGTCTCTGGAGAAGACCTGGGAAAGTTAATTAGAGCAAAGAAACCCGACATTCGAATTATTGTTTCCACTACTTTTAATGACAACTACCGTTTACATAATATACTCCAATCATTAAATCCCGAAGGGTTTTTAGTCAAAAATGATATAAATCCAAAAGAATTATTAAGTGCAATAGAAAATGTCCTGGCGGGGTCTCCGTATTATAGTAAGACGGTGCTTAACCTACTTAGAAAACAAGTTGGAAGCGATATTTATTTAGACGAAGTAGATCGTAAAATGCTGTACGAACTTTCTATTGGCGCTAAACTAAAAGACCTGAGTGACTTGCTCCCATTATCTATCGCAGGGATAGAAAAACGCAGAAGAAATTTAAAGAAGATGTTCGGTATTTCCGGGGCCGAAGACCGGGAACTTGTTAAAATAGCCAGAGAGAAAGGGTTTTTATAGATTCTACCTGCAATTTTTAACGAAACACTTTAAAGCAAAAAAACCAGCCTTTTTCAAGACTGGTTTCTTCTATTTTGCTCCCCCTCTTGGGCTCGAACCAAGGACCCTCTGATTAACAGTCAGATGCTCTAACCAACTGAGCTAAGGAGGAGTGTTTCGCTCTTTTGCGGTTGCAAATATAAACCAAATTTTAAATCACCGCAAAACAAAAATTGAATTTTTTTCAGGTTTTTTTCGAGAAAAAATTCATTCTAATTCTATCATTCAAATAACCAACGGTATACATCATTTCCATTAGCGTAAAGCACTAATGCTATTAGGATAAAAAAGCCAACCATTTGGGCAACTTCCATAAATTTATCGTTAGGTTTTCTGCCGGTTACCATTTCATATAAGAGGAACATTACGTGCCCGCCATCTAAAGCCGGGATTGGTAAGATGTTCATAAATGCAAGAATTATAGAAATCAAGGCTGTAGTATGCCAAAATCCTTTCCAGTTCCAGGTATCGGGAAATAAACCGCCAATAGCTCCAAAACCACCTAACTGCGTGGCTCCTTTTTGTGTAAAGACATATTTAAACTGCGCCACATAATCGTGTAAGGTCCAGTAACCATAGTCAAAACCTTCCTTTATACTTTCAGTGAAACCGTATTCTTGTTGCTTAACTTCAAAATTGCGTTTAACCGTAAAACCAAGAATGCCTTCTTCATCTGGTGCTACCATCACACTCTTAATATCATCGCCTCGCTTAAACACGAGCTCCATTTCCTTTTCCTTATTTTCTAAACTTATTGTTTTAATTTCGTGCCAGTAACCAATCTCCTGATCATTTAAAGCAATTAAGCTATCTCCTTTTTGGAGTCCGGCAATTCCCGCTGCCTGCTCAGGTATAACACTATCTAAGACTGCATTCTGAATAGGAATAAATGGTATCATAATTCCTTGTTCCCACATTTGTTCCCCTATATCTTCAGGAACCTCAATAACTTCTTCTTCTCCATTTTGATGTAACACCGTAATACTGTTTACATCCCGCATAAATAAGTAACGATTTACATCATCACTATTTTGAAGCTCCTCCCCGTTGATCTGCAAAACACGGTCTCCATCTTCAAACCCGTATTGTTTAAATTCTTCAGCAATTGCAAAACCTTCAGGCATTTCATCTGGGCCAACATAATTTTTACCCCAAACAAACATAATCATCATATAAATAAGAAAACCAAGCACCAGATTGACAGTAACTCCTCCTAGCATAATTATAAGACGCTGCCAGGCCGGTTTACTTCTAAATTCCCAAGGCTCAGGCGGTTTTGCCATTTGCTCTTTATCCATACTTTCGTCTATCATCCCGGAAATTTTCACATAACCTCCTAAAGGCAACCAGCCAATACCGTAAACGGTACCGCCAATTTTCTTCTTGAATAGCGCGAATTTCACGTCAAAAAAGAGAAAGAATTTTTCTACTCTGGTTTTAAATATTTTGGCGGGAATAAAATGCCCAAGTTCATGTAAGACTATAAGTAAAGATAAGCTTAACAGTAACTGTATGGCTTTAACTATAAATGGATCCATGCGTAATGCTTCAAATTTTAAATCGCACAAAAGTAAACTTTTATAATCTCCTAAAAAAGTTTAAAAGCCTTCCTGTTTTAGTCATCTGAAATTTTAAGTTTTAAACTACGACAAATTGATTGTTAGCACTTAATTTTGCAATAAATTTTCCAAGTATGCGTGATCTTTTTGCCTGGCTCAAGAAATTTGCCATTGTCCTGTTTATACTTTCGGTAATTATAATTTATAGTATATATACGCTTTTAACCCCGGAAGAACGGCTACCCGTTTTTCAGCCCGATATGGTTAATGCCGAACTGGTAGATTCCACAGTGCAACACATTCGCAAATACCATACAGTAAAAGATTTTAAACTCATTAATCAAAACGGCGATACCATTACCGAAGATTTTTATGAAGATAAAATTTACGTAGCTGATTTCTTCTTTACCACCTGCCTCACTATTTGCCCCGTGATGACAGACCATATGCTGGAAATTCAGGAGAAAATTAAAGATGATCCTGAAGTTTTATTACTCTCTCATACCGTTTTTCCAAAAACCGATTCTGTACCAGTTTTAAAAAAATATGCATTAGAAAAAGGGGTTATTGACGAAAAATGGAACCTGGTCACAGGCGATAAAAAACATATTTATGAGCTGGCCCGCAAATCTTATCTTGCTTCAAAAAGTAATGGTGATGGTGGACCTTACGATATGATCCATACCGAAAATTTTGTGCTTGTAGATAAAGAAAAACGTATTCGCGGATTTTACGATGGAACCGATGCTGAAGCTATAGAAGACCTTCTTCACGATATAAAAGTGTTAAAAGCAGAATATAAATAATTCTACTAGCTAAACCGCAACTATCAGCGATTTAAGTCGCATAAAAAGCGCCTACCGACTTTTTTATCAGAAATTTTTTCCTACTCAAATTTTACATTACTTTTGTCTTGTTTAAATTCAATCTAAATAAAAAGTGAAACGAACCCTGGCCGATTTGAAACGTGGTGAACGCGGAATTATTAAAGATTTTTCTGCTGAAAATATTCCGTTAAAATTACTTGAAATGGGTTGTTTGCCGGGCAATGAAGTTCAAATGTTACAAATGGCTCCTTTTAGAGACCCTATGTATCTTAACATAAACGGCAGCCACCTGGCTATTAGAAAAGAAATCGCTTTACTTATAGAAATTGACCTGATAAGCTAACATGGCTAAACAAATAAATATCGCCTTAATTGGGAACCCAAATACTGGTAAAACTTCTGTTTTTAATCAGCTCACAGGGCTTAACCAAAAAGTGGGGAATTATCCCGGGATTACAGTTGAAAAAAAAGAGGGAATCTGCAAACTTCCGCGGGGCCTTAAAGCTCATATTTTAGACCTTCCGGGAACATACAGCCTTAACGCATCGTCTTTAGATGAAAACGTGGTGATAGAATTATTGCTGAATAAAAGCGATAAAGATTATCCCGATGTAGCCGTTGTGGTTAGTGATGTAGAAAATTTAAAACGAAATCTACTGCTATTCACCCAAATTAAAGACCTTGGAATTCCAACAATTTTAGTAATAAATATGGCAGACAGGATGGAACGCAAAGGCATTTCCCTGGATGTAGAATTACTGGAAGAGCGTTTAAAAACAAAAGTTGTCTTAGTCAGCGCCCGAAAAAACACCGGGATTGATGAACTTAAAGAAGCGATAATCAATTATCGGCATATTTCAGATGAACCTTGTGTGAATGCTTCTATTATCGCTCCTGAATATTTTGACAGGCTGCGGAAGGCATTCCCCAACCAGTCACTTTACAAACTTTGGCTGGTAATTACTCAAGATGTCAACTTCGGAAATATTAATAGAAACGAGGTTAGTAGTTCTGAACTTTTTGAAACCAAATCTCATACCGAATTAAAGAAACTTCAGCATAAAGAAACCATTTTAAGATACCAGTTTATAAATGGGGTTTTAAAAGAAACAATGAAGGTAGACGCAAGTTCTGCTAAAGATCTGCGTTCACGTTTAGATCGCGTTTTAACTCATAAAATTTGGGGTTACGCAATATTCTTCGGAATCCTATTATTGATTTTCCAGGCAATTTATAGCTGGTCCAGCTACCCAATGGACCTTATTGACGAAACTTTTGCTTTTTTAAGCGAATGGACCAAAACAAGTCTTCCGGCAGGAGCTTTTACAAATCTTATTGCTGAAGGAATCATCCCCGGGCTCGGGGGAATTGTAATTTTTATTCCTCAAATCGCTTTCCTCTTTTTCTTTATTTCCATTCTGGAAGAAACCGGGTATATGAGTCGGGTGGTCTTTTTAATGGACCGCATTATGCGGAAATTCGGCCTTAGCGGTAAAAGTGTTGTACCATTGGTTTCAGGTACTGCCTGTGCAATTCCCGCCGTGATGGCCACCCGTAATATTGAAAATTGGAAAGAACGTTTAATCACCATTTTAGTGGTGCCATTTACCACCTGTTCTGCGCGTTTGCCGGTTTATTTAATAATAATTGCCCTGGTAATTCCAGATCGCGCTGTTTGGGGTTTTAACCTGCAAGGTTTAACCTTAATGTTGCTTTACCTGTTAGGCTTTGGAGTGGCCATTGGTTCTGCCTGGATCCTGAATTTAATTCTGAATATTAAAACGCGAAGTCATTTTGTGATTGAAATGCCCAATTACAAACTTCCAATGGGGAAAAATATAGCCATTAATGTGGTGGAAAAAACCAAATCTTTTGTTTTTGGCGCCGGAAAAATAATCCTAGCTATTTCTATTATTCTATGGGTTTTGGCAAGTTATGGCCCCGGAGAAAATTTCAACCAGGCTGAAGAAATTGTTACTTCAGAATACTCACAGAATACCGAGATTTCAGAAAACGAATTAGAAGAAGAAATCGCCTCATTTAAACTTAGAAATTCCTATATCGGGATTATGGGTAGAGGTATTGAACCAGTGGTAGCACCATTGGGATATGATTGGAAGATTGGGATCGCCATAATAAGTTCTTTTGCTGCCAGGGAAGTTTTCGTAGGAACTTTAGCCACAATCTACAGTGTGGGTAGTGATGAAGAAGAAACTATTAAAAACAGGATGGCGGCAGAGATAAATCCTATATTAGGCGGACCTTTATTTACATTTGCAAGCGGAGTGAGCCTTTTATTATTTTATGCTTTTGCCATGCAATGTATGAGTACGTTGGCCATTGTAAAAAGGGAAACCAACACCTGGAAATGGCCGGTTTTACAATTAGTGGTGATGACGCTGTTTGCCTATTTTGTAGCTTTAGCAGCATTTCAATTATTAAAATAAATGTAAGTTAAAACTTAAAAAATGACTTAAGAATTATGGTACTATTACAGGAAATTCTCGTTTTTATCACTTTCGCCATCGCGTTAGGATATTTAACCACAAAATTCATCTGGAAACCTGCTTTTCTAAAGAAGAAATCTGAAAAAACCAAAGCCTGCGGCGTTTCAGGTTGTGGTTGTGATTAACGCGTTTCAATTATTTTAAACTGAAGTTGGTAATCTGAAGCTTTTATCTTTCGGGAAGTCTTAGGATATGGTGAAAGTGCAATCGCATGCAGTGAAAAATCCTCCTGAAAAAATTTCGAAAGCGAAAAGTTTTGCGATCTTGTACTAAAAATTTCTTCTCCTATAAACTTCCCATTTTTAAATATTTCAATCAAAATTTTTGCCTCGCCTGCCCAAACACAGGTTACATCCCTCGGGCATCTTGAATCTGAAACTACTTCTTTAAACCGAATTGTTTTTCCTTCAAAATTAAAAGCTTCACCTAAATAGGCTTTAACATAATGCTCTATCTCTTCAATTTCTTCCTGAGCTGATGCAGGCATTGCGAAAAGAAAAATCGTTGCGATAATTAAAGCTGATTTTAATAAAAAATATCTTTTAATTCGGTAGCCCTTTGTAATACATAGTACTTCTTGCATAAGCCTTTACCATTAAAGACTATGCCACAAACCAGATGTTGCAAGAATTTATCCTAAACCTACATCAAGAGTCATCATTACCATAAATCCGAGGATAAAACCTAGTGTAGCAATATCTGTGAAATTTCCTTTTTGGGATTCGGGAACTACTTCTTCAACTACCACAAATATCATTGCGCCGGCAGCAAACGAAAGAGCATAAGGTAAAATTGGTTCAAAGGTCATCACTGCCCAGGCGCCAAGTACTGCGGCAAAAGGCTCTACAATAGCCGAAAGCTGACCATAATTAAAACTTTTCCATCGGCTCATTCCAAGTCCGCGAAGCGGCATGGCAACGGCAAAACCTTCGGGGAAATTCTGTAATCCAATCCCGATAGCAAGGGCTACCGCTCCACCAATACTGGCACCTTCCAGTCCTGCGCTCGCCGCACCAAAAAGCACACCTACGGCTAAACCTTCGGGAATATTATGCAAAGTAATAGCAAGAGTAAGTAAAACCGATTTATGCCAGGGAGTTTTTATCCCTTCCTTTTCACTCATTTTAAAATTTACGTGCAGGTGAGGCAGTATTTTATCGAGTCCAAAAAGAAAAAGTGCTCCTAAACCGAACCCTATTAGTGGCGGTACCGTTTTTTCAAAACCTTCTCCCGGGCTCATTTCTATTCCAGGCGCCAATAAGCTCCAGAAACTGGCTGCCACCATTACCCCACCGGTAAAGCCCAACATTCCGTCAAATAATTTCCGGTTCATATTTTTGAAAAGAAAAACAAGGGAAGCACCGGCTGCGGTAAGTAACCAGGTGAAAATCGTAGCGAGTAAAGCCGCCAACACCGGGTCTAACTCCTCAAAATAAGCGATTAAATCGTCCATTCTAATGTTTTTTTATGTAAAGGTTATTCGATATTAATTGTGAAATCCGTAATTGTCGTTCTTCAATTAAAATAAGCATAGAACCGTCAAAAGCTTCCTTTTCCAGGACCTTGATTTCTTTCCCAAGTGAGATATTATTCTTATCTAAAAACCTTAAAAAATCTGATGAAGAATCTCTTACGCCCACGCAAATCCCTTTTTCCTCTTTCCCTAATTCTGAAAGCAATACTTTATTGGCCACGCTAAAATTCCCTTCGGCATCAGGGATGGGATCGCCGTGAGGGTCACGCTTTGGAAAACCAAGGAAAGCATCTAATTCGCGGGTGAGTTTTTCAGATTTTATATGTTCTAATTGTTCAGCGACATCGTGAACTTCGTCCCAGTTAAAATTGAGTTTTTCTACGAGAAAATATTCCCATAACCTATGTTTTCTAATTACCTCAATCGCGGTTTTCTTTCCTAATTCACTCAGTTTTACGCCCTGGTATTTTTTATAAATCACCAGGTCTTTTTCCGATAATTTCTTGATCATATCGGTAACCGAGGAAGCTTTGGTTTCCATCTCTTCCGCCAGGGCATTGGTGCTAACACCGGCCTGGTATTTTCGCTCTAAATGAAAAATCGCTTTTAGATAATTTTCTTCTGAAAAACTAAACATACTTCAAATTTCTATTCCCCAAAAATACATTTTTAAAATTAAAAACCTATTTTTAGACTTATCTAAATTTATTTTATAGCTTTGACAAAATTAAGAAAATGAAAAGTTTAGGAACTATAATTCTTTTAATAATTACTTTCCAGGGAATGGCTCAAACAGGGCAGCTTGCAGGAAAAATTATAGCTGAGGGCAATTCGGTACCTTTTGCAAATATTTATATAGAGAATTTAAACCTGGGAACCACTGCTGATGAAGATGGAAATTTTTTACTGAAAAATTTACCGGCAGGAAATCATACAATCCAGGTTAGCGCAATTGGGTATAGAAAACTCACTCGGGAGATTATTATTGTTGAAGAACAAACTAAAACCCAGCTTGTTGAACTCGAAGAATCCTCTTCAGAACTAGATGAAGTAATTATTGTAGACACACAAACCGGACTTACACGGCGTACGCCATATAATGTTTCCAGCATTAGTATGCAGGGAATTGAAAACAAAGGAAACCCCAATGGGATGATGGGGAATTTAAGGGAAGTTCCTGGTGTTTACGGCGCAGAGTTTGGCCAGGGCATTGTAAAACCATTTATTCGCGGGCTTGGATTTTCGAGGGTGGTAACTATTTATCAGGGCAATAAACTGGAAAATCATCAATGGGGCGCAGATCACGGTCTTGGAATTAACGATCTCGGAATCAAAAGAGTACAGGTAATTAAAGGCCCTGCGTCAGTTTTATACGGTTCGGGCGCTTTGGGTGGGGTTCTATTGACCCAGGCTCACGAATATTATAAGAATTCAACCAAAATATCGGGGAATATAGGAACAACTTTTAATAGTGTTTCCAATGGAATTCGCACCTATGCTTCAGCAGGAAAATCATTTGAAAATGGCATTTTTATAGCCACAGACCTCGCTTTTGAAAATCACGCCGACTACAATAACGGAGATGACAGGATTATTGGAAATAGTCGGTTTAATACCAAAACGCTTAGACTACACACCGGAATCGAAAAAGAGAATTTTCAGAATAAATTATCGTTTTCTTTTAACGACCAAAACCTGGGAATTATCCTTGATGAAGAAATGCAGGATTCTCAAAGTATCGTTACAACAAGAAATGATAGGGAGATGCAATTGCCATTTCAGGAAGTGAAAGATTATTTGCTTTCTTATAACCAAACTACTCAGCACGAGAATTATGAGACTTCAATCCACCTTTCATATCACTCTAATAATCGAAAAGAAATTGAGCTAGATTTTAACCTGGTAGACCTTGGCTTACAACAAAATCATACTTTTTTCAATGCCAGAATAAGTTTACCTAACGGAAAAATAAAACATAGTTTAGGCGCACAGGGAAGTTTTGTAAAAACCAAAAACATTAAAAATTCACAGGAATTTCTAATTCCCGATGCGGATGTTTTTGAAAGCGGAATATATTACCTGGCCAATTTGGATATAGATTCCTGGTTTTTTCAAGGGGCGCTGCGGTATGATTATAGAGAAGTTACCGCTGATGCCAGTTCACCCGAACTCATTACCGATGAATTTATCCTTCCCGGAAATCCTGAAAACCGAAAACTCAGCCGAAATTTCAACGGTTTTACCGGTTCCATGGGCGCGACTAAAAAATTTAACGAACGCAATCAATTAAAGCTGAATTTTTCTACCGGTTTCAGGGCGCCAGATCTGGCAGAATTGTTTTCTAACGGCCCACATCCCGGTACCAGTAGGTTTGAAAAAGGGAATGACCAGTTTGGGCGGGAACAAAGTATACAATTCGACGCTAGTTACACCTACCGGAAACATAGGTTCAAAGGGACTTTCTCAGCCTTTAGCAGCCGGGTGAATAATTATATTTTCTTCACTGCTACAGATGAAGCTCTTCCCGAAGAGAACCTGGAGGTCTGGTCTTATCTACAAACCGATGCCAATTTATACGGGTTTGAATTCGAGTTGGAACACAGTTGGCTGAATCAGCAGAGACTAGAAACAAAATTTTCAGGAACAATTGTAAGGGCGGAAGATCTAAAAAACAATAGAAATTTAAGTTTTATTCCACCAGATAATTTTAACATGGAAGTTGGTTATTTCGGCTTAAATGATAGATCACTATATGTTTTTTCGAAATTAAGAATTATAAACGATCAGGATCGAGCAGGACTTAATGAGGAAACTACACCGGGTTATTCATTGCTGAATTTGGGAATCACTAAGAAGTTCAATTTAGCAGGTAACCAGCTGGAAACAGGAATGACGGTTTATAACTCCTTAAATAAAACCTACGTAGATCATATGTCTATTCTTCGGGCTTTTAATGTGAGTAGCCCCGGCAGAAATGTAATGCTAAATGTGAAATACAATTTCTAAAGTCCGCGTTCTTTTTGAATTTGGTCGTAAGCTTCCTGCACTTTATTGAATTTTTCACGAGCCCCTTTTCGGTATGCTTCGTCCATATGCCCTAATTTATCAGGATGGTATTTTTTCACCATATTTCTGTAGGCCTTTTTCACTTCAGCATCTGTAGCGCTTTTTTCAATTTCAAGGATTTTATAAGCATTATCGGCCGATTTGAAGAACATCGCTTTCAGGCTTTCAAAATCCATTCGGCCAATTCTAAGATAACCGGCAATTTCCTGGATTACCCGGGCTTCGGCTTCACTTACACGGCCATCGGCTTGCGCAATTCCGAAGAGAAAATGAATAATTTGTAAACGTGCGGGATACTTGGTCTTTGCCGCCAGATATTGTGAAATTCGGGACGCAGAAATCTCCCTGTTTTTAATTAATTCATTAAAAGTTCTAAATGTAGCATTGGCGCGTTCTTTCCCGTAAGCCTGCACAAAATAAGAGCGAACATAATCCATTTCAGACTGTGAAACCTGGCCATCGGCCTTTATTACCAGTGAACATAGCGAGAGTAGATTCAGTTCGAAATCTCCTGGTGATACCTTTTGCTCTTCCTGCCCAAACATTTGCTTAAAAGCTCCACCACTTCCCTTGGTCCAGTTATCTATCAACGTTCCTATTATAAAACCTAAAATGGCTCCCGGAAACCGGAAATACATATAGCCAATCACGGCTGCAATCCATTTAAACATGAAGAAAATTTTAAATAAGCGGCAAAGATACCATTTTACTCATTAAATGAGATTTATTTACCAAAAGCCTTCTTCAGAAATACAAATCAATTCTAACCTCGAACTATCTTAGTTTCATCAAATTAACTTATTCGCACATAATTAATTGAAATATGGGCAGCTGAAGTTAATTTGGTATCTTTGTGACTTACTCAAGTTTAATACAAAAAACAAAATATATGTATCCAGCAGATTTAGTAAAACCTATGCGCGAAGACCTTACCAGCATTGGTTTTGAGGAATTACACAGTGTAGAAGATGTAGAGAACGCAATGAAGAAAGATGGGACTACCCTGGTAGTTGTAAATTCGGTTTGTGGATGTGCTGCCGCTAATGCAAGACCAGGCGCCCGTATTTCTTTACAAAATGCAAAAAAACCTGATAACCTGGTAACAGTTTTTGCAGGTGTAGATAAAGAAGCTACCGAAAAGGCTCGTAGTTTAATGGTTCCTTTTCCGCCATCTTCACCTTCCATGGCACTTTTTAAAGATGGTGAGTTAGTACACATGTTAGAGCGTCACCACATTGAAGGCCGCCCGGCAGAAATGATTGCTGAAAACCTTATTGGAGCTTATAACGAGTTTTGCTAAGCAGCGATTGTTAGTATAAATTATTAAATGGCTGGTAGAAAAGTCTTATTTCGTCAAGCTGTCCCGATGTTTTGGGATTATTTTCAGCTTCTAAGTTAATTTGAAACTAGATCCTGAAACAAGTTCAGGATGACGATTAAAAAAATTTTTTTACCAGCCTTTTTTATTTCCAATTCCCAAATTAGTATTTGTAGGTTTAGGGCTTAAATACTTAATTTAACCGCATAATCTAAGTGATGAAAAAAATACTTTCATACCCCTTATCGGTTCTATTTTATTTTTTCTTTTTTTTAAACCTACTGGTTTTTCATCCCATCCAATGGTTGTGCTTAAAACTTGGTGGCTACCACCCTCATAAAAAAAGTGTAGATATCTTTAATTTCTTTTTAATGCGTTGCCTCAATATTCTGGGCACCCGTTTTACTATAGAAAACCCACAAGATATTCCAATAGAAAAACCCTGTATTTTTGTCGCTAACCACCAGGGAATGTATGATATTCCCCCGATAATATGGTATTTGAGAAAACACCACCCTAAATTTGTAAGCAAAAAAGAATTGGGAAAAGGAATTCCAAGCATCTCTTTTAATTTACGGCACGGAGGTTCGGTATTGATAGACAGAAAAAATCCCAGGGAATCGCTTATTAAAATGGCGAAATTTGCCAAATATCTCAACAATACAAACCGTTCGGCCGTAATTTTTCCCGAAGGAACCCGCAGCCGAACCGGGGCGCCGAAAAAGTTTGCCAAAAGCGGAATGCAAATGCTTTTTAAGCAAATGCCGGAGGCTTTAATTGTTCCCATCACCATCAACAATTCCTGGAAACTCTTTAAATACGGTAATTTCCCAATGGAACCCGGCGTGCATATTAAACTGAAAGTTCACGAACCCATTGCCGTAGCATCAGACGACCCCGAAGGGCTGGTTGCAAAAGTAGAACGAACTATTATTGCTGATATTAAATAATAACACGACACCTCACAAGTTTTGGAAACCTGTGAGGTTTAATTTTCCTCAATGAATAGAACCCAAATCATAGAAAACACTGAATCTTTTGTAAAAAGAACCCTTAAAAATGCTGAAGGCGGTCACGACTGGTTTCATATTCAGCGGGTATGGAATAAAGCAAAACTTATTGCTAAAAACGAAGCGGCCGATCTTTTTATAGTTGAACTCGGTGCGCTGCTTCACGATATTGCCGATTCAAAATTTCATAATGGAGACGAAAGTGTGGGGCCAAAAGTGGCTTCAGAATTTCTTCAGGAACAAAAACTTTCAACTGAAGTTATTAATCACGTGGTGAAAATCATAGAAAACGTATCTTTTAAAGGCGGAAATATTAAGCAGGAATTTAATTCTATAGAGCTGGAAATTGTTCAAGATGCCGATCGTTTAGATGCCCTGGGTGCTATAGGAATTGCCCGTACTTTTAATTATGGAGGCTTCAAAGGCCGGGCGCTTTATGACCCCACAATTGAACCCAATCTTAGTATGAGTAAAGAAGAATACAAGACTTCTAACGCGCCAACAATTAACCATTTTTACGAGAAACTTTTACTACTTAAGGATAAGATGAATACCGAAACCGGTCGTGAAATCGCACAAAAACGCCACGAGTTTATGGAACTTTACCTGGAACAATTTTATTCCGAGTGGAAAGGAAAAGTTTAAGATTTTTCTTCCTGGCAATTTGGACAAAAATAAGTAGTTCTCCCGGAAACTTTAATTTGTTCTATTTTACCTTCGTTTCTGGGACAATTTGCACCTTTTTTACGCACGGTAGTAATATAGCTTTCGGGTAGTTTCTGCCCCTCTTCCCTTACTTTTTTAACTACCTCCAGAACTTCTTCAATTTTGTCGTAAATATTTAACTTATCTTTTTCAGAAAGTTCGTTAACCTTAGTGGCCGGATGAATTTTAACCTGAAAAAGTATTTCATCAGCATATAAATTCCCAATTCCGGCAATCTGCTTCTGATTCATCAACAAAGCTTTTATCGTACCTGTTTTACTCTTTAAAATTTCGAGAAATTCAACTTTCTGTAAGGCCAGCGCATCAATTCCCAGCCCATTTCTTTTTTGAAATTCAATTAAACTTTCGGCCAGATAAAGTTTACCAAACTTACGCGGACAGGTAAATGAAACTCGAGAATGATCTTCAAAAGTCAGTGTAAGTTGCGCATATTTGGGTAATTCTTCGTGCTGATAATACTCCAGTCTGCCGGTCATCCCAAAGTGCACTACTAAAACCCCGTGCTTTTCTAAATTCAGGAATAGGTATTTCCCCAAACGTTCACTACCAGTAAACTGATTGTTTTTTAGTGTTTCTTCAAATTCACTTTTAGACGATTGGAACAATTTTTTATCACCGGTCTCTACATTTACGATTTTCTTATGCAGAATAGTAGCATCCGCATATTTTTTCTGATAGGCAACTTCGGGTAATTCAGGCATAATTCTCAGTTATCGGTTAAGCGTTCTCAGTTGTCACTAAAATATTAATGATTTCAACTTTAGGCTTATAAATTCATCTTAAAATTTCACTATAGTCTTTCAAAAAAGCTTCATTTGTCCGTCTTTGTATTGTTCGTGTAGATCGCAGTTTAAAACCGGTCTTTCTCTTCCCTTAAGATATTTTGCTTTAGCTATTTTAAACTGCTGTGCTACCTGACTGGCGAATTCGCCTTCACCTTTCATTCTTGTTCCAAACCTGCTATCGTTCAAACTTCCACCGTGAACACTTTCTATTTGATGCAAAACTTTATCGGCCCTGTCTGGCATCGCTTTCCTAATCCAGTCGGTGAAAATACCACCAATAGCGCCGTTCAACCTTACAATTGTATAACCAACGCCCAAGGCGCCCCTTTCAGAAATTTCTTTCACTAGCGGCATAATCTCGTGAGAATTTATAGAGGGGATTATTGGCGCCATCATTACACTCACCGGAATACCAGCTACCGAAAGCTTTTCTATAGTTTCCAGACGTTTTTTAATACTGGCCGTTCTAGGTTCTAAGATTCTACGGGTTTCCTCTTCCAGGGAAGTGACCGATAAGTTAACTTGAATCAAATTATCTGCCGCAAGATCTTTTAAAATATCTATATCGCGCTGTACAAGGGCATTTTTGGTGATAATCCCAACAGGATGTTTATACTTTAAAAAAGTTTGTAGCAACTGTCGAGTAATTTTTAGTTTTTTCTCGATAGGCTGGTAACAATCGGTATTTCCGGAAAGAACTATAGGCGAAGCTTCCCATTTCTTACTGCTGATTTTCTTTTCCAGCAGTTCTACCGCGTTTCTTTTTACCAGGATCTTTTGTTCAAAATCGAGTCCCGCACTATACCCCCAATATTCATGCGAGTTCCGGGCATAACAATAAATACAACCATGTTCACAACCCTGGTATGGATTTAGCGAAAATCCCATCCCAACATCAGGGCTGTTCACCTTATTTACAATGGTTTTAGGAAAAGTATCTATTAAAACCGTTTTGGAATTTTGCACCACATCACCTTCAGTCGCGCAATGGTTAAGAAAATCATCCCGAAATTCGTGATCGTGCGCGTCGAAGCGGTTATGCACATTTAGTTGTGCACCTCTTCCGTAGATAAAATCTTTATTATTGGACATATTACAAATTTATGGAATATATCCTATTTAGTAGGTTGAAAAATAAGCTTTAACATTCAAGAGAGAAATCCTAAACGCCAAAGCTTTTATTTTAGTTGCCGGGGAAATCGGCTTTACGTTTATTCAAAAATGCAGAAGTGCCCTCCTCAAAATCTTCCGTACCAAAAGAGTTTCCAAATTCACTGATTTCCACTTCAAAACCATTTACTCCATCTTCGTAGTTGGAATTGATAGCTCGAATTGCAGCACTAATTGCTACTAAAGAATTTTTCATAATTTTTGCGGCAACCTTTTCAGTAAATTCTATCAATTCTTCGGGCTCGCAAACGTGATTCACTAGATTATACTGCAGTGCCTGGTTGGCATCTATCATTCCCGCAGTCATAATCATTTCCATCGCACGTCCTTTTCCTACTAACTGCGGAAGTCTTTGCGTACCACCATAGCCGGGAATAACACCAAGCGAAGTTTCGGGAAGTCCCATTTTTGCGGTATCGCTGGCAATTCTAAAATGAGCTGCCATTGCCAATTCGAGTCCCCCGCCAAGGGCAAAACCGTTTACTGCTGCAATAACCGGCTTTGGAAAATTCGCTACAAAATCGAATAATTTGGCCTGACCTTCAGCTGCAAGTTCACGTCCTTCTTCTGGGGAGAAATCGGCAAATTCACTAATATCGGCACCAGCTACAAAAGCCTTTTCCCCGCTTCCTGTTAAGATAATTACTTTTACTTCGTTATCTTCTTTCGCTTCAGTAAAAGCCTGGTGCAATTCTTCAATGGTATCGCGATTTAAGGCATTTAATTTTTTAGGACGGTTAATCGTAATCTGTGAAATTCCGTCGTTATTTTCAGTTAAAATATTTTCGAATTCCATATTTAAAAATTTTTGGTTCGTTCTTTATTATTTAGGAAAACGCAGCTTAAAAGTAGTGCCTTTTCCAAGCTTAGAAGTAAAGGTAATACTTCCGTTATAAGTTTCCACAATATTCTTTACCATTGCGAGGCCCAGACCCATTCCGCTTGATTTCGTAGTAAATTTAGGTTCAAAAACCTTCTCTATATTTTCTTCGGAAATCCCCGCACCATTATCTGAAATAATCACAAAAACATCTGATGCTTCTTCGTGGATACTTACCATAATACGCGGATTTTTCTGGCCGTCCATTGCTTGAATGGCGTTCTTCACCAGGTTGGTAATTACCCGAATAAGTTGTGTTCTATCAAATTTGGCCAGGATTTCATCTTTTTCACTGGAAAACTGAATATAATCTTCATTAAAAATATCAAGTGCCAGTTTCACAATTTTTGGAACATTAAGCATTTCGTTTTGCTGAGCGGGCATTTTTGCGAAGTTCGAAAAAGCTTCAGCAATAGAACTCATCGTGTCTATTTGATTGATAAGTGTGGTAGAATATTCGGCTACTTTTGCTTCAATTTCGGGATCGTTTCTATCAAAATTCCGTTCAAAACTTTGTACGCTTAAGCGCATTGGGGTTAACGGATTTTTAATCTCGTGAGCCACCTGTTTGGCCATTTCCCGCCAGGCCTGTTCCCTTTCACCGGCAGCCAATTTTACCGCACTTTCTTCCAACTCGTCTATCATACTATTATATGCAGCCACGAGGGTATAAATCTCTTCAGAAGCATTACTGATATCTATCTTCTGATTTCGCTTATCCAAGCGGGTTTCGGTAATTTTATCTGAAATAATTTTAAGGGATTTCGTGATATATTTTGAAAGAAAATAAGACATAATAATCGCCAAGGCAAGCATAAACAAATACACCTCCAGCATCCTTAAAAGGAAATTATTCAAATCTCGATTTAAAACCGTATCATCCTGAACATAGGGAAGATAAAGTATGGCCAGGGGTTTAAATTTTTTATCTAAAATATAAGTATATGAAGATTGAAATTTTTGACCGTTAACTTCGGTTTTCTCAATATACCGTTTGCTTTCTGAGCGTTCCAGTTTTCTAAGAATGTCCTTGTCCAGCTGATTATCTGTGGTATCCCTGAAAAAAGACTGATCGGATTTTATTAAAAGCCGACCCTGAAAATCATAAATATTAATTTGCATCTCGTGCACCTGGGCCATTTCGTGAATCTTATTCCGCTCCCCAAAAATCATATCAATATTCTCGGTATTGATCAGATATGTGGTACTGGCAAGAATAAACTTTATATTTTCCCTAATAGCCTGTTCCTTTCTATCCAGGCGTTCGCGGTGATAGTTTTCGGCTTCCAGTTTGTACTGATAAATCGTGATACCCACAATTAAAATCGAAGCTCCCAACACCAAAAGAATCATGGAGATAAAAATGCGGGTACTTAATGAAAGTTTTGAAAGCTTCATAAATGATTATTAGTGCAAATTAATCAATTATCACACCAATCAGGCATCGGGGTTTTTAGTTCTAATTCGCTTATACATTTTAATTCCCAGCATAAGCATTCCTGCCAATAGAAATATTCCTAAAACTCCGTAAATCCAGTTTATGGCATCCTTTACAATCACTAAAAAAATAACCGCGAAGAGGATTAATGTAGAACCTTCGTTCCATAACCTCATTTGATTGGATGTCCATTTTACCACATCATTTTGAAGCTCTTTAAAAATGAGATGACATTTAATATGATAGGCATATAGCAAAACAACAAAGCCCAATTTTACCAGCATCCAGTCTTGCGAAAGCCAGCCCGGAGCTAAATGAAGCAAAAGAAAAGCAAATAAACTCGCTAAAATAGCCGAGGGCCAGGTAATTATAAACCACAACCTTTTAGTCATCAACTTAAACTGGCTGGCCAGTATGCTTTTATCGGGTTCAGGTTTTTGAGTAGCTTCTATATGATATATAAATAAACGCGGAATATAAAATAGCCCGGCAAACCAGGTGATTACAAAAATAAGATGTAAAGCTTTTATGTACTGGTAATATTCTATCACAGATTATGGTTTTTTTGGTTGGATTTTGATGGGTGTTGAAGACGGCCAGAATTATAATTTCCTGATCCTCTATTTCAAAAATCACTATATACGGAAAAATATCAAGGAGAGTATTTTTATAATTACCTTCCAATCGAAACATATAAGGATTAGATTGAATTCGGATCAATGTGGTTTCAAAATCATCTAAAAAACGCTTTCCTAACCCTATTTGTTGGGCTTTATACCAATCAATCGCAATTTTCAAATCCACTTGGGCTGAAGAGTCTATTTTCAGTCTAAAACCCTTATTTCTTTTCAATTTCCCTCTTCGCCTCCTCCCACGGAATTGCTTCTGACGTACCATTTTTATACGCCTCCAAACGACGGTCCAGTTCTTCAAGCTGCTCTTTAGATA
Organism: Salegentibacter salinarum; assembly: GCF_900168115.1. Taxonomy (GTDB): domain Bacteria; phylum Bacteroidota; class Bacteroidia; order Flavobacteriales; family Flavobacteriaceae; genus Salegentibacter; species Salegentibacter salinarum. The sequence goes on from NZ_FUZC01000001.1 coordinate 203,535, forward strand.
GCAAGTTTTTAAGGCTTTCTACCTCATAATCTTCTCCCGGTTCTTTAACATTTACTTCCAGCAAGAATTCTTCAATCTGCTTCAGCAAAGCGATTTCTTTGCACGCAATAATTTTTTGAATTAGTTCTATTTTTAAAGCATTTATATCCATGTATTTTCAGCTTTCCAACAAAGATAGCGATTTATGAATTTTTCTTCGGAAGAATTATCAGGAGGTTTTTGGTTTTAATTTTAACCTCATTTCCCGGTTTAAAAAATATGCGGTAAGCAGCGTAGAAAGCAAATCAGCTATAGGAAATGAAATCCAAACACCGATTTCCCCGAAATAATAGGGAAGAATTAAAATTAGCGGGATAAAAAAGAACCCCTGTCTTGATAAAGTAAGTAATAAGGCCGGCACTGCTTTGCCAACGGCTTGAAAATAAGCAGCACCAATAAGCTGAATCGCTACAATAGGTGTTGCGGCAAAAACCCAGCGCATCGCAGCGGGAGTTTCGGTAATAATCGTTGGATTTTTAGTAAAAATGCGTACAATTTCATCAGAAAAGAACATAATTCCGCTAAAAACCAATAAACCCAATCCGCAGGCATATAAGATAGCGGTATTAATACTTTTGCGAACCCTTTGATATTTTTCTGCGCCATAATTAAATCCGGCAATTGGCAAAAATCCCTGGGTAACCCCCAATACCGGGAACAAAGCAAACATGAGCATTCGGGCGATAATTGCATAAATTGCTACAGCATCTTCCCCGCCAAGATCGAATAAAATATTATTCATAAGCAGGTAAATTACACTTACTACGGCCTGTCTGGATAAAGTAACAAAGCCAAGGGAACTAATTTCTTGCAGAATTGTTTTATTAAGACCAAAATCTGGTAAACTAATTCTAAGTTCAGAATTTTTTGAAAGAAAAAACCAGAATATGTACGCAAAGCAAAAAAGATAAGAAGCCGTGGTGGCCCAGGCCGCGCCCCACATCCCAAGTCCCATTTGGTTGATAAAAATATAATCTAAAACTAAGTTTGCTACCGAGGGAATTATCATCGCGATCATTGCGAATTTTGGTTTGCCCTCGGCACGAATCACCGTATTCCCCATCATACACAGCGCCAGGAAAGGTACGCCATACAGAACAATGGTATAGTAAACTTTTGCCGGTTCAAAAATATCGCCTTTTCCGCCAAATGCGGGAATAAGTGAATCCACAAATAGAAGTCCGATAATTACTAAACCTACGGTAAGAATTAGCGTAAGGCTTATCTGGTTTCCGAAGGTTTTAAGCGCTTTTTTTCGATCATCGGCGCCCAGTGCTCTCGATATTATTGAAGAACCTCCAATACCTATGGCCATCCCAAGGGCAGCTATAAAAAACGAAACCGGAAGCACCACATTTATCGCTGCGATTGCCGTAGAGCCAATCCAGTTTCCTACGAAAATGGTATCGATTAAAATATTGAGCGACATTACCAGGATTCCTACCGAAGCCGGAGCCGCTTGCTGTACAAGTAATTTACCTATTGGTTTTTCTCCGAGATTTCGAGAATTCACCGAGGCCATTATGCTTTAACGGGCTTTTGGTACGCCCATTCGTCTACCCAACGGGAAAGTACATTCACCCAATCGTCACGATCGTTTAGGCAGGGAACTACAGTGAATTCTTTACCGCCAACTTCGTGAAAGATTTCTTCACCTTCCATTGCAATTTCCTCTAAAGTTTCCAGGCAATCTGAAACAAAAGCTGGAGTTACAATGGCCAGTTTTTTCATTCCCTGTTTTCCAAAACGTTCTATGGTTCTATCGGTATAAGGTTGCAACCACGGGTCGAATCCCAAACGGGATTGAAAGGAAACGCTATATGAATTTTCCTTCAATTCTAAATATTCGGCAACAAGCCTGGTAGTTTCAAAACATTGGTGACGATAGCAAAACTGATGTGCTGCTGAAGCCGTTTGGCAACAACTTCCATCAATTTTACAATGGGATTTTGTAACATCGCTTTTTCTAATATGTCGCTCGGGAACACCGTGATAGGAAAACAATAAATGCTGAAAATCCACTCCTTTTAATTTTTCTGAAATACTTTCAGCTAATACCCGAATATAATCGGAGTGATTATAGAAAGGCGGCATTGTGGTGAATTGCATTTTGGGAAAATGTTTCTTCCTAAGCTCTTCGGCTAAAACTAAAATAGTTTCTGTAGTGGCCATTGCGAACTGAGGATACAATGGAAAAAGTAAAACTTCATCTACCCCTTTATCGTGTAATTCCTGCAGGCCAGATTTAATGTTTGGTTCTCCATAGCGCATAGCCAAAGCGATTGGCACAGAGGTATTTTTATCCATTTTATCCTGAAGACGTTCTGATAAAACAATTAGCGGCGAACCCTCGTCCCACCATATTTTCTGGTAAGCTTCAGCCGACTTTTTCGGTCTTGTATTTAACACAATTCCTCTTACCAAAAGAACCCTGGCCCAATATGGAACGTCAATTACACGTTCGTCCATTAAAAATTCATCAAGGTATTCTTTTACATCTTTAGGATCGGTGCTTTTTGGAGAGCCCAAATTAACCAATAATACGCCTTTACTCATATTTTTTCTTTTTCTTCTGTTGAAAACCCCACTTTGTTTCAGGAATTCTAAACAGGCTAATTATTTTCCCGGTATAAAGCTATTTCTGCCATTAAATAGGTTTCAGTTCAAAAATAAGACTATTTGTCCCGGTGAATTTCAATTACTCATTACTGTTTTTTATACCTCAATAGAGCATCTATTTTTCTTCTCCTAAAGCAAATAAAATCGATTTCAAAATATGCTCCTGAAACGATGGCTCAATATAAGACTGAATGGTATGTCCCAAACCGGTATAAATTGAAACGCCACCGTGGCCAGTTTCCCTAAACCAGGCAATGGGGTGTTCCTCACCGTTAGTGCCACCTTCGTACGAATTCTCATCAAGATACAAAAGCACTTCCATTTCAGGATTTAGGTTGATGTAATTATACCATTCATCGGTTCTGGTCCAAACTTTGGGTAAATGAGAAACCGCGGGATGATCAGGCATATTCAATTTTATCTCAGCTTGTTGAACTTCCGGGTGCCCGTCAAAATAACCCCCAACTAATTCTACGAACCACGGCCAATCCTCTTCGGTATCTGCTGCAGCGTGAATTCCGAAGAAATTACCGCCGTTTTCTATATAATTCTTAAAACCTTCCTGTTCTTTTTCATCAAAAACATTTCCCGTAGTGTTTAGAAAAACTACTAAATCATAACCTTTCAGGTCATCCCTGTGAAAATCGTCGGAATCTTTAGTAGAGGTGACTTTAAAATCGTGATCTTCGCCAAGATCTTCGATAAAAGTTCTTCCTGTGGGAATAGATTCGTGCCAGAAGCCATCGGTTTTATAAAAAACAAGAATCTCTTTTTTATCTTTCTCGTCTTCATTTTCAGTTTCCTGGGTATATCCAGAATTTAAACCGAAGAAGATGAGAATATAAATTGCAACAAATTTTTTAAACATAATTCTAAGAATTTGAAGTTAAAGACATAATATACTTCTTGGGAGTGGTGCCGAATTTTTTCTTAAAAGCAGCAATAAAATGACTTGCGGTGCTGTAACCCACTTTTAAACCAACTTCGTTTACATTATAATCACCACTATCTAAAAGCTTCCTGGCATATTCCATTTTATAGTCGAAAAGGAAACTGTACACCGAATCGCCATAAATTTGTTTAAACCCTTCTTTAAGCTTTTTAAGACTTAACCCAATTTCATCTGATAATTCCTGAAGCGAAGGCGGCTCGGCCATCCTGGAAATTACAATATCCTTAGCTTTTCTTATTTTAATAATATTTTCTTCGTCACTAAGAAAAGGACATTGTTCTACATTTGGGTCTTCGGTCCTGTTAAAATATAAACTTAACAATTCGTAAGCCTTCCCTTTAAAATAGAGATTTTTAATACTTGGAGTAAGGTTAAAATTCATCACCTGGTTGAGCACAATGGCCATAGATGGTGAAATTGGTGCATCTTTATAATATTTTTTATCCTTATTATCAGCACTTAAAAAAGTAATATAACCGGCTTCCTGCGAAAAAAGGGAATGGAATTTTTTAATAGAAATTACCAATGAAATTAACCAGGAATTTGGCTCCAACACCAAATTTAAGGGCAAATCCTGCTGCGGATTGTACAGCAGCAAAGAACTTTCTCCATTAAGCGGAAGTTCATATTTGTTATTATTGAACAAAAACTTGCTTCCGCCTTTTAAATTGAAATGAAACTGGATAAAGCTGCTATCTATATTCCTAATAATTTTCTGATCCTCAGTAGTTTCATTTTGAAACTTTAAAAGATAAAAACCATCTTCAATTTTCAGCTCCTCAGTAAATCCTACAGCGTTATTTTTATCTTCTAAGATCATTTTTTTGATTTTAAGTCTATTTAGAATAATTCTAAACTAATTACTCCAAACCGACTATCACTACTGCAAAAGTAAGTATTTACTATTTTTTAAAGTTATAAAAAACCTAAAATAACTGAAAGCGATACAAAAAGTACTTTGAGCGTTACTTTTTGGTTTAGGATTAGTTTAATTTTGTCCCGAATACCCTAAATAGGTTCATGGAAGATTATCATATTGCAAGCGGAAAACATTTTTACACCATAGGTCTTAGCTACAAAAAGGCTGATGCAGAGATAAGAGGACATTTTAGTTTAAACGAAGAAGCTAAAAATGGCTTGCTTAAGCAAGCTAAAGATGAAGGTATTGATGCCATCCTGGTAACCTCCACCTGTAACCGCACCGAAATTTACGGATTTGCACAACACCCTTTTCAACTTATTAAATTACTGTGTGAACATACCCATGGCACCGTAGAAGAGTTTGAAAAAGTGGCTTACGTACATAAAAATAAGCAGGCAATCTCGCACATGTTTAGAGTGGGCACCGGCTTAGACAGTCAGATTCTAGGCGATTTTGAAATTATTAGTCAGTTAAAAGTTGCTTTTACCCGGTCCAAAAAATATGGATTGGTAAATGCTTTTTTAGAAAGACTGGTGAATGCCGTAATACAAGCCAGTAAACGTATTAAAAATGAAACCGAAATTTCTACTGGCGCCACATCGGTGTCTTTTGCTTCGGTTCAATATATTTTAGATAACGTTCCCAACGTTACAGATAAAAATATTTTGCTTTTTGGAACAGGTAAAATTGGAAGAAATACCTGTGAAAATCTTATAAAACATACCCAAAACGAACATATTACCCTTATTAACCGTACCAAAGACAAAGCGGAAAAAATTGCGGGTAAATTCAACCTTATCGTAAAAGATTACGCCGATTTACAGGCAGAAATTAGAAATACCGATATTCTAATTGTGGCTACTGGGGCACAAAACCCTACTATTTCAAAAGAATTGATTTATTCTAACAAAGATTTGCTGGTTTTAGACCTTTCTATACCAAAGAATGTTTCAGAAGACGTGGCGCATTTGCTTAATGTAAAACTAGTTCACCTGGATCAGCTTTCAAAAATTACCGATCAGAATTTAGAACGTAGAAAACAGTTTATTCCAGACGCAGAAGCTATTATTAAAGAGGTAGAAACCGATTTTAATAAATGGCTGGAAACCCGAAAATTTGCACCTACCATAAAAGCTTTAAAGAAAAAGCTTAGGAGTATGAAAGATGCTGAACTTGATTTTCAGCGCAGAAAAATTTCAGATTTCAACGATGAGCAGGCCGAAATTGTGAGCGACAGGATTATTCAAAAAATAATGAAACACTTTGCTAATCATTTAAAAGGAGATTCAACCACTACCGATGAAAGCCTGGAATTGATTCAGAAAGTATTTCAGCTTGAAGAACAGGTAAAATGAGCAAAGTAATTCGCATTGGCACCAGAGATAGCGAACTCGCACTTTGGCAGGCAAAAACAGTGCAAAACGCGCTTGAAAAGGCCGGGCATAAAACCGAATTAATTCCCGTTAAATCTACGGGAGACCTAAATTTAGATCAGCCGCTTTACGAGATGGGCATTACCGGGATTTTCACCAAAACCCTAGATGTAGCGATGATTAAAGGTAATATTGATATTGCCGTACATTCTATGAAAGACGTGCCAACGGCACTTCCCAAAGGAATAGTAGAAGCTGCCGTTTTAAAACGTGCCAATACCAAAGATATTCTTATTCATAAAGGCCTGAATTTTCTGGAAAGCGATGGTACTGTTGCTACCGGAAGTTTGCGCCGTAAAGCCCAATGGCTTAATAAATATCCTACCCATAAAGTGGTGGATTTACGCGGAAACGTAAACACCCGAATGAAAAAGTTAGACGATAACAACTGGAATGGGGCTATTTTCGCCGCTGCCGGACTGGAACGTATTGCATTAAAGCCAGAAAATTTTTTAGATCTCAACTGGATGATTCCCGCACCGGCCCAGGGCGCAATGCTCGTGGTAGCGATGGAAGAAGATGAATTTACACAGAAAGCTCTGGCACTTTTAAATCATAAAGAATCTGAAATCACCGTACATATTGAACGGGAGTTTTTAAAGGTTTTAGAAGGTGGTTGCACCGCGCCAATTGGAGCTTTGGCGACGGTAGATAAAGATCTTATTTACTTTAAAGGCGCACTTTTTAGTTTAGACGGAAAAGAAAAAATTGTCGTTGAAAAAACAGTTTTTATAAATGAAATTGAGAATTTTGGCAGACGATGCGCTGAAGAAATCCTCCAGAATGGCGGTGCAAAATTGATGCAGGAAATTAAAGCCAAAATCAATACCGAAGGCTGATTTTCATCTAAAAATTTTATGAATGAAAAGCATTCTTTCAACTAAAAAACTCAGTAAACCCCAGAAACAATTGTTTCTGAATTCTGGTTTGAGTTTGGTGGAACATAATGCGATCACAATTGAAGTCACCTATTTTAAGCTTCCTTCAGAAAAGATAAAAAACGCCATTTTTACCAGTAAAAACTCTGTAAATGCGGTTTCAGGAAAAGTTCAGATTGAAAATTGTTTTTGTGTAGGAGAAAAAACCGCAGACTTAGCCAACGAAAACGGATTTCATATTCAGGAAATCGCCGACTACGGAAAAGATTTAGCCGGAATAATTGTTCAGAATTATTCTGAAGAAAGCTTTATTTTTTTCTGTGGAAATAAAAGAAGAGATGATATTCCCGAAATCTTGAAAAAGAATAAAATTGAATTTACTGAAATTGAAGTTTATAAAACCTTATTAAATCCCAGGTCATTTTCCCAGGAATTTGACGGAATTTTATTTTTTAGCCCCAGTGCGGTACAAAGTTTTACTGATAAAAATCGACTAAAAGATTCTACCGCTTTTTGCATAGGAAAAACAACTGCTGCAGAAGCCAAAAAATATACAAACAATATAATAACCGCCACCCAACCTTCAATTGAAAATGTGATCGTACAGGTGGTGAAATATTTTAAAAAATGATAAAAAACGATTTATTTCTAAAAGCTTTAAAAGGAGAAACAGTAGAACGCCCGCCGGTTTGGATGATGCGTCAGGCAGGCCGATATCTCCCCGATTTTATGAAGCTTAAAGAAAAATACGACTTTTTCACCCGCTGCAGAACTCCAGAACTCGCTACAGAAATCACAGTGATGCCAATCCACCAGGTAGGCACCGATGCGGCCATTCTTTTTAGCGATATTTTGGTGATTCCACAGGCTATGAATATTGAAGTGGAAATGAAACCGGGAGTTGGCCCGTGGTTGCCTAATCCAATCCGTACAGCCAAAGACGTGGACAACGTGATTGTTCCCGATATAGACGAGACTCTTGGCTACGTAATGGATGCCATTAAACTGACCAAACAGGAATTGAATAACGAAGTTCCGCTAATTGGTTTTGCAGGCTCCCCGTGGACTATCTTATGTTATGCGGTACAGGGTCAGGGATCCAAAAATTTTGATATCGCTAAAAAGTTTTGTTTTACCAATCCCGTAGCAGCCCACCAATTATTGCAAAAAATAACCGATACCACGATCGCTTACCTGAAAGCTAAAGTTGCAGCCGGGGTAGATGCTGTACAAATTTTCGATTCCTGGGGCGGAATGCTGAGCCCTGTAGATTATCAGGAGTTTTCCTGGAAATACATTCAGCAAATAATTGACGCTTTAAAAGATGAAATTCCGGTAATCGCCTTTGGAAAAGGCTGCTGGTTTGCCCTTCACGAAATGGCAAATTCAGGTGCTTCAGCTTTGGGAGTAGACTGGACTTTAAGTGCCAGAAATGCCCGATATTTAAGTGGCGGAAGAATTACACTGCAAGGTAATTTCGATCCCGCAAGGTTATATTCCCCACCGGCTGAGATCAAGAAAATGGTAACCCAAATGATCAATGAATTTGGAAAAGACCAATATATCGTAAATCTTGGTCACGGCATTTTACCTGATATTCCGGTAGAAAACGCCAAAGCTTTTGTAGATGCAGTAAAGGAATATAAAACCTAGTAATGGCAGTTTGGGCGCGGATTAAAAATATGAATTTTAAGGAACTGTTTTCGGTTTCTAAAGTTTTTATGAAAAACCCGCGTTATATTTTTCCAACGTACAATGCTACAATTCAAACCATAAAAATTTGCGATGAATTCTATGCAGAAGAACATCACAACAACGGAAAAGAAAACGCCTTTAGACACGCGCTGTGGAACTACTTGATTTGCAAAAAGTGTTATACCATTTCAGGTTCTGCGGAAGTCGTTAGAAACTGGGGCGATCACATCACCGGTTTACACGAAAAGCTTTCGCCCAACCAAAAGCTGGCAAAAGCAATGGATTTACATAACAACCGAATCGGGCAGCAGATTTTCACGGGGGAAGAAAATTCAACCCAAGAAATTATAAGTCTTCTTCAGCAAAAAATGCAGCAGGCAATAAAGATTACTGAAGAGAAAATGCCAGAAAGTATTCAGAACGAACTCGTTTATATTGAAGATTAAAAATGAGAGATCAATTTTATAAATACATTGAAAATTTACAGGACACCATCTGTTCAAAACTGGAAGAAATAGACGGCAGCGCACAATTTCAGCAAGATCTATGGGAACGTGAAGAAGGTGGTGGTGGCAGAACCCGGGTTATAGAAAATGGAGCTGTTTTTGAAAAAGGCGGGGTAAATATTTCGGCGGTACACGGCCCTCTCGCACCGGCAATGCAAAAATATTTTAAAGTCGGTGATGTAGATTTTTTTGCTTGCGGACTCAGTTTGGTGATCCACCCTAAAAATCCAATGGTGCCCACGGTACACGCCAACTGGCGCTATTTTGAAATGTATGATAAAACCGGTACTGTTTTAGACCAGTGGTTTGGCGGCGGGCAGGACCTTACGCCATATTATTTATTTGAAGAAGATGCGATTCATTTTCACCAGGTTTCTAAAAATGCCTGCGGTAAGCATTCTCCGGAATTTTACCCGGAATACAAGCAAAAATGCGATGAATATTTCTGGAATTCTCACCGCAACGAAGCCCGGGGAATCGGCGGATTATTCTTTGATTATTTAAAAGACTCGGAAGAAAAAAGTATAGAAAATTGGTATGATTTCGTAATCGAAGTTGGCGACAGTTTCCTGGAAGCTTATGCACCAATTGTTGAAAAACGTAAAAATCTTGAATATTCTCAAGAAAACCGAACCTGGCAGGAAATACGGCGTGGCAGATATGTTGAATTCAATTTAGTGCACGATAAAGGCACGCTTTTCGGTTTAAAAACCAATGGCAGGATTGAGAGTATTTTAATGAGCCTTCCGCCCCATGTGCAATGGGTTTACGACCACCATCCCGAACCTGGCAGTGAAGAAGAAAAACTATTAAAAGTGTTGGAAAAACCAAGAAATTGGGTTTAACCAAAAACTGATTTAATGAGAACCGAAAACTGAAAATTATGTATCCACTAAGAAGAAATAGAAGATTAAGAACCAGCGAAGCAATGCGTAGCCTGGTGCGGGAAACCGCAATTACTCCTAACGATTTTATTGCACCGCTTTTTGTGGTTGAAGGAAAAAATAAAAAGGAAGAAATTACTTCTATGCCGGATTATTTTCGGTTTAGCCTGGATCTATTGGAAAAGGAAGTTAAAGAGCTTTGGAGTCTTGGTATAAAATCGATTTTGTTATTTGTAAAAGTTCCCGATAACCTGAAAGATAATGCCGGAACGGAAGCTTTAAATAACGACGGACTAATGCAGCGAGCTATTAGAGCCGTTAAAAATGTGGTTCCGGAAATGTTGGTGATGACTGATGTTGCGCTGGATCCATATTCGGCTTACGGGCACGATGGAATTGTTTCAGGAGGGAAAATAATCAATGATGATACAACGGCAATTTTAGCTGAAATGGGGCTTTCTCACGCCAAAGCCGGTGCCGATATTCTCGCTCCCAGTGATATGATGGACGGCCGTATTTTTGAAATGCGCAGCCTGCTGGAAGACGAAGGATTTCACGAAACCGGGATTATGAGTTACAGCGCCAAATATGCTTCTGCATTCTACGGTCCATTTCGGGATGCATTGGATTCTGCTCCTGTAGATGCCGAAAATATTCCGAAGGATAAAAAAACTTACCAAATGGATCCCGCCAACCGGGAAGAAGCGGTTAAAGAAACCTTGATGGATATTGAAGAAGGAGCCGATATCGTAATGGTCAAACCGGGATTGTGTTACCTCGATATTGTTCGCGACCTAAGAAATGAAATAAATATTCCAATTGCGGTTTACCAGGTAAGCGGCGAGTATTCAATGATTAAAGCTGCGGCTGAAAAAGGCTGGTTAGATCACGATGCAGTGGTTATAGAACAATTAACCGCTATAAAACGCGCCGGGGCCTCAATGATAGCCAGTTATTTCGCAAAAGACGCTGTGAAATTGATTTCGTAAAAAACCGGAATAGTTAAATCTCAATTACTGAGTAAAATTTATCATTTTTGAATCTGATTTTTAGCTAATTTTGCCTGTTAGATAAAACTGAAATTTTCAGATTGATAAGTGAAACTTTTTTTTATCAAATTACTGCCCAGTAATATAATTGTGGGTGGTTGCTTTATGAAAAACCGGAATTTCTATATTATAACTTTATTACTCGGGCTGATTTTAAACAGCACCGGTAATAAAGTTTTTGCTTTTTCCGCACCGGTTGTAGATCTCGACTCCCGAAACTATGATTATTTGCAGGCTGATCAAAATCAGCAGGCAGTGATATTTTTTGAAATTATTTCTTCAGAACATATCGCTTCAGAAGAAAATTTCAGCGGTTTTTCGGATTATGTAGTTTCTGCATATTCTTCAACAAAAGAATTCCTGATCCCGACTGAAAAAACTTCAATTTTCAGCTTTTTAGATCAGCGGCAATTAATACTTCAGCATATTTATCCTTTCCATTTTTTCTGGTGAGATAGTGTTCCTATTGAAGAACCATAAGTTTTTTCATACTTACAAAGCTTTTAGAAAAAGCCAACAACTATAATTTCATCTAAATAATTAAAAAAATGGATACTGCATCTACGCTAATAGGCCTTGGGCTTTTAGCTGTGTTTGTTCTGCCAATTTTATTCCTAATCTGGCAACAAAACACAAAAGAAAAAAACAGGCTTAAAAACCTTAAAGAATTAAGTTTAAAAAACAATTTAAATACCGATACGGTAGAAATTTCGGCCACTTTACTTTTGGGATTAGACAGTAAGGCTAGAAAGTTATTGGTAATAGAGCCTACCAACAATATGCAACACAAGGTGCTGGACCTCTGTTATATAAAAAATGCTAAAGTGAGTTCACACCCTTTTCCCGATAAACCAGAGCTTATAAAAAGGATAAGCCTGGATCTATCTGAAAACAAAAACAATAAAAAACTTACCGAAATTATTTTCTACGATGAAGATGATAACGCTAACAATAATGCTTCAGAAAGGCTGATTGTGGCCCAGAAATGGAACCGGATAATTAGCGGAAAAATTTCTGCTTAAACCTCTTAAATTCTGTTTTACTGCCCCATCCCTAATCGGGTGGGGTTATTTTTTTAGGTTTTACCATTTCTTTGCGACGGATTGTTAGAATTATCTTTAAATTAGTATTTCAAACAACTAAAAACCAATATGGGATTACTCATTTTATACGCTACTCTTTCCATTTTCTTTTCTTTTATGTGTTCTATTTTGGAAGCAGCTTTATTGAGTGTAACTCCTTCCTACATCAAAATAAAAAACAAGGAGGGGAAAGCATACGCCACAACACTTGCAAACTTTAAACAGGATATAGACAAACCGCTAATAGCCATTTTAACCGTAAATACCATTGCGCATACAGTTGGAGCTATTTTAGTAGGTGTACAAGCCGAAAAAATTTACGGAGATGGCGGGAATGCTGTGGGAATTGTTTCGGCGATTATGACGCTGGCTATTTTGGTTCTTTCCGAAATTATTCCAAAGACCATAGGCGCCACGTACTGGCAGGCCCTGGGGAATTTTACTGCAAAAACCCTTAAAATAATGATTTTCCCACTGAAGTATACCGGTATACTTTGGCTTATGATGCTTACTACCAAATTAATAGGAAAATCTGCCCACGTTTCTTCTATGAACAGGGAAGAATTCGCTGCAATTACAGATGCTGCCGAAGAAGAAGGCGTTTTTGATGAAAGTGAAACCACGGTTATAAAGAACCTTCTCGTATTTAGATCAGTTAAAGCAAAAGATGTAATGACGCCTTATTCTGTAGCCATTATTGAAGATGAAGATACCAGTATTGAAGAATTTCACCGAACCCATAAAAACCTTAAATTCTCCCGAATTCCCGTTTATAAGAATAAAACAAATAATGTTACCGGTTTTATTTTGAAAGATGATGTTTTGGAGGAAATGATAGACGACAAAGGCCCCGAACCGCTAAGCAAGCTAAAAAGGGAAATTTTTATGAGTTCTGAAGACACACCAATTCCAGAGCTTTTTGAGAATTTTGTTAAAAAAAGAGGGCATATTTCCATGATTGTAGACGAATACGGAAATACCGTAGGTTTAGTAACTATGGAAGACATAATAGAAACCTTGCTGGGACTTGAAATTATGGACGAGAGCGACAGTATCGAAGATATGCAGATGCTGGCCCGTCAAAACTGGGAAAAACGCGCAAAACGCCTTGGGTTAATTCAAAGAAAAGATAATGAGGACAACGAGGAGTCACCAAAACCAGATATTTCTGAAAACACCCCTCGGGACAGCCAAAATTAGTGGCGACGAAGCCGGGATTTCGGCTATTCAGATTTTGGATGAAGAAATACCTTCTTCTAAAGAAATCCCCGATTTTCTTCAGTCGGCTGCAGAACAATTAGACGATTATTTTAAAGGAAATTTAGAGGAATTCAATTTAAAGCTAAACCCTAAGGGCACTCATTTTCAGCAGAAAATCTGGAAAGCCTTAAGTGAAATTCCGTTTGGAAAAACCTGTAGTTACCTGGAACTTTCCAGGAAATTAGGGGATGAAAAAGCGATTCGGGCAGTTGCTTCAGCAAACGGGAAAAATCCGCTTTGGGTGGTAATTCCCTGTCATCGTGTAATTGGCAGTAACGGATCTTTAACTGGTTACGCCGGTGGCTTACATAGAAAACAATGGCTTTTAAATCACGAAAATAATACTTCGCAACTCTCAATGTTCTAAACTTTCAGCTGTATGATTAGATTTTTAAAAATTTCCGGAACCGTAATTTTTGTACTTCTAATCGCTGTTATTATTCTTATTATTTTCGATTTCGGATATATTTTCCGTGGAATGCAGGCCACTTATTTTCAGGGCGAGAAAACAGCCTTTATAGACGATTATCCTCACTTTGAAAACCGACTTATTGAAGCAGGAACTGAAGCTGATATGTGGCCAGAACATTCAAATTACAACACTGTAACTCCGACTGATGATCTTGCTGAATTAAACGAAGAACTGGAAACTGCAGCCTTTTTAATCATTAAAAACGATAGTATTTGGTTTGAAGAATATTACCAGGAATATGGCCCGGATTCTAAGACCAATTCGTTCTCTATGGCTAAAAGTATTGTTTCAGCACTTTTAGGGAAGGCTATTCAGGATGGTTATATTACAAGTTTAGATCAACCGGTTTCAGACTTTTTTCCTCAGTTTAAAGAAGAATTAAAAGTTGGGGATTTGGTCTCTATGGCTTCAGGTTTAAACTGGAACGAGAACTATTATAATCCGTTTGGGATGACTGCGAGAGCTTATTTCGACGAGAATATAAGAGAATTGATTCTTCGACTCCAGGTTACCGATACCCCCGGAGAAAGCTTTAAATACCTTAGCGGAAACACTATTCTTTTAGGTATGGTCATAGAAGAAGCCACGGGGGAAAATCTTTCAGAATATTTAAGCAAAAGTTTCTGGAAACCACTGGGAATGCAAGAAGATGCTTTTTGGCAATTAGACAGCGAAGAAAGCGGAATGGAGAAAGCTTACTGTTGTATTGCGTCCAACGCTCGTGATTTTGCAAGGTTCGGGAAACTATACAAAGATAAAGGAAAATGGAATGGCCAACAGCTTCTGGATTCAGAGTTTGTAGCCAGATCTACCGAACCCCGTTTTCATGATAGTCCGCAATATGGTTACGGATTCTGGTTGAGTGATTATAAAGAAAAAGATATTTTTTATATGCGGGGCATTCGCGGGCAGTATGTAATTGTGATCCCGGAAGATGACTTGGTTATTGTAAGATTGGGGGAAAACCTTATTAAAAAAGACGAAGACGAAGAACACGCTCCAGATTTCTATAAGTATATTGATGAGACTTATAAAATGTTAAACGATGCTGCAAACAATTAAGCTCGAGAATATTCCTTTCTCGATATGAAACGGTGCCCGAATTTGAAAATTATCAACAGCTTTCTGAAGATAAAAAATTGCACCGGGAAGAGAAAACACAATATCAGCGAAAAGATGAATTTACTGCAGAAGAATTCTATGACCGGACCGGGATTTGGCAGAATTTGCTGAAATTGTATGTATTTCAGTTGGCTTTTTCAGTTTTAAAAATGGGGAAAGAACTTTTAGATTAACCATGTTTAAGGATGAAGAAAAAATCCTGTTACAAGAATTTGCCAATTTATTACAAGAACATTTCTCAAAACCTCTTCACCTACTCTGTGCACATAACGGTAAGGAATTCGATTTCCTGTTTATAGCCCGTAGGATGCTAATTCACGATCTGGCGCTACCTTTTAAACTCAATTTATTCGGAAAAAAGCCCTGGGAAATTCCTCACTTAGACACGCTGGAATTATGGAAATTTGGCGATTATAAACATTTTACTTCGCTTAAAATACTTAACAATGTTTTAAAAATCCCATCGCCAAAAAATGATATTTCGGGAAGCGATGTGAGAAATGTATTTTACAAAGATAGGGACCTAGGTAGAATTGTAAGTTACTGTGAAAAAGATGTACTGGCTATTGCGCAGGTTATTTTAAAACTTCGCCAGGAAAAATTATTAGAATCTTCTGAAGTTGTTAGCGTTTAAAGAACATTTTAAAAATATGGGTTTTATCAGCAATAAGGTATTTTAACCTTCCCTAAAGATTTAACTATCATTTTATTACTAACTTTAAAATATAACCAATAAAAACAATAGTTATGTATTTGTATATTGAAATGTGGAATGTAACCGGGAAATGGATAGACCTCTCTAAAGAAGAGAGGCGCGAGCTAATGACCAATATGCAGGATAGAATTACCGGTTTAAAGGAAAACGGGGTAGAAAACCTTGGTTGGGCTTTAAATGATGAACATACCAATTACCGAAGCCAGTATCGCTATTTTACGGTTTGGAAAATGCCCTCTTTAGATAATGTTGAAACATTAGAAGCAAACTTAAAGAAAGTAGGTTGGTATGATTATTTTTCCCAGGCCAATACCCGCGGAAAAATAATTTCTCAGAAAGAAGCTATTGATTTCTTAGTAAATCTTGAAGCTGAATCTACTTCCTTGACGTAGAAAAGATAAAGACATAAAAAATCCGGCAGTAATTTTAAAAATACTGCCAGATTTTTTTTATAATTTCATCTCAGGAATATTACCTTCTACGAGCAATTTCCCTTCTGTAGCTTTTTTAATTTCTTCTACGCTTACGCCGGGAGCTCTTTCTAAAAGTTTAAAACCATCTTTAGTAACTTCTATAACTGCAAGATTGGTAACTATTTTAGTTACACAAGCTACACCGGTTAAAGGCAGAGAGCATTTTTTAAGCAGTTTAGAATCTCCGGCTTTATTAGTATGCATCATCGCTACAATAATATTTTCGGCACTCGCAACCAAATCCATTGCGCCACCCATACCCTTTACCATTTTCCCCGGAATTTTCCAGTTGGCGATATCGCCGTTTTCGGCAACTTCCATCGCACCCAGAATGGTAAGGTCTACGTGTTGTCCCCGAATCATCCCAAAACTCATTGCTGAATCAAAGAAACTCGCCCCGGGAAGTGCGGTTATGGTTTGTTTTCCCGCATTAATAAGATCGGCGTCTTCTTCGCCCTCAAAAGGAAACGGTCCCATTCCCAGGATTCCATTTTCACTCTGAAATTCTACTTCTATATCGTTTCGCACAAAATTGGCTACAAGGGTAGGAATGCCAATTCCCAGATTCACATAATACCCGTCTTTTACCTCTTCTGCGATGCGTTTTGCTATTCCATCTTTGTCTAACATAAACTTGTCTTTTGTCATATCCGCGAAGGCGGAAATCTATATCTTCAAATTACTTCTTTCTAACCGTTCTTTTTTCTATACGCTTCTCGTAATTCTTTCCTTCAAAAATTCGTTGCACAAAAATCCCGGGAATATGAATTTGATTAGGGTCTAATTCTCCCGGTTCTACCAGTTCTTCAACCTCAACAACAGTAACTTTCGCTGCACCACACATTAACGGATTAAAATTACGGGCAGTTCCTTTAAAAATAAGATTTCCGGCTTTATCGCCTTTCCAGGCTTTCACAAAAGCGAAATCGGCTTTAAAAGCTTTTTCTAAAACATACATTTTTCCGTCAAATTCGCGGGTTTCTTTGAATTGAGAAACCTCCGTTCCGTAACCGGCAGGAGTATATATTGCAGGGAAACCCTGTTGGGCCGCTTGGCAACGCGCTGCTAAAGTTCCCTGCGGAATAAGTTCTACGTCCAACTCTTCGCTAAGCATTTGGCGTTCAAACTCGTCGTTCTCACCTACGTAAGAGGAAACCATTTTATCTATTTGTTTCTTTTGAAGTAAAAGCCCAAGGCCAAAGTCGTCTACCCCTGCGTTATTCGAAATACAAGTAAGGTTCTTTACATTAAGACGCACCAGTTCTGAAATGGCATTTTCGGGAATCCCGCTAAGGCCAAAACCACCTAGCATAAACGTCATACCATTTTCTACGCCCTGCAAAGCATCCTCAACATTTGCTACAGTTTTTCTAATCATCGGTATTTAATTTTACCGAAAAATACGAAAATAAAAATGCTGCTACAACGCTTTTTGCGTTGTATATTATATTTTTCTGAAAAATAAGGAAGAATTTTTGCTAAATCTTAAAAATCAAGTTCATCTGGAACACTATTGTTTTCAGAATCACTTTCCTGATTATACTCGTCGCAATTTATTTCAATAGAGAGATTATCAGGTTTAGGAAAAGCATCCTGGGAAATATCCAATGCTTCATCGGCATAAAGATCTTTCATATACATTCCCCAAATAGGTAAGGCCATAGTGGCACCCTGCCCATAAGTTAAATTTGGAAAATGAACCGCGCGATCTTCAGCACCCACCCAAACACCGGTTACGAGATTAGGCACCATACCCATAAACCAACCATCACTTTGATTTTGTGTGGTTCCGGTTTTACCGGCAATAGGATTTTTAAAATCGTAAGGATACCCGGTTACCCCGCGTTTGTAATGATCAAATTCTTTAGCGTAAGTTCCGCGTAAGCGAACCCCGGAACCATACTGGGTTACACCTTCTAAAATATTTACCGTTACGTAAGCCGCTTCTTTATTCAGAACATCTCGTGTTTGTGGCACGTGTTGATAAAGAACGGTTCCATTCTTATCTTCTATTCTGTTTACAATTACCGGTTTGACATATACCCCTTCATTTACAAAAGTGCTGTAAGCCGAAACCATTTCAAAAAGGCTCATATCTTCGGTTCCCAAAGCAATTGCAGGACCATCAGAAAAATTTTCAGTATCTACCCCTAATTTCTTAACTAAGTCTAAAACCGGTCCCGGTCCTGTTTTATCAATTAATCTCGCAGTTACGGTATTTATAGATTGGGCAAGGGCGTTTTTCAAACTTATCATCCCCTCATATTCCCCGTTTGCATTCGAAGGAGTCCAATCTTTAATATTTCCATATTTGCCGGCTTCAATAGTGAACCTGTTTTTAGGCATTACATCGCAAGGAGAAAGCTTTAACTGATCTATTGCTGTAGCATAAACAAAGGGCTTAAAAGTGGAACCCACCTGGCGTTTTCCCTGTTTTACGTGATCGTATTTAAAATGTTTAAAATTGGTTCCTCCCACCCAGGCTCTTACTTCCCCGGTTTGAGGCGTCATAGACATAAGACCTGCCTGTAAGAATCCTTTATAATAAAAAATCGAATCCTTTGGAGACATAATGGTGTCCTTTATTCCCTCCCAGGAAAAAACACGCATATTGGTTTCTTCATCAAAAGAAGCTAAAATTTCTTCTTCAGATTTCCCCTGTTTTTCCATCCCTTTCCACCTGTCTGTACGTTTCATAGCACTTCTAACAATACCATTTACCTGGCTCTCGTCAATATCCCGAAAAGGAGCAGTTTTGTTATTTTTATTTTGCCTGTCAAATTCCTTTTGAAGGTGTGAAATATGTTTTTCTACCGCAGTTTCGGCATACTGTTGCATTTTAGAATCTATGCTGGTATAAATTTTTAATCCGTCGCGGTATAGACTGTATTCACTTCCATCAGGCTTTGGATTCTTTTCAATCCAATCTTTCATAAATCCTTGCAGGTAAACACGGAAATAGGTTGCCATTCCTTCGTCGTGACCTTCTGGAGAGAAATCAAGGTTTAGCGGTAATTTTTGAAGGGAATCTTTTTCCTGTTCAGAGAGATACCCGTTTTTATTCATTTGAACAAAAACCTGGTTACGGCGTTGTTTAACCAAATCGGGTCTACGCACCGGGTTATATAAAGCGGCATTTTTCAGCATCGCCACCAACACTGCAGATTCTTCTATATTAAGGTTTTTGGCTTCCTTTCCAAAATAAATTTTTGAAGCCGAACGAATTCCCACAGCCTGATACACAAAATCGTATTTATTAAAATACATGGTAATAATTTCTTCTTTTGTGTATTGTCTTTCAAGCTGGGTAGCAATATTCCATTCCTTCACTTTTTGTAAAATCCGGGCAAAAGGATTGTTTGAGACCTGCTCGGTAAACAAAAGTTTAGAAAGTTGTTGAGTTATAGTACTGGCTCCCCCACGGGTTCCAAGGTAAAAAGCAGCTCTTAGGGTCCCTTTGGGATCTATGCCAGCGTGTTTATAAAAACGCTCGTCTTCAGTAGCTACAAGGGCTTCAATGAGATGGTCTGGAAGATCTTCATATTTTATGGGAGTACGGTTTTCACTGTAATATTTCCCCAAAGTCTCCCCGTCGGATGAGAAAATTTCTGTAGCGAGATTGGTTTCAGGATTTTCCAGTTCCTCAAAATCGGGCATCTTACCAAACGCGCCCCAGCCTGCCAGTAAGAAAATTAAAACTACAGCTAATAAACCAATACCAAAAATTGTCCAAAAACCAACTATATACGATCTTTTGCCGGTTTTGGGTTTTTGATGCTTCTTTTTTGTTGCGGCCATTTATTCAAAAATTATTGCAGGTTTTCTTCTATTCTAAAACCTATATGGGTAATTCCTTCTAAATTTTCTATTCCTTCCACCTCGTCGTTTTTACGCATTGCCTGTATTATGGCAATTTTATATTCACCGGGTTCAGTAAAACTCACATTTTCTTTATACCAGAGTTTACTTTCTTTTACATCACCAAAACCCGTACCAAGCCAGCTTCCATCTGGCGCTGCCATTTCATATTCAAGGGTATCGGTTACCACTTTTCCCTGCGGAAACCGCATTTCGGTAATTAAAAACAGGTTTCTGTAATTATAATCTTTATTATTCCTAACGTTTATAAACAGGTTATAATTTTGCAAAGAATCAAGTTCTCCCAAATTAAAAACTAAAGTAGAATCTTTTTCCCAACCCCCGTGTATGGGTTTATATTCATCATAAACCCGCTTTTTATCACAGGAAGCCAATAAGGCAAAAACACCAATAAAAGTTAAAAATACTGCAGCTTTACGCATTATTCGAAGGTTTACCTTTACGTTTTCTCCGTTTTTTTGACTTGTTTTTTTTCTGCTGACCTTTGGGTTTATCAAAACGCGTTAAGCTATCCTGCCCCACCACATTATTGAAATCACTTTTTTCTTCTAACTGAAGTTGTACTTCAAAATCCTCAAGGCTGCCAACATCTTCTTTCTTACGATTAGACGCAATAATTTTATTCGCCTGTTCTGCAGTTAATTGATGCCAGTTCATCCATTCGCCTTCATAGGCATACCAAAGCACACCTTTAAAAATGTCTATTTTTTGACAAACGGCCGTTCCTTTTTTGGTAAAAAGTTTGGTATCGGTTCTTGGAAAGGTCTTTAAAGCTTCAAGATAAGAATCAAGTTCGTAATTAAGGCAACATTTCAACTTCCCACATTGTCCTGCTAATTTCTGCGGATTTAAGGATAATTGCTGATATCTCGCCGCCGAAGTACTTACCGATCTAAAATCTGTAAGCCAGGTAGAACAACAAAGTTCACGACCACAAGAGCCAATTCCGCCAAGGCGGGCTGCTTCCTGGCGCAAACCAATTTGCCGCATTTCAATTCGAGTATTAAATTCCCTCGCAAATTCTTTAATTAACTGTCGGAAATCTACGCGATCATCTGCCGTATAGTAAAACGTAGCTTTTGAAGCATCCCCCTGAAATTCAATATCACTGATCTTCATACTAAGATTAAGTCGAATTGCGATCTCCCGGGCTCTTTTCTTTATCGCTTCTTCCCTACTGCGCACTTCTTCCCAAACATCAAGATCTTTTTGGGTGGCTTTTCTGTAAATTTTAAGTACTTCCTCGCTATCGGGTTTAACTTTTTTCTTTTTCATTTGTACCCTAACCAGCTCGCCGGTTAAGCTTACCATACCAACATCGTGGCCGGGAGAAGCTTCTACAGCCACTGCATCGCCCATACTAAGGCTTAGGTTTTCTACATTTTTAAAAAAGTGTTTTCTTCCGTTTTTAAAACGAACTTCTACGTAATTGAAAGGTTCTATGCCATTAGGCATAGACATATTTGCAAGCCAATCGAATACAGAAAGTTTATTACAGGAATCTGTTCCACAGGTCCCGTTGTTTTTGCATCCTTTTGGCTGACCGTCTTTGGTTGAGCAACTGCTACAAGCCATAAATATTTATATGTTGTAAGTCTTGCAAATTGCTTTGCAGACTTTTGGGTTTATATTGAGTTTCTAATCAAGAACCTCGGCGTAATACCGAGCGTTATGATACAAAAATTTATTAATTAGAACAGAGGCAAGCCTCAGAACAATTAAATCTCGATTATCGAGTAAATATACCAATATTAATTGGCACTCCCTTTTTAGAACGCTTTGTTAACTTTTATATTTCAAAACCTCCGAACGTCCTTTTTTGAATATCCTATTGCTGTTGCCCTTTCCTTTTCGCAAGGCCTTTTGATCTTCGTAAGGTAAAGCGGCAATTTCCTGGCAGGCAGTAGAACAACAATTATCCATTTTTTCAGCACACCCTTCACACTGAATAAAAAGCAAATGGCAGGCTTCATTCGCACAATTCACGTGCTTATCGCAAGGTTTTCCACATTGGTGGCAATGCGCAATCACTTCTTCTGAAATCTGTTCGGCACGACGATGATCAAAAACAAAATTCTTTCCTATAAATTTATTTTCCAGTTTTTGTTTTTCAACCTGACGGGCATATTCAATAATACCACCTTCCAGCTGATACACATTTTTAAAACCTTTATGTTTATAATATGCGCTGGCCTTTTCACAACGAATACCGCCGGTACAATACATTACAAGGTTTTTATCTTCCTTATAATCTTTAAGATTTTCTTCAATAATTGGTAAAGAATCCCTAAAAGTATCTACATCTGGAGTAATCGCACCCTGAAAATGACCAATTTCACTTTCGTAGTGGTTACGCATATCTACCAACACCGTTTTAGGATCGTTAATAAGTTCATTGAACTTTACCGCATCAACGTGAACCCCTTTATTGGTAACATCAAAAGTACTGTCGTTAAGTCCGTCGGCAACAATTTTTTTTCGCACTTTCACCTTCAGCTTTAAAAAGGCTTTAGCATCGTGTTCTATGGCGATATTCAGCCTAACGCCTTCAAGGAAATAAATATTATCTATAAACTTTTTAAATTCATCGAAGCGCTTTGCCGGCACCGAGAGTTGGGCATTAATCCCTTCGTGAGCAACATAAATGCGGCCAAGCACATCCATTTGGTCCCAGGCGATAAAAAGATGATTTCTAAATAAGTGTGGATTGCCAATTTTGGCGTAGGCATAAAAAGAGAGCGTTAAACGGTCTTCTCCCGCTTCGTCTATAAGTGCTTCCCTCTCTTTAGCACTTAATTTATTGTACAGTTGCATGCTATACTAACGTTAAGGTTAAAGAAATTTTTTTGCAAAGATACGGTTAAATTTCAAGGAAGAAAAAATGCCCTGAAAAGTGAATTCCCAGGGCATTTTTTGTGTGGCTAATTCGGTTTGTAATCTTTTTTACTTTGTTTCATAAAATTAGATTTTTAAATTCTAGCCACCATCAACCCGGCAACTTACATTCAGCAAAATAACTGCTGAAGTACTAAAACCACCGGGCATAATCAGACTTTTTTTCAAAAATCTCATAGGCAGGGTTAATTTTAAATTCTTACTCGATAATCGAGATTTAGAACATTTAATCCTAAACTCAAATATGCTTTAAACCTCAGGTTAGAAAGTAAATATACAAAAGCTACACATATAAAATTGTGATGCAGGAAAACTTATAGTAATTTAGCAACTCTCTAAATAGATTATTCAAATTATGAGCAACGACAAAGAAAAAGAAGCAAAATTAAAGGCCTTAAAGCTTACCCTGGATAAAATGGATAAAACCTACGGAAAGGGTACCGTAATGAAGATGAGTGACCAGGCCGTAGCCGATGTAGATGCAATATCTACGGGTTCTTTAGGCTTAGACCTGGCTATGGGTGTAGGCGGATATCCAAGAGGACGGGTTATAGAGATTTATGGACCGGAATCTTCAGGAAAAACAACTTTAACTTTACATGCGATAGCTGAAGCGCAACAAAAAGGAGGAATTGCCGCATTTATAGATGCTGAACACGCTTTTGACCGTACTTATGCTCAAAACTTAGGCGTAGATATAGAAAACCTTATAATTTCACAACCCGATAACGGGGAGCAGGCTTTGGAGATTACCGATAATTTAATTCGCTCTGGTGCTATAGATATTATCGTGATAGATTCGGTGGCAGCGCTTACTCCTAAAAGTGAGATTGAAGGAGAAATGGGAGATTCTAAAATGGGGTTACACGCCCGTTTAATGTCTCAGGCTCTTAGAAAGCTTACTTCTTCTATTAGCAAAACCAATTGTACTGTAATCTTTATTAACCAGCTTAGGGAAAAGATTGGAGTAATGTTTGGAAATCCAGAAACTACTACCGGTGGTAACGCCCTTAAATTTTATGCCTCGGTTCGTTTAGACATTAGACGTTCTACGCAAATAAAAGACAGCAACAGCAATGTTATGGGTAATAAAACCCGGGTGAAAGTTGTGAAAAACAAAGTAGCTCCACCATTTAAAATGGCTGAATTTGACATTATGTATGGCGAAGGAATCTCTAAAATTGGTGAGATTATAGATATTGGGGTAGATTATGAGATCGTAAAAAAAAGCGGTTCATGGTTTAGTTACGAAGACACAAAATTAGGTCAGGGTCGTGATGCGGTAAAAATCTTACTCAAAGACAATCCTGATTTAATGGAAGAGCTTGAAGAAAAAATTAAAAATGCTATAAAAGTCGCTAAAGAAGCTTAGTATCAGCTATGAAGGTCACTTAAGCCTATTGGTGTTTTAAAAGCAAATCATAACCAAATCTTAAAAATCCCTTAAAAAGAGGGATTTTTTTGATTCCGGACGCAACCTTTTCATTCATGCTGCATCTATGAAATAGATAACCCTAAAATAAATACTTTAAAATGAAAAGAATTGCCTTATTAATGATTTTAGCCGTAAGTATCTATAGTTGTGATACGGATGATGACGGCCCGAATGTAAATTATGATTTTGCAGAAATTACCGAAGCAGATTTACCCGAATTTTTTGAAATTGGCGAAAGCTATGATTTTGAAGTAACTTACGAGCTATCCAATGCGTGTAACCAATTCGTTACGTTTGATTTTGATCAATATGAAGATGAAGAAAATGACTCTACCTTCGTTATTGAAGTTGCCGCGCTAACATCTTATGATGCAAACCTAACCGAATGTACTGAAGAAGGAGAGTTAAGCGAAACTAGAACCATTCGGGATTTAAACATTAGTAGTGAAGATTATAATAACTACCAGTTTAAATTCCTTACAGGAGTTGACGAAAACGAAGATGGGGAATTTTTAATTATTGATGTTCCGGTAGGAGAACCTGAGCCAGAAACCCCAGAAGAGAATACTAACGAATAACAATCTAAGTGAGTGAGTTTAGAAAAACTCATACTTCAGTGTAAAAAACAGGATATTAGGGCACAGGAAAAGCTTTACCGTATGTACTCCGGTAAACTTTTTGGCCTGTGCCTTAAATATTCTAATAACTACCAGCAGGCCGAAGACAACCTGCAGGATGGTTTCATGACCATATTCAATAAAATAGATCAATATGAAGATAAAGGATCTTTTGAAGGTTGGATGAAACGAATTGTGATCAATACCACCCTACAAAAGCACCGAAAAGAAAAATATTTTGAAATCATTAATGAAAACCAACTGGAAGATCCGGTTGTGGAAATTGATGACGATGAAATTACTACCGATTTTCTATTAGAAAGCATTCAGGAATTACCTGAACGTTACCGACAAATTTTTAACCTCTATGCGTTAGACGGTTTTTCTCACAAAGAAATTGCTGATATGCTAAACATAAGTGTTGGAAGTTCAAAATCTAATCTGGCCCGCGCCAGGAATATTTTGAAAGAAAAAATAGAAAACCACCTCAACGATAATAAGGTGCAATCACTATGAAAGAAAGAAAGAACATAGACCGGCTCTACCAGGAAAAGTTCAGGGATTTTGCCCCCGAACCGCGACCTGAGTTATGGGATAATATTGCCGGCAAACTGCAGGAGAAAGATAAGAAAAAGCCTTTTATAATTCCGTTATGGTTTAAAGTTGGCGGTGTGGCAGCGGTTTTTGCTTTAATGCTTGGCGGTTATTTTTTTAGTCAAAATAATTTTACCAATACCGAATTAGTTTTTGAAGTAGAAGAAACTGCAAAACCCCAAATAAATTTACCCGAAATCAATAAAAACGAACAGTTTGTAAATGCTTCAGAAATCCTGAGAAATATAAATGAAGCAACTTATTCAACTTCTGAAGGTGCCAACACCTCATCAGCAAATAACAATTCGGCTATAGCTTCAGAAAACTCGAATAGAGAATACACAAAAACTTCTGATAATTCAGCTGAAAAACAAAATTCAGAAAGTACTGAAGCAAAATTAAATGAGCAAAATTCAGCTATGACAGGAGAAGATCATCAAGATTCCGAAGAAGATAAAAATCAAAACCAGGATTTCATCAATCCAAATTCAAAAAACGAACAGCTGCCTGAAGCAATCGCCGAAAACAGTAAAGAAAATAATGAAAAAGAAGAAGGGATTTCCCTTAAAGACAGTCTGGAAGTAGCAGAACAATTAGCCCAAATTGAAAAAGAAAAAAATCTTGATAAGGAAGAAGAACTTATTGCTGAGGCTTCCAAAAAGAAACTTAGGTTAAGCACTTTTGCGGCTCCTGTTTTTTATGACAATATAGGCAGCGGAAATGCTATAGACCGGCAATTTTCCAGTAATAAAACTAGCTCACAGGTAAGTATAGCCTACGGGATGAATTTAGCCTATGCAATTTCAGAAAAAATAAAGATACGAAGTGGAATTTCTAAAGTTGCGATGAGCTATAATGTAGAAGATATCGTGTTTTCTGCCTCCTTAAATCCAAGTACCATTAGTTCTATAAATTATGAATCTGGTGGTAATAATGTGCAACTAGATAATGCTGCACCAAGCGGTCTACCGGGCCATAGTGATAGTGGCAATAACACTAATTTTTCTTCTGTCAATAATATGGCATTACCGGGTGAGATCAATCAGCAGTTTGGTTTTATTGAAATTCCATTAGAAATAGAATACAGCTTGCTGGATAGCAAAATTGGCCTTAACCTAATTGCGGGGGGAAGCAGCTTGTTTTTAGACGAAAACAGCATACAGGTAAATACCAATAACCAAAATACCAGGATTGGTGAGGCTAATAACATTAATAAAGTAAGTTTTAGCACCAACGTGGGCGTGGGATTAGATTACAAATTAACCGATAGTTTTAAGTTGAATTTAGAGCCCATCTTTAAATATCAGCTTGATACTTTTGACGATGCTCCCGGCGTGCGTCCTTTTTATTTTGGCATCTATTCCGGAATAAGTTTTAGTTTTTAACACCTATGTACCGAGTGGAATCCTTCAGAAGTTTTATTTTGAAGGATTTTCATTCTCTAAATCTTTAGTCAGCTCTTTATAAATCACCTGCCAACTTTCATTTCGTAAATCTCTTCTATCTGCGGGTTGCATTCCTTTGGTATTAATAAATTCGTGGATTTTTACCCTGAGTTTTCCTGGTGATCCCGATATGAATTTATAAGAAAACCGCTTTTTATTATCGTAAAAAGTAATCGGCACAATAGGAATATGATGCGCAATCGCCAATCTAAATGCTCCATCTTTAAAAGTGTCTAATACCAGCGATCTATCCTCGGGCACTCCGCCTTCAGGAAAAATGCAAATACTCATTCCCATCTCTAGTCTTCTTTGGGCTTCGGTCACTACATCCTGTTTGCTTTTAGCGCAATTTCTATCTACGGTGATATTTGTTTTTCGGTAAAAAAATCCAAAAATCGGAATTTTTGCCAGCTCCCTTTTCCCTACAAAAATAAATGGCTGCTTAATAATAACCAGCATCATCATAATATCTATCATAGAAGTGTGGTTGGCCACCAGCATATAATTTTTCTTTGGGTCAAGCTCTTCCAACCTGGTAATTTCAGGATAAAAACCCATTCCGTATAAAATACATTTTGCCCAAATACGGGCGCAAACATAATATTTTGGGTAAAGCCTTTCAGAAGAAGAGAATACTACAAGCACGGGGAACATTACTAAAATTGGTAATACCAGAAGAATATAAAACCAGATTCTCCATAAAAAAGTAAGTATTGTGCGTAGAATGCTCATAGGAACCAAAAGTACTAAATTGAACCGAGGGAATTCCGTAAAAAAAGTACCTTTGCAGAAAACAGAAAAAGCAGATGTCCAGAATTCTTACAGGAGTACAAAGCACAGGAACTCCCCACCTGGGGAATTTATTGGGAGCAATTTTACCGGCTATAGAAATGGCCAATAAACCCGATAACGATTCTTTTATTTTTATTGCCGATATGCATTCACTAACCCAAATAAAAGATGCCGAAACTTTAAGAAATAATACTTACTCTGTGGCCGCAACCTGGCTGGCTTGTGGAATTGATATTGAAAAAACGGTTTTTTACCGCCAGAGTGATATTCCGCAAACTGCAGAACTTTCCTGGTATTTAAGTTGCTTTTTTCCTTTTCAGCGCTTAACCCTGGCACATTCTTTTAAAGATAAATCTGATAGATTAGAAGATGTAAACGCTGGACTTTTTACCTACCCAATGCTAATGGCCGCAGATATTCTACTTTATGATGCCGAAATTGTACCGGTAGGAAAAGACCAGCTTCAGCATTTGGAAATTACGCGAGATGTGGCTTCTCGTTTTCATTCAAAAATGGGCGAAACTTTTGTAATTCCTGAAGCGAAAGTTCAGGAAAACACGATGTACGTTCCGGGCACTGATGGAGCTAAAATGAGTAAATCAAAAGGCAACACGATAAATCTTTTTGTAAGCGATAAAAAACTTCGGAAACAAATTATGGCAATCGCCACCGACAGCACACCTTTAGAAGAACCTAAAAATCCTGATACCTGCAATGTTTTTGCATTATACAAATTAGTAGCTTCTGAAGCACAAATTACCGAAATGCGGAAGAATTATGAAGCTGGTGGATTTGGCTACGGGCACGCAAAACAGGCTTTATATGAAGTGCTGTTAGAACAGTTTGAAGAGCCAAGAAAGAAGTATGAATATTATATGAATAACCTGGCTGAATTAGATAAAGCCCTGGAGGTTGGTGCCGAGAAAGCACGAAATGTAGCTAATGATGTTATAAATAGAGTAAGAACAAAAGTAGGTTACTGAATAAGTTAAAATAACTTACCGGGTAATGGGCGTACCACGCCTTTTAATTCCATAATAATTAAAATACCCGCAGTTTTATAAGAGGGAAAGCTACAGTTTAGCGCAATACAGTCTAACTGGGTTTTCCCTTCTTTTTGCAAATATGTGAATACATTATTTTTCTTCCTCATCAAGGTCTATAAATAGTTTTTTTGTACGGGTTTTGCCTCTTCCTCCGGTTGCTAGTTTAAAAGATAGACTAAATCTGCCGAATAATTCAGTAAATGTGCTTTTTGAGATTTTATTAAATTACTACAGCCTTTAATTTATCTGAAGGTCTTCCAGGTACGGCAAAAACTTCCCTGTTGTAAGAATTCGCAAAATAGCTGTGACTAAAGAATCGCCTTTTTCGGCACTTTCAATTACTACAGTTGCTTCGCTTACACCTGCGATTATTCGGTTTCGCTTTAAAAAATTATTCCTGTCAAAAGTATCACTACTCCAGAAATCTGTAAAGAAGCCTCCCTTTTCTTCAATTGAAGTTACATATTTATGATGCACTTTAGGATAAAAATTGATCAAAGGCATGAGCCAAGCAACCAATTGTTTGCCAATTATTAGCAATAGCAGCTTTTTGAGCTGTAATATCCACTCCATACGCAATACGCACTACCCGAATCGATCACCGGGTTTAACGGACTCAATTCCTCCCTGAATTTTTCGCAAAATATGATTCCGTCTTGCGTTAATTTTCGGGAATTCCGTCAATTTTAAGTAAAGTTTGCTTCTTTTGCTGTAATACATTTTTTGCCGGTCCAATATGCCTTATCAATTTTTTAGCAAATGTATCTCCCAGGTTTGGAATGTGTTGCAAGGTCAGAACATACTGTAACTCTTCCGCAGACATATTTCGATTTTTATTAAAATTACAGAAAAAAAGGTTTGTTAATAAAATTTCTTTGGGTAACTTTAGGAGGATTAAAATAACACCTTATTTTTGCGGCAATGAAGATAGCTAACTACATCCAGGATTTACTTTATCGTTACGAATGCGTAATACTACCCGGCTTTGGGGCTTTCCTTTCCCAAAAGGAGCCGGCTTATATTGACAAAGAAAGTGAGGTTTTACATCCGCCTAAAAAGGTAGTTTCCTTTAATTCGCAGTTAAAGAAGAACGATGGACTTTTAGCCAACTATATTGCTGCCACGCAAAATGTGTCTTATTCCACAGCGGTTAATAAAATTACTGAATTTGTGGGTAAACTGGAAAATTCTTTTAAGGAAGAGGGTAAGGTGGAACTGGAAAATATTGGCCGTTTTTATTATGCCGAAGAAAAACTTCAATTTGAACCTGTTGAAAAGGTAAATTACTTAACCGATTCTTTTGGGCTGGAAAATGTGAAAGCTTCTGCGATAAGTCGGGAAGTTTACAAAAAGCAGGTTGAAGAACTGGAAGAAAAAGCTCCAATACATTTCACTCCGGAAAGAAGAAAATCTCCTTCTTATCTTAAATATGCCGCTCTTGGGCTTATTGCTTTGGGAATTTCGGGCTTCGCAGGATTAAATATTTACAGCAGTCAGGTTTCTCAGCATAATATTGCCGAACAACAACAAGCGCAGGAACAACTCCAGGAGCAAATTCAGCAGGCCACTTTTATAATTGATAATCCATTACCGGCGGTTACTTTCAACGTAGCCAAACAAACCGGAAATTATCATATTGTAGCAGGTGCATTTCGTGTAGAAGACAATGCCAAAACAAAGGTCGCAGAACTTAGAAAAGAAGGCTTTAAAGCACATCTTCTAGGCGAAAACAAATATGGGCTTCACCAGGTTGTTTATGCCAGCCACGAAAAAAGACGGGATGCTATAAATATGCTACGTAAAGTAAAATCTTCTAACGAAGGTGCGTGGTTATTAGTACAGGAACTTTAATAGTTCTTTAAGCGGTAAATTGCGCAAAGCACCTTATTTTTGCCCAAAATTGGCAAAATGCAGGCAAAACACCCAGAAGAATCCAGAACTACATTAACCGATCTGGTTTTACCCAGTGAAACCAATCCACTCAATAATTTATTTGGGGGAGAATTGCTCGCGCGAATGGACCGCGCTGCCAGCATAGCCGCCAGAAGACACAGTCGCAGGATTGTAGTTACTGCCTCCGTAAATCACGTGGCTTTTAATAAAGCAATTCCTCTAGGAAGTGTAGTTACTGTAGAAGCCGCAGTTTCCCGTGCTTTTAAATCGTCTATGGAAATCTTTATCGACGTTTGGGTTGAAGATCGTGAAAGTGGGAACAGATCTAAAGCAAACGAAGCTATTTATACTTTTGTAGCTGTAGATGAAACCGGTGCTCCTGTTGGCGTCCCACCTTTAGAACCCGAAACAGAACTCGAAAAACAACGTTATGACGCCGCCTTAAGAAGAAAGCAGCTTAGCCTTGTACTAGCTGGCAAAATGAAGCCAAACGAAGCCACAGAACTTAAAGCTTTGTTTCAGGATTAGCCGTTCGGATTCTGTAAATGAAGCCTTACTCCAAAACCAACCAGTAATAAGCTGTGTTTGTTAAAATAATCATCCAGAACACGCGGAGTATCTACATCCATTCTGTCCCAGCGCAATGTGGCTTTAATGAAAATCGCGGCGGTTTTATCAAACCGATATCCTAATTCGCTTCGCAACATTAAACTGTTTCCATCTTCGGTAAAACGAGAATCCGGAGCTCTACTTCCATTTTGTACCCTTCCAAAACCTGCAAGGCTGTGTAAATTCCATTCTTTATTAAAAGCGTGATAATAACCCAAATGAAGGCCAAAATAATGGGAGTTAATTCTATTTATACTCCCGGTATTGTTTATATTTTCTTCTTTAAGATTTCCGCCCATAAAATTATATTGACCTCCAATTGTCAAAAATGGAAACACAAACCAGTTAAAATCCAAACCAAAACCTGATTGGGAATAGTTTTCCCAACTTGAATTATTTACATTATAGCCTCTAAAAAATTCTCCGACAAAAAATACGGTTTCAGGATCTGTTGCTACATATTGATGTCTGTGAGGTTCCGAAAGAGTATCTTGCGCAGTAAGTAACAGCGGAAAAAAGATTGCGATTAGGAAGACCTTAATAGCTGAACTCATACACAGGATTTTCGGGAGTTATTTCAACATTTATTGTATCGTAATCCGTTTCAGCACTAAATTTATAATAAAATAGAAGATCGCTGTTTTCTATAGTTTTAGCTGAAATTGTCATTTCATCTTCTCCCGGCAATATTCTATTCCAATATTCACTCTCCCCCTGAAACCGGAGGGGATTATCAAACGAATCTTCGTGAAGTTTTCTATATATCTCAGTAGAAGAATAAGAAAATTCAAAAAACAAAGTATCGTTTCTGGCCGAAGTATTATTAAGCTTAACCTGAAATTGCTGAACTTTTGGCAATTGTATATTTGTCAATTCAAAAGAATTCCCTCTCGAGCCAATAGAATCTAAAAAATGAATAGTGCTAAATTCCTCCCTGTAGTCCTGGTGATTTGAATGGTTTACACTTACCCCATAAAAACTATTATGGGTGTCTAAGCTTACAAAAGAAAATTTCCCTGAAGCATTTGTAGAAGTTTCTCCTAGCATTTGGGCCGGCCTTGCCCATAGTCTGTCGTATTCTGAGCCAGATGCGATTAAACTAATATTTTCTATAGGGGTATTTTCAGCATTTAGAATATTTCCAGATATAAGCATTCTCTTACTGCCAACCACTCCCACGTTATGCTTAACGCAACCAATAAAAACAATAAAACTTAAAAGGAGTAAAATTTTTCTCATAATTTTTAAGAATCAGCTTCTCCTATTAAGATGCAGGAATTACCAAAAGGTTGCGTAAGAAAACTACATTTCCAGGATCCAATCTGCCGGATCCATCTTTTGCATGTTTTTGTAAATCAGGAAGTGTAAAGTAGTTTTTCCGGAAGTCCGGCTGGTAGCCACAGCACCAAGTTCCTGCCCGGTATTTACCACATCACCTCTTTTTACATAAACTTTTTCAAGGTTATCGTAAATGGTAATATAATCTCCATGCCTCACCATAACCGCTTTATTAGCTCCTTTCAACACCTGAACTTCACTAACGGTACCATTAAAAACAGCGCGGGCTTTTCCTCCGGGATCGGTATCAATATTTACCCCGTTATTATTGATACTAATGGTTTTTACAACCGGGTGAGGTTGTCTTCCAAAGCGCGAAGTAACAACCCCAGACCGTACCGGCCAGGGTAAACGGCCTTTGTTTTTTACAAAATCGGCTGCGAGGGCTTTTGCTGCCGGAGTTAATTCGTAAACATCCCTTTCCGCCGAGCCGCTTTCTTCGTTGGATTTCGCAATAGACTCCCGAATCATTTTCTCAATTTGCGCGTCTATTTTATTAATTTCCTGTTGTTTTTGCCTAATCTGCGCAGCGAATTCCCCTTCTTTGCTCCTAATATTCTGCATCAAATCCTGCTGTGCCTTTTTATTCTTTTCTAATTGGGCACGGGTTTGCCTGTTTTCGGCAATAAGGGCATCCTTGGTTTCCTTTTGATCGGCTAAATCGGCATTGAGCTGTTGTAATTCTTCTGTCCGCGCCTGTATTTCGTCTCCCTGTTGTTTTCTGTAGTTTGTGTACTGCTTCATATATTGCAGGCGTTTATAGGCTTGCAAAAAGTTTTCTGAAGAAAGCAAAAACATAATCCTACTTTGGGTAGATTTACTTTTGTAAGATTTCTCAATCATACGGGCATAATCTTCCTTAAGCTGCTCCAATTCATCCCTAAGCCGGGAAATTTTATTGGTATTTGCACTAATTTGATTGGTGAGAAGATTCGCTTGCTGGTTGGTTACTTTTATTAAATTTTCTGTGCTCCTTATCTGCTGGTCCAGGTCTTCTACCTGACTTAAAACCGAACGTTCTTTTTGCTTATTACTGCTTCTTAACTCGTTAATACGTGTTATTTCGTTCCTAAGCTCTATCCGTTTTTTTTCAAGTGCTTCCCGGGTAGTTTGAGCTGACAGATTTCCTGCAGAAAGCAGAAGAACTACGAGGCAAAATAAGATTTCAGAAAATTTTTTAAATTTCATTATAAACTGATTTCTTCATATCCTGCCGGAATATCAAACGGAAAACTCAATTCTCCCCCATCAAATTCCAGCGAGCGGTAGGTGAGTTCTATCCTGGTGCTGCTTCCGGCTTCATTGGCAATAATATTAATTTCTTCTGGAAAAATCTTTCCTTCTACTTGCTGGTAATCTGAATAAGTTACCGTTACACTTTTATTTTCCTGGGTTTGTGCCAGTTGCTGGGCAGAGGTTTTGAAGTTTTTAGGATCTAAAAGAAACATTTTTTTTATCAACCCTTCTTCAGAAGGCATAAATTGAAAACCTTTTGCGGTTTGAGAAAATTCAAATTCTTCTTCTCTAAGATCGTAAATTGCCTGGCCTATCAATAAATTCTGAAGTTTCTGAAAGTCTAAAGGTGTACCCAATAAATTACTTAATAACCGGAAATCGCCATCAAAATAGGTTTGGCTCACTTTCTCGTAATAGCTTACCCGGGAAGGTGTGATATATGCTTTTGCTACCGGAAATCCTAAAACCGAAGCACTCATCCAAATTGCTTTATCTTTTTCCATTCTAAAGCTTAAATTTACAGATTGGGTGCGATCTTCGCTTTGATAAACCGTTCGTAATTTCCCGGAAAGTGTTTTAAAATCGGTTTCAGAATTATAATGACTTTCAATAATATTTGCAGCTTCGGCATTTTTAGTAGCGATTCCCTTTACTCCTTTCCGGCTTCCGCAGGATACAACAAAAAGGCTTAACAATACTAATCCTAAAATCTTTCTATACATCTATTCAGTTTCTTTAATTAATGCTTCGGCTTTACTTGAAAATTCAGCCGATTTTTCTTTTTCACCCAGTTCCCCATGTGCCCTGCTCAATTGGGTATAAAAGTCTACTTCCATCTTTGGGTTATCTATTAAATAATCCAGGCCAAAAGTAAGTATTTCTATTGCTTCACGATATTCTTCTAGCTGATTTAAAGCAATTCCCTGTAATAAAAATAAAACAGGCTGCGCGGGAAAAACCTCCATCATCTCTTTACTCAAATCCCGGGCCTCTTTATACTTTTCTAACTCTATTTGCAATAAAATAGTATTCTTAACTAACTGAAAGTCTTCGGTACTTTCTGCTAAACCCGCTTCAAAAAAATTAAGCGCTTCTTCTATTTGCCCTCGATTCAAATAATATTGACCTAATTGACCATAGAGTTTTGGGGCGTTTTCACGTTCGCTAAGCATTTTGCTCACCTGCATGAGATCTTCTTCATATTCCGGATTATTATCCACAAAAAGCAGAAAATCGTTTAACACTTTAAATTTAGATTCGGGATCTATTTCTTCGCTTTCAAAAACAATTTTCATTGAATTTACAGCATCTTCAGGTTCTTCCCGTTCCAGGTGAAATTTATAAAGAGCCAAATGAACCAAAGTAGAACCGGGGTTTGCAGCCAGTAATTCTTGAGCAGTATTATAAGCTTCTTCATTCTCCCCCTGATCGCTATAGATATAAATAAGGTTTAGATAATTTTGCTCATTTTCGGGGTTATTGCTAATCCCTTCCTTAAGGTTTTCAATTTGTGCGGCGGTATCACCGGTACGGGCAAAAATTTGCCTGCGTAATTTATTTCGGTAAGTGCTGGGGCCTTCTTTTTGATCTAGCTCATCTATTGTTTGCAGCGCCTCATCATACTGTTGATTGAGCAGATAAATATTAGCTAGCTTTTCTTTATAATCCTCGTCGAATTCCTGCAGTTTCACCAGGGATTTTATTGCTGAATCATATTGCTTGGCCCGGGTATAACTTTTATAAAGTTCATTAAGAACATCTTCTCGCTCAGGTGCCAGTTCCCGGGCTTTTTCCAGGTTGGCAATTGCTTCTTCATAATTCTCCAATTCATTATAATTCCGTGCCATTTCAAAATACACCACGGGATTTTCAGGTTCCAGTTTTTGGCATGCTTCTAAAGCCGTTAAGGCTTTTTCGTAATTTTCTATGCCCTTTTGTTTCAGGGCTTCGAAAAATTGCTCCTGGAATTCATCGGTGACGTTACCAAGGTCGTCCTGATTTACTTCTTCAAGCACAACTTCCTCTTCCTGGGCAAAACTCCCTTGAAAAGTCAATAGAGCTCCTGAAAGCATAGCAGTAATGAAGAAGATCTTTTTCATAAATATTTGTTCAGGACAAAATTGAAATTAAAAGGCTGATTGCAAAACCAATCAGCCTTTAATAAGCTTATTCTAAAGTGGAATAATCGCCAATACTAATCTGGGTAAATTCGCCGTTAAATTTGGCGAAATTCCCGATCATAGCGTTATCCAGTTTTGCGTTTTTTACTTCTGCAAAAGTCTGAATCAAACTATTTTTGATTTCAGAATCTGTAATTTTGGTTCCATCGCCAATTGAAACATTAGGTCCAATTTTAGCGTTCATTAATTCAACATTTTCCCCAATATAACAAGGCTCAGTAATTTCAGAATTAGTGATCTTCACAGAATCTGAAATCAGCTTTTCACCATCCTGATGAAGGAAATTTAGCATTCTGCCGTTGGTTTCCACGGTTACGTCTTTGTTTCCGCAATCCATCCATTCATCTACAGTTCCGGTTTTAAAAACTCTATCTTCAGCCATCATTTTCTTAATACCATCATTAATCTGGTATTCGCCACCGTGCATTAAGTTTTCATCCAATACTTCTTCCAGTTTACCTTTAAGTACCGCGATATCTTTGAAATAGTAGATTCCAATAACGGCCTGGTCGCTTACAAACTCTTTAGGCTTTTCAACCAGTTCTATAATTTCGTCCTTTTCGTTGAGATTTACTACTCCAAAAGCTTCTGGGTTTTCCACTTTTTTAGTCCAGATAACCCCATCGGCTTCTTTATCCAATTTAAAATCTGCTTTTATTAAGGTATCGGCGTACGCAACTACTGCCGGGCCGGAAAGCGATTCCTTGGCGCTCATAATAGCGTGACCGGTTCCCAAAGGTTGATCCTGACGGTAAATTGAAGCTTTTGCATTTAAGCTTTTTGCCAGGTCTTTTAAACTAGCTACCACATCTTCTCCAAAAAACGCCGGATCACCAAGAATAAAGGCAATCTCTTCTATGGGCTGATTAAGAACTTTTGCAATATCTTCCACCAATCGATGTACGATTGGTTTTCCCGCTACGGGAATTAAAGGTTTTGGAATGGTTAAGGTATGAGGACGAAGTCGTGAACCACGACCCGCCATAGGCACTATAATCTTCATTTATTTAGTTTTTGTGATCTTCAAATCCTGAAAATCGCTATTCATATTAATTTTCCGCACAACCGGTAATAACCGGTTAAATTATATTCTTATTTATTTCCTGTACTTCCAAAGCCACCGGCACCACGGGTAGTTTCCCCCAGTACTTCAACTTCTTCCCAGGAAATATGTTCGTGTTTAGAAATAACCATTTGCGCTACACGCTCGCCGTTTTCTATGGTAAACTCGTCGTTAGATAAATTCACCAAAATCACTCCAATTTCTCCACGGTAATCGGCATCAATGGTACCGGGCGAGTTAAGCACAGTAATTCCTTTTTTGGCTGCAAGCCCGCTTCTTGGCCTTACCTGTGCTTCATAACCTACCGGAAGCTCGATAAAAAGTCCGGTTTTTACAATAGCGCGCTCCAATGGTTTTAACGTAAAAGCTTCAGATATATTGGCGCGAAGGTCCATTCCTGCTGAAGCTTCAGTTTCGTAATGCGGCACTTTGTGCGCCGATTTATTGATGATCTTTACTTGCATAGTTAAGATTGTAAAATTTTAATAAGTTGTTTTCTCTCAGAAACATACACTGTTCCCAGAAAGATGATTAATAAGCTAATTCCCACGAAATAATTTCCTCGAAAAACATAAAATGAAAATACCGAAAATAAGACGGACAACACTAAATAGCCGCCTATTTTTTTAAGGTTATACGGAATGGGATAGTATTTTCTTCCGTAGAAATAAGAAAGCACCATCATTACCCCATAAGCTACTAAAGTTGCGATCGCAGAACCGGTATAGCTAATAATTGGAATAAGTAGAATATTTAGCGCGAGGGTAGATAAAGCACCAACTACTGAAATATATCCCCCAAAGCGGGTACGATCTGTGATTTTATACCAAACCGAAAGGTTATGGTAAATCCCTAGGAACAGTTGTGCCAGCAAAATAAGCGGCACAATATGCATCGCTTCCCAGTAGGTGCTATCCTGAATTAAAAGTTCCTTTAAAATATCTATAAAAACGATCACCGCAACGAGGATAAAACTTCCGAAAACAACAAAATATTTGGTAATTATCGCATATGTTTCCTGGGCATTTTTGGCATCGGCGTGGCTAAAGAAAAAGGGTTCTATCCCTAACCTAAATGCCGTAGCAAAAAGCGTCATAAACAGAGCTAATTTATAGCACGCGGAGTAGGCACCAATTTCGGCACGCGCTATATCCTGAGGAAGCAAATAATCAAGCATTAGCCTGTCGACAACTTCGTTTACTGAATAGGCAAGTCCGGCAATCAAGACCGGAAACGCATAAGACATCATAGATTTCCAAAGCTTGCTGTTAAAGCTGAAATCTATTTTAAAA
Organism: Salegentibacter salinarum; assembly: GCF_900168115.1. Taxonomy (GTDB): domain Bacteria; phylum Bacteroidota; class Bacteroidia; order Flavobacteriales; family Flavobacteriaceae; genus Salegentibacter; species Salegentibacter salinarum. Next base: position 241,950 of record NZ_FUZC01000001.1, read on the forward strand.
TAGAAAGGCAGCATTATTAACAGCGTGGCACCGCTGGCTATCAGGTTGGAAATAAAGATATAACTGATCTCGAAATCGGGCACATAAATGCTTTGGAATAGCGAACTTTCTTCAGCCAAATCTCCTAAAAACAGTAAAAAGAAAATGTTTAGTCCCAGGGTTATACAAACGTTTATAAGTTTAATTACTGCAAAACGCATAGGTTTTTCGGCAGCCCTGAGCCAGGTGAACGGGATAATCACCAGCGCGTCCAGAAAAAGTATCCAAATAACGAGTTGAATATATTTAACCGGAATATTCGTAATTGCCGCAATAAAATCCTGCACTAAAAATGCCGCAGCGAAAAACACTAAAGAAGTAGCAACAATAGACCAGCCGGAAGTGCTTAAAACTTCTTTGCTGTTTTTCATTTTATTATAAAACCTAAAAAACGCGGTTTCCATCCCATACGCTAGGATGACATTAAAAAAAACAAAATAGGCGAAGATAATTGAAACTTCGCCGTATTCTTCTTTGGGTAAAACGTGGGTGTAAAGTGGTATTAATAAAACATTCAGCATACGCGGCAACACCGTAGCGAGGCCGTAGACAAATGTGTGCTGAAAGAGTTTTTTAAAAGTACTCAACAGGAGTGAAAATTAGGTATTTTTAATTCTGTTCTTGGATTCCTGTTAATTTGTAATATTTGGTTTTGTCGTTTTGAGTAAACACCAGGATAGCTTCATCGTCTTCGATTTCAAACGGAACTTCCTCCGGTTTTTGCGGAATCCTGTTTTTATTTTCTTCTGCAGGATCAGAGCTCATTATATCCATTCCATTTGTTCTGAAATTAGCGATAAAAAGATTACTTTGTTCGCTGTCCCGGACCAAGGGAGATTTCATTCCTCTAAAATAAACACTTTCCAGGTTCACCCGATTATCCTGAATAACCGCCACAGGAATGTGGAGATCTAACCCATTTTCACCCTGCGTATAATATACATCCTGGAACTGCGCGGGAGCTCGTTCTTGTAATTCTTTATTGCTGCCACAGCCGGTAACAAAGCTTAAAGCAAATATACTGCTGAATAAAAAAAGTAGTTTCTTCATAATAGAAAGTTTGTTGTTTAAAAGTACAAAAACAAAACGCATACCAAATAAAAAACCCGTAGTTAACTTACGGGTTTTTAGAACGGAATTGCTTCCGGAATATTATTGAATGTTTTTATCCATTTAATGCTTCGGCACCACCAACAATCTCAAGGATCTCGTTGGTAATGGAAGCCTGTCTTGCTTTGTTGTAAGACAGTTTAAGATCGTCTCTAAGCTCCTTGGCGTTATCAGTTGCCTTGTGCATCGCCGTCATACGTGCGCCGTGCTCTGAAGCAAACGAATCCCGAAGGGCTTTAAACAATTGCATCTTTAAGGACTTTGGTATAAGCTCTTTTACGATTTCGATTTTGGATGGTTCGAAAATATAATCCAGTTGCTTTTCTTCTTCGGTATCAAATTGTTCGATTGGTAAAAATTGCTCGTGTTGTACAATTTGAGTAGCTGCATTCTTAAACTGGTTATACACCAATACGATTTTGTCGTATTTCTCGTCTAAGAACAACTGCATTAATTCTTCAGCGATCTCAGATACGTTTTCAAACGTTAGTCCGTCGTAAATTTCATTGTTATTCTTATATACTTCAAAGTCCTTTTTAAGAACATCGTTGGCTTTTTTACCGAGAGTATATAATGACAAATTTTTAGACTCGTAATCGTTTTTGGCTTTATACCTAACGCCTTTTACAATATTAGTATTAAAAGCACCTGCAAGACCTTTATTAGATGAAATAGCAACTACCAATACGTTTTTCACCTCACGGTCTTCGGCGTATTTACTGCTGGTATCATCATCCAGGGTTGCACTTAAATCCTGTAACAGCTGAGTTAGTTTTTCAGAATAAGGTCTCATTTGCATAATCGCATCCTGAGCCCTGCTCAACTTTGCAGCCGACACCATTTTCATGGCGCTAGTAATCTGCATCGTTGAAGATACTGAAGTAATCCTGCTACGTAATTCTTTTAAGTTTGCCATAAGTTTCTTTATGTCATTCCCTCGAAGGAGGGAATCTTTAAATTTCTATGAGATTCCCGCCTACGCGGGAATGACAACATACTACTTCTTATACTTAGCTGAAAGCTCCTTTGCTACTGATACTAAAGTATCTGTAACTTCATCGGTTAATTTACCAGCTTTTAGCGTATCTAAAACATCTCTGTGTTTAGTATCTAAAAACTCTAAATAATCTCTTTCAAATTCTTTTACCTTTTCTACCGGAACATCTTTTAGCAAGTTTTTAGAACCTGCATAGATAATTGCGATTTGGTCTTCTACCGGATAAGGATCGTTTTCTGCCTGCTTAAGGATTTCAACGTTACGTTTACCTTTTTGAATAACTCTTAAAGTTGTTGGATCAAGATCTGAACCGAACTTAGCAAAAGCTTCCAGTTCACGATATTGTGCCTGGTCTAATTTTAAGGTACCGGCAACTTTCTTCATCGACTTAATTTGTGCCGAACCACCTACACGAGATACTGAAATACCTACATCAATCGCAGGACGAACCCCCGAGTTAAATAAATCTGAAGTAAGAAAGATCTGACCATCGGTAATCGAAATTACGTTGGTAGGAATATAAGCTGAAACGTCACCAGCCTGGGTTTCAATAATTGGAAGCGCGGTTAAAGAACCTCCTCCTTTAATTTTATCTTTAAGAACATCAGGAAGATCGTTCATTCCTTTTGCAATAGTATCATCGTCAATAACTTTAGAAGCACGCTCTAAAAGTCTGGAGTGCAAAAAGAAAACATCCCCAGGATATGCTTCACGTCCCGGTGGGCGACGTAAAAGCAAAGACACCTCACGGTAAGCAACGGCTTGTTTAGAAAGATCATCGTAAATAATCAAAGCCGGGCGGCCGGTATCTCTAAAATACTCTCCAATAGCTGCACCGGCAAACGGAGCATACACCTGCATTGGAGCAGGATCTGAAGCATTTGCAGCCACAATAGTAGTGTATTCCATTGCACCTTTATCTTCGAGTACTTTGGCAATACCTGCAACGGTTGAGGCTTTTTGCCCAATCGCCACATATATACAATAAACAGGTTCCCCTGCATCAAAAAATTCTTTCTGATTAAGAATAGTATCTATACAAACAGTAGTTTTACCAGTTTGACGGTCCCCAATTACAAGTTCACGCTGCCCTCTTCCAACAGGTACCATTGCATCAATAGATTTAATACCGGTTTGTAAAGGTTCGGTAACCGGTTGGCGAAAAATTACACCAGGCGCTTTACGCTCCAAAGGCATTTCAAAAGTTTCACCTTCAATAGCTCCTTTTCCGTCTATAGGACTTCCAAGCGTATCAACCACACGACCTACTATACCTTCACCAACTTTGATAGAAGCAATTCTTTCGGTTCTCTTTACTACAGATCCTTCTCTAACATCTTTAGAAGGTCCTAATAAAACAACACCTACGTTATCTTCCTCAAGGTTTAGTACCATTCCTTCAAGGCCGCTGTCAAACTGAACCAATTCTCCGTATTGCGCGTTGGCTAAACCATATACATTGGCGATACCATCACCAACTGTAAGTACAGTTCCCACCTCGTCTAAAGAGGCTCCGCTTTCAAAACCTGATAATTGTTTCTTTAATATTGCTGATACTTCAGCAGGATTTACTTCTGCCATAATTATTTAAGATAAAATGCCACTGTAATCTCGTGACTGTTTTTATTAAATTTTTCAAAGCCCATTATGGGCATTTTTATAAATAAGACCAAAAAGCCTTCAGAAAACAAGGCGGATGGTCGGTAATTTTATATAGACGAAATATAGGAGTTATTCGTTAGCTCCCTTTTTAATCTATTAAGGTTTCTAGAAACACTGGCGTCATACTGCAAATCGCCAACTCTTAAAATAAAACCTCCTATAATATCTTTATTAATAACATTTTTAATATTAGCTCCGGTCCCGGTTAATTCTTTCACCTTGGCCAAAATCTTCTCTTCCAGTTCCGCAGTTAACGGAACAGCGGTAGTTACAATAGCTTCTTGAGATTTATTCAAGGTATTGTAACGCACTATATAATTTCTTGCAACAAGATCAAGAATATTAATTCTTCCGTTTTCAATAAGCACATCAAAACTGCCTTGTGTAATTTCACCGGCATCTTTAAAGATTTCCTTTAAACTGGCTTTTTTAACCGTTGTATTCACAACCGGACTTTTAAGCATATCCGCAAGATCTGGACTCTTAGCGATAGTTTGAGAAATTTGCTGCATATCTGTAAAAACAGTTTCTGCTGCATTTTTCTCTTTTGCCAAATCCAAAATTGCTTTGGCGTAACGTTGTGCTGCCCTGTTTCCCTTCATTATATTTTAGTTTAAGGTAGCATCGTTCAACATCTTGTCTATCATTTGATGTTGTTTCTCCTCGGTAGATAATTCTTTTCCAATTACTTTTTCAGCAATCTCAATAGAAAGCGTAGCTACCTGGTTTTTGATATCGGCCATTGCTGCACGTTTCTCCATCTCGATACTTTCCTTAGCTTTGGCCACGATCTTATTTGCCTTTTCCTGGGCATCACCTTCAGCTTCAGCGATCATTTTCTCCTTCAACTGACGTGCTTCTTTAAGCATCTCATCTCTTTCGGCACGAGCTTCCTGCAATAACTTTTCGTTATCTGCCTTAAGATTTTGCATTTCTTTACGTGCATCTTCAGCAGAAACAAGGGCTTCGTTAATAGATTCTTCACGGGTTCTTACCGCACCAAGAATTGGCTTCCAGGCGAATTTGGCAAGAATTAGCATCAATATTAAAAATACGATGGTTTGCCAAAAAATTAGACCAACTTCCGGAGTAATTAAATCCATAATTCTTTATTTATATAATACCGTTAACATCATTTTTTAAAAAGCCCATTCGCAACCAACCGTTACGAATGGGTTTTTGAAATCTTCTTAGGTGGTCAATACACCTAAAAGCGCAGCTACAACTCCAAAAAGAGCAACACCCTCTACAAGTGCAGCAGCAATAATCATTGCAGTCTGGATTTTCCCAGAAGCTTCCGGTTGACGGGCAATAGCGTCCATTGCGGCAGCGCCAATTTTACCAACGCCAATAGCGGCTCCAACAACTGCTAATCCAGCTCCTAAAGCTGCAAGACCTACGTGTAATAATTCCATAGTATAAAAATTAAAAATTAAAATTAATGATGTTCATGTTCCGCAACCGCCATCCCGATAAACAGGGCCGACAGCATTGTGAAAATAAACGCTTGAAGGAATGCTACTAACAATTCCAGTATTGTGATGAAAAGGGCAAAAGGCACCGAAATTCCGGCAACTCCAGCACTTTCTAGTATAAATATCAATCCGATTAAACTCAATATAATAATGTGACCCGCAGTAATGTTCGCAAACAAACGAATCATAAGTGCTACCGGCTTAATAATTAGACCAAGCACCTCAACTACTGCTAAAATAGGCTTAACAAAAGTAGGTATTCCCGGCATCCATAAGGTATGTTGCCAGAAATCTCTGTTACCATTAATTAATATTAAAGCAAGAGTGAAAAGACCTAAAGAAACGGTTACCGCAATATTTCCTGTAACGTTGGCTGCACCCGGCAACAAACCTAAAAGGTTGGTTATCCAGATAAAGAAGAATACAGTTAATAAAAAAGGCATAAACTTCATATACTTCTTTTCACCAATTTGAGGTCTTGCGATCTCATCACGTACAAAAAGAACTAAAGTCTCTAAAATATTATTGAAGCCCGCAGGCGCTTTTTTATTCTTTTTATGATGCCCGGCTAAACCAAAGAAGAAGATCAACATTAAAACAACCGTTAGAAGCATAGCTGCTACGTTCTTGGTTATAGAAAAATCCCAGGGTTTGCTGGCATTAAGTACATTGTGCTCTTCATCAAATTCTACACTCTCAGCACCCGCATCTAATTTGTAAATATCTTCGTGATAATTCACAAAACGCATTCCGTCTTTTTCTACCACGTATTGCCCTTCGGTATCATGATGAAATTCACTAGACATAAATGTTACCATCCCATTGTCAGTAAAAAGAATTACCGGCAACGGCAAAGTAAAAGAACTATCTCCTTCGCCAAAAAAGTGCCAGCCGTGAGAATCACCAATGTGGTGCATAATCATATCGGTAGGATTGAATTCTTTAGATTCTTCTGCCTGCGGATCTGCCTTGGCAAAAGCGTTAAAAGGAAGTAAGGCTAAGGCTAGTGTAAACGTCACTATAATCTTTAAAGATTTATGTGCTATCATAGTACCTGGTCTGCTTAAAATTATGGGCTCTAAATTCGGCTGCAAAGGTATACTTTTAATTTTTATTTGAAAGCACCCCAACTAAAATTTTAGCAAAAGCGTTATTTTTATCATTATTACTGATAAACAGGAATTTAAGCCTTGTTTATTAGTTTTACTGCGTACAGGGTCTCAAAGACTAAAAACAAAAAGTAGGGAATAAAAAAAGCAAGAATATTTACAAAGACTGCATTTACTTCACTTAATACTAAGGGAAGCAAAAAAATTACCGCTGCCACCATCTTAAATAAGCTTAGTCCTATAAACGCAAATCCGGTTTTATCGGTAAAATTTTTATAAACAACAACCAGGCTTAAATAAATTAAAAATGTGGCCAGGAAATGAAAAAGATAGATACTAAAACTGCTATAGTAGAATTCTATTTCAAACACATACTGCTGCAATAGAAATTGAATAAGCCATAATAAAATACTAAAAGGAAGCAATCTTTTTAAGAAAGCCAGTAATTCATTTTTCATTTTTTTCGTCTTCTTCGCTCATTTTACTTACACTTCGATACACCTGGTATAGCGCTATAAAAACTCCTAATAAAGAAAGAGAAATGGTGAATACCGAATATTTATTCGGAAATTTCCCATCTAGCCAAATCCCTAGGAAAACACCGCCAGCAATGATAATTCCCATTTGGAAAGCGATATTTACAAAACCCAGGTATTTATTTAGCTCTTTATTTTTCATATTTTTTATCTGAAAGAACTTATTCAACCGGACGTGGAAAATCGTCTAAATTCTTCTGAATTTGGACAATCCTATAATTTTCTGTGGAAATGGGCATTGATTCTTTTTCAACTAAATAATCTTCATTAATCTTAAGAAGTTCGGCAAAACCTTTAGCTCGATTAATATCCTGTAAACCGTGTACCACTATAAAAACCTCATCTGGATCGTAAACATCTACGGAAACCGATAAATGCTTGTAATTTATTTCTGCAATCGCAGTTTCTATCTTTTCTTTTAATGCTGAAGCCGCTTGCTGTTCTGAAACATCAAACCTGTAAAGCAATTTATAATTTTCCTGAAGGCTATCGGTATTAAATTTCAGCCCCCTTAATTGCGGAATTGTTTTATTTAAAATTTCCTGGGCTTTTTTTCCTTCCTGCGTTTGCGGATAGGTTAAAGCCACATGATTTAATGCATTTTTATATGCTTCCAAACCTAAAAGTCTTCCGCTGGTTTGGGCTTTTAAAAGTTCTAGCTTAGGAACAATGGGATCACCGGCAAATTCTGAAATGTAGCGGTTTGTTTCAGCAATAACCTCGTTAAAATTCTGTGCTTCAAAATCCCGGTAAAGTTCTGCATAAATTGTTTCAGGAGAATTTTCATCTTCTCTAATACTTTCGGGATTCAAAATATAGGCGGCATAGCGGGAATCTGGATAATTCTCCAAAATTTCCTGCTTCATATCATTAGCCTTAAACCCTTGATCTGTGGTTTGGTAAATCTGGTACAAATTATACATTGAAGGCAAAATAAGACGTTCATCTGAAGATATTTCCAACACCGCCTCCAACCGAGCCTGAGCCATTTTATATTCCTTAAAGTTCTCTTTATAAATAATTCCCAGCTGGTAATAGGCAAAATCCCGGTCACGCGTTAAAGTGTCCAACGCCGCCAAATCTGTAGGAATTTGATCTATATATGTATAAGGATCAAGCCGCGGATCGTTATCTAAAACCTGTTGGGAAAGCCCGGTTTCTTGGGCTACAGCATCTTCTCTCTCGAAACTAACCTCAGCCCATCGCCAGTTATCGGCTAGCGGGCGATCTCCCCACTGATTCAAAAATTCCTGCCTTCCCTGTTGTACCCGCGCTTCACTATAAAAATAAAATGTACGGGCAGAAGTTGGTGGCTGCCTGCTTTCTATGGCCGGTAAATTTACAGGAATTGCAACTGCGTCATTATCGGCTTCTAATTTGGCGCGTAAATCTGTGGTATAATTCTTAAAATAATCCAGCTGTTCAGCTGGCATCATTTGGCTTAACTGCAGGATGCTATCGTTCTTATAAGCTATGTCTTCATACCTTATAACATCTTCCAGGTTATCCCTTTTCTTTTTTATAGTCCTGAATTCCCTTAGTTGCGGATCCATTTCTGCCAGCGTACTATCAAAATATTTACTGGCGGCCAGGTAATCAGTTCTATCAAAATTAATATTGGCCAGGATTTCATAATTAATGGAACGTAAATAAATATCACTCGCAGGTTCACGCAGAGATTTTTTATAATAATCTTCTGCAATATTTATAGAATCCAGGCGATTATAATATTCGCCAATCTGAAAATAAATCTTATCTAAAAACGGTCGGTTTTCGCGGTCTTCTTCCAGTACCCGAAGCATTTCCCGTAATTTATAATTATTGCCCTCCCCCATTTCAAAATTTCGTGCTTTTTGAACATAGGCATTAATCATATAAATTCGGGGTGATCTCCTGTTCAAATCTATCACTTTATCAAAAGCAGCATTTGCTTCAGAAATTTCTCCTAATCGGTTATGAAGTTGACCAAGAATATAAAAATAGCGTCCTTTTTCTTCGTTATTTCCGGTGAATTCTGCTGCATTCCTTAAGGGAACTACCGCGCTATCTAAATGTCGAAGATTAATATAAGCCTGGGCCATAGTGGCACTGGCATCAGCTATATCCTGTTCTTCAAGATGCTCTAAATCCAGTACTTTTTTAAGATTATTTACGGCAAGACGGTTATTTTCCAGGCGCATATGGGTTTTTTCCCGCCAAACCCTGGCGTGAATAATATTGTTGCTGGCAGGATAACGCCTTAAAATATAATTGAAAGCTTCCAGGGCAGGGATAAAACGCTGATCGAAATACCGGGCTTTTCCCAGCAGTAAATAAGCTTCATCTATTTGCGGATTTCTTTCTTTTCCCTCAATTAACATCGAGTGACGCTGAATTGCTTTTACGGCTTTTTCTTCGGCGTAGCCAAAATTCTGATTTCTGATGCTATCGGGCAAAACGATGTTTTCATCAATTTGCATGCGCTCAATGGGCAGAATATCCCAGTAATTATCGGCGTAGTTTTGGTTGAGTTCCTCTTTTCCCTGTTCCAGGCCTAAATTGCCATTATACAGTGTGTTATATTCTGTAGTAACGGCGTGCCAGTTTCGGTTTACAAAGGTGTTATTTTTTCGCGAACAGCCAGCGATACTCCCAACCAGGAGCAACAATAAAATAAGTTTGGTAATTGTATTCAAAATTAACCGGTTCTCGATGGCTTTATAACTAAAAATCAGTTTGTTTAGTGTGTAAAAATACGCTTCTTTTTACAAACGCAAACCAATTTGCTACAGTTCTTCAGCCTGAGCCGTGCCTACTTCGCCAGAAAAATAGCTTTCTAATTCGCTTAAAGTAGCCTCAGAAGTTTTAATGTCTTTTACCGGTATACCTTTGTCCAAAACTACGATTCGCTCACAAACTTCGGTCACGTGAATAAGGTCGTGGCTGGAAATAAGCACAGTGGTTTCACGATTCTCTGTAAGTTCCTTAATAATCTTTTTTAATCGAATTTGAGTTGTTGGGTCTAAATTGGCAAAAGGTTCATCTAAAATCACAACTTTGGGATTTCCAATAAGCGCAGCAACAATTCCCACTTTTTTCTGATTTCCTTTAGAAAGGTCTCGTAAATACTTTCTTCGGCCAATAATTTCTCCGTGGAAGAAATCTTCAAAATTGGCTAAAAACGCATCGATATCAGCTTTATTAGCGCCACGTAAATCTCCTACAAAATAAAAATATTCTTCCGGAGTTAAATAGCCAATAAGGAAACTTTCATCTATAAAAGAAGCGGTAAAAGGTTTCCAATCTTCACTCTGGCTTACCGTAATCTCGTTATTAAAAATATTTCCCGTGGTTGGCTGAATTAAATCTAGCAATAAGCTGAAAAAAGTGGTTTTCCCCGCACCGTTATTCCCAACCAGGCCAAAACTTTCTCCTGTTGGAATATCAAGATGATCTATATTTAGAACTTTTGTTCCGCCGTATACTTTACTAAGGTTTGTAGCAGTTATCATATTTTATAAATTTTATTCGCCGGTTTGTTTAAAACCATTAATCATCGCATATTTTCTTTTCCGGTAAACGCCGGCAATGAATTTCATTAAACTAGAGCGCAAAAGCAGACCAAGAATTCCCAAGCCGGAAAGCCCAATTAAACCTGCTTCAAATCCTATAAAATAATCCAGAAGCCAGAAGATTAAAATTGGTAAAAACATTAAAGGGAGTCCAACTATCCATTGGGCTGCACCCGTGCCCTGGTAATTCATAAACGGACTTTTATCCAGATCTATCCTCTTTTTATTAAAAGAGCCGGAATACAATAAAATAGGGACATTCACGCCAATATTATATAAAGCGGCCACCATATTTATCAATAAAATATTCCAGCCAAAATAAATATAAGGTGTGCTTAAAATAGCCAGTATTATCACGCTAAAGCTAATTAGCATTGCTTTGGAAGACAGGTAATCTTTCAATGTGATATTTTGGGACATAATCATTGGATAATAGGAAGCATCCCAAGAAGGCACAAATTGCCCGAAATTGATCATAAAAATTCCGGTCATAAAAATACCTACAAAAACGTAAATAGCCATATGCTCGTACATATCACTGGGATACACAAACAAACCGTAGCACAACAAAAGCAAAGACATATAAATTGTTGTTTTGGGCCTTTTATTTCTCCAAATAAGTTTTAAATCTAATTGAAGGAAAGGCGCAAGGGCTCCAAATTTTTTAGTCCAAACAAAATCCTTTGTATCGGCATCTTTTTGTTTCTCCTTTAAACCGGCATCGAGATAAAACTTGCCTTCCAGGTTAAGTTGGTTCCATTTATAAAAAGCAATTACCAAAATTATAGGTACAATAGCGAGATAAGGATTCAAAACCAGGAAATCCATCATTTTACCAAACCAGAAACTTATTTCAAAAACTTCAAAATATTCCAGTGCGCCCAACACCACTACTAAAAGAATGGCGGGAATTAATGCTTTTAGGTTATCAGTAAATTTCTTTTTAATAATAAAATTCAGAAAGTTCACGCATTGAGTAGTGGCAATCATCGCTACCATCCAACCCAGAATATTCCAGGTTCCATAATCGCCTTTATAAATGCAAAAAATTCCGAAGGGAATAATTATAAATAATGGCAAGAAATTAAAAAAGGAGTACATAGACTTAAGAAGCACAAAATTCACTGCTTTCCGTCTTGGAATTGGTAAATTTAAAAGTGGTTTTATATCTAAAACCGGCAGTGTTTGCAACATAAACCTAAAACCGAGTTCAAAAACCAGCCACAGTAAAACAAAACGGTTTACCATTTGTAAGGGGTCCTGATCTGGAAAAGTTTCCTGCAGCCAGGGATAAAGAATAATACCCAAAGAGAGAAATGCTACAGAAAAATATAAAGCCAGGAAAATAAGCAAAACTTTTAACCCAATACTCTTCCCCACACTTGCAGAGCGGAAAAAAGATTTCCATTCTAACCATAAAAACCGTTTAAACATAATTTAATGATTTAACCCATTACCGGGATTAAAAATGCTAACCCAAAATGATTGACTACCCGTAATAAACACCTTATTAATGATATTCCGGGCATATTTACAATACATGTATAGAAATTTAGGTATTTGTTACACTCTTTAATTTCACATACTTTGTATTTTTGCCAAAAATAAATTTTTGATGAGTCAGTTTTTTCCGTTAGAAATAAAAGAAGTTATTAGGGAAACCCCGCAGGCAGTGAGCTTGTCTTTTAATATTCCAGAAAACTTAAAAGAGGAGTTTAAGTTTGACGCAGGCCAGTATATTACGATAAAAATAAAATTAGGCGACGAAGAATTAAGACGTGCTTATTCGCTTTGTTCGGCACCAAATTCGGGAGAATTCAAAGTTACCGTAAAGGAAGTTGAAGGCGGTAAATTTTCGGTAATTGCTAATAACAAACTCAATGCCGGCGATGTTTTGGATGTGCACCCACCTGAAGGGAAATTCATTTTAAAACCTACTGGTGAAGGCAGAAATTATGCAGCTTTTGCAGCAGGAAGCGGGATTACCCCGGTGCTTTCTATTATAAAAACTGTTTTAGCCGAAGAACCTAAAAGCCGGTTCGTGCTTACTTACGGAAATAAATCACCAGAAGAAACTATATTTTTTAAGGAGTTGCTGGAATTACAAGCCAAATTTCCAGACAGGCTTTTTATTGAATTTGTATACAGCCGAACCCGGGAAGACAATTCACATTTTGGAAGGATTGAAACCAGCACCGTAAATTTCGTGCTAAAAAACAAGTTTAAAGATCACGCCTTTGATGCGTTCTATCTCTGCGGACCTGAAGAAATGATCAACCAGGTTAGTGATGTTTTAAAACAAAACGGTATTACTGAAGACAAAATTCTTTACGAATTATTTACATCTGAAGAAACCGGCGCCATAGAAACCAATATAGAAGGCCAAACCGAACTTACCATTATGGTAGACGATGAGGAAACTACCTTTTCTATGGATACCAAAGGAACGGTTTTAGATGCTGCGCTTGAGCACGATTTGGACGTACCCTATTCCTGCCAGGGCGGAATTTGCAGTAGTTGTATTGCCAGGATTGTAGAAGGAAAGGCTGAAATGCGCAAAAACCAAATCCTTACCGACGAGGAGATTGAAGAAGGTTTAATTCTTACCTGCCAGGCGCAACCGCTTACCCCAAAACTAAAGGTAGATTACGACGATGTCTAGTTTCTTAACGGAAAAGTCTGAAAAGCTTAGCTTGTAGGAACAAAAAATAGTTATGCTGAAACTCAAAAATGTCTCTTTTGCCTATGCTGAAGAACCGGTTTTAAAGAATATTGGTTTTACACTGGAAAAAGGAGAAAACCTGTCTGTAATTGGGGAAAGCGGCTGTGGAAAAAGTACATTACTAAAACTTATTTACGGACTGCTCCATACTGATGGGAAAATTTTTTGGGAAGAAAAAGAACTTTTAGGGCCTAATTTTAACCTGGTGCCGGGAGAGCCTTTTATTAAATATTTAGCCCAGGATTTCGATTTAATGCTTCCTTTAAGTGTGGCCGATAATATTGGAAAATACCTTAGCAACCAATATCCACAGAAAAAAAGAAACCGCATTAAAGCATTACTGGAAGTTGTTGAAATGACCGAGCTAGCCGATAAAAAGGCGAAACTTTTGAGCGGCGGACAGCAACAGCGAGTGGCTTTAGCACGAGCTTTAGCTAACCAACCGGAACTACTTCTTTTGGACGAACCTTTTAGCCATATAGATCATTTTAGGAAAAATAATTTACGCCGCAGGCTTTTCGCTTATTTAAAGCAAAATAATATTGCCTGCATTGTCGCCACCCACGATAGTACCGATGCACTTTCTTTTGCCGATAAAACCATCGTGCTGAAAAATGCAAAAATCTATGCTGAAAATTCTCCTTCAGAATTATATGAAAATCCACCGAATAAATATGTGGCATCGCTCTTTGGCGATGTAAATGAAATAATGCTGAAAAATTTGGTTGAAGCTGAAAGCAGCAGAAAAAAAGTAATTCTTTATCCTGAAGAAATTAAACTTACAAACAAATCAGGTATAAAAGCTACGGTAATAAAATCCTGGTTTAAAGGCGGAACCTGGCTTATTGAAGCTGAATTAAGCGGAAAAACTTTTTATTTTAATCATTCCCAGGCTTTAAAAGGAGAAAAAAAGATAAACCTAAAAGTTTCTGAAAAATTAATTGAATCGAGGATCAAATAATTTGAGCCACGAATACACTAATAAAATATTGTTGAATTAGTGGCTAATAATATTTAAAGATTAAAATACTTCCTGAATTGTAGCAGATTTTCCGTTAAAAGTTATTTCCTCACCGGCTTTTTTATGCAGTAATAATTGCGCGATTGGGGAATTAGCTCCAATGGCAAAATATTCGTCTCCGTCAACAATAATTCTATTTGCCGGAATGGCAATAAAATAATTGGCTATATTGGTTTTTACCGCAGTTCCTAATTGCGCCGAACTTGTATTCATCCTGTTTTTAGCCACAATAAGCGTATTTTTCAGGTTTTTGAATTGCTGCAATTGTTCGGTCAGTTTATTTATTTCCAGGTTTATCATTTCCCGCCCGGTTTCGTATTTATCCCCCGCGCTGCTTTTCGTTTCATTCTCCAAATCGCTCTCGAGTCCTGCCAAAGCGGTTTCAATTCGCTTAATGCGTTCTTCCACATAAACTTCACAGGCTTTATATAATTTTTCTTTTATTTGATTCATATGTTCTTTCTTCTTAAGTAGAGAACCTGAACAGTTTCTTGGGTTCGTCATCCTTAATTTATTTCAGGATCTAAGATGTTAATAATCGTTATATACTAGAATCTGAAACGATCCCGAAGCCTTGGGACAAATTGACGAATATTATTGTTGTTAAACCTACTCCAAACTAAACTTTCCATAATTCTGCATTTGCCTTACAATCCAGTTTTTTCGCTGATTGATATAATTACTGGCAGGATTTGCCCGATATTCCCTTGGATTTGGTAAAATAGCCGCAATAGCAGCCGCTTCGTTAACCGTAAGATTGGCAGACGATTTACTAAACCAGCGCTTCGCGGCGGCCTCAGCACCGTAAATTCCGGTTCCCATTTCAATACTATTCAGGTAAACTTCTAAAATTCGTTCTTTACTCCAAAAGGTTTCAATTAAAAAAGTGAAATACACCTCGAGACCTTTACGCAGCCAGTTTCTACCCGGCCATAAAAATACATTCTTAGCTGTTTGCTGTGAAATAGTGCTTGCACCACGCATTCGTTTTCCTTTTTGATTATTTTCAATCGCTTTTTCTATAGCTTCAAAATCAAAACCATTGTGCTTTACAAAATTCTGGTCTTCACTCGCAATTACACCGAGTTGCAAATGCAAGGAAATCTCTTCTCTTGGCACCCAAGTATGTTGAATTTTTTCCTCAGGATTTTCAAAATAACGAATAGCCATTAATGGCGTAAACGGCACCGGGACCCACTTATAAAGCAGCACCATAAACAGGGAAAACAGAATTAGAAATCCCGCTATTTTTAATAGGAATTTGAATATTTTCTTTATCATTTTATCAATTCTGAAAGTTCTTTTCCTACCAAACTGCCAATAGCAACGCCCATTCCACCTAATCGAACACCACAAAAAACATTTTCTGAAATTTGTTTAACTACAGGGTTTTTCTGTTTTCCAACGCCCATAATCCCGCTCCAGCGTTGATCTATTTCAAAATTAGTTTCAGGCAAAATCGTGGTTTTAAGCAATTCTTCCAGTTTCTGCAGAATAATTTCGGTTTGATCAATTTTGCTGGTTTCTTCGGTTTTAAAATCAAGGTTTCTTCCACCGCCAAAAAGGATACGGTCGTTGATATTCCTGAAATAGTAATAACCTTTATCCAGATGAAAAGTTCCTTTTATTTCCAGGTTTTTAATCGGTTTAGTGATCACCACCTGGGCTCGGGCGGGTTTAACTTCAGTAATTCCCAGTTGCTGTGAAAATCCGTTGGTAGCGATTAGTAATTTGTTAGCTGAAAATTCTAATTTATCGGTTTTTATTATTACGGAATGTTTCGTTTCAGAAAATTCTTCAACTGTTATATTATTCAGGATTTTTATACCGGCTTTCTGAACTTTATGCAGTAAAGTCTCCATCATTCTTCCGGTATGTATTTGCCCTTCAAATTGGTTAAAAATGAGCTTTTTCTGAATATTTTTAAATCCGAAACTATCTTTTTGGATGCTAAAAACATCATCTCCAAATATGGGTTTCAGCATTTTATTAAGTTGTGGTAAAGCCGACTTACATTCTTCAAAAAGAGTGGCATCCTCATTGGTAAACAGTTCGTACCCGCCGTATTCTTTGTAACCAATATTTTGATCTCCAAGATTCTTCCGAAGCAATTTCAATCCTTTTAAGCGCTTTTGTATAAGCTGTATAACTTCTATCTCACTGTGAGAGTTTAAATCCTCAAGAATTTCTGAAATACTTCCAAAACAGGCAAATCCGGCGTTTTTTGTACTCGCACCATTAGGTAAAATACCACGTTCTAAAATCAGGATTTTCGATTTCTGGAATCGTGTTTTTAAATCAAGCGCACAATTTAGCCCGGTAATTCCGCTACCTACAATACAAAAATCGATATCTGAAAACCAGGTTTTGGTTTCCCAGTAAGAAAGGTTCATTGAATGGGTTAATTTTCAATGAAAATACGAAATTAAAAAAGGAGGCTGTCTGAAAATTCTAATCAAACTGGTTTAAGTTCCGAACATATTTGTATTTGTAACTTCTTAGATTCTGAAACCAGTTCAGAATGACATAATCCCGTAACCAAAAAAGACCTTACAGGTTTGGAAACCTGTGAGGTCTGATATGTACTTTATTCTGAAAACTTAATTCTCTTACGTCAGTTAAACCTGACTTCATCTTCTAACATAACCGGATTCCCCACATGTTAGATTCTGAAACAAGTAATGAGGTAAAAATTAATCCTCTTTTTCGAGTGGTTTCATTTTAAAATCTTCCATAAACTTAGTGGTATAGTTCCCTTCAATATAATCGGGGTGATCCATAAGCTGTCTATGGAAAGGAATCGTTGTTTTTATCCCTTCTATTACAAATTCATCTAAAGCGCGTTTCATTTTATTGATCGCCTCTTCCCTGGTTTGGGCGGTAGTGATCAATTTCGCGATCATAGAATCGTAGTTTGGCGGGATAATATATCCGCTATAAACGTGGGTATCTATTCTCACACCGTGACCTCCCGGAGCGTGTAAATTTGTGATTCTTCCCGGAGAAGGCCTGAAGCCATTATAAGGATCTTCAGCATTAATTCGGCATTCTATAGAGTGTAATTGCGGGAAATAATTCTTTCCTGATATTGGCACTCCTGCAGCTACCAGAATTTGTTCCCTGATAAGATCGTAATCTATAACCTGTTCGGTAATTGGATGCTCCACCTGAATACGGGTGTTCATCTCCATAAAATAGAAATTTCGGTGTTTATCTACCAAAAATTCCACGGTACCGGCACCTTCATATTTAATATATTCAGCAGCTTTTACTGCGGCCTCTCCCATTTTCTTTCGCAGGCTATCTGTCATAAATGGAGAAGGAGTTTCTTCGGTTAATTTTTGATGACGGCGTTGTACCGAACAATCCCTTTCTGAAAGGTGACAGGCTTTACCTGTGCTGTCTCCAACAATCTGGATTTCGATATGGCGTGGCTCTTCAATAAGCTTTTCCATATACATCCCGTCATTTCCAAAAGCAGCGCCTGCTTCCTGGCGAGCAGAATCCCAGGCATCTTCAAGATCTTCTTCTTTCCAAACAGCACGCATTCCTTTTCCACCACCACCGGCAGTAGCTTTAAGCATTACCGGGTAACCAATTTCTTTTGCAAGTTTCTGGCACTCCTTAAAATCTTTCATCACACCTTCTGATCCTGGAACACAAGGAACTCCGGCAGCCCTCATAGTGGCTTTTGCGGTAGCTTTATCTCCCATTTTTGCGATCATATCTGGAGAGGCGCCGATAAATTTTATATCGTGCTCTTCACAAATCTTTGAAAATTTGGCATTCTCTGAAAGAAAACCATAACCGGGATGAATAGCATCTGCATTGGTTATTTCTGCAGCAGCAATAATATTTGAGATTTTTAAATAAGATAAATTACTGGGAGGAGGTCCAATACATACGGCCTCGTCTGCAAACCTTACGTGAAGACTTTCAGCATCTGCGGTAGAATAAACCGCCACGGTGCTAATTCCCATTTCTTTACAGGTGCGAAGTATGCGCAATGCGATCTCGCCCCTGTTTGCAATCAATATTTTTTTAAACATACCTATTGTTTTTTTGGCCCGGGAAAAATTTCCCTTAAGCTAAATGGGCAGTAATTTATGATGGATCTACTAAAAATAAAGGCTGATCGAACTCAACAGGAGAAGAATCGTCTACCAGTACTTTTACTATTTTTCCAGAAACTTCACTTTCAATTTCATTGAAAAGTTTCATAGCCTCAATTACACAAAGCACATCACCTTCTTTAATTGAATCTCCTACTTCTACAAAAGTTGGCTTATCTGGCGAAGGTTTACGGTAGAAAGTCCCGATTATAGGAGATTTAACTGTGATATAGTTTGAATCTTCTCCTGCAGGTGCTTTTTGCTCTTCTTTGCTCTGGGAATCACTCTCCTGAGAAGGAGCGGGAGCCTGCTGTTGTTGATGTTGCTGCTGAGGCTGTGCAGGCATTTGCTGCATTTGGCCGCCCATTGGCACATGTTGAACAATAGTTTCTTTTTCGTCTGAGCCTGTTTTAATGGTGATCTTTACATCGCCCGTCTCCAGTTTTACCTCGCTGGCACCAGATTTGGCCACAAACTTGATTAAATTCTGAATTTCTTTTAAATCCATAATAATAGGGTGTTGGTTTTTTTAAGAATTATATGCCCATTTTAAGTAGGTCGCCCCCCAGGTGAAGCCGCCTCCAAATGAAGCAAAAACTAAATTATCTCCTTTTTTAAATTGCTTCTCGAAATCGCTAAGCAATAAAGGCAAAGTAGCCGATGTAGTATTTCCGTAGCGCTCTATATTCATAAGCACTTTTTTATCTTCCAGTCCCATGCGGCTAGCCGTTGCTCCCACAATTCGTTTATTTGCCTGGTGCGCAACAAGCCAGTCTACATCTTCGTTGGTTAATTTATTACGTTCCATAATATTGGCACTAACTTCTGCCATATTGGAAACTGCAAATTTAAAAACCGTTTTACCGTCCTGTCTCACATAATGTAATTTATTGGCTACAGTCTCTGCAGTAGGTGGCATTAAAGAGCCCCCCGCTTCTATTCTAAGGGAATCCCTTCCAATAGAATCGCTTCTAAGAAGTTCGTCCTGTAAGCCAAAACCTTCATCATTTGGTTCCATAAGTACGGCACCTGCTCCATCTCCAAATATAATGCAAGTTGTCCTATCTGTATAATCAATAATAGAAGACATTTTATCGGCTCCAATTACCAGTACTTTTTTGTATCGACCAGATTCTATATACGCTGAAGCGGTAGACATAGCATATAAAAATCCTGAACATGCTGCCTGAAGATCGTAGGCAAAAGCATTTATAGCACCTATTTGGGTAGCAACGTGAACTGCGGTTGCAGCTACAGGTAAATCTGGAGTGACAGATGCAAGAATAACAAGGTCTATCTCTTTTGGATCGAGATTAGATTTTTCTAATAAATCTTTAGCTGCTTCTATTCCTAAGTATGAAGTTCCTTTATCAGGGTCTTTAAGTATTCGGCGTTCTCGTATTCCGGTTCGGCTGAAGATCCATTCATCATTGGTCTCAACCATTTCTTCCAACATTTTGTTGGTTAACACATCTTCGGGCACATAGGCACCCACAGCGGTAATTGCTGCTGTGATTTTATTCATAGATTTGACTTTTAACCCCTTTTACGCTTCAAAAAAAACGTAAAAACTTAAAAAGAAAAGTACTAATTTTTCTTTGAACGGGGGTGCAAATTAAGGTCTTTTTAGCACTTATTCAACTTCAAACAAAAAACTCCCACGTGGGTGAGAGTTTTTATAAAAAGCTAAAGCTCTATGTTGAATTAGGCTTCTATTTCTTCGGTATTGTCAATTAATACCTGGCCTCGGTAATATAGTTTACCTTCATGCCAGTGTGCTCTGTGGTACAAATGCGCCTCTCCTGTTGTAGGATCTGTAGCTATTTTAGGTACCGAAGCTTTATAATGTGTCCTTCTTTTATCTCTTCTGGTTTTAGAGATTTTTCTCTTTGGATGTGCCATGGCTTGCTGTTATTTATCGTTTAATAAGTTTTTTAATTTATCCCAGCGAGGATCTATTTCATCCTCATCATTTTTATTCTCGTTGTTATTAATACTTAATTCTTCAAGTTTATCAAGTACATCAGATTCTAAAGTACCGTCTTCTACCCCAGGATGAACCCTTTTTAATGGTATAGACAAAACTATAAGTTCGTAAATATATTGTTGAACGTTTACTTCAAACTCGCCGTGTGGCAGAATAAGCAAATCTTCATTTTCATCATTAAATTCATCACCAAACTTAATTACCAAAAACAAACTGCCGTCTATAGGCTGGTCGTATGGCTCGTTTGTGATATCACAATTTACGTTTATTGCACCCGAAGCTTTAAAAGTAAGCTCCATCATTGTTGTTTTCTTTTCTAACAACAAATCAACTTTAACATTGGCACTATTTAAATCGTCGTACTCAAAATGCTCAAAGAACTCATTATCAATCTCGTATTCAAACTGGTGTTTTCCCAGCTTTAATCCCACAAAAGGAATTGTATACGCTGCTAATTTCCTCATCTCATCGTCAATTTCTTGCCCGGGCCGCTTCGGCTTAGGCGGGTGCAAATATATAAAAATTAATAAATTAGAGCGCTGTTATAAACAAATTTTTGTTTATAACTTTCTGCCCTGTTTCTTTAATGGGTTTTTGGTGAGTTCTTTATATTCTTCACGGCATTTATGAATTTCAATTGCACGAAAAACCGCTTCTTTAAAAGAATTAATGTTAGCAGAATTTGTTCCCGCAATTTCAAAAGCGGTACCGTGATCTGGAGAAGTTCTTACTTTACTTAAACCGGCGGTAAAATTCACTCCATTCCCAAAAGAAAGTGTTTTAAATGGAATTAACCCCTGGTCGTGATAAGAAGCCACCACCGCATCAAAATTAACGTAATTTTTTGAGCCGAAAAAGCTGTCGGCCGAAAACGGTCCGAAAACAAGATCCCCTTTATCGCGTAATTTCTGAAGCGTAGGCTTTAAAATCTCTTCATCTTCTTTTCCAATGACACCATTATCACCACTATGCGGATTAATTCCCAAAACGGCAATTTTAGGTTTCTGTATCCTAAAATCCTGTTTTAAAGTTTCCTGAATTATGTTTAATTTCCTTTCAATTAACTCTGGAGTAATGGTGTTTGCAATATCTTTTAAGGCTACGTGATCTGTAAGCAACCCAATTTTTAAGGTGTCGGTGATCATAAACATAAGGCTTTCACCTTCCAGTTCTTTGGCTAAATAATCGGTATGACCAGGGAAATTAAATTCAGCCGACTGGATACTGTGTTTATTGATAGGTGCAGTAACTAAAACGTCAATTTCATCTTCTTTTAGCGCTTTAGTGGCAGCTTGTAAAGATTTAAAAGCATATTCACCAATTTTGGGATCTTCCTCACCAAAATTGATATTTACCCCTTCTTTCCAAACATTTACCACATTAATTTTTCCGTCAATAGCTTTTGAAGCCTCATCTATTCCCTGGTAGTTGAGGGAAAGGTTAAAATGTTTCTTTAAAAAAGTCAGGACTTTGGTAGAAGCAAAGATCACCGGGGTACAGAAGTCTAACATCCGGGAATCATCAAAGGTTTTAAGCATTATTTCACTTCCAATTCCATTTAAATCTCCTATGCTTATTCCTAATTTCACCTTTTCTGCTTGCTTCATCTGCTTATAATTATCGGGAATATTTCTTGCTAATAAATTACCATTTCCAATCCAAAATTAAATCTGGATTTGTTCTGGGCTATTTCATTAAACTTCCCTTGTTTATTTATATTTTTACATCACAAATGTAAGAATAATCCAAAGATATGTTTACCGGAATTATTGAAGAAGTAGGAGAAGTAAGCCGCATTGAAACCGAAGGTGGAAATATGCATTTTAGTATAAACGCTGCAATGACGCCCAAATTAAAAATAGACCAGAGTGTAGCTCATAACGGGGTTTGCTTAACCGTGGTTTCTATTAGCGATAATGAATACACTGTAACTGCAGTGGCTGAAACTTTGCAGAAAACTAATTTGAAGCACCTGCAAAAAGGAGCACCGGTAAACCTGGAGCGCGGAATGAAGTTAGGAGACCGCTTAGACGGCCATATAGTACAGGGACACGTAGATCAAACCGCGATTTGCAAAAAAGTAGAAGAAAAAGACGGTAGCTGGGAATTCACTTTTAAATACGACCCAACTTTGCAAAATATTACCATTGAAAAAGGATCTATAACTGTAAATGGAGTTAGTTTAACTGTTGTAAATTCTAAGAAAAATGAATTTAGCGTCGCAATAATTCCTTATACCTACCGACATACTACTTTTAAAAACCTAACGGAAGGGGCTACAGTTAACCTGGAATTTGATGTTATTGGGAAATACGTTAAACGATTGCAGGATTTAAAGTAATTATTTCCTGTTTTTAATATGATGAATTCCAAGTGCTAACCCGGCAGCGATTAATGCAGATATTCCAAAATCTATGGGAAGACCTGGAGGTGGAGCAATTGGACCACCGCCATCATCCTGCATCAGAGGTTCCGGCATACTATGGGTCATTTGAGCCGATATTTCTCCCGACCCAAACATCAAAAAAAATATAATAACAATTAAATATTTCTCCTTCATAATCGTGCGTAATGTACTACATTAATAATATTCGCCAAAAATCTTTATGGTGGAGTAGATATGTAAAATTCTGTAAGTTGGTTTTGTATGGGGTATACATCATATAAAAATAATACAAATTTGCCATTCTTTAACTATTCCTAAAAATTAATCTGATTTATCCTATTCGTTTTTTAATCCAGGGCAAGTTATTTAACGTAGATTTTAATCCTTTTATCCCTATATCCACTTTTCAACCTTTTCAAACAATTGTTTTTTCTGAAAAGGTTTGGCCAGATAATCATCCATACCAACTTCAGTGCATTTTTGTCTTTCGGTAGCCATAAAATTGGCAGTTAGTGCAACAATGGGGGTTTTTAATCCCATTTCTTTCCGAAGAAATTTAGTAGTGTCATATCCATTTTTAACCGGCATTTGTACATCCATAAAAATCAGGTCGTAGGTGCTTTCTCTTAAAAAGGAAAGGGCTATTTCTCCATTTGAAGCAATATCAACTTCAAGACCTTTTCCTTTTAAAAGAGCCTTTACCAATCGCTGGTTTAGTTCACTGTCTTCACAGATTAAGATTCTCCCTGAATACCTTTTCTCAAAATTATCTTTCTCATCTTCAACAAGCTGTCTCTCCTGACTGGCTTTTTCAAAAGGAATTTCAAAAATAAAATCGGTTCCTTTTCCGGGTTCACTCTTTACTTCAATTGTTCCTCCCTGTTTTTCTATCAACTGTCTGGAAATATTTAGTCCTAAACCTGTGCCACCATACTTTTGAGAGGTATTTTTATCTGCTTGTAAGAAACGTTGAAAAACAGTCTCCAATTTATTCTTCGGAATACCAATTCCGGAATCTGAAACTTTAAAATTCAATGTAGTTTTGCCGGAAGTTTCTTCGGTTACACTTAAAAATAATTTCACGCCTCCTTCTGAAGTAAATTTTATAGCATTCCCCAAAAGATTAATAAGTACCTGCGAAAGCCTGTTTTTATCTCCCACTAATAAAGTTGGAACATTGGTTTCAATAATTGGTTCAAATCCAATTTTCTTTTGATGAGCTTTTAAATGCAAAATTGAAAATACCCTGTTTACAACATCCCGTATATCAAAAACATCTTTATCTATTTGTAATAACCCGGCATCCATTTTTGAAAGATCCAGAATATCATTAACTATAAAGAGTAAAGAATCACCGGCGATTTTTACAGCCTTTAAATAACTGGTTTTATGAGCGTCTTCTTCATTTTCCAGTAAAAGATCTGTAAATCCTAAAACTGCGTGAATTGGCGTACGAATCTCATGACTAACGTTGGCGATAAAATTATCTTTCTGTTCATTAAGACTTTCGGCCATTTCTTTAGCCTTTTCTAAAGAAATTTCAGCTTCAATTTCTTTAGTAATATCCTGTGAAATCTTCACCACTTTCACTACATTCCCCTCTAAGTCCTGGATTGGATTATACGAGGCCTGTAAATAAAACTCAGATCCATCTTTATGTATTCTGCGTACGCGACCCGTTTTATATTCACATCTTCTTAAAGATTCCCAAAGTGTTGTATTTGCCTCGTAATCGGCCGGGGTAATGAACATTTTATGATGACTTCCCAATAGTTCCTTTTCGGTATAACCTGAAATTTCTTCAAAATTCCGATTTATAGAAATTATAGTTCCATCGGGTTTAAATTCTACAACACCGCTAGAGTTTTTCACCGCTTGCATTAAGGATCTATTCTCACTCTCCTTGAGTTCCAGTTTCCTTTCTGTGCGTGCGATTCGTTTTTCGAGAATACTATTTAATTCTTTTCCCAGGCTTTTATTTTTTTTCCTGGCTTCTATGAGGTGCATTGCCTGACTGGTAAGTAATTTTAATGCTTGTTTTTGACGGTCACTGAGCTTACCGGGTTTACCATCTACTACGCAAACCGTGCCAATATTATAACCGTTTTCGGCTTTTAGTGGCATACCGGCATAGAACCGAATTCCATTCTCTGCAGTAACATGTGGGTTGTCCTTTACCCTTTCATCTAAAAGAGCATCAGAAATTTCAATAAGTTCGTCCTGCAGTACAGTATATTGGCAGAATGTTTCCTCTAATGGTGTCTCCTTTCCATCAAGGCCTACTTTAGCTTTATACCATTGTCTTTTATCGTCTATCATTGCAATAAAAGCAACGGGGACATCGCAAATTAGGGCAATAAGCTGCGCTAGCTCATTAAAATCTTTCTCGTAGGGTGTATCAAGAATATTATAGGAAAGTAAGGTTTGAAGCCTTTTTATCTCCTTATTCTCATCAATTTTAGTATTATTCATAAGGGGCGTTATGAGCGGCTAAGGTATTAAAAAAGAACTCTCTGCACTTATGATTTTGATAAGGTTTTACTAAAATAGTTTATAGAAAAATTAACCCAGAGGTTAAATTTCAGGTTTCCACCCGGGGGCGTATTCACGGCCCCAAAGCTTCATCGCATCCCTGTCAAAAATTCTTCCTGTTTTATTGTCTATATCAAAGCCTCTACCTAATTGGTCAGCAATATTTGTATAATGAACCATCGTCATACTAATGTTCGCATCATCTATAGGGGCGTTTAGCTTTGCTGTGCCGCGTATTCCATCAAAAAAGTTCACCATATGCGCTGTAGACATATCACCTCCGCCACCTAATGCGGTCCCGGCTTCATCAGATTCTGAATTATATTCTTTTATTATTTCTCCATTTCTATTGGTAAGTACATATTTCTCACGGTCTACAAACACGCCGCCATCGGTACCATAAATTATGGTACCGCGGCCGCCACCGTAGGTATCGTAGGCATTTCGGCTTTTACTATCCCATTGAATAACCTTATCGTTTGCAAACTTAAAAGTGGCGTCCATAGTATCGTACATTTCCCAGCCGTCATCTTTAAAATGTCGTTTTGCCGATTGCACATCGGTGCGTAGCGGAATACCAACCTGTAAAGCCCACCGGGCGACATCCATCTCGTGGGTTCCGTTATTTCCTGATTCAGCAGTGCCGTAAGCCCAACCATACCAGTGCCAGTTATAATCCCAGGTTTCTTCGGTATATTCCCTTCTTGGTGCCGGTCCCTGCCATAAATCCCAATCTAACCCCTGGGGAACAGGTGCTCTTTTCTGATTTGGAACTTCTCCACGTCCATTTGTATAAAATGCCACTGCTTTATAAACTTCCCCAATCGCCCCGTCGTGGATATCTTTTATAATTTCAATTGTATGATTTGAGGAGCGTTGCTGATTCCCCATTTGCACCACTTTTCCATATTTCTTAGTGGCTTCTACCAGCAGTTCATTTTCAAACATATTGTGGCTGGAAGGTTTTTCAACATACACATGTTTTCCGGCTTTCATCGCCATAATAGAACCTGGAGTGTGCCAATGATCTGGAGTAGCATTAATAATTGCATCTACCTTTTTATCGTCAAAAACCTTACGAATATCGTTTTCCAGTTTTGGTTTGTAATTTATATGTTCTGAAAATCGTTCCAGGGCGTTTACCCGCTGACTTTCCATTACATCGCATAAATACAAGAGTTCTACATTAGAATCCTTGTTGGCAATAGGATCAAAATAAGCCCCAAGCCTTCTTCCCAAACCGGCTATCGCTACGTGAATCCTGTCGTTGGAACCTATAATTTTACGGTAGCTTTTAGCACTCATTGCCATTGCTGAACTTCCCACGGCGATGGCCGTTCCGCCCAAAGCTGTTTTCTTTATAAAATCTCTTCTTGAATTCATATTTATTCCGATTTGATCTTGATATTTTTAAAACTCACTTCGTTGCCGTGATCCTGAAGTAAAATGTGGCCTTCCTCAGCTTCCCCGAAGTTTGGCCAGTCTACATACTTACTTTCCGAAACCAGTTTGCGGTATTCTTCACTTTTACGTTCATATTCCAGCACTTTTTCGCCATTTAACCAGTGCTCTACTTTATTGCCTTGGGAAACAATACGGGCGGTGTTCCATTTTCCTATTGGATTAACCGGTTTATCTGGATCGGCCTGGATTAAATCATATAAAGAAGCCATTGTCCTGCTTCCCTCATGATTACCAAGTTTCGCATCCGGATGGCGTTCATCATGAAGGATTTGATATTCCAAACCTATTGAAGAACCGGGGCCTTTATTAAGATCGGTATCCACAAAATATTTAATACCGGAATTGGCGCCTTCGGTAATTTTGAAATCTACTTTTAATTCAAAATCGCCATAAAGTTCTTTGGTTACAATATCACCACCGGCTTCAGATTCTCCGCCACCACTGGCTAAAACTGTAAGTACTCCATCTTCTATTTTCCATCCCTCTTCCGGAAATTCATCTAAACGTGCACCACGCCAACCATCGGTGGTTTCACCGTCCCATAACATTTCCCAGCCGTTATCTTTTTCAGCTGAAGTTAAAGTGTTTTTGGTTTTTACAGGTTCCAGGGGAGTTTCTGTACTGTATTTATCTAAATCTTCGGTAAGAATTTTAATGTTTTTCCACATCACTTCGGTGCCTGCTTCGGCATCTTCACCAATGCTATGTACTTGAAGTGCGATAAAACCTTCTGAAGTTTTATCATCTATTAAGTGCGCTGCGGGAACCCCATTTATCCAGGTTTTAATGGTATCTCCAATGGCTTCTACGCGGAAACTATTCCATTCATCTTGCTTAAAAGCGTCCTGAGCTTCCAGATTTGCGCCTAAATCTACCAACCAGCCACGCCGAGCTTCATCATAAATTCCTCCGGTCCAGGCACGTTCTGAAGGATCTATCTCAACCTGATAACCGTGTACCCGGCCATCCATATAATCATCTAAACTATTGCTTCTAATTTGAACGCCGGAATTCATACTTGGGTGCACTTTAAAATCCAGTTCCAGAATAAAATCTTCATAATCTTTATTAGTGGTTAGAAAGGTATTCGGCGTATTATGTGCCGTAGTACCGATTATTGTTGAATTTTCTACACGGTATTCGGCATCTCCACCTTTTTTAGTCCATCCATCCAGACTTTCTTCGCTAAATAATTTTGTCCAGGGGGTCTCTTCTTTTTCTGAGTCGGCGCAGCCTGTAAATATTAATGCTGATATCAATAAAATAAATAGGTTTCTCATAAGGTAGGCTTTGAAATATCTGTAAAATATACATAAATTATTAATCTCCAGCCAATTCATTAAAAATAAAAAGCCAGCATACGCTACTGGTATGCCGGCCTTACTATAAAATGGGGCAAAATTTTTATTTATAAACCTTTACATAATCTATTAAAAACTGCTTCGGAAAAATAGAATCATCTACCTCGGGCCCACCAAAATTGCCGCCCACAGCAAGGTTCAATAAGAAATAGAACGGATGCCTGTAGGGGTAAGTTTCTTCGTTTTTCTCTGAAGGTGAAAACGTATAGGTCTTTTTACCGTCAATATAAAATGTGATCGCATCTTCAGTCCAGTTCATTTTAAAAATATGAAACTTTGAAGTCGCGTTTTTTACCGGCGTGGTTTTAATATTTTCGGTATCGCCGTGACTTGCGGGCGTGTGCAGGGCATTATGTATTGTATCGGGCTGTCTCCCTACAAATTCCATAATATCAATTTCTCCCGAGGCCGGCCAGCCTACCTCATCAATATTATCTCCAAGCATCCAGATTGCCGGCCAAAGTCCGTGGCCATCGGGTAATTTAGCCCGAACCTCAACAGTACCGTACTGAAACTCAAATTTATCTCTGGTATTTACTTTCCCACTGTAATACTTATCCCCAACTTTATCGGCGGTAAGCACCAAATTGCCATCTTTTACTTTTACGTAATCTTGGCTATAAATCTGGCGCTCGTTATTTCCCCATCCGCAAAGATCGGGACAACCGTCACCGGTTTCGTAGCTCCAGTTTTCCATATTTAGCGAATCCCCTTCAAAATCTTCTTCCCAAATCAATTCCTGAGAGGAAACTTGCAAGCCCATACAAAGTATTAGGCTTAATAATATATTGTTTTTTTTCATCATCATTTTTTTAAACTGAATGTTGCTTTTTGAAGATCCCGCGAATTTCCGCCGATAAGAACTTCAAATTCTCCTTCCTCTGATTCCCATTTTCTATTAGCACTATAAAACTGAAGCATTTTTTCATCAATCTCGAAAGTGACAGTTTTAGATTCTCCGGGAGCCAAACTTACCGTTTCAAATCCTTTTAATTCTTTTACAGCCCTGGTCGTGCTCGCCACAAGATCCCTCAAGTAAAGCTGAACGATCTCTTTTCCTTCCACATCGCCAGTGTTTTTTAATGTTATGCTTGCCTGGATACTTCCATCTGTATCCATTTCTTCTGAAGAAAGTTGCAATCCTTCATATTCAAAATCGGTATAACTAAGTCCGAAGCCAAAAGGATAAAGCGCATCTTTCTTTTCATCGGTATACCCGGAATACGTCACATGTATTGGATTGGATGGTCTTCCCGTACTTTTCTGATTGTAATAAAGCGGTTCCTGGCCTACGGCTCGCGGAAAAGAAACCGGCAATTTTCCAGAAGGATTATAATCTCCCACTAAAACATCGGCAATAGCATTTCCGCTCTCAGAACCTAATTGCCAGGCTTCCACTATAGCGGGAATATTTTCTGACGCCCAGGTAATTTCAAGGGGTCTTCCGTTTATTAAAACCAAAACAATGTTCTGATTTACTTTATAAATTTCTTCCAGCAATTCCTGCTGAACTCCGGCCAAACCAATATTTACCTGGCTTCTGCCTTCTCCGGTTTGAAAAGCATCTTCTCCCAGTGCCATAATCACCAAATCGGCTTCTGAAGCGGTATTAATCGCTTCTTCAAACCCCGATTTATCGGTTTCATTAATCTCAAGAGGCATTAAAAAGCTTCGTTCCCCAACGCCCAGGTCGGCGCCTTTAGCATAAGAGATTTCAACATTTTCACTGATATTATTTTGCAAACCTTCCAGCAAAGAAACAGCTGAATTAGCTTCTCCCTGTGCTCTCCAGTTTCCAATTGGCGTATCTTTATCATCGGCCAACGGCCCAATAACCGCAATTTTTTGAGCCGATTCTTTTATTGGAAGTAAGTCTTTTTCATTCTTCAGCAGCACAATAGATTTTTTCGCCACGTCACGAGCAACATTTTTATGCTCCTCAAAAGAGATTTCTTCTAAAAGTTCTGCATTAGAATATAAATACGGATCATCAAAAAGTCCGAGTTTAAATTTCACTCTTAGCACTCGTTTCACCGCATCATTGATATAATCTTCGCTTACTTCTCCTTCTTTAACCAGACCTACCAGACTCGATTCATAGGCGCCACCTTCCATATCCATATCGCTCCCGGCATTCAGGGCGATTTTAGCAGCTTCTTTTTTATCTTTTGCAACTCCATGAGCAATCATTTCGGGAATAGAACCCCAATCTGAAACTACAAATCCGTTCCAGTCCCAATCCCTTTTAAGAATATCCCTTTGTAGGGTTTTATGCCCGGTTGCGGGGATTCCGTCTAAATCGTTAAAAGCATTCATAAAAGTGGCAACACCTGCTTCGGCGGCAGCTTCAAAGGGAGGGAGAATAGTATTGTGAAGTTCGTTTTCCCCAATATGAACCGTGTTGTAATCCCTTCCAGCTTCGCCAAAACCATAACCGGCAAAATGTTTTGCCGATGCAGCAATACTTTTTGGGTTTGAAAGATCGTCACTTTGATAACCTTTTACTTTGGCCACCGCTACTTTGGAAGTTAGATATGGATCTTCACCGGAACCTTCCATAATTCTCCCCCAACGGGCATCACGTGAAACATCTATCATCGGTGAAAAGGTCCAGTTAACCCCATTTGCAGCCGATTCCAGCGCAGCGATTTGTGCCGTTTTTTCCATTGCTTCAAGGTCCCAACTAGCTGTTTCTGCAAGAGGAACAGGAAAAATTGTGGTGTACCCGTGAATTACATCATAACCAAACATTAAAGGTATTTTTAACCGTGAATTCTCCATAACCAGTTTTTGCGCTTCGCGTGTGGCTTCTACCGAAAGTACATTAAGCATAGCGCCTACTTTTCCGGCTTTTAGGTTATCTTCCTTTTGTTTGTTGTTCATCTCAGAAGCAGGTCCTGTAAGATCCCAGCTGCCATTGTATTGCACCAGCTGTCCTACTTTTTCTTCGAGGGTCATTAATGCCAAAACCGAATCTACTTTGGTTTCCACATTTCTAACCGAACTTTTTATGGTTGAATCCTGTGCGTTGACCATAAAACAGCCCAACAGGAAAAATCCTAATAAATTTAGTTTTTTCATAATTTAAAGTAAGCTACCCCGGGATAAACCCAAGAGGTAATATTGGAAAATATAATTTGATTTCGAGGCAAGCCTCAACCCCTCCCGGCATCGGGATAATCTATTATCGAATAAAAAACTGCCTGAACTGCGTTTAAGAAGTCAAGTTTGTGGCCTACAAACAAATAATCTCCAAGCGTAAATTCAGAAAACAATAACAACAATCAGGCAGTCCTATTTTTAGTTCTATTCCTCTTGATAAACCCTGATGTAGTCAATTTCCATGGAACTTTCCTCAAATGCCGGGTCAATTTCACCGCCAAAGGTTCCACCCATCGCTACATTTAGAATAATAAAGAAGTCTTTATTAAATGGAGAATCAGGGTTGTTCTCATAAGTATGATAAACTTCACCATCCACCAGGAATAGTATCCTTTCGGGAGACCATTCTACCGTATAGGTATGAAATTCGTCACTAACACCGGGTACTTCTATAGAACCCCCATCAGCATTTCCACCGGAACGTCCCGGGTAATGAAGGGTGCCGTGAATTTCATCCTGCTGATTTCCTACATGCTCCATAATATCGATCTCACCGGTTTCAGGCCAGCCGACTTCATCAAAATCAGATCCCAGCAGCCAAATTGCAGGCCAGGTGCCGGCTCCTTCAGGCAATTTAGCCCGGGCTTCAATTCTTCCATACTGGAATTCAAAATTATCTTTTGTAGTAATTCGTGAAGATGAATAATCAAATCCGCTGGTTTCTTCTGCTTTAGCAGTGATCACTAAATTTCCATCTTCAATAACCGCATTCTCTTCAGTATAATACTGAGATTCCTGGTTTCCCCAACCATTATTATTGCCTATTTCAAAATTCCAAATACTGGTATCTACAGGTCCATCGTTATCAAAATCCTGTTCCCAAACGAGGTTCTCATAATCGGTTTGAAATTCCTCTGGCTCCTCTTCTTCTTCATCTTGAGAGGTGGTAAACTTTAGGTACCATGCCAATTCGGGGTTACTACCGGGAATTACCCTTACGTGCATTGTGGTAGGAGTGATTTCAAGTATTTCGTAAGAACTTGAACCTACATAGTAGCTCATAGTTCCACCACCTGAAATATTAATTACCGTACCGGTAGTTGCATCTTCCGGCAATCCAGAAGTGGAAGGTGAAAGCGAAGCGTTGAATTCTCCTGTACGGTCAAATTCCAGACACTGATCCTCAGAACCATCACCGCCAAAATCACCGGTAAAATCTACATTTATAAAGGTTAGCCCATTATTATTATAGTTGTAAACTATATTGTCATTTTCATTTAAGCTAAAATTAAGCTCATCCGTATAAAAACAGGAACTTACCTCAGCTGCCGCTTTTTCAAAAGGAGCCGCAGCATAATAAATAGGTGAAGTAAACCCTTCTCCTGCACTAGGTCCAACTCCAAGGTGTGCCGGTTGTGAGGCGGCTACATACCAGGTTTTTGAACTTCCACCGGTAAGCAATTCTTTAGTTTCAGGATCGTTAAAGTCACTGAAAACTGTAACCGTTGTGGTCATATTTGAAGACGCACCTCCGGTCCCGGAAGCAATAACAGTAACGGTATAATCGTTTACACCATTTTCGTTAAAACTATGGCTGGTCTCTCCAGAAGCTGAAACCTCTTCAAAACCATCGCCATAAATAAATTTATAGGTCATAGCATTATCTGCGCTGGCGCTAAAATTTACCGTTCCGCTGCCATCACCGTGGGGCATTTCCTCACTCTGGCCTACTATTTCGGCAGTTACATTAAGATTAGAAGGCGTGGTGATATCACCTATATCATAATCGTCGTTGGAACAGGCGCTAAAGAACACCAGCGAAAGTGCCGTAAGACTTGTTTTTATTATATTTTTCATTTGTGTGCTTTTTAATTCGTAAGTTGAATGTCGTCGTAATAATACGTGCTGCCGTCACCTGGAACACCTTCTATAATTTCAAAGAATAAAATCACTTTAGAATATTCTTGGGCAATTTGCTCATCTGAAAATTCAAAAACCAATTCTTCCCACTGGTTTGCAACGGTAGTATTAGCATCCACTTCGGCAAAAATTCCAGAGTCATCATTGTTTTCTAATTTTACTCTAACCGGAATATCTGCTTTTGGTGAATAAACTTTTACGCTAATTTTATTGTTCCCGTTAAATTCTATGGGACCGTCTAACTGAAGGGTTGTACCGGCGTAAAATAGGGCGCCTTCGGTTTTGGTGCTTCTCACTACTGTACTACTGGTATTAATCCCTTCCTGAAAAGGATTTTCTTCAACTGTTGAATCTGCTCCTTCAAAAGGAGTTAATTCATAATTAAGTCCTGAATTTTCAAATCCAACCGGTAACATTACTGAAGTAGGTTCATCTTCTGAAGTCATTCTAACATCATCAAAGTAGAAGTTTGTACCCTCACCCGGACTGTTAAAATCGTAGAAAACAATTAATCTATCATAATCTATATTTTCGTCAAAAGCTTCAAAAGTGCTTAAATCAAAAGAAAGTTCTTCCCATTCCTCAGCTACCGTAGTATTTTGAGTCACTTCAACAAAAACCGAAGGATTTCCATTTCCATCCGGCTCAGAATCTGAATCTTCAAATTTCAATAAAATCGGCACCCCTGCTTCCGGAGACCAGGTTTTCATTTTTACAATGGTCCCGTTTTCATAACTCAGCGGTTCATCCAGATTTAAAGAAACTCCGGCCCAGCCTTCGGCTCCTTCACCTTTGCCAAGTTCAGTAACCTTTGTACTGCTGTTGATTCCGGACATATCAGGGTTATCAATAACTCCGGCTCCGGCTCCACCAAATCCGCCCCACTCGTAAGTAAGGTTTTCCGATTCAAAATCTATAGGAAGTTTTATCAATTCCAGGCGGGTAGTTTCGATATTATCGAAATAATAAGTTTCTCCGCTCCCGGGAACATCAAAATTGAAGAATAATACAATTCTTCCATATTCAATAGAAGGATCAAATTCATTCATATCGAAAGTTAGTGTCTCCCAGCCTTCGTCGACTTTGGTTGTTGCTGTAGCTTCTACAAAAAGATCAGCATTTTCAAGGTTTTCAACTTTGAATACAACATCGGTTCCCGCTTCTGGAGACCAAACATCCATACTAATGTAACGTTCGCTTGAGAAATTTATAGGTTCATCTAAAGCGATGGTTGTTCCTGCCCAGGTTTCAGAACCTTCGGGCTTGGTATAAGAAGCTACTTTATCGCTGGTATTTACGCCAGATGGATCTGGATTGTCTATTATCGGGGCGCCGGCTCCTTCACCACCACCAAAATTATTGAATGTATAATTAAGGGTTTCCGATTCGAAATCTATAGGAAGGAAAAGCGGATCGGTAATACTGATTTCCTCGGTAACTTCTGTAGTCGCAGCGCCACCACTGAGGGCAACCACACGAATATTGTATGCACCTATACTACTGTAAGTATAAGAAACAGTTTCTCCCGGCATAAGAAGAGCTGCCTCTTCATCTTCGTTTTCACCAAAATAAACTTCGAACATCGCTGCATTAGTAGCGCTCGCTGAAACCGTTACCGTGTAATTATCATCGGCATCTTTTATAATTTCGGTCTCCAGGTCTTCGGGAGCAAGGAAAGAAACGGTTAAAGGCTGGGTTCCGGTAGCGGTTTTTCCGTTTATGTTTGTTCCGGTAACCTCAATTTCATATTCACCTTCTTCATAAATATGTTCTACAGATTCTCCTACTTTAATTTCTTCGGAAGGTGTAGAGCCATCCCCGAAATCTACGCTGTATAAAGCAGCTCCTTCGCCGGTTGGCGTAATTTCTACCAAACCTGAATTATCCTGGGTAATTTGAAAAGTAGCACCCAAATTTGCCGGTGCCTCCACCTGCTCAAGATCTACCAATTCCCTGTCATCACTCTCACAACCTGCGAAAGGGAGGGCGAGAAGGAATGCAAAAATTATTTTATAGTATTTTTTCATTTTTTTAAAAATTTAAGGGCCAAGGGTTTAGTGTGAATAGTTTTGGCCTTTATTATTAAATGCCCATTATGGGCTTAGTATCCCGGGTTTTGCTCCCAGTTACCCTGAGAAAATTCTATTTCTTCTAACGGAATAGGGAAAAGTTCGTTTTTTCCTGCAGTAAATCCTTCAATGTTATCTGCGGCTCTGCCGGTTCTTACCAAATCAAAGAAACGGTGACCTTCGCCTACTAATTCTTTTCTTCTTTCATCGTAAATAGCTTCGGTAAGGTTGCTTCCTGAAACTTCAGCCTCATCTAAACCTGCTCTTTCTCGAACTTCGTTAAGATAATTTCTAGCCTGGCTATCGTCAATTCCGCCACGGTTAAGAGCTTCAGCAGCCATTAATAAAACATCGGCATAACGAATGGAGCGATAGTTATTAGGTTGAGTTAGGTTTGCGTCACCTACGTTGTCATTATCCCTAGGAAGGTATTTTCGGTTAAAGTAACCGGTGTGTTTGTATCCTTCAGCATACGTTGCTCCGGTTTCTGCCGACCAGGCTTCGATATCTAAAACAGATAAATCTCTACGAATATCATCTTCAGAAAACATATCGTATGCTTCCTGAGTAGGAACATTAAAGCTGAAACCAGGTTCAAAAACAGGTCCCGAATAATTTCTTATTCCCTGGAAACCTACAGCTACGTTACCTTCACTACACTGCAAACAGTCAAATCCTGCGCCTTCTTCCCCGGTATATTGTACTTCAAAAACCGATTCTTCATTATTTTCGCCTTCTTGTTCAAAAAGTGTATCAAAATCGGCTAAAGCGTAGGGTCCGTTATCTATCAATTCGGTTAATACCTCAGCTGCATCATCGAATTCTTCCTGGTATAAATGTGCTTTCCCAAGTAATGCCATTGCTGCTCCCTTAGTTGCACGGCCTGTTTGCGGCGCTGTATAATCCAGGTTATCTATCGCAAATTGTAGATCACTTTCAATTTGTGCATAAACATCTTCTGTAGAAGCTCTGGGAATAGATGTTTCATCTCCCAATTCAAAACGTGAATCTTTTAAAGGAATTGGTCCAAACCATTTTAAAAGTTCAAATGTGAAATAGGCCCGTAAAAAGCGAACTTCAGCAATAATGGTTTCACGACCTTCAAAATCGGTTTTGTCTTCAAATTCCAACACATAGTTTGCGCGTTGAACCCCGGCAAAATTCCAGTCCCAAACATCGTCAAGGTTATCGTTTACCGGCGTATGCGACATTTCATCTACCTGCTGAAAACCGATTACATCGTTAGCGCTTTCACCACCACTTAGCGTATTATCTGATGCAATCTCGCCCAGTAATACATTTACGTAAGTAGATTGCAGAATATCATAAACACCAATTAATGCGTTGTAATAATCCTCTTCAGAATTAAAATAATTCTCAGAATCTATATTGTATTCTTCGGTTTTTTCCAAATAATCTTCGCTGCAACCAAAACTGAAAGCCAGCAGGAGCAGAAGAAGCATTTTTTTGAATATATTATTATATCTCTTCATTGTGCGATTTTTTAAAAGTTAAGGTTTAAACCTGCAAGGAAAATTCTTGGTACCGGGTAGAACCCGTAGTCAATTCCGCCACCAATAGCTTCACCGGTAGAGGCTGAGGGATCAAAACCCTTATAGTTTGTAAAAGTGTACAGGTTTTGCACCGAAGCATAAACTCTTAATCGGTTTATACCTACTTGCTCTAAAAATGTTTCAGGCAGGCTATAACCCAGCTGAACATTCTGAATCCTTGCATAAGAAGCGTCTTCAACATAAAAATCTGAAAAAGCCACATTAGAAGTTGCACCTGTTGTTACACGAGGCACTTCGTTGCTTGTTCCCGGCCCGGTCCATCTTTCTAAATAATAAGCATGGCGATTTACATTTGGCTGATTACGCTCGTAATTTCTTACCATATCGTTCCCTAAAGAAGCGTATGTATAAGCGGTAAAATCGAAATTCTTATAATTGAAATTAAGATTTAAGCCCATTGTAGCGGTAGGAATAGGATCGCCAATATTGGTACGATCATCTACATTTATAACTCCGTCACCATTGGTATCTACATAACGAATATCGCCTGGCGAGGCTTCAGCACCTAACGATTCCTGTGAAGGATGCGCATCTACTTCTTCCTGCGTTTGGAAAATCCCGTCGGTTTTATATCCGTAGAAATAACCAATTGGGAAACCTTCCTGGAAACGTGCCGGTTGTGGTTGGCCCACGCCAAACTGTCCGCCCGGAAGGAATTCTGTTCCGTTTACTTCGGTTACTTCGTTTCTTAGAAACGTGGCATTGTAACCAATTCCAACGCGAATATCGTCCCCAAAATTTTCTTTGTAATTAATGGCAAATTCAAAACCTTCATTTCGGGTAGTTCCGGCATTTATAGTTGGAGCGCCAGAACCCGGTGCACCGCCACCAAAAATCCCTGAAACAGGAATCCCGGCAACCAAAAGATCTTTACGATCTTCTCTAAAGATATCGGCTGCAATATCAACTCTATTGTTAAAAAGCCTAAGATCTATACCAATGTTTGTTTTTTCAGCTTCTTCCCAACCTGCGCCAGGATTGGCGATTCGGCCTAAAGCGGTACCGTTTACCAAATTTCCGTCTAAAACATAGGTAGCTTCACCATCTAATAATGAACGGTAGAATTCTGCTCCACCTGCCTCATCATTACCAAGGATACCAAAACTTCCTCTTAATTTTAAGAAAGAAATTACATTAGAATCCTCTAAGAAATCTTCTTCAGAAAGAATCCAACCGGCAGTTGCGGACGGAAAATAACCTACGCGGTTTTCAGGGCCAAATCTTGTAGAAGCATCTCTACGAAGCATCCCAGAGACCAAATATTTCCCTTGAAAATCATATTGTAATCTTCCGAAGAAAGATAATTTTCTAATGTCGTATTTATAAGCGCTATTATTTAAACCATCATTGGTACCAGTAGTTAAACTTATATCGGCAAAGTCCCAGGAATTGTTAGGAACATCATAACCGGTGGCATAAAGACCATCTCCCCAGTCTCTAATTACCGTCATCCCCGCCGTTCCCGTTAGGTGGTGTGTTTCATTAAACGTATTCTCATAAGTTCCAAAAAGGTCGTAGGTGTAAGAATTATCGTTGATTCGGTTTTGGTTTACCGTGCTACGAACATTATTAAAAACTTTTCCCGGGCCATAATCTATAATGGGAGCGAAATCTTTTTCTTTTGAGTTAGAAAGACTATAACCAATTCTGGAGGTGAAAGTCAATTCTTCTATCGGCGTATAATCAAGACTGAAAGAACCGTTGAATTTATTAAGGTTATAATCATTAAACGTATTTTCGATTTGTGAAAGCGGGTTAATAATCTCGTTACCCAATCTTCCATCAAGATCTTCCTGATCGCGACCAAAAGTTGGCGGAATGTTCAAGGCGTTAAATAGAACAGAACCCAATCCATTTTCATTTATCGATCTTCGGTTTAGACTTGTATAAATTGAATTGGCGGTAAATGTAAATTCATCTGAAATATCTACCCCAATATTAAACCTGGCCGTGCTTCTCTGAAAATCCGATTTTTCAGCGCCAATAATTCCTTCCTGATCAAGGTGCGAAACCCCGAACGAATAGGTTACTTTTTCTGAACCGCCGTTAAGCGTAAGATTATGACTCATAATTGGCGAAGTCTCAAAAACCTCATCCTGAAAATCGGTTCCCCTACCTACTTCACTAACATTAGGATAAGGCAAATCCTGGCCATTGTTGG
Source organism: Salegentibacter salinarum (assembly GCF_900168115.1). Taxonomy (GTDB): domain Bacteria; phylum Bacteroidota; class Bacteroidia; order Flavobacteriales; family Flavobacteriaceae; genus Salegentibacter; species Salegentibacter salinarum. Next base: position 280,840 of record NZ_FUZC01000001.1, read on the forward strand.
CGTAACTTTCATTTAAAAGCAAACCATACTCGGTTGCATTTAATAATGGCAATTGTCTTGAAGTTTCCTGCATTCCCACATAAGCATCATATTGTATTGTAGGCGCAGTATTCTTTTTACCCGATTTTGTAGTTACCAAAACCACCCCGTTAGCACCGGCAATACCATAAATTGCAGCTTGCGCATCTTTTAGGATAGAAATAGATTCAATATCGTTAGGGTTTATAGTGTTTAAATCGCCCTGGTAACCGTCTATAAGAATTAGCGGGCCATTTTCACTGTTGGAAGCGATTCCTCGAATATTTACATTAATTCCTGCTCCCGGTGCTCCGGAAGATGGAGTAACATTCACCCCGGCCGCAGTACCCTGCAGGGCCTGCTCAATTTTAATAGGATTAAGTTCTTCAATAGTTTCACTGGAAACAACGGAAACGGCACCGGTAATATCTTTACGTTGCTGGGTTCCATAACCAATTACTACAACTTCTTCTAAAGCTTCAGAATCGGTTTTTAATGTGGCGTTAATCTCTGTCTGGTTTTCATCTACGGTAATTTCCTGTGGTAAAAAACCAACATAGGAAAAGACCAAAACGTCTCCGGCTGAAACTTCATTAATGGTGTAATTTCCATCAAAATCTGTTACCACTCCATTAGAAGTATTTTTTACAATAATGTTTACTCCCGGTAGTGGAAGTCCGGTATCAGCTTCATCTACCGTTCCCGAAACAGAAAAGGTTTGTGCCTGCAAGGAAAAGGTTCCTATACAAAACAAAATTAGTACGAGTATTTTATTCATTTGTTGATGATTTAAATTCGGAAATCAATGTATTAAGAAAGCGTTAACAGCAATAATAAATCACCCTTACAAATAGTATACAGGAAAAATTAGAAGGCAAATTTTGAGAAAAATACATCTATAACCCTCTGAAATCGAAGAATAAGCAGACTATATTTATTTTAAGCTAAATACTGATTTTCTGTGGTTTAGAGAAAATGTTGTGGTAATGTTGAGGAAAAATATAGTAATGTAAAGGCGTTAAAACTTGAGGATGTACTCTACCAACCCCTGATTATGTTTTAAATTCATTTTTTTACGCAAACGATATCGTTTTATCTCTACACTTCTAACCGAAATATTAAGTAGTGGAGCGATCTCTTTTGAAGATAAATTAAGCCTTAAATAAGCACAAAGTTTAAGATCGTTCGAAGTTAGGTTAGGATGTTCCTTTTTTACCGATTGCAGGAAATCCTTGTCGGCATTGTCAAAAGCTTCTTTAAAAAGTTTCCAGTTATCCTTTTCGGCAATATTCTTATTAATAATAGAAATCACCTCCTGAATATCTTCCTTCTTATTAGCTTCAGCGAGTTTATTTTTAAGCTGGGTAAGAAATTCATTCTTTTTAATAATATTCATTGTAGAGGCCGCTAATTCGCGATTTTTAGAAGCCACATCAGATTCCAGTTTCTGGTTCTGAAGAGTAATAATTTCCTGTTGAGATTCTAATTGTTTTATTTCCAGCTTCTTTTTATTCTGCTCCAATAATCTTTGGCGCTGTTTCCTGTAATACCCGGTATAAATTTTATGCAGAATAAAAATGAGCAGTAAGAAAAGTAAAACGTAAACTATTATGGCAACAGTAGTTGCATACCAGGGTAAAGCAATGCTAAAAGCATAAGTAGCTATTTCACTTATATAGTTATCATATTTCCCACGTACTTCAAAAACATAATCTCCCGCCGGAAGGTTTTCAAAAGTTGCATTACCGTTGCGTTGCCAGGTGCTCCAACCCGTACTAAAGCCTTTAATTCTATAACTATAAACCGGTTTTGCAAGTTTGGAATAGGCAGGTATACTAAATTCAAAATTGATATTATTAACCGAATTTGGTAATTCTAATTGATTAAGGTTTAATTCGTGACTTTTAAACTCCTCTTCCAGGGCAGCCGTAGAAACCTTGTTAATATTTAGATCTTCCATAGAAGGCAAATCTAAGGGCGTAGAAAAAATAGTATAGCCCACGTTAGATCCCACTAAATATTTGCTTTCGCCAATTAGCGATATATTTTCAAAACCCTTGGCAATACTTCTATATTCTAAAGGAATGGCTGCCGATTTTGCGCTTAGCCTATCCTGAAAAGCATCGCGAGTAACATATAAGAGATTGTCCTGGCCAAATCCCCACCATGTATTATCTTGCAAAACCTGGGAAATTCCGCTAATTCTTTGTTCTTTAATTAAATTGTTTAATTCATTTTCAGGGCTGAAAGTATCAGTTTCAGGTTCATATTTATAGATTTCATCTTCTGTAGAATAATAGATAGAATCGTTAAACTGAAATACTTTAAGCCCCATCCCACCATCGTAAGAAACGCTGTAATTTTCCAGGTTTGAAACTTCAGTAACTTCGGCATTAATTTTCAATTTAAAAACACCTTTATGGTCGTGGCCCACCCAAATAGTAGAATCGTTCTCTACCACTAAATTCCGGGAAGAAAGATCAAAATTTGACAAATAAACAGGATCGTTTTCAACATTTTCTTCTTCCCAAAAACTAATTCCGTCGTAATGTCCCTGAAGCAATCCGTTTTTAAATTCCCTTATTTCCCAAACTCCGGGTCCATCAGAAATATGGGTAGCACTATTCCCTTCTATGGCAAAAATTCCGCGATCATGCCCTGCGTAAAGTTTTCCTTTAATTTCATTAATACTCCAAACCTGCCCGCTAGTGCCGGGAATAAGTTCATAATTACTAGAAATTCCGGTTTTAAAATATAAACCCTGATTAGTGCCTAAATACAAATTATCACCAAACTGATGACTGCAATAAACCGTCCCTACTTTTCCAGAAATATCTGTGAACAATCTAAAAGGACTTTTACGATTAATAAGCACAAGACCATTATCAAGCCCACCCCAAATATTGCCTGCTTTATCTTCTAAAATTGATAAAACCGTATTGTTATTAATTACCGGTTGAAGCAACTGATAATTTTGTGAGGTTTCCAGGTTATAAACGTGCAAACCGTTTCCAATACTTCCTAAAACAAGGGTTTGGTCTTCGAGTAATTTTGCGGTAAAAATACTTTCATCTAAAGGATAATCTTTAAACTGAAAAGGCTGCCAGTTTGTTCCTTCAATGGTAAAAAGTCCGTCATCACGAGTAACGGCAAGCATTTTATTTTCTTCAAAAGAAAACAGGCCAGCAATGGGTTTGTCTTTAATTTTAGTATTAGAAATAACCTGTTCAATCCTTCCATTTTCTATGGTGTAAAGTCCGTCTTCTGCAACCTGGTAATAGAGTTTACTATTGACCTTAAATAAATTAGATATAATATTACCCGCATTAATTGTATTAATTTCTTCTGTATCCCGGTTATAACTATAAAGCCGACGTAAACTTTGAAAAATAATATATTCTTCCAGCGCTTCAATATGCCAGAATTGTTCTCCATCAAGGATTTTTTCGTCAGAAATATTTTTTAAGCTGGTGTAATCGAGTTCTCCTTTTTCATCTGCTTCCCAAAAACCAAAATCCATATAAGATCCGGTATAAATTCTTTTATGCTTAGCTAAAACAGAGCGAACCGCACTGGCATTTGGTACCTTATGCAAATCCCAGTGTTCACCGTTAAAAGAGAGTAAGCCGAGATTATTCGCTATATAAATATGATTATTTTCGGCCTGCGTCATCATCCAGTTTTGATTGCCGGCGTTGTAGATTCCGGGGTCAAAATTGGTAATTGGCGGCAGCTCCTGAGCAAACAGGCTAAAGCTGAAAAAGAAAAAGAGAGCAAGTAAACGCATAGTTTAGCAAAAAACGGAAATTACTAAATAATATGGGGTCTAACTAAATTTAAAATATAGAGGAATTTAGTAATTTTCAAGTATGAATCAATTTCACCTTTTCAATAGGGCATTCTGCTTATTGGTTTTCCTAAGCCTACAACAGCACTTATGTTCCCAGGAGTTGCGATTTAAGAAAGATACTGAGGGAGTGCTGTTGCTTGAAGATAGTAAGCCACGATATTTTTACCAGGTAAAAACCAAAAGTCTGGACGGCAAATATGGAAGAGCTAATTATGTACATCCTTTATATAGCAATAATGGAAAAGTTATTACAGAAGATTTTCCTGAAGATCATTTACATCATCACGGCATTTTTTGGTCCTGGCACCAGTTATATGCTGAAGGAAAACGCGTAGGCGATCCTTGGTTAAGTAAAGAGATTTATTGGGAAGCTGAAGTTATAGAAACCTTTGTAAACGAGAAAACCGCCACATTAAAATCTGAAATTAAATGGTTTGGCGCAACTGATAAAAAAGCTGTATTAAAAGAGCATCTTGAGCTGACTTACGAGCGATTTAATCAGGAAACCTATGCTCTGACTTTTAAAATAGAACTTTCGGCTTTAAAAGATGGAGTTTGTATTGGAGGGTCTGAAGATGCAAAAGGCTACGGTGGGTTTTCACCCAGGATAAAACTACCAGGAGATGTGGTTTTTGAATCTACAAACGGGATTATCACCCCGCAAAACCTCCCGGTACAGGCCGGCACCTGGATTAACCTAAAAGGCAGCTTTAATAATTCAGGTAAAATTAGCGGAATTGTGATTATGGGTGAACCCGAAAAATTACCAAATTACCAGGGCTGGATTTTAAGAAGTGCCAACAGCATGCAAAATATGGCTTTCCCTGGGCGCGAACCAATAGCCATTAAAAACGGGGAAAAACTTGAATTTCGAAATCAAATCCTGGTGCATAAGAATATAAATATTTCTGAAATTGAAGATTACTATAAAAAATTCAAGGGAGGTAAATAAGATTCAAATTTTACCGTATTCCAATTAAGAAAAGAATTATGGCGACACTTAGAAAATCGATCGCTTTTACTTTTAAAATTGTCTTAAGCGGTTTATATTACCGACTTATCTAAAAGTGAAGTTATGAAAGAGCAGGAAGTGCTAAACTATATTGAAGATGTAATAGAAAACGTACCCAATGACTGGTTACAACTAACCACACACAGATTGGATATTTATAATGAAAAATTGGCGAAAACTGAATTTCTTGAAAGGTTTGAAACCTTATTTGCCGAAAAAAATGCTAAAACTTCTACCCTTAAGGAATTACCTACAGCTTTCGATTACATTCGTTTAGGCCACCCTTTATCTTCTGTTCTGGAATGGGGAATTGCTAAATTAAACAATCTCAAGCCCGACAATATTATCAGTTTTTCTTCCAGGACAATGCCTGTTTTAGCCGTTTTAAGAAAAAATCTGTTTGCTAATAAAACTACACAGATTATTTATACCGGTTCGTTACCGGAATATTTTGACGCTGAGACTTTGAAAAAAGTGTACGGATATAATTTCGAATTAAAACAGGTGGAGAATGCTGAAGAAGTTCCTGAGTTTAACGGCAGCACTGTATTTATTTCACAAAAAGATGAAATTGGTAAAGTTGACCTAAACCCAAACATTGACTTTTGGCTTAGCGTTTACCCTAATCTTGGAAGTATTCTACTGGTAAATGGCGAAAAAAATGAGTCTTATATTTCAGAAATTCAGCACGTACGAAGAAGAGAAAGTATTGCTATGACCCCTGCAGATTCATTTTCTGCTTTAAAACAATTAGTAGGTAAACCTTCTTCTAACCGCAACAATATTGAAAACAATAAAGCTAGTGTAATTGCATCAATCCAAAATATTACCGGCACAAATTCCCATGCCTTACTTGCCTCTTGCGGACTTTCGATGCAATATGCAATTATGATGGGACTTATTGACGAGGCGCTGGAAAAACATCCTGGAAAGGTTATTAAAATTGTTGTTCCTCCTAATTGTTATGGTGGTACAAACGACCAGGCGAGACGGGTTGCTGCCAGCCTGGAAAATGTTGAAATTGTAGACTTACCGGTAGACGGAGATAATGATATGGTGCAAAGTACGGCTCTGGTTTTAGACCAGGTAGCGAAAGAAGATGCCGTTCCTTATATTATAGCTGAAATCCCTACCAATCCCAGGGTTGAAGTACCTGATCTCCAAAAATTAAGGGACGCTTTAAGCAAGGAGCGTAAAACTGCCCGTGGAAAAACTGCTATAGATCCTGTATTTATTTTAGATCAAACCTTCTGTCCCAACGTACAATTCTTAGCTAAAGACGGAATATTATCCTCCATACGAACAATTTCATACGTTAGCGGATCTAAATTCCCAAGTGGTGGTAAATGCACGGCCGGTTACTGTGTAGCGAATGAAAAAGCAGAAAATTTATTGAGCAAGATAGAAAAGCATCTTGTATTTTGTGATAATGAAGCTACAGCCCTTCAGGTTGAAATATTGGCGGAACAATTACCTTCAATGAATCAAAGAATTGCCGATGCCTACAAGAATACCCGGGAATTTGTGAATTTTATCAGGAAGACCTTACCAGAGGCGAAAATCAATTTTGTGTCAGAAGAATTAGCTGATCAAGGCTTTACTCCATCTGTATTTTCATTAGATCTTCCAACAAAAGGAAATACCGCCGAAGAGCGAGAAGCTTATAAACGGGGATTAAATCAAAAACTAATTAATATGATGATTAGTGAAATCCCCAACGAAAGTAAATATTGTGTGAGCTATGGGCAGTTAAAAGGTTGTTACTGGACAATTCCTGCAACGTCTACCCAGGGAACAACTAAAGAAGCCGACAAAGATTATATTGCCCGGGTATCTGTATCTCCAAATTTAAACCTTGAGCTTCATAAAAAAGTTTTTTTAGATTTCGTTGAGCAAATTTAGAATTAAGGGAGGTATAAAATCCTCCCTTTTTCTATTGTGATTTATCTAATAACTGTATACTTTCAATGGCTAAACAGCAGGTTATAGTAAAACCGCTACTATGAAAAGAAGTACAATTTTACTAATTGTAGGCTTTGTTTTATTATGGAACTCCGGCTTTATAGGAGCTGAATACGGCCTTCCCTATACCGGGCCCTTCACTTTAATCTTCCTAAGATATCTCGTAATAACTGTATTATTGGTGATATACCTGATTATAAGAAAAAGATTGAAATGGGTAGGTTTTAAAGCGGCATCCCTCAATATGCTGATAGGTTTCTTGGCGCATGGGGTATGGCTAACCTGCGTTTTACTGGCCCTTGTTGAGGAAGTTCCGGCAGGGATTGTAGCCCTCATAGTGGCATTGCAGCCGCTAGCTACCGGCGCTCTTTCCGGTTATGTTACCAATGAAAAAACCAATAAATATCAATGGTGGGGATTAATAATGGGCTTTTTAGGTGTGGTATTAACCGTAGCTTTTCGGATAGATTTTAGCAATTCAAGTTCAATTTTTGGTTATCTTATTCCATTAGCATCGGTTATAGGAATCACCATTGCGACTTTAATTCAGCGCAAAATGGAAATAAATGATAAGAACGAAAAACTGCCATTAGACCAAACCCTTTTTTATCAGAGTTTCGCCACTATGCTGGCTTTAGCTATTCCAGCAATTTTTGTTGAAAATTTAGCTGCAAAATGGGTTTCTGAATTTACTTTTGCCATGATATGGCTCATTCTGGCCGTCTCACTCGGGGCGTATATCTTCATGTGGCGGTTAATTGAACGGCTTGATGCCACCCGGGTGGCAAGTTTATTTTACCTGGGCCCACCAGTAACTATGCTAATGGCCTGGTTAGCTTTTGGTGATACAATTAAGATTATGGATATTGTTGGCCTTAGCGTTGTTTTTATTGGAGTAATATTAACTTCCCGGGTAAAATCAAACTGAAGTTTTACCAACCCATTTTAGCTTATTCCTTTTTTATAATGGCTGAAGTACTAAACTCCGTCCCTTATAATGCAATTCGTCTTCCTAAGTTTCTTCAATTGATAAGCTATCATACTTCATTGATAAAAACATTCAAAATAATCAATCTCTTTCCATTCTTTCTCTGAAAAATAATAAAGTGTGTATTTAACAATTATTTTATACTTTTATAAAAACTAAACACTTATGCATCAAAAATCCTCAGTTCAGAATTGGGTACTTATCGTTTTTTGCACCCTATGTACTGGCCAAATATTTGCTCAACTTGAGCTTAACGAAAAAGAATATTTTGAAACGCATGGGCTCAACGTCCTAGTTTTTAGCAACGAGTATAACGGATTCTTTTTTGATGAAAAAAACGCAGGGATTGAACTAATCCATCACGGGATGAGAAGCAGCACCGGTGGTGCGGTAAGGTTACAGAACACGCCGGAACAATGGGATCTTGTACCTTCACTTGTAGAACGTATGGTAGATCCTTCTTCCAATACAATAGAAGTAATTACGAGGTATGAGCAACTGGATTTCACTTCAAAAATTATAGTTAAACCCGAAGGAGAAGGAATGAATATTTCTGTATATCTCGATGAACCTCTTCCTGATGATCTGGAAGGTAAAGCCGGATTTAATTTAGAATTTTTACCGGCTGCTTATTTTGAAAAAACCTACCTGGTAAATGGTAATCCCGGTATTTTTCCCCTTTATCCGTCTGGTAATACCCGAATAAAACCAATTAGCGAAAAAGTAACGCAGTTTGCCGGGCATTCTACCCTGGATACCCGTGGAGAAGAAGAATTTATTGAGCCGCAACCGCTTGCCAGTGGCAATACAATTATCCTGGCGCCAGAAGACCCTTACCATCACGTAGAATTAACTTCAGAAACGGAAATCTCTTTATTTGATGGGAGAAGTCTAGCTCAAAACGGCTGGTTCGTTACCCGAAGTATACTACCGGCAAATAAGACCGGAAAGGTTTTAGAGTGGCATTTAAAAGCCAACACGGTCTCTAACTGGACACGAGATCCCAATATTGGTTTCTCGCAGGTAGGTTATCACCCGGAGCAGGAAAAGGTTGCTATTATTGAATTGGATAAAAATGATAATCAACTCCAGACTGCTTCTTTATACCAGGTAACTCCTGAAGGAAACACCGTTGAAAAATTAAGCAATAAGGTTACAGAATGGGGTAAGCATTTTAGGTATAATTATGCTGAATTTGATTTTTCCGATGTTGCTGAAACAGGGATTTATTATATTAAATATGGAGATCAAACTACAAATACTTTCCCCATTAGTGAGCAAGTTTATGAAACGGCCTGGCATCCAACACTAGATATATTTTTTCCCGTGCAGATGGATCATATGAAGGTAAATGAAGCCTACCGAACCTGGCACGGAAGACCTTTTATGGATGATGCCTTACAAGCACCACTTGATCAGGAACATTTTGATGGCTACAGTATGGGATCTTCTACAGATACAAAATTTGAACCCTATGAGCATATTCCCGGACTTGATGTAGGAGGTTGGTTTGACGCAGGAGACTACGATATTCAAACCGGCACACATTGTCTCACAATTACAGATCTTGTAGCATCCTGGGAAGAGTTCGGGCTAGAGCGCGATCAAACCCATATTAATCAAGAAAATCGTTATGTAGATATTCATCGACCTGATGGAAAAATAGATATCCTGCAACAAATTGAACACGGAACCCTAAATCTTGTGGCACAGATTAATAATATTGGGCACCCGGTGCGGGGCATAGTGGTTCCTAACCTGCACCAGTACCACCATCTTGGAGATGCATCTACAGAAACTGATAACCTGCCTTATAATCCGGAGTTGGAGCCTTTTGAGAGCGATGGTTTGTCTAGCGGTACTTTAGATGACAGATGGGTCTTTACAGAGCGGTCTCCTTACCTGGATTACCGAACCGCTGGTGCATTGGCAGCAGCGAGTCGAGCTTTAAAAGATTACAATTCTTCTTTATCTGAAGAATGCAATGCATTAGCAAAAAAATTATGGGCGGAAAATGAAAATATGCCGCCACAGGAAGCCTCTTCCGGTTATTTTGCACGTTTTTTGAAACTCAGTGAAATGAATGCTTCCATGCAGCTTTATGTAACCACTAAAGATGAAAAATATGCAAAAGCCTTTGAAGCTAAAATCTGGAAGGCAATGGATGAAAGTCTTGAAAGAACCATCGATATCGCTTTACACGCTGCGCCTCATATGGACGGAAACTTTAATAATAAGCTAAAAGATTATGTTCAAAAATATGTAAGCGAGATAGATCAGTTGGAAAAAGACAATCCTTACGGTGTGCCTATGTTCCGCCGACCGGGTTGGGGTGGAAATCACGGAATTATAGATTTTGCCATCGCAAATTACAGAGCGCATAAACTGTATCCCGATTTAGTAGATAAAGAGCATGTATTTAAAGGATTGCACTATATCTTCGGAAGGCATCCGCACTCCAACTTATCTTTCGTATCAGGAGTGGGCACTAAAACCAAGAAAGTTGCCTACGGTAGTAACCGCGCAGATTTCAGCTTTATAGCTGGAGGGGTTGTACCGGGTATTTTATTAATGAATCCAGATTTCCCTGAGAATAAGGAGAATTGGCCTTTTTTCTGGGGAGAAAATGAATATATAGTAGATATTGGAGCCAGCTATATTTTTCTTGTTAATGCAACAAATGAACTCCTGAACGAATAATAAGTTACCGATTAAAAGGAATACGAAGCTGACGGTTAAAGTTATACAGCCTCATCTTTTTACTGTATTATAGTGAAATGAATATTTTTAGCTATTTATAATCCCTTTATAGTCAGAAATAAAGCGCTTTTCTGGCCATTCATTTGTTTTTTCTTTATTTTCAACAGATTTAATAATTTTCGATTAAAAATAAAGAACCATCAACTAACTTTTATAAACCTATCTGCATAGTTTATAGTCAAATCTCACTAATATGAAGCCACTATTACTCCCTTTTCTAATTTGTTTTTCAATAACAACAATTTTTGCCCAAAACCAGGGTGATAGCTTAAGAATTAACGATCAGGAATATTTAGAAATGCGCGGACTCAATGTTATGCTAGCGCATGATTTTTACCCGGAAAGTCATCAAGGCGGCGTTGGAATTATCCAAAACGGAATCAGGGTAGCAACCAATGGCGATTTACGCCTGGAGCCCACCCCAGGGCAATGGCAACCGGTTCCAAAAGTTGGGGAACGCGTTGTAGACAGGGAAAAGAATACAATTAGCGTAAAAATGGCTTATCCTGATGAAGCCAAAAACCGAAAAGGATTTAATCCTATTGAATATCCAAATCTGGAATTTTCTTATAATCTAAAAATAATTCCGCAGGGAAAATCCTTTAAAATCGTGGTAGATCTAGATGAAGCCTTGCCCGAAGAATGGATTGGAAAAGTTGGGATGAACATCGAATTCTTCCCCGGTTACCTTTTCGGAAAATCCTATTATATGGATAATGAATTCGGACTTTTTAACCGCCAGGCAAACGGTCCCGGAGCTTATGATGATAAAGATGAATATCAGATAGAGCCTATGGCCATGGGAAAAGAACTGGTTATTGCTCCCGGAACGCCAAAACAAACCTTAAAAATTGAAAATTTAAAAGGAAATCAATTAGAATTAATAGACGGCCGTGCCCAACATAGTAACGGCTGGTTTGTGGTAAGGTCTTTAGTACCATCTGGAGCTACAAGTAATGCCATAGAATGGCTTATTACTCCAAATACAATGGAAGGTTATACTTACGATCCGGTAGTTCAAATTTCACAGGTAGGTTATCATCCGGCGCAGGAAAAAATTGCTGTGATAGAAACCGAACAAAATGACACCAACCTGAAAGAAGCTAAATTATTACGGGTAAATAACAAAGGCGGTTTTACCGAGATAATTTCACAAAATCCTTCGGAATGGGGCGAATTTCTGAGATATAAGTACTATCAATTGGATTTCACAAATATTAAAGAACCGGGAATGTATGTTGTAAAATACGGCGATTATACTACTGAAGCATTTAAGGTTAGCAAAGATGTTTATAAACGTGAGGTTTGGCAGCCCACTTTAGAATATTTTTTACCGGTGCAAATGTGCCATATGCTGGTAAATGATAGGTATAAAATCTGGCACGGCCGCTGCCATTTAGACGATGCAAGAATGGCGCCGGTAGACACCAACCATTTTGACGGTTACCTACAAGGCTCCGAAACCTTAACTAATTTTGAACCCGGAGAGCACGTTCCCGGACTTGATGCCGGTGGCTGGCACGATGCCGGTGATTACGACCTTAGAATAGAATCCCAGGCTTCCACCATACAGGGGCTTTCGCATATTTACGAGATTTTTCAGGAAGATTATGACAATACCACGATAAACCAGGAAACCAAAACGGTAAATATTTTACAACCCGATGGAAAGCCAGATTTTCTTCAGCAAATTGAACACGGGACCATTCACATCGTGAATGGTTATAAATCTTTGGGCAGATTTTATCGCGGGGTGATCGTTCCAACTTTAGACCAGTATGTTTTGCTGGGTGACCCGGTAAATCATTCTGATGGTGAAATTTATAAAGAAACAGAAACTTCTGCAGATATTCCTCTTGGCCAGGAAGGTGCACCCGATGATCGCTGGGTATTTACCGAAGACAATCCACGTAGGGAATTACAAAGTGCAGCAGCGTTGGCTGCAACTTACAGAACGCTAGAAGATTTTAATACAGAACTTGCCGAAGACGCCCTGGAAATAGCTAAAAAAACCTGGGAAAATACAGGTACAGATAATCCGGTAGATAAACTCAGTTTGAGTGTAGAACTTTTAAAAAGTACTTCTGAAGATAAATATGAAGATTTTATTACTGAAAACACTGATATTTTCTCCGAAAATATTGCGCAAACCGGCTGGGTAATCGCCCCGGTTTTTGATGAAATCCAGGATGAAAATTTCAGGAATAAAATAAAAGCTTCAGTAGAAAATTATTATCAGCAAGTAGAGAAACTGGGGGCGCAAACTCCTTACGGAATGCCTTACGAACCCGATATTTGGGGTGCCGGTTGGGGAATTCAGAATTTTGGGATGAAACAATATTTTTTACATACCGCTTTTCCTGAAATCTTTCCGAAGAAATATATGCTGAATGCACTTAACTTCGTTCTAGGAACGCATCCCGGCGTAAATACTTCTTCTTTTGCCTCGGGAGTTGGTTCGCGCTCTTTAACCCAGGCTTACGGAATGAACAGAGGTGATTTTTCTTTTACTCCTGGTGGAATTGGCTCCGGAACGGCATTAATTCGCCCAGATTTCCCTGAATTGCTGGAATGGCCATTCCTTTGGCAGCAAACTGAATACGTTTTAGGTGGCGGTACTACAGATTACCTATTTTTAGTACTGGCAGCCGATAAATTGTTAAATGAATAATAGTGACCGTTAACCAAGAAATAACTACGTAATATCCAAATTTCAATTATCGAGTAAAATTACCTCTAAAGTGGTATTTTATAAATGATTTCCTGTTTCTATCTTAGCCTTATCAAAATACTAATTTTATTGGTAGGTTAGATTCACAAAGAAGTTCGGGTAGGGCTAACTTCTTAAATGTTTGATTTGGGGATTAACGTTTATGAGTATCTAAATTTTAAACCCATAAAAAAGTATTTGACGCAAAAACCTTCAGGATTTTACTGGAGGTTTTTTCATTTATATAATTTTTCTTCCAGGAGGTTGAAAAGACTGAGGCAAATCTTTTAAATTCCTATATTTATTGCGTCAAACCCATGTACTCTATGCAAAAGGATTTCGAAAAAATCTCAGAATACTGGAAGGAGATGTATTCCCGCCAAGTAAAAGAGTATCGGCCTTTTGAAATTTCTGAAGAATTTAAAAGATTTGCCTCCATTTTCGCCCCGGGAGACTCCTATCTGTATATTGTAAACCTTCATCATTTTGGTCTGGAATATGTTTCCGATTCGGTAGAACGTTTTTTGGGGAAGAAAGCCAGGGATATTAATCTACAGGATCTATTGCAAACCGTAATTGCCTAAGAAATGGAAACCCTAAGCCTTAAAAGTAAGGTTATCAATAATTTTTATACCTCGTTTTTAGATAAAGAAAATGTATTGAACTATAAAAATATATTTTCTTATCGGATGGAAGATGCAAGCGGACAAGTACGAACCATGTTGTACCAGGCTTTCCCCTTAAGTGTTTTAGAAAACGGCACTCCAGAAAATGTGTTATGCATTCAAACCGATGTCTCTCACCTTAAAGTTACCAGCACAAACGCTGTTTCTTTTATTCATATGAATGGTGGAAAATCTTATTTTAATGTCGATATTTCTAAAGGTGAATTTGACGCCGGGGAAAATGCAGCGACCGATTTTTCTGAATTATTGACAGAAAAGGAAAAATTGATAGTAATTAGATTGTCCCGAGGCTTAAATGCCGAACAAATTGCGAAAGAACTAAACCTATCCCCTCACACTATTAAAACCCATAGAAGAAACGTCTTGCAAAAAAGTGGTTGTAGAAATACTACTGAATTAGTTGCAAAATGCCTTACCACCGGAATAATTTCTCCCGGGTTGAATTAGAGAAGATTCAAAAAATATTTTTGTTCTAAAATATTATAGATTTATTTTCACCCTCCTCGAGCAATACCTCGATTTCCTCATCCTGATATCTTACTTTAAGCCGTTGCTTCTTTATCGATTTAAGTACTAATTTAGTAAGTTTAGCGTCCTGCCAGGATATATCTACTTCTACATTTCCGCGGGCTTTTAATCCTTTAATTTCGCCATTAGCCCATTCCTTAGGAAGCGCCGGAAGTATCCTTAAAAAGCCTTCGTGGGATTGAAGCAACATTTCAGCAATTCCCGCGGTAAAACCAAAATTACCGTCAATTTGGAAAGGTGGATGTATATCCAATAAATTAGGATAAATTGAGCGTTGCATAAAGATTTCAATATGTTTGTAGGCCTCCCGGGCATCTAACAAACGTGCATAGTAATTTATAATCCAGGCCCTACTCCATCCCGGTCCTGCCCCACCGTGTTCTAAACGATAATCTATGGTTTTACGGGCAGCCTCAAATAATTCAGGTTGGCCGCTTGTAATATCGTCACCCGGGTGCAAAGCGTACAATTGTGAAATATGTCGGTGCCCTTTTTCGGGTTCTTCAAAGGCTTCGTTCCATTCCAGTAATCTACCGTCCTCACCTATCTCTATTCCAGAGGTAAGTTTTTCGCGTTTACTTTTTATTTCTTCTATAAATTTATCATTTTCAACTCCTATAATTTCAGAAGCTGCTATAGTATTGTCAAAGACTTCAGCCATAATTTGATAGCCCATAGTGGTGCCATAGGAAATTGCTACGGTATCTCCCTGTTTATTGATATAGTTGTTTTCCGGGGAAGTCTCGGGAAAGGAAACCAATTTATTAGTCTGTGGATCTTTAGAAAGCCAATCGGCATAGAATTCAGCAAAAGACTTTAGGGCGGGATAGGCACGTTCCTTTAGAAAAAGCGTGTCCTGGGTAAATTGAAAGTGCTCCCAGTAATGCTGGGCTATCCATCCGCCACCATGAATCCAGGCGCCCCAATTTGCTCTTTCTGCACGCATCCATGGCGTTGCCCAAAGATCAGTTGTTTGATGCGCGACTGTGCCCTTCATTCCATATTGTTCTTTGGCGAGTATTTTTCCTCTTTCAATAAGTCGATCTGTTAAATCAAAGAGCGGTTCCTGCAGTTCGCTCAAATTTGCCGGGCCGGAAGGCCAGTAATTCATCTGGAGATTAATATTTAAATGATAATCGGCATTCCAGGGCGCTTCTATATGTTCGTTCCAAATTCCTTGTAAGTTCGCCGGATTAGTACCGGGCCTGGAACTCGAAATAAGCAGGTATCTCCCATACTGAAATAATTTCTCTATAAGTCCTAAATCTTCCTTTCCATCTTTAACATACTCCAGTCGCCGGTCTGTTGGAATGCTATCAATGTCTTTCTGAGCTATTTTAAAAGAAGTCCTGTGGTAGAATTTCTGGTAGTCCTTAATATGACTTTTTCTTATTTCATTTACATCCTTATTTTTTAAACTTTTAAGGGTTTCTGTGTTTTTAGAAGGATAATTTTCATCGTAAAAACTAGTATTGCAAACCAGATAAAGAGTGACCTCATCTACATTTTCAAACTTAAGCGCACCCTCGTGAGCAGAAATTTTTCCTTTATTACTATTTGCTTTCAGCAGGGTTTCAAACTTAACACCATAATCCAAAGCCGCTTTTTCAGAATTTTTAGCACCTCCAAATTGGGTGATCATTCCTTCCATTCTCAGAATATCGTTATTAGGAGAAGAAACAGAAACAGTTTTATGCCCTTTATCATCAGGACGGTCTAAAAAAACTTCAAAATCCATCCCCTCGGGATTGGAAGTTTTTATATGAATTACCATTACATCATCTTCAGCTGAACTAAATACTTCCTGGGAAAACTGATATCCATCGGCTTTAAAAGAAGATTCTGCAATTGCCGTTGCTAAATTCAACTGACGTCTGTAATCGGAAATATTTTTATGATTATAATCTATAAAAAGATCTCCCATAGTCTGGTGAGAACGGGTAACACCTTTATACGAAAATCGTTCTACCATCAAACTATCGGCTAACTTTAGTTTGCCTTCTTTAACCAATTTTCTAATTTTGGCTAAATCTTCAGGGTTGCCTTTACTATTGCCCCAATCAGGACCACCCGGCCATAAGGAATCCTCATTTAACTGAATCCTTTCTTTTTTTGGATCCCCAAAAACCATAGCTCCCAACCTGCCATTCCCAACGGGCAAAGCATTATCCCAGTTTTCTGCAGGAGAATTATACCATATTAATTCCTCTTCTTCCTGGCTAAAAACTGAAAAACTCAACAAGCCAAGAAACGTAGATATTAGTAGTGAAAAGTTGGTAGCTAGTTTCATAATTTTACTATTCTACTATGGCTTTAAGAATTTCGGGGAATTCAACGGCGCCACTATCCCTATCGAATAATGCAAAGCCATGGTCACCGACAAAGCCGTTATCCCAGTAAAACGGTACGAGCCCATATTCAAGAGCTGCATCGGTTACATATTCCACATAGGCTTTACGATAAGCTGCATGGTCTTCTACATTCAACCTGGCCATAGCGCCATATTCTCCCAGAATCACGCCTATCCCTTTATCAATAAAGTTTGTTTTCATTCGGTTAAACTGCTCATCTACAAAAGATTCATTAGCCCATTCCTGAGAATTTTCAGCATTTTCCCCCCATTCATAGACATCGCTATTTTCGTTTAAAGTAAAATCGTAAGGATCATAATAATGCACTTCCACCATAAGGCGCTCTTCCAATACATCTTCAGGAATTTCGGCGAAATTCACGGTATGATCTATATTGGTATTAAAGCCCTGAACAACCAGATGGCGGTAGTGATTTCGTCCGCCGGTTTCCCGCACGGCATCTACAAATGTTTGGTTAAAACTATTCTGTACCGTATAATATTCTTCGGTAGGAGTGCCATAATCTCCTTCTACCATAACTTCATTGGTACCGGCAAAGAGTAAACGGTCATCATAATCCCTGAAATTAATGGCTATTTGTTTCCACATAATTTCCAGCCTATCATTTACGTATTCCTGATCTTCGTAAGTAGGTTGCATCCAGCCATTATCCCAATGGATATTTACAATTGCATACATATCATTATCCAGCACATAATTCACCACCTCTTTTACGCGTTGCATCCAGCTTTCACGAATTTCGAAGTTTGCTTCATCTGAAAATTTACTCCAGGCCACCGGAATCCTCACGGCATCAAAACCGGCATTTTTAACTGAATCTATTAACCTCTTACTCACTATTGGATTTCCCCAGGCAGTTTCACCGCCGATAGCTTCAAGGGAATTTCCAAGATTCCATCCTACGCCCATTTCAGCTGTAAGTTCAACACTGGTTAGATTACGCATATTAGAATCATCCGGTGGAATGTTACTTTCCACATCTTCTTCAGCTTCTTCTGTTGCTTCCTGCGAAACTGAGACTTCCCGGGATATATCACCCGAAGTAATTATTATACTGCCAGATCTTGCTTCGGTAT
Organism: Salegentibacter salinarum; assembly: GCF_900168115.1. GTDB lineage: Bacteria > Bacteroidota > Bacteroidia > Flavobacteriales > Flavobacteriaceae > Salegentibacter > Salegentibacter salinarum. Next base: position 298,802 of record NZ_FUZC01000001.1, read on the forward strand.
TTTCATTGGAAGCCACCGTTAAATTTACTGTTGCATCTTCTTCACCTGAAAGCGGGGTCACCGTTATCCACTCTAAACTTGAGGTCGTGATTTCCCAGTTTGAATTACTGGAAATTTCCACAGTTCGTGTTTGTTCTGAAGCCTCAAAACTGAGAGAAGCAGGTGATGCTTCTAATGTCGGCTCCTGAATTGGTGTTTCTTCAGTAACATCATCATCTTCGGAACAGGCCAAACATCCCAGGCTGATAAAAAAGACAAGGAATAAGGCCTTTAATTTTGAATTAGTTTCTTTCATAATATTTTAATTCTGAATGTATTAATAACTTAGCATTCTGGGAAAGCACTATAACTTCTTAAACCTTATAGCGGCACCTCCACTTTCACCCAATTCCAGGTTTAAGCTATCTTTGGAAGTAACTTCTTTTTTACTTATCGCTATTTTTGCAGGATTGTTCTGGTAACCGGTACCTTCAGCATCAGCATAGATTTGTGCTTCGTAAGTAGCATTTTCATCTAAAAAGGATAAAGGAATTTCCAGCTCGCGACTTTCTTCATTGGTGATACTTCCTAAGTACCAATCATCGCTATCAATATCCTTTCTTACGGTGGTGATAAATTCGCCAATTGCCCCGTTTAAAACCTTTGTGTTTTCCCAATCTACCGGGACATCTTTTAAAAATTGAAATTCAGGTTTATCTACATAATTCTCTGGAAGATCAGCCAACATTTGAATTGGAGAGTAAACGGTTACCAAAAGTGCCATTTGCTTGGCGGAAGTTGAATGCACTCTTCTCCCATCATAACCCTGGCTTACCTCAACATCTAAAATTCCCGCGGTATAATCCATGGGACCAGATAGCAATCGGGTAAATGGTAAAATCGTGGTATAATTTGCCGGGTTTCCATCACTCCAGGCATTGTATTCATTCCCACGAGCACCTTCCCTGGCCATTATATTTGGAAGCGTTCGGCGTTCACCGGTATCTTTTATAGGTTCGTGAAAAAGTACGGTTAGCTTATACTCGGCAGCTTTTTCTAACACATACCTAAAATAATTCACCCCAAACTGTCCGTGGTGCCATTCTTTCATATTTAATTTTGATCCTACATGGCCAATTTTTACATCGTGGATTCCCATTTTATTGTACAAAGCAAATGCACTATCTATCTGCTCTAAATAGTTATCCAGGTTTGAACCGGTTTCATGATATCCAATGATGCGAACATCATTTTCTGAAGCATAATCGGTTACTTCTTTAAGATCAAAATTATCGGCTTCTTTAGTAAAGCTAAACTGGTGCATGGCGTTTTCATACCAAGAGGGAGTCCAGCCTTTGTTCCAGCCCTCAATTAGAAGGTGGTCTATACCCAGTTCATTGGCATAATCTATATGTTCCTTTGCATTTTTTGTGGTAGCACCCTGAGTTTCACTTTCCCAGAAAGTGTATTTTCCGATATGCATTCCCCACCAAATTCCAAGGTATTTATAGGTGTTTATCCAACTGGTATCAGCAATTTGGTTTGGTTCGTTTAAATTTAAAATAAGGTAGGAGGTTATTAAATCGGTAGGTTTTTCAGCAATTTGCAGAGTTCTCCAAGAAGATTTAAAAGTTCCTTTGGTCCTTACTTTCACACCATCGGCCCAGGGCACCAGGTTAGCTTTTAACTGGGTGCCGGAAGTATGCTCCAGTGTCATACTTGCAAAATCTATAAGATTAGCTTCGTGGAAACTCAACGCTAGTCCGCTTTCACTTTCTATTGTAAGCGGTGTATGCACAGTATCTAAAGCACTTACTTTTGAATTTTCAAAAAGGTATTCATAGCGCTGCTCGGCGTAGGCGGGAATCCACCAGGCTTTTCCATCTTCCTTTAAATTGAAGGTGGTTAGCTCGTCCATGATAAAAATACTATCCTCTATTTCCTGTTCCGGAAAAATATACCGAAAAGCTATCCCATCATCATAAGATCTAAACTGGATTTCAAGCTTTCTTTTAGAATCGTTTTTTTCCTGAAGCTCTACCACGAGTTCATTGTAATAATTCCTTATCTCGTGCTTTTCTCCCCAAACCTGTTCCCAGGTTTCATCGAATGAAGATTCTTTAGTATTTACGATCTCAAAATTATTCAGGGAATCATTGTCTCTAAGCACAAAACCCATTGCTGAAGGCGAAAGCACTTCAATATCTCCGTGACTTACTGCATACTCAGGTTTATTATTATCCAGTTTAAAACTTATCTTGTTCTCTCCGTTAGGTGAGGCCAGTTTAAAACTATCTGCAGGTTCCTGTTGTTTATCACAAGCTAAGAATGATAATATCAGGCAGGGAAATAGTATTTTCTTAATCATATATTTAATATTTATATGGCAATTTTTATAAAATTGGGGTTAATTTTAAATTTGATTATTTAACCCATTCAGTTTTAAACGTGGTTTGCCCGCTCAATGGGTTTTCATCAACCTCAAATTCGTCTCCTTTTTTTGAGACAGAAATAGTTTGCAATTCTTCTCCATCAGGCAGAAATAATTTTCCTGATGCTGAATTTGTATCTTCAGAAGCAAAAACTTTTAAATTGATTTCATTCCAATCCATATCCTGGGTTGACTGGGCTAATTTTATATGCGGAATAATAGCACCGTCTTTTACTAAAGCGATAATTGGTATTTCCCCGGCTTCAATAGTATGCCATCCTGCTTTATAAACTTTTTTGGTTTGATAATCTATCCAGGTTCCTTCAGGAAGGTATACGTCTCTTTCGGTTTGTTCTTCAAACAATGGAGCAACCAGCATATCTGAGCCGAACAAATATTGATTGTCTATTAACCAGGAACCGGCATCATTAGGGAATTCAACAAAAAGTGCACGCATCATAGGCAGTCCATTTTCTGAACTTTCTTTAGCCTGGGCGTAGATATAGGGCATTAACTCGTACCGCATGTTATCGGCTTTTCTAAATGCCTGTAAGAAACTTTCATTATAAAGCCAGGGCTCTGTTGGTGGCTCTCCGTGACTTCTTACATGAGAAGATAACATTCCAAACGGCGTCCATCTTCGGTATAGATCTTCAGGAGCTTTTGTTACAAAACCGCCCACATCGTGACTCCAAAAGCTGAATCCGCTTAATCCTAATGAGAGTCCGCCCCGGAGGGTGGCTGCCATCGCAGTATTAGTGGTTGCTGCATCACCGCCCCAATGCAGAGGATATCGCTGGCTTCCTGCCCAGGTACTTCTGGCCCAAATTAACGAATAGCCTTTTACCTCTTTAGTAAGTTCGGCTACCGCTTTATTATATCGCAGTGGATAAAGATTATGCTCATAAAAACCGGTGCGTCCCGAATGATAAATGCCGTTGCCTGGAGCAGCCTCACCAAAATCTACTTTAAATACATCAACTCCCTGATCAAACAATTTTTTAAGCTTATTCTGATACCAGGAAACAGTCTCAGGATTGGAGAAGTCGAGTACCGCGTCTTCGTAGGGTAGGTTTCCTTTTGCATCTTTAACCGCCAAATCGTTTTCTACAATTTCGTTGAATAAAGTATTTTTAGGAGTAAAATATGGAAGTTGCCATAGGGATACGTGAAAACCGTCTTCTTTCAAATCTTCCATCATATCTACAGGATCTTCGAAACGATTTTCAGCAAATTCATAATTATTTCTCCAGTCTACATCAAACCAGCCAGTATCAAAATGAATGACATCGCTGGGAATTTTATGTTTCCGAAGATTGGCGGCAATTTCCCGTCCTTCATCTTCAGAAAAATAAGTAATCCTACTCATCCAGAAACCAAAAGACCAAAGCGGTGGCATTTCAGTTTTTCCGGTAAGGTTGGTGTATTCATCTAAAATATCTTTAGGATCACCAAGGAATACGAACAAATCGGCTTCATCGTCACCAATCATCATATTATTGGCGGCATTAAAATATTTACCTACATCTACCGTAATTGGGGAAGAAGTATGCATAAAAACCCCGTAACCACGGCTACTCATATAAAATGGAATAGGCTTGTACATAGTTTCATTCTGTACGCCATTGGCATCGTCTACCCATAAAACCACTTTTTGTCCTCGTTTATTGAATTGGGTAAAAGACTCTCCCATTCCAAATATTTTTTCGTTGGGTTCCAAACTAAAAACTGCTGCCATACTTCGCGAATAGTCACTGTTTCTTCTTACATAAGAAAAAGGTAAAACGGGAGTATAAGTATTGGCAACATCGCTAGTATGAATTGTACTGGTAAGTAACTTACCTTCTGCATCGTAAATTTTTACGTGCCAGGGTTTGGTAATAATCTCCACCTTACCATGATCACTGGTATATTCGTGACCCGCTTCTATTTTTGAATAATTCCAGGCTTCAGGATGGTTTGGTGCTGTGCCATCTATTAACATTAAAGATTCTTTCTGATTATGAAATTGCGGACCGGTAGCCATTTTTATCCGAATGGCACGATCTGAAGCAAATTGTATTTCAAAAGGAAGCTCGGGCGAAGCTTCATATTCGGTAGCAGGAAACTCGTTGGCAGGAACAGGGTTAGGCTTCATCAACATATTATTAAATGCCTGACTAGTTTGAAAGTTATACCGTCTGTATTTTACCGTTCCTTTTCCGGTTTCGGGGTCAAAAGATGCTAACTCATCGGCAAAATAGAAGGTGTTGGCATAGTCCTCAAAATCTTTACTAACATCAATTGGAGCGTTAAGTACATCGGCGTTTTGTATTTGAGCTTCAAGTTCGCCCATAACAGCCAAAGAACAAATACTTAGAAAAATAGTACTAAGCGTTTTTCCGCTTTTATTCCTTTTTGTATTAAATATTGTTTTCATCTTTTTAATTATTCTAATGTTATCGTAATTGAAGCCTCTTCAAGCCCCTCAGATTTCGCGCTTAGGCTTACCGTACCGGCCTCTTTTCCTGCCTTTACAATGACCAGGCATTTTCCATTTAAAGCTTTATGTTTTTTTCCTTTAAAAGATTCGTGATTAGTGGGATCTCCGCTGGCTACCCCAACGATTTCAGCCTTATCACTTACTTCAAAATTCACCAAGTTACCAGCCCGGGGAGCTAGGTTTCCACCTTCATCATTGATATAAACCGAAATAAAAACCAGGTCGTTCCCATCTGCCTTGATCGTTTTTCTATCTGCTTCAAGATTTAGCTTAGCAGGTTCCCCCGCTGTATTAATTTCTTTTTCCAGAACTGTTTTTCCATCTTTTCTGGAAACTGCTTTTAGAGTACCTGCTGTATAAGGTAGACGCCACATTACGTGTAAATCGTCATCTTCTTTCGATTTTGTTCCAAGGGATTCATTATTTAAGAAAAGCTCTACCTCATCAGCATTATTATAATACGCCCAAACATCTACCATTTGCCCTTCTTCCCAGTTCCAGTGTGGAAAAATGTGCAGAACATCTTCATCGGTCCATTCACTTTTGTACATATAATAGACGTCTTTTGGAAAGCCTGCGAGATCTACAATCCCGAAATAGGAACTTCTCGAAGGCCAGCCATAAGGAGTAGGTTCACCTAAATAATCGAAACCTGTCCAAATAAAAAATCCAGAAAGGTAGTCGTGTTTTTTTATAATTTTCCAGGTGGTTTCGTGAAGCGATCCCCAGGGAGTTCTTACCTGATCAAATGCGGAAATTGTATTATCAGGATTTCCGCCATCAAAAGGAATATCCCATCTTACCGGCCATATCTTAGTAGTATCAGACGGGAATTCATAATATCCACGGGTCGCCAAACCTGACGTGGTCTCTGTGGCGATAAATGGAGTATTTGGAAAATTTGTCTGATGTTGCGTATAAGTTTGGTGGGCATAGTTATAACCAATAAGATCTAAAGCGCCCGACCCTGCCAATGAATTAGGTTCTGCAGCTTCTTCAAATTGAAGGGTAACATTCTCATCGTTGGTATGTATTGGAGGGTTCATCCCGGCGGTCACAGGTCTGGTGGTATCCAGTTCCTTAACAATTGCAGAAAGTTCCCTACCAATTTCGGCTCCTTTTTCATTCCACTGTTCCTGGATTTCGTTTCCAATACTCCACATAAAAACACTGGGATGATTACGGTCCCTCAGTACCATGCTTTTGAGGTCTTCTTCGTGCCATTCTTTCCAATCCCCGGCATAGTCGTTTTCCGTTTTATGCTGTGACCAGATATCAAAAACTTCATCCATCACTATAAAACCCATTTTATCACATAGGTCCAGGAGTTCGGGTGCGGGCATATTGTGAGCAGTCCTGATTCCATTAACCCCCATTTCTTTTAAAATTTCCAGTTGGCGTTCAATGGCTCGTGTATTCACAGCAGCACCTAAAGGACCAAGGTCGTGATGCATACACACACCTTTTATCTTAATGGGTTTCCCATTTAGAATGAAACCTTGATCAAGGTCAAATTCAAAATCCCTTATTCCAAAAATTGTCGTGTACTCATCAATTATTTCATCTTCAAGCTTTATCTGCGTAACTGCCTTATATAATTGCGGATTCTCTACAGACCATAACTGGGGATTCTCGACCTGAAAGCTTTGTTTAATTTCTTTTTTTTTCTCTGAAGAGATTTGAATTTCATCATTCCTGGATGTGATTTCCTTATCATCAAAATAGATAGTAGTAGTAACCTCAGCTTCTTTTGGGCTGGCAAATCTATTTTCAATTTCTATTTGTAATTCAGCTTCTGCACTATCTTTAGTTACTTGTGGTGTTGTTATAAAGGTGCCCCAATGGGCTATATGAAGTTTATTTGTGGTAGTAAGCCAAACATTCCTATAAATTCCGGAGCCGGAATACCACCTGGAATTAGGTTGATCTGCATTATTTACCTTAACCAAAATTTCATTTTTTTCTTCGCCATAATTAAGATATGGTGTTAAATCATATTGAAAACTTACATAGCCATTAGGTCTGTTTCCAAGGTAAGTTCCGTTAATCCACACCTCACTATCACGGTAAACCCCATCAAAAATAATTTTAGTTATACTGCTGGTATCCTCTAATTTTTTCTGAAACTTTTTCTTATACCAACCTGTTCCACCGGGTAAAGCTCCACCGCCAGCACCAGCCGGATGATCTTTACTAAATTCACCTTCTATGCTCCATTCATGCGGGAGGTTTAAATTTTTCCATTCTGAATTATTAGATATAGAATCATTTTCATTCTTATTAAGGGAAAAACTCCAGTTTTCATTGAAAGATATTCGTCTGTCTTCTGGCTCAAACTCCATTTCACTTTCCTGGTCTGAACAGGAAATTAAAAGGCTTACAGCTATAATTGCAAAAAGGGATATATTTTTTCTAAAAATCATTAATTATAGATTTAAAAATGGGACTGGCCTGCACCTCTACCTAACCTGAATTTATTTAGTAAAAATCAGTTAAATATTTAACTTCAAGGCTTATAGTAGGAATTTAGGCAGTCCCATTTCACTCAAATGAATAATAAACTGAGGGCTAATTTTTAATCTAAAAGTTCATAATGAAAAGCAAGCCATTCATCTGAATCTGGATTATAGCTAGTTCCAAACCATAGTCCATCGTTTTCATAATCTTCAGTTGCTTTAATAACTGTTATTACATTTGTGGCAGGGCTCATCCAGTGACCATCAACCTGTATTAAAGAATTTTCTTCAAGTGTTATTTCATTAGTTTCTTCATTAATACTAAATGTCCCGGAAGTTTCTTCCCCATTTTGATACCTGGTATAATTCATTCCATTCCATTGGTCAAAACGAATCCAGGAATCTTCAGCAACTGCATCCCAGTCCGCATTCCAGCCCCAGTCTCTGGAACTATCTGCATTTTCTGTCCATCCCATTCCACCTATAATCCAATCTATTGGATTACCATCTGCATCCAGCTCCCAAACTCTACCTGAAGACTGCCCTCCGGTTAAAATTTGTAGTAATTCGCCTTGTTCAAAAGTAGGTTCAAAACCTTCATCTATACTTGGTTCTTCCTCTTCGGGTACATAATTATCGGCATATTCTTGTGAAATAAAATTATAAACCAATAAAGCAGCTCCATCACAATCATCCCTTCTAATCACCCCTAATTGCATAGTATCTTCTGTAAGAGATAAAACTCTTGTTTCTGTCCAATTATCTACACAAGCATCATTATTTGTACTATGCAGTAATTCTACATCATTTAAACTAAGAGTGTGATTATCTTTATCCAAAAAGAAAGTTCCTGACTGCTCTCCAAGTTCAGGAAGCATAAGATGATTGGCTGTTACATTGGGCCCACCTTGAAGGTTAAAGGTTATAGACCCATAATCGCCGGCTGGCATTAACCAGGTGTTAGATTCATATTCTGGTTGCCAGGTCCAGCAGTCTTCGCCATAACAACCGGTGTCTCCACCGTCCCAGGCCTCTCCGCCCTCAAGCCAGGCATTGTCTGTTCCAAAGAAGTATAGAGGTCCCGCAAAATAAATAGATTCTCCTTCTTCGTTTAGATCCAGCAGCCAGGTTTTTGACTCTCCAACTCCTCCAGTTAAGGAAGTCCATAATGGATCGTTTACATAATTAAGATTTTCTTCGGTAACACTTACCGTTACCGGTTCCAGATCTACAACACCTCCCGGAGTGATAACACTTAAATTGATTGTATAATCTCCCTGAAAAGCATAACGTACCGTATCAACAACTTTTGTAGAACGGCCTGTTCCATAATTCCAAACAGGAGTTGCTTTAGGAGTATTAAATCTTAGGATTACCGTATTTCCTCCGGGATCGGTTTCAAGGTCCTGGACTACTTCAAAATCAATTTCTGAAGGGCTCATAGTTTCGCCGAGTTCCATATCATCATTCTCACAAGAAGAAAATAATACCAAAAATGCTCCCAGCAATACAATGGAAAAAAGTTTTATATTTTTCATAATCTTATATTTTAATTACCAGCCGGGATTTTGAATTAAAGTCCCATCAGATAATGTAATTTGGTTATTCGGAATTTGTTGTAAACCTTCGGTTGCCAATACATTAGACGCAGATATGGTTTTATTAACCTCGTTACCTCCACTAAGCAGTGTCCTATCTTCAGAAATTACTTCGGCTGCTTCATCTACCCCTCTTCTAAGAAGATCCCAGTATCTTATACCTTCTAAAGCAAATTCAAGTCTTCTTTCCTCCTGAATTCTTTCCAGATTTACTGTTATAGAACTAAAATCATCCTGATAAGCCCGTTCTCTTACCTGGTCAAAATAATCCTGGGCATTCTGGCTGCCTAACTCGGCTGCCATAAGTAATACATCGGCATATCTTATTACGTAGAAATCCTGAAACTGGCCTATTTGAAAATCTTCTCCTCCAAGATCTATTACCACGCTACCACCATCTTCATTAGCCATAGGAGTGTACTTTTTAGTATAGTAACCGGTATACTCACGCTGACTATCAACTTTATCAAACGGAATCTCTTCTTCTTCAATTGCAATAATGGAAGCTTCCTGCCTTGTATCGTTCTCATCAAAAGCATCATAAATTTTATCACTTACCGTTATACCCCAACCATTGGCATAAGGATAATGAGTAAATTCACGCATTCCCAACATAACCATCCAGTGGTTTCCATCTGTATTTCCATTATAATCACTGGTATAGGTATGTTTTACCGAGAAAACAATTTCTTCGTTATTCTCTCCTGCAAAATTTTCCAGGGAAGCAGCTGGCCATAAATTGGCATAATCTGGTAGAAGTCCGTGACCACTTGAAGATATCACATCTTCTAAATGCTGTAGAGCATCTTGTTGTGAAACAAGTCCTACCAGGTCAGATTGGCCGTAGTACCCCGTATAATACAAATAAACCCTGGCTAACATAGACTTAGCAGCCCATTTTGTAATTCTTCCTGCTTCTACAGCAGTATAAGATTGATTTGGTAAATTCTCTGAGGCAAATGCAAGATCTTCAGCAATTACAGTATATACTTCCTCGGGATCTGCCTGGGGCAGATTTTCTGTGGTAGCTTCGGTTAATAGTGGAACATTACCCCATAATTTAACCATTTGAAAATAAAGATAGGCCCTAATGGTCCTGGCTTCAGATTCATAAGTAGCTCGAAGTTCTGGATCTTCACTCCAATCTATTTGGTCCATTTTATTGATCAGGACATTGCAACGATAAATTGCCTGATAGTAGGATACCCATAAAGTTTCATACAAATTCGCATCAACTGGAGAACGGCTTATATCAAATTCATCTACAGCCTGAAATCCATAACCATCGGCATTACCAGTTCCTCCATAGAAATTATCAGATAACACCATACTGGCCACAGGATAACTTAATCCGGCTACTCCTCCTGATGCGCGCTGCAAACCATCATAACATCCTACAAGAGCCGAATAGGCGTCACTGGGAGTACTATAAAAATTTTCATCATTAACTTCCGTCAATTGTTCTGCTTCCAGAAACTCATCTGTACAAGCTCCTGCTGAAAGTATTAGTAATGAAATAATTGAGTAAAAATATATTCTTTTCATAATGTCTTTTTTTTAAAATGTTACATTAAGGCCTAACATAAGCGTCCTGGGACGAGGATAATATCCTAAATCTACTCCTGAAGAAAATGAATAGTTATTCTCAGAAATTCCATATCCAACTTCAGGATCCATTCCATCATAATTGGTAAACGTGTACAGGTTTAAAGCAGAAGCGTAAATTCTCATTTTTGTAAGTCCAATATTCTCTGCTACCTGAGCAATGTCATAACCTATAGTTAGGTTGCTTAACCTTAAGAAATCGCCGTCCTGAACATATATATCTGAAAATCTTGTGAAATTTCTATTATCAAGTGTTAGTCTGGGCATTGTATTAGAAGAGCCCTCACCGGTCCATCTATCAAAAATAGCGGTGGTATGATTGGCGAACTGACTTGATTGATTTCTATACGACTGTACAATTTGATTCCCGGCTACGCCATTGGCACGTAGGGAAAAATCCAGAGCCTTGTAAGTAAAGGATAAATTAATACCATAAGTAAGGTCTGGATTAGGGTCTCCAATATTGATTTTATCCATATCATTTATAACTCCGTCGTTATTCTGATCTATGTATCTAAGGTCGCCGGGGCTTGCAGAAGGTTGAATTAACTCACCGTTAGCGGTGTGATTACTAACCTCGGCTTCGTTTTGAAAAACCCCACCGGTTTCCAATCCCCAAAAATATCCAAGAGGAAAGCCACTTTCTGCGCGATAAAATTCAGGCGCATTATCAAACAACTGGTTTGTTGCCCCGTGAATAATCCCGTCTTCTGTGGGGATATTACCGACTTCATTTTCATTATAAGCACCGTTTACACTAACATTATAACTAAAATCACCGTGACTTTTTCCGTAACCAATTGCGAGCTCTATACCTCTGTTAGTTACATCTCCTCCATTGATAAAAGGTGCATCTGCACCGGCGGTAGCCAGAATTGGAGCTCTAATTAACCAATCTCTTGTAGTCTTATTATAAAGATCCAGGTTTATATTCAGGCTATTGTTAAAAAGCCTTGCATCCAGACCAATATTAGCTTGCTCAGAAGTTTCCCATTGCAGATCAGGATTTGCAAGTCTGCTTGGATACGCACCAGGTGTTAGCACGCCTTCTTCATCTCCGAAATTATAGTTAGTATTGGCAAAGGTAATTGGTGCCAGGTATTGGAATGCTCCTGCGTTTTGATTACCTACCTGTCCCCAACTTGCTCGAAATTTAAGAAAGCTGATCGTTTCGGAATCTATTAGAAAATCTTCTTCGGAAGCAATCCAACCGGCAGATATAGATGGGAAATAACCCCATCGATTGCCCTGCCCAAAGTTTGAGGATCCATCTGCCCTAAAGGTGGCATTTATTAAATATTTATCCAGGTAGCTATAATTTAACCTGCCAAAGTAAGACATGCGTTTATTTTCGGCATTTGGCCCACCGCCAATTTGAATTTGTGAAGCATCTGAATTATTTAGGGCATTATCTAACCAACTATGTTTTAAATCGTTAAAAATTAGATCTACATTACTCCCATCCATATAAGTTCCCTTGTAAGAATAGGCTTCACTACCTAACAAAACTTCAAATTCGTGATCTTCAAATAGATTAAAATCATAGGTTAATAAGTTATTCCACAATAAGGAATGTCCTTTACTTTGAGACTGATATACTCTATCCCTGTTTCTAAATGAATAAACCGATAGTTGATAAATAGGCTGGTAAGAATGGCCTTCTGACGCAAAATAGTCTAACCCAAGGCTGGTTCTGAATTTTAAGTTGTCCAGAATTTGAATTTCAGCATAAACATTTCCCAGTAATTTTTGATTGTTGCTCTCGTTCTGATTGTTATAAACCATAGAAGCATAAGGGTTAGCCCACTGGGTTAACCAGGGATCAGAATCATTGGAAGTATCATAATAATCACCTTCTTCATTATACATTGGAACTAATGAAGGCACCCCAAAAGCATTACGAAGGGTATTGCTATATTGATTTCCCACGCTTACGCCATTACTATTTATATAAGCGAAAGTCAGGTTTTCTCCAAAAGTTATAAGTCCATCATATAATTTATGTTCTGAATTTAACCGAAAGTTGATTCTCTCATAATTGGAAAGGTCTTTCCCCCCCACAACACCTTCATCTCCAGTATAGGCAAGAGAAGATGAGAAAGTAGAAGTCTCACTTCCGCCAGAGAAGCTTAATGTATAATTTTCGGTTATTGCATTGTCTACAAACATCTCATCCATCCAATTGGTTCCTTCTCCCAATTCTGCAATTTCCTCATTACTGAAAAATCGCTGACTTCCGGAATTCAAAGCGGCTTCATTTATAATTGTTGCGTATTCACGGGAGTCTAATAAATCTATTTTATCTGGTACGCTTTGAAATCCATAGTAAGTATCTAAGGTTATTCTTGAAGTTCCACTCTTCCCACTTTTAGTAGTCACTAAAACTACCCCGTTTGAAGCCTGGGAACCATATATAGCGGCCGAAGCTGCATCTTTAAGTACCGAAATAGATTCAATATCGGCATTATTCAAATAAGATATATCTCCTGTAAGAACCCCATCTACTACATACAGAGGAGAATTATCACCGGTAGATCCCATACCTCTAATTACAACATCCATTCCTGAACCCGGCTGGCCCGACGTTGAGGTTATTTGCACACCGGGGGTTTGACCCTGCAAAGCCTGTAAAGCATTTGTAGTACTTTGGTTTTGTATATCATCTCCGTCTACCTGAACGTTTGCCCCGGTAACTAAAGTTCTTCTTTGCGTTCCATATCCTACTACTATCACCTCATCTAATTCAGATGAATCAACCTCCATGGAAATATTTAGTTCAGATTGCCCGTTTACCGGAACTTCCTTGGTAGTAAAACCCATGTAGCTAAAAACAAGTACACTATTAGGTGCAGCTGTAATTTCATAATTTCCGTCGAAATCTGTAGAAGTTCCCTGGTTTGTACCTTGTATTAAAATTGTAACCCCGGGAATAGGTAAACCATCATCGGCTGAAGTTACGGTTCCTGTTATTATAAGTTCATCTTCCTGTGCCTTCACCGTACCGGTAAAAACTAAAAAAGATAAAATCATTAAAAACAGAAACCTGGAATGTTTTTGTAATTTCCTTATCATAATTTAATGAATTAAAGTTTAATTATTTCCAACTACCTGAAGTGTCTTCTCTCAAACGTTGTAGTGGTTATTTTCAATTTTGAAATGTACCAAAAAGATAAAGTTAGGTAGGGGTATAAAATCGTTATGATAAGGGATAAAATGTTTACACCCATTGAAAAACAATGAGTTATAAATGAAGTTTTGCTAAAATTGACTTAATATATTGCAATATAAAAATTTATCGGGGTGTATTTCTTCGAACTTTAGATCTATACTGAGAAGGTAAAATATGGAATTGTTTCTTGAAATTCTTAGTGAAATATTTAGGATTATTAAATCCTACTTCAAATGCAATTTCTGAAATAGTAAGATTACTTTTTATCAATAATTCTTTTCCCCGGCTTAAACGAATATCACGAATTAATTCCTGCGGAGATTTCTCCATTTTAGTTACTAATTTGTTATATAAAAAAGTTCTACTCACTCCTAACTGGCAGGAAAGACTTTCTACAGAAAATTCGGGATTTCCAATATTTTCTTCTATAACATTTAAAACCCTTCTAATAAATTTTTCTTCCTGAGATTCTATAGTAATCTCTTTCTCTTCTATATTGATCTTTTTGGAGTAGGCAGATTGAAAAGCCTTTCGTTGTGCAATAAGATTTTTTACCCGTGATAAGAGCGATTCAAAATTAAATGGCTTGGTTATATAATCACTAACACCGGTTTTTAGAGCAAAAAGCTTCTTCTCTTCCTGTTTATTTGCCGTAAGAAGTATAAAAGGAATATGTTTTGTCCTGTTGTCCCGGCGTATTTTTCTACATAAATCTACCCCATTCATTTCGCGCATAGCCCAATCTGAAATTATTAAATCTGGCTGTACAGAAAGCGTCTTTTTCCATCCTTTTTCCCCATTGGTTGCCACAAATACATCATAGAATTGTTCGAATTCCCTGGTTAAATAATTGAGAAAATCAATATCATCCTCAATGATAAGAATTGAAGATACATTTTCCTCAATATCAGATTCTTTTAGGCCAGTGACTTCTTCTTTCCAGTCATTCTTAATTTCCTGCGCCACTTTTTGCTCCTCTTTAATTATTGGCAAAGGAAGTTGAAGTAAAAATGTTGTTCCAAAACCTTGCTTACTTTCTACTTTAATCTCGCCTTTATAAAGGGCTACATACTCTTTTACCAGAGAAAGACCAATGCCACTCCCCGAGGTAGATTTAAAGTTAGGATCATCTACTTTATAAAATCTTTCAAAAATATTTTCCTGGTCTTCTTTAGAAATACCTATACCCGAATCTTTTACCAGAATGTTTAAATCTTTATATTCTGTGCGAGCGCTGTTTTTTACTAAACATTTTATAGTAATTTCCCCTCCTTTGGGTGTAAATTTAAAGGCGTTAGAAAGTAGGTTAAAAATTATTTTATCTAATTTATCCCTGTCAAAAGAGGTGAAAAAATCTTTTTCTTCTAGCTGTATTTTATAATTTATATCCTTTTTTTCTGCCAGGCTCTCAAAGGATTTAGCGCTTTCTTCTATACTTTTTATTATGTTAGCTTTAGAAGTAGCGAGTAAAGATTCATTTTTAATATTGCCCAAATCCAATACCTGATTAATTAAATTTAAAAGGCGATCTGCATTCTTATTTACTAATTCTAATTGTTCTTTGGTAGCTTGCTGAAGAGACCTTGTTTTTAATTTTTCAACTATTGCTAAAATTAAAGATAGTGGGGTTTTAAATTCATGACTAATATTGGTGAAGAACCTTATCTTCATAAGGTCCATTTTATGTAAATAATCGGCCTCTCTTTTTTCCTGTTCAATTTGAAACTGACGCCTGTGCTTTTCAATAATTCTCTTACGGGCCAAGTAGAGTATCATTACAAGCACAAGAAAATAAACCAGGTAAGCATAATAGGTTTGGTACCATGGTGGCAACACTTCAATATTAAGACTGGCAGGATTGTTATTCCAAATTTTGTCATTATTAGAAGCTTTTACTAAAAAAGTATAAGTTCCGGGGTCAAGGTTGGTATAGGTCACTTTCCGATTATTACTACCTGTTTCCTGCCAATTCAAATCAAACCCATCTAGTTTGTATTTGTAGCTATTTTTAGAAGGCTGGAAAAAATCCAAGGCCGCAAATTCTATTGAGAATAAATTCTCATTATGTTTTAAAGTTATATTAGAAGTTTCATCTATTGATTTATTAAGGATTACCCTGCCATTCACTTCCTGCCTGGGTTTTAAAGACTGATTAAATAAATCAAAAGAGGTAAAGACAATTTCAGGTTTATTCTGATTAAAGTTAAAACTATCTGGCAGGAACAAATTGTAACCATTTAAACCACCGGCCAGTATTTCCCCTTTACTTGTTTTAAATAGTGCATTTGCATTAAAAAGTTTTCCTTGCAAACCGTCTTTATTGTCATAAACCCTAAAATCTGGAAATAATCTACCCGATCCTTCAACCAAAGAATCTTTATGGAATTGAATAAGGCCATAAGAGGAACTCAACCAAAGGTCTTCGTTATTGTCTTCAATAATTGCCAGAACATTGGTGCCGGGCAAACCATCATTTTCGTTGTAATTATAAAAACACGTAGTTGTGGGGTTAAAAAGATCTAAACCATCTTCTGTACCTATCCAAATTAAATCTTTACTATCCCTGTAAATGGAGATAATATAGTTACTCCCAATACTATTTTTTTCAGTATCAGAAGATATCCTGGTATGCTTTTGAGTATCGGGATTAAAAACATCTATTCCATTTACTCCACCAACCCAAATATTTCCGTCTTTATCTTCAGTAATGGCAGAGATATAACCATCGTTTTGAAGTTGAGTACCTTTATAAACATCGTTTATATGTTGAAATTCATTTTCATCTTGCCTCAACAAATAAAGCCCGCCTTGTAAAGTCCCGGCCCATAGAATCCCCCTTGAATCTCTGTATAATTCCCAAACACTTTTAACTTCTACTGAAGATGAATCTGTATTTTTAAACTTAAGTTTTTCAAACTCATTTCCATTATATCTACAAAGGCCACCAAGATAAGTTCCTATCCAGAGATGATTGTTTTCCTGAAGCAGACTAACAACAATGTCACTACTAATACTCTTAGAGTTTTCGGGTAGGTTTTTATACTGTGTATAAGATTTTTTCTCTCGGTTATATTCAATTAAACCGCCACCATTGGTCCCAATCCAAAGATCACCTTCATTATCTTCTGAAAATACATTCACATCGTTAAAAGGAAGACTCTTATCGTCTGAAATCAAGTTTTCGTAGTTTGGAAACCTTAGAATATTCTCATGATAATAATCTACCCCGTTTTTAAATGTGCCAATCCAAATAATTCCGTCGTAATCTTTATAGAGCGAAGTAAGACTGTTGTGAGAAAGGCTATTTTCTATTTCTACCTGGTTAAGAATATAAGTAGTTTCGGCTTTCTCTTTATCAATAACCGTAATCCCACCGTGATCTGTTGCCACCCAAATTCTGCCATTGGGAGCCACCACAATATCACTTATTAAATTGCTGTTTAATTTGAGTTGAGAAGATTCTTTATCAAAATGTTTAAATTCACTTTTTCCCTGATTATAATAAAACATCCCGTGTTCTCCGTATAGGTGAATCCACAAGTCATCATCCTTATCTACAACAAGTTTATATTCCTGCAAATCATTATTAAAACGATTATTGAGGAAATCTTCTTTGGCTTTTACCTTTAGAGTATTGCCATCTAATTTTTCCAGGATACCATTGGCGTACAGCACCCAAAAATCTCCTTCACTATTTTCTTCGAAATCAGAAATTCTAGAAATTGCCAGGCTATTCTCGTTTTTAGAAACATCTATTTGCTCGACTTCTTCATTATTCGGGTTATACCGTGTTAGTCCCCCATTCGAGTGAATAAACAAAAAATTACCTTTTGAATCCTGTTTGATATTTTCTACTTCTTTTAAAGGGATTCCAAACTTTTGGAGGATTTTGAATTGATCACTTGAAAAATTACTGGTGGTGGGGTCAAAAATATAAGTGCCCCAGGAGGTTACGGCCCAAATATTTCCAACAGGATCTTCAAAAATATTACTGTAATTCTTAGAATGAATAGTGAGCGTATCGGCAGGGCGCGGATTAAAAACCTTTACCTCATAGCCATCATACCTGTTTAAACCAGATGATGTGCCAATCCACAGAAAACCTTTACTGTCTTTAAAAAAACTATTGATAGATCCGGGAGAAAGCCCGTCTGAAACACTAATATGGGAAAATCTATAGGCTTCTTTTTCTTCCGGTGATTGTGCGAGCACTACCGGACTAAAAACGTAAGTAAATAATATAATTAGGGCTCGAATCAAGTCGATTATCAGGTTTAAATTGAATGCATATTACAATTTAAACTTTAAAAAGATAATTCCTAAATCACGAGGCCTGTTTTTTAATATATCTTGAAAAACTACAATTAATTTTTGTTTTTATAAATTTCGTTGTACAATTATTAGTTAATTTTTGTTTGGTATGTGGCCAATATTAAACAAGCCATCTCCTTTTTTAATTGGTGGATTAAAAACTTTTATAAAGTATAAAGCCATCAACAGGTGCATATATAGTTTCAAGTTTGTTTCCGAAGAGATCGGTAACATAACCCAGTTCCATACCTTTCTTTATATAAACCCCACTACTTATATTACTATAGAAAAATCCCTCATGGTTACTTTCCACGGTAGTACGCTCAGAAATTAACACCATTTATTTCTTCCCCATTAAAAGAAAAACTGGTTTGCTGTGCCTGAATTTTAGTAGCTAAACTTAGCGCTATAAGGACTATTATTAATTTAAAATTTTGCATAAGAGATTTGGAGTGCTGATTATTAAAGGTCAAACACCCCTATTTTTAGAGTTATATAAATATGGGCTACAAATTTTGTAGCCCATATTTAATTAATTGTGATCATTAATGGTCGTGGTCATGATCTTCGTCTTCGTGATCGTCGTGGTCCTCTTCTCCTTCAATATGAAGTTCTAGAAAAGCCTGGGATTCATTCCCAGCCGTATCGGTAACAAACACACCAAAATGATAATGTCCCTCACTAATTGGTTGTCCATTAATTTCTGCAGGAACCGGGATATGCATATGAGCTTCATGAATCGTATTTCCTGCTTCAATTTCAAAAACTTCATTATAACTCCACGGATTATTTTCACTCTCGCTTTGTTTTACAGAGGCGTGGGTATGATCATCAAAAGAATTATGTACTTCCAACTTAAATGAAGCAAGCTCAACATTATCTGTGAAAATAGCGTCAAAGTGTATTTCTCCTCCAGGAGCAATCTCTTCTTCTTCAACTGGATCGGCTATGCTAATTTCGGGTGCCTGGGTATCCATATTCGCGTCATCATCTTCACTACAAGAAGTAATTAACAAAGTGGCTGTAATACTGAATAAATAAATTAACCTGGTTTTCATTTTTATAATTTTATGTGTTCTAAGTGTACTTATATTTTAATTTAATAGTGCGGTAAGTACTGTCACGGGAGGACCCCTTAAAAGGAAATTATAATCGGGTTGATGTACATAGTTTTCAAGACAGCAAAATTTTATTTTTACTCCCTGCAAATTTGTTTTAATAAACTTTTCACTCCCCGAATTACCAAGAATTGATGGTGAAACCCCGTTTAAGTGATAGGTACAGGAATGGTATTCAAAATTATTAGATACCTTGATAGTAATTTTTTTGCCGGACTTGTAATTATTATGTGGCACTACCCAATAATGCAACGCACTCGTAACTTGAGGGATTAGAAACCCCACCAGTAAAAAGATTGTAATATGTATTTTAAACCTGGACATTATTTGATGGGTATTTTAACCAGGAGTTGAATATTCCGGCCCATTTCCGGAATTTCCAATGCACGGTAAAAACTGGTATGATTAAAATATTTAGTATTAAATATATTGGTTGCCTGAAGGTTAACACTGGCTCTAAAATTCCCTATTTTGAGATTGGTACGAAAACCTCCACCAAAAATGCTGTATCCGGGAGTTATTTCTTCATTCTGCGCTATTCTATCCTGTTCAAATGCAAAAACCGTATTGCCAAAAATTTCGGTATCCTCAAATGTTTTTGAACCTTCAAGGAAATCATAGCCTATTTCCGCAAATCCGTTAACTGGTGGCGTAAATGGAAGCGGGAAATTCCGCGAAGTATCCGATGTTAATTGTTGGTTATATAAATATTCAAAGGTAAGCTGGGTATGCCAATTCCTAAAAAAGTTGGTGCTAACATCAAATTCAATACCTGCAAGCACGGCTTCACTTTGGGTAAACTTATAAATCTGCCCTGCGTGGGGGAGGATGGAAAACTGGCCGCTTGGGTTTAAAAAAATATAATTATCGAAATAATAAGCATAAGGGCTTAGAGATACCTGAAAAGATTTTTTCTTATAGTTGAGTTTTGCATCAAACACATATCCTTTTTCGGCCTCCAGGTTTGGATCCCCTTGTTCGTGCCTAAAAGAGCCGTGATGTATTCCGTTTGCTCCTAACTCTATTGCGGTGGGCAACCTGAAACTGGTTCCAGTATTGATGGAGAAATCCCAGTGCTTTTTAAAATTATAAAGTAGTCCACCCATCAAATTCATATTGTTGAAATTTCTTTGTGTTGGGGAACTTCGGGTTGCATTTTCATTTGCACTTGCCTCTGTACTACCGTTTTCGATTAAATATTGGTATAGATTTTCGTCATAAAACCCTTCAATGTCAATCTTACTAATATCCAATCTCCCACCGAAATTAAGCTTGAGTTTTTCGGTTAGCTGGTAGGAATGGGTTCCATATATACCCTGATTTATTCGGACATATTCGGGTAGTAAAAAATTGAATCCGCTTATATTGTTATCCTGAAGCTGGGTTTGTAAGCCCAGGCTTGTAGTATGATTTTCACCCAGGTCTTTGGAGAATTTTGCCTGCAGGTCGTAGGTATTCAAATTAAAATTCAATTCAAGGTCGGGATTAACTGATGGAGCAACCTGCCCGGTATAGTGTGTATGGAAACGACTCCATTCCTGCCTGTGGTTATTTTGAAAACCTAACACAACTTCAAGGCTGGAATCGTGAAAAAACCATTCGTTTTTATTAATGAATTTCATATGGTTCACTCG
Organism: Salegentibacter salinarum; assembly: GCF_900168115.1. Classification (GTDB taxonomy): domain Bacteria; phylum Bacteroidota; class Bacteroidia; order Flavobacteriales; family Flavobacteriaceae; genus Salegentibacter; species Salegentibacter salinarum. The sequence goes on from NZ_FUZC01000001.1 coordinate 319,585, forward strand.
CTGAAATGGATACTCTATATTTCGGTAGTCGCCATCATGCTGAACCCTACTTGTAGATGGAATACCATGAGAACCTGGGAAAAACCCTGATTTCATATAAACATTACTAACGCTAAATGTTCCTTTATAATGCGTACCCTGAAATCCTATTTGGCCATATAAATCATTTTCTTTTCCAGCGGTATTTTTTAGTTTCTGATTGTATATAGGAATATTCCGGCTTAAGTAAACAATGTTGTTGGTAGGCACTGAGTAATCTCCAAATTCACTAGCTGTAGCCTTAATTTTGTAAAAAAACTTGTCCTCTTTTAATGCCAGGTTAGTTGAAATTGCAAGGGTATTGTTTACGCTCTTGGTAAGACCTATCACTTCTCCCGAAATCCCATCATCCTTGGGCACTCCATCGTTTATTATTTTGATTACCCCACCAATGGCATCGCTCCCGTGCTCTATAGCTCCAACACCTTTTATAATTTCAATATTCTCCACGGAAAAAGCATCAATTTCGAGTCCGTGATCTGCGCCCCATTGCTGGCCTTCCTGTTTAATACCGTTTTCGCTTACCGCTACACGGTTGAACCCAAGCCCACGAATTATAGGTTTGGAAGATCCCGACCCAATTTCTGCCGCATTTACCCCGGGAAGTCTTTCCAAGGTATTGGCCAATGATCCCGAAAATTGCTCCTGTAGGAATTCTTTGTTTACCTTTTCTGTATTTTCTGAGGAAGAACGCCTGGCACTACCATTTAATAAAATGGCTTCAAGGGCAGCTGCGTCTTCCTGTAGTTTAAAATTAACCACAGTATTTTCTCTTAATGAGATTATCGTATCTGAGGTTCTAAAACCAATAAAAGAAACCCTAATACGGTACTCACCTCTTTTTAAATTACCTATGCGGTAAAGACCATCTTCATTGGCTAAGACAAACCTATTATTAATATGAACATGGGCGCTTTCTAGTGGCCGCTCCTCCCTGTCTACAACTTTACCCTGTAGATTTAAATGTTGGGAATAGGTGAAAAATGGTAAAATGGTAAAAAGCAATAAAACAAATTGAGTTTGCTTCATGGTAAAAACACTGTGATTAATTAAAAAAGACTGGTTTTAAAACAGCAGCAAAATGCTGACAGTTTAAAACATTATTATTTTAACCAATCATAGCCGGGGGTGCCCGAAGTTGAAACAGTCGAAAAGGATAAGGATTTACTTTATCTTCAAGAGAAACTATGTAAATCTCTTCCTTGAGTGGAGCGTATAAAGTGTAAGAATAGAATTCAGGAACATCTGAAGTAGTAAGATGAAACGAACAGACATCACAACCCAGTTCAGCATCCAGATGAGAAATATGAACAGATGAAATATCATCCTCCGCTAAAGAGGTCTCGTGGGAAAGTGAATGTAAGGCAGGTAATAGGCTAGCAATAAGTATAGCAATACCTAAAAAAGCGCTGATATTTATTTTGATTCTTTCCACTTCGGCAAATTTAGAAATCCTTCTTTTATAAACTACTATTATTTGGATATTTTATAAAGTAAACCCTGTAGCAAATTTTTAGGATTTTTTATTCAGCAATAATGAAGCTTTTTTTATTCTTTGCTTAGGTACCCGCCGCTTATTTTTTAGATTGTGATCTAATACAAATTTTGTCTTCCAGAATATGGCATTGAAACCCGTGATTATTTACAAGCGAAATTAGTTTTTCAGAATCAATTATGGAACCTTCAACCCGTATAATACTATGATCGCAAGGATAATTTATAATTGGCACTTCGAGGTCAAAATCAGTTTCTAATTCCGGGAAAATCGCCTTGATATTCTTCATTATTTGATCACCTACAGTTTGAGTAGGAATATCTGTGGTGAATACTTCTATCATAGTTATATTTTTAAAACTGTTCCTGGGTAAGATTGTGATTAACCATTGCACCGGTAAGGTTTCCACTGGCAACTGCACTGGCCACCGACCGCATCATAGCTGAATTGTCTCCACAAGAATAAACTCCCTCAATTGTAGTTTGCTGTAATTCGTTTATTTTAATATAACCGTGCTCAGTTAATTCACAGCCTAGTGAAACGGGGATACTGCTATGTTGTTCGAAGGGGAAACCTGCATAAATTGCATCAAAGGAAATTTCTTTTCCATCAGTAAAAATTAAACTTTTAATAGCTCCATCCTTATGCTCTAATTCAGAAATTTTATTCTCAATAATATCTACATTATTGGCTTTTAATTTAGCGATTTGTTCCTGCGTGAAATCGGGGTTTCCATTGGTAAGAATACTTACTTTATCAGTTAAATTCTTTACCAAAGAAGCTAAGTGAAAGGCCCGGTCTCCATTGGTCAGAATGCCTGTTCTTTTATTTCGAAATTCGTAGCCGTGGCAGTATGGACAGTGTATCATAGAAATGCCCCAACATTCTTTAAATCCTTTTATTTCTGGAATCATGTCTTTTATCCCTGTAGCAAAAATGAGCTTCTTTCCTATAAAATCACCATTTGATTTAGTAGTAATGTGGAAATTATTCTTTTTCTTCTTAGCACCCACTGCGAGATCCTTTAAGGATTCTACGGTCTTGTATTCTAGTACCTGTTTTCTGGCTATAGCTGATATCTCACCAGGTGCTACGCCGTCCTGGGTGATAAAATTATGGGATTTTGGGGTTTGTTGGTTGCAAGGTTTTTCACTGTCAATTATTAAAACTTTTCGCATAGATCGCCCCAGGGCCATTGCTGCGGACAGGCCGGCATAACTGCCTCCAATAATGATTACATCATAATTACTAGTTTTCATACACTATTTATTTAAAAGTTAGTTTAATACATTCTTCTCCGTTATATGTCTCAAAAATGAGACATATAGTAGTAAATTTTTTTAAGGTGCAATAGCTTTTATATAGGAAGTCCAGGCTAAAGTTTTGATCTCCTGAAAATCCTTTGTGGGATGATGCCTGGCATTCACTGTGCTTTCAATAATTCCAGAATGCAATACCTGGATCCACTGCGCAGACATGTCAGAATTAACTTTTCCGTTTTTCTGAAGCTGTAGAATGATTTGATGGAAGTGCTGATAGATATAATCATAATCAGCGCAATTCTTATTCTCGGTGTTATGCTTATGATCCTTACTTTGATGCAACTTATAGAAAAAAGAATATTTGGCCCCGCAATCAATTCCTGCGTAAAGCATATTTTCTAACTGGGTAAGTGGATCATTACTACTTTGAATGGCCGCTATCATGGCTTTCCTGCAACTGGTTTCAATGGCTTTTTCACAAACTGCCACAAGTTCATTCCGGTCACTAAAATACCTATGCAAGGTCCTTCTGGTTACCGATGCCTTATCTGCTACCCTTTGTAAAGGGGCAGAAAGGTCTTCATTAAAGACCTGAATGGCGGATTCTATAATTCTTTTTTTAGTTGCTGTTATCATAATATCGAACAAATATACAAGAATGTCTCAAATTAGTGACATTTAGATGCGATTAATTTTTTATGACTCTATTAAGTGTAAGAGATTGGGTTCAAAAGAGGTTTACCACACTAAATACTCAGTTAATGTTAAGCTAAAGTCATCAGAAGAATATTTTATGTTAATAAAAATGAAGATGAAAAGGTTTTCGTATTAGTTGTAGAATTAAAATTTCGTTATTAAAAAATTGTTTGGGTGTTACCAAAAATAATATTCTATCAAAACTTTTTAACTGAAGGATAATCTCGTACTAAACTTTAATAGAGACATTTTATATTAATTCGCAGTGGTAACTTAAGTGTTAAAATACACTTAATAAAATAGTAATTTCTAACCACTTAAAATAATACGCATGGAATAAAATTAAGCATAAAAATACCGCAGTTGCTACCAACAACTGCGGTCAAAAATTAAGCAATGTCAAATCAATCACTTAAAAAATGTATTTTAAATTTAAACAAAAAAAACCGAACAGGCTAATTATCGGTCTTTCTGTTTTACTGATCACACAGGCAGGAAATTCAGCTCCTATTTTTGACGAATCTTTTCTAATTAAAAAGAACAACGAGGAGAGTATCCAGCAAACAATTAATGGAACAGTCCTGGATGAAAATGGAATTCCTTTACCCGGAGCTACTGTGCAGGTAAAAGAAACCAACCGTGGGGTAACCACTAACTTTGACGGAGAATTTTCTATTGAAGCCCAGGAAGGAGATACTCTTCAGATTTCCTTCGTAGGATTTGAAACCCATGAAATTCTAATCTCTGATAAGTCTTATTTTGAAATCCAGTTGGAAACGGATAGTGCTTCTTTGGATGAAGTTGTGATTGTTGGATATGGAACACAAAAAAAGTCTGATCTAACAGGAGCTGTAAGTTCCGTGGACAGTGAGGAATTTAATAAAGGTATAGTTTCAAATCCCGGAGACCTTTTGCAAGGGAAAGTTTCGGGTTTAAATGTAACCAATAGCAGTGGTGAACCCGGTGCTGGTCAGGATATTGTGATTAGAGGTGTAAGTACCTTACGTTCCGGAACTTCTCCACTCTATGTGATAGATGGTTTTGTTTTAGATAATTCCTCTATAGGTGTTCCCACAAACCCTTTAAACTTCATCAATACCCAGGATATTGAATCGATTAACGTACTTAAAGATGCTTCGGCAGCTGCCATCTATGGTTCCAGGGCTGCTAACGGTGTAGTTGTAATCACTACCAAACAGGGGAAAAAGGGTAGGGCGCAAATGAATCTAACCGCTTCGACAGGTATTTCCAATATAGCCAATAAAATAGATGTTTTCTCGGCTGAAGAATTTAGAAACGTTGTCCAGGAGATAGGAGGGAGCCTAAGCGATAACGGCGGAAATACTGACTGGCAGGAAGAACTCACCAGGACCGCAGTCTCAAATAACATAAACTTTTCTATGAGTGGCGGTTCCGAACAAACCTCTTACTTCGCTTCCCTGGGTGCCCAGGACCAGGAAGGAATTCTTAACAATAGCGAACTTCAACGGTATTCGGCACGAGTAAACGTTTCTCAAACAGGTTTAAAAGATAGATTAAAGGTTGATTTAAATCTTACGGCTTCCCGAGTTGAGAATGAGCGGCCTAATGCCAACAGTATTATTCCCGGCATGCTCCAGCTAAATCCCACCACACCTGCATATACAAATGGTGAACCTACAGTTTTCGGGACAGGCATCAACCCTTTAATTATTGAAAACATCTTCGGAGACTATAGTAACAATAACAGGATGATTGCCAATATTTCTCCTTCCCTCGAGATTCTCGAAGGTTTAACATACAAACTTAACTTTGGGGTAGATTACTCTAAAACAGACAGGGACATCCAGTTTATTCCATATTCTCAGGATCCTGATTTTGCCCTTGGATCACTTGAAACAAGTTTTACTACTAATAGAAATACTTTAATAGAAAACACTCTTAATTACGAAGTTGAAAGGGGAGACCATTCTCTGAATTTACTGGCCGGGCACTCTTTTCAGCAATTTTTTATTGAAGCAAAGGGGTTTTATTTTTCAGACTTCCCCGATAATGGTGTTGAACCCAGGTACCAGCTTGGAGAAGCCCGGGGAGAAGATGCTACCCACTGGTCGAATGCAACAAAAAATGAATTGCAATCAGTCTTTGGCCGGGTCAATTATACATTTAAAGACAGGTATTTAATCACAGGTACCTTACGTTCGGACGGCTCCACAAAATTTGGAGAAAACAATAAGTATGCTACTTTCCCTTCCCTGGCATTAGGATGGAATATACACAGGGAAAGTTTTATGGAAAATTCCATTTTCTCTAATTTAAAATTAAGAGCAAGTTGGGGAAAATCAGGAAACCAGGAAATTCCATCCAAGCAAACGCAACCTAGTTATGGTGAAAGTTTTGAGGACAATGATATTTACCCATTAGATGAGAATATTCTTACCAGGGAGAATTATCCTTATGGGTTGGTTTTCGCCCGAACTGCTAATCCTGACCTACAATGGGAAGAAACAACACAGAGCAATATCGGGATAGATTTTGGAATATTAAATTCCAGGTTCACCGGTACCTTCGATTACTTTATCAAGGAAACCAACGATGTATTATTATATTTTTCGACCCAGGACCCTATAGACGAAGTAGGTTTCAGATGGCAAAATATCCCGGGGATGAAAATTAAGAACAACGGACTTGAAGTTGCTTTAGATTACCAAAGTGACCAAAGTCGTAATTTTTCTTATAACCTAGGAGGAAACTTCTCCTATATAACCAATGAAATTACCGATTCCCCTTTTACTATTGTTACAACTGGTTCTGCCAGCGGGGCAGGGCAAACCGGGGCTACTATTAATGGTTACATGAATAACAGGCCAATCGGGAATTTTTTCCTTCGGGAATTTAATGGTATTGGAGAAGATGGATTTAACAGCTTTACCGATGTAAATGGGGATGGACAGATTGATAATAGTGACCGAATATCTGCCGGTAGTGCTATTCCTGATATTATTTACGCTTTTTACACCAATTTCAGGTATAAAAACTTTGACCTTGGTCTAAATTTCAACGGGGTAAGTGGAAATAAAATATATAACCACACGAGGATGAGTTTGTTCAATAAAACACAAATTTCAAACTCTCTTAATACCACTGAACAGGCTATTGAATTTCCCAATGAAGACCCAAGTAATTCCAATACTGTATCAACCCGTTATTTGGAAGATGGTAGTTTTCTTCGCTTAAACAACGCTACCCTGGCTTATAACCTTGATCCTAATTTAATAGGCCTGAATAATATGTTCACCAATATAGGTTTTTCCCTTACCGGCCAGAATTTGTTTGTAATCACAGATTACAGTGGTTTTGACCCGGAATTAAATACCGGAAACTCCGGCGATTCTAAGTCTTATGGAATCGATTATTACACCTATCCTACGCCAAGAACATTCACTTTTGGTTTAAACATAGCATTCTAATTTCAAAAAAATTTAAAATGAAAAATAAAATTCTAACTGTAATTTTTGGCCTGGGTGCCTTAGTATTTACCAGTTGCACTGATTTGGAAGAAGAAATCCTTGATGAATCTTTGACTGGAACCGATGGACTAGCCGAACCTGTCTCCGGGACTTTGGCAGCGGCTTATGGAATATTACCACAAACTTTCCGCCATACCAGGTATTTCGGTTTACAGGAGATAGCTTCGGATGAAGCCATTTTACCACCCAGAACCGGATTAGGTGGTACGCAGTGGGCAGATAACGATGTGTACACTACCGCTCACAGGCATACTATGTCTGCCAATAATAGTTTAGTTACCGGAACCTGGAGTTATTTAACAACCGCACTTTTTAGAACCGTTGCAGCTATTGAAGTACTTACGCCTCTAGCTGACAAGGGAAATATGGAAGCACAGCAGGCACTCGCTGAGATGAAAGCCTTAAGAGCCTATGAAAACATGCTGTTCCTGGATAGTTGGGGACTTGCTTTTAAAAAGGAAAGTACTTCCGGCACTTCTGAAATACTTAGAGGAGAAGATGCGGTTAACTATATCGAGGACGAATTCCTATCAATAGTAGATGTAATCAATACTGATAAGGGCCCTGGAAGAATGACCCAATCGGCTGTATATGGTTTCCTGGCAAAATTATATTTAAATGCAGGTGTATATAGAGCTCCGTACGGGACTCCCAATTTCACGAATTCAGATATGGACAATGTAATCACCTATACCAGTCTTGTTATAAATGAAGGTGGTTTCTCATTATCCCCGGAATATTTTGATCTTTTTAACGACGAAAATCACAATAATTCGGAAATTATCTTCTCTCTTGACCAAAGAGGAGTTCTTAATAACGATCATAACCGCTGGGCCTACTGGTCGATGTCCGGATCACTATTCCCAAGACCGGGAGAGGACTATTTAAGTATGGATGGAACAGATGGTCCTGCAGCTACCCCCGATTTCTACCAGACATGGGTTGATGCATATGGCGATGTGGATCCTGCAGACGCAGACGCGAGGTTTTACCAAAAAAATGCTATGGTACCTGAAGAACTGGAAGATATAGAAGGTCTTACTCCATACAAAAATGACACCTTAGGTTTACGAAGTGATAAAGATCATTACTTTCTAGCTGATGCTGACTTTGAAATTGACCGGGGCATCATAAGGGGTACAATGTGGGCACCGCGAAAGGAAAATTTTAGATCTGGTGATTTTATGACTGGTTCCGGCGGGCAATACAGAATTTATCCACTGGCTGAAGCAAGGGAAAACGGCTCTGACATTGAAGATATTTGGTACTATGTGGATCATACTTTAGATATAAGTATTCAAAACCAGAATAGCTATGCTGGCGGATATAGATTTGCAAAATGGCAATTCAGTAAAACTTCTCCAAATGGAAATAACTACAGTAACGTAGACTTGATTCTTTTAAGACTTGCAGATATATACCTGATGCGGGCAGAAGCTAACCTTAGAAAAGGGGATAATGCGAGCGCACTAGCCGATGTTAATACCGTTAGAACCTCCAGGAACGCTCGCCCTGAGCAAACTCCAGCTGAATTATCCTCCATCAATCTGGAAACTTTATACCGCGAACGTGGCTTTGAATTCTACTGGGAAATGTCCCGTAGGACAGACCAAATTCGTTTTGGAACCTATGAAGATTCCTGGACTTCCAAAACAGATAGTGATGTAAACCATAGGTTGTTCCCAATTCCTCAGGAGGCTATAGATGGGGCATCTAATGTAGATGGCTATTTGGAACAAAATTCTGGATATTAAACTTAATGTGTGTGTTAGTTTTTTACTGAGTGGTAGAAGGCCCAGGCTTTCTGCCACTCTTTTTATTAGAAAGAAATGAAAAAAATAAAGATAAATTTTAGTTTATTAGTTCTTGCTACAACATTATGGAGTTGTGGGAATATTTCTGAAGAAAAAGATTCAGAGAATAAAGAAAAAGGAAATCATCAAGCCTTAAATATAATTCTAATGGTAGGTGATGGTATGGGGATTCCACAGGTTTCCAGTGCATTCTATTTTGGGGAGAACACCCCGAATTTTAAACAGTTCAAAACCATTGGTCTTAGTAACACTACCAGTCTTAGTCATTTAATTACAGATTCGGCGTCAGGGGGTACTGCAATTGCTACTGGAGAAAAGACCTATAAAAGGGCTATAGGTGTTTCAAAAGACAGCCTTCCTCTCCCCAGCATTCTGGAGAATTTACAGGAAAGAAATTATAAAACGGGGCTGGTAAGTTTAACCTCGATAACTCACGCCACCCCTGCTTCTTTTTATGCCCATGTTAAAGACAGGGATATGCATGTGGAAATTGCAGAGCAGTTGGTTGAAGCAAATATTGATTTTTTCACCGGCGGAGGAAGAAAATATTTTGGCACATCGAAAGATGGTGTTAGTCTTTTTGACAAACTCATCGATAAAAATTACCACCTTGATACTTTAGAGTTAGGAAGTGTGGATCTATCTCGGAAAAACGCATTTATCCTCGCCGAAGATGGATTGCCTTCAAAAACACAAGGACGAAAAGATTACCTGCAAACCGCAACACAAAAAGGCCTTGATTATTTTAGCAAGCATGAACAACCCTTCTTTTTTATGATTGAAGGTTCCTATATTGATTGGGGTGGACATGCCAAAGATGATGAAATGATGATCCAGGAGGTCCTTGATTTTGATAAGACATTAGGTGTTGTATTAGATTTTATAGCCTCCCATCCCAATACTTTATTGGTAGTTACAGCTGATCATGAAACGGGGGGAGTTAGTATTGGAAAATCCTATGATGAGCAGCAGCAGGAAGTTCCTAAAAAAGTTCAGGTATATTTTAACGACGACCAACATAGCGCAGAATTGGTGCCTGTTTTTGCTAAAGGTAGTCAAGAACAACTTTTTTCGGGTATTTACGAAAATAATGAAATCTATCACAAGCTAATCCAAGCCATAAACAACCATTCCTATGAAAAATAAAATTATAATGTGGGCGTCCCTGTTTTTCTATTTATGCAATTTTTTCCTGCCAGTTGAGGCCCAAGAGTCTTATCAGTTTCATTCTCATAACGATTATAAACAGGAATTCCCTTTCTGGAAAGCCTATACTAATAAGGCAGCTTCTATTGAAGTTGATGTTTTTTTGAAAGACAATCGCCTATATGTGGCACATACTGAAGATGAAATCCAGGATGAAAACCGCCTTGAGAACTTGTATTTAGATCCCCTGAAGAGCCTGGCTAAATCAACGCAACTGAGAGAAATTCAGCTTTTAATTGATATAAAAACCGAAGCAGAAAATACGCTAACTAAACTAATGGAAGTCCTGGAGGGGTATCCGCAATTGACCCAAGCTAAACAGCTTTCCATCGTTATTTCCGGGAACAGGCCTAAAGTCGTAAATTATAGCGACTATCCGGATTTTGTAAAATTTGACCATCAGGATTTAAACAACCTTGAACAGATTAATTTAGCTAAAATTGCTTTGATCAGCACCAATTTCAGAACCTATTCCCAATGGAACGGACTGGGGCGACTGACTGCCGAAGATCTCGAAAAGGTAAAAAATGTGATTGCCAAAGTCAAAAAAGTTGATAAGCCTTTTCGGTTTTGGGGAGCACCTGATACCAAAACAGCCTGGAGCAGGTTTGCAAAAATGGGGGTAGATTTAATTAATACTGATAATCCTGCTGGAGCTTCTGCTTATTTACAAAGTTTAGATAAGCATACTTTTAGGTTAAAGGATGCAGTTCCTGTCTATAAACCAGAATTTAAAATACCTACAGCAGCCAGGCCAGAAAATATTATTCTAATGATCGGTGATGGCAACGGATTGAATCAAATTTCTTCAGGAATGATCGCTAACCAGGGGGAACTTACGCTGACACAATTAAAGGATATTGGCCTGGTAAAGACTTCCTCTTATGATGACCTAGTAACTGATTCTGCCGCCGGTGGAACAGCCATAGCTACTGGAAATAAAACTAACAACCGCGCTATTGGTACCGGACCGATGGGGGAATCTTTAAAGGGGCTCCCGGAAATTCTTGCCCCTCGGGGTTTTATTAACGGGATAATTACCAATGATAAAATTACAGGAGCTACTCCTTCCTCCTTTTATGCCCATGTTAAAGAACGCGACAATAGTGCACAAATTCTGGAAGACTTAAAACAAAGTCACATTAATTTCTTTATCGCTAACGGGAAAGATACTTTCAATACTGTAGCGGATGTCTTTAATAAAAAAGAGCTTTCTGATTTTGTTGCTGTAAAAGGAAGGACGGCTATCTTTCTTTCTAACGATGAAAGACTTTACAAAGGAAACCAATTTGCATTCCATGTCAAAAAGGCACTTCAAAACCTGGAAAGCCAGGATAAACCCTACTTTTTAATGATTGAGGGAGCTAAGATAGATAGCAATGGACATACCAATAATTTTGCGGGCATTGTTCAGGAGGTAATTGACTTTGACCTTGCAGTGGCAGAAGCATTAAAAGTTGCAGATAATAACAAAAAGACCTTAGTAGTGGTCACTGCAGATCATGAGACTTCGGGTTTAGGCATTATGCAAGGTGATCTTGAAACAAGGAAATTGGAAGCCGGTTTTTTAACCAATGACCATACTGCTACTATGGTCCCTATCTTTTCCTATGGTCCAAAATCAGGTATCTTTAGGGGAGTTTACGAAAACACTGCCATTTTTAGCAAGATTTTAGAAGCTTTGGAAATACCAGAATAAGTTATTTAACTTCCTTAATCTCTCCGGTCTTTAAATCAATAGATAAATTATTGGCTGGCAAACCATTTATAAACTTATTAAAAATGCTCAAAAACTCGTATAGCTTTTGAGCATTTCCATTTTTACTACTAGCTAAATTAGGATTGTTTAAAGCATAAGAAATTATGGTGCTATACTGGTCTATACGTTCTGTGTTAATATCATTGAAGGCCAACTTATCGGCATTTCGGATTTTATAAAAATCCAAAATCATGGTGTCCCCTTTCCAATGCTCATAATCTTGAAGATTGATGGTGGTAGAAAGTTTCTTTGCTTGCTTAGCTATCGCCTTTTTATTATTCAGGAATTCGCTAGAAGTTTTTTTGCCCGTATAGGTTGAGAGTAACAGGATTTCTTTTCCACTTAATCCGGATAAGAATTCACGGAATTCAGCTGGCCAGTCATTTGGTAAAAACCGAAGTTTTACAAGGTTTTTCAGGTGATGAACAGTAAAATCGTGGTAGTTCCTACTGTCCAGAATATCATCATTCCAAACTTCTTTTCCTGATTCCTTCAAATACTTGTGTTCAAGACGGTAAAGCGGAAACAATTCCTTAAAACCACTAACCTCCTTAATATTTACAGTTTCAATTTCTGCAAAGGTTTTATTCAGGCGTAAAATTTTATACCCGGGAATATAGGCGGCCAGTGATGGCGTTTGAATATTTATTAAAAATTCACCTTCTTTAAAATCCCTTTTACCCGTATCGTTGATATGCATATGTCCCGAAAAGTGGATTTTTATACCTGCTTCTGCCAAAGTTTTTGCAATCCCTTCTTCAGGCACACGGTTTAATTGCCATTTATTTTCCCCTAAAAACTCCCTAAGATCGACCGAGGCATCATCGTTAAAATCTACAGCGGGATAATGACTGAAAGCCACCAGGATTTTACCTGATTTTTTGGCCCTGTCTGCCACATCTTTTATCCATTTAAACAAATGTTTTTTATGGTTTATGGCATTATTATAACCCTCTCTGGCACCACTTAAATTTACATTTTTAGTCGGGACATAGGTATTTCCATCAATGGCCAATAGCCATAAATCCTTAACAGGTTCAACCAGGTACGAAGCATCTGGTATCTGAAGGGAATCGGTTTGTTGGTACATCCGGTTGGTTATTAGGGATGCCTTTTGTGCATTCTCAAAAGAATAGGTTTTTGCGGTATAGTCTGAAAAAGGGGTTTCCCAATAAATGTAATTACGCTGGGGAAAAAATCCATGTTCTCCTAATGTTTTTAGAATTTCTTTATACCCTGCCATACTAAGTTTGGGTTCTATAATTACCTCATTTTCACCTGGCTTTGCATTATAAAGTCCCGGTTCACTATATATGGGTTGGTTTCTTCCATCGCTTCCCAGGAAGTCATGTTTACCCCCAGGTACAGAGGTAGGTCTTACCGGGTCGTGGTTCCCCGTGGTTATAAAAAAATTGATTTCGTGGGTTTCGTTGTATTCCTTTAAAATTTTATCAAGCCCATTAAGGTTTACTGGCTGTCCATCATCGGTATAATCTCCTGGAAAGGCGACTAACTTAATCCCACGACTCGCAATGTTATCAAGTACCGCCTTAAGAACAAAATAGTTTTCATTAAATAACCGGGTAGAATGTAATTGAGCATGCATTGTTCTAATCTTTGCTTTTCTATCTCTACCAGGAACACGCAAGCCTTCGAAATTCTCATATACACCATAAATATCCTGAAAATGAATATCTGCAACGAAGGCAATTTCCTGGGATAATCTTTCCTGGGAGTTCACTTCATATATAGGAGAAAGGAAAAGAAGAAGAATAAATAATCTCATAACTTGTATTCAATTTTAAACAGAAAAGGGAAGCTCCATAATGACTCTTCCCTTTCAATGGCTAATAAAAACTTTTATACAAAGCTATCATAGAATAATAGTTTTCATTTTAATTAACTGTGAACTTAACGAAGCTAAATTGTCAATTTTTATTCTTCCTTTTATTCAGCGAAATCCTTCAAATATTACTAATCTGGCTCACCATATATCAAATGATAACTTTTAGCGTTAGATTTAAAAATTATATATGCTAATTATTATTACCTTATATAGTTCACAAAATGTGATGGCTTTAAGGAATTGACTGCATTGCAGTACCTCAAAAAAATGATTAGTAATTTAAAAAAACGGTTTTAAAAATGAGGGTTTCTCATTTCCAAAGCCGTTTCTTAAAATATCATTTCTGATTTTTTGGTGATCTATAAAATACGCCCAAGATATTTTTCAGTTTATCCTGGTAATTGCGGTTGTGAAACTCTGTTTTGAGTTCTTTCATACAGCTTGCGCAAAGGCAATTTTCATATAAATCACGAATGTACTCAAGTTCCTCATTGTCTAACTTTATATCAGCGCATTGACAGAGCTGTATGGAACCAACTTTACATTCAAATGCTGTTTTACACCTTGGGCAGTATTTTTCTTCGTGCTTCATAATGTTTATCTAAAATGATGCCCATTATTTAATTTGTTACCACTGTAACTCGGGCCATTTTTGCAGCATTCACCATCGCTTTCAAAGCTTTTTCGGTTTCTTCCCACTTCCTGGTTTTTAAGCCGCAATCTGGATTTACCCAAAGTTGTTCTGCAGGAATCACTTTTTGAGCTTTGTCAAGCAAAGAAAGAATCTCTTCGGTTGAGGGCACCCTGGGGGAATGGATATCATACACTCCCGGACCGATTTCATTAGGATAATTATAGGTGGAGAAGGCATTTAGCAACTCCATTTGTGAACGGGAGCATTCAATAGTGATCACATCGGCATCCATATAGGCTATATTTTCAATAATATCATTGAATTCAGAATAACACATATGGGTATGGATTTGTGTGGAATCTCCTACCGCGCTAGATGCAATTTTAAAACAATCTATGGCCCATTTTAAATAGTCCTGCCATTCTGCTTTACGTAAGGGAAGTCCTTCTCTAATTGCCGGTTCGTCTATTTGAATTATTCGTATTCCGGCTTTTTCCAAATCCCTTACTTCATCTCTAATTGCTAAAGCAATTTGTTTACAAGTTTGGGATCGGGGCTGATCGTCCCTTACAAATGACCACTGCAAAATAGTTACAGGACCGGTCAACATTCCCTTAACCCATTTTTTGGTTAAAGATTGTGCATACTGCGACCAATAAACTGTCATTGATTCTGGACGAGAAACATCACCATATATAATAGGAGGCTTCACACATCGACTCCCGTAACTTTGCACCCAGCCCCTTTTTGAAAAGAGAACTCCTTCCAGCTGTTCTCCAAAATATTCCACCATATCATTTCGTTCGTATTCGCCGTGAACGAGTACATCCAGTCCTATTTCTTCCTGCCTGCGAATGGCCTTTTCTGTTTCTCCTTTAATCAAAGTATCATATTGCTGCGCATTTAATTCCCCTTTCTTAAATTTTGCCCGCCAACTTCTAACTTCTTTGGTTTGGGGAAAGGAGCCAATGGTAGTTGTAGGAAACTGGGGAAGGCCTAAAGCTTCCTGCTGCTGAGTTTTTCTTAGGCTAAAAGGATTTTTCCTTAGCGTATCATCTTCTGAAATTTCTTCCAGCCGCGATTTAACCGAGAGGTTATGAATCAGGGAAGAAGTTCTCCTACTTTTATGAGCGTTCTGATTATCTTTAAATTCTCCGATTCGCTTCTCGGCATTCCCATCGGCCAAATCCTGAAGTACTTTTAACTCCTGCAGCTTTTGTTTGGCAAAAGCCATCCAATTTTTGATTTCAGGAATTAATCCCGTTTCCAGCTCCAGATCGTAGGGCACATGTAACAAAGAACACGAAGGAGCAAGAAAGATCCGGTTTGAATCCAACTTCTCCTTTGTTTTCTGAATCAGTTCCAGAGATTTTGCAAAATCATTTTTCCAGATATTACGCCCATCTACAATTCCCAGGGACAAACTTAAATCTTTTGGTAATTCCCTAATTATAGCATCTAACTCAGAGGGACCGCGAACCAGGTCAATGTGCAAAACATCTACGGGAAGGTTCAAGCAAAAAGACCGATTGTCCTTTAAACCTTCAAAATACGTAGCGAGGATAAATTTCAGATCAGGGAATTGCTTTCTAATCTCCTCGTATACAAAAGTGAAAGCTGCCCTGCTCTTTTCATCTAGATCTAAAGCTAAAAAAGGTTCATCGAATTGAATATATTCTGCTCCTTCTTTTTGTAGAGCAGCTAAAAGATCAATGTAAACCGGTATTAGCCTATCCACCAAATCTAATTTATCAAAGCCTTCCTCTTTTTCTTTACCTAACAGAAGATAAGAAACCAAACCTATAATAACAGGTTTTGGTTTAATTCCGGCTTTCTTTGCTTCTATAAATTCATCAAGAATTTTGTCGTCACTAAGTTGGAATTGCTGATTTTTAGTAAACTCAGGAACGATATAGTGGTAATTAGTGTCAAACCATTTGGTCATTTCCATCGCAGTAATATCAAAACCATCTTTTTGAAAACCTCTGGCCATTGCAAAATATAAATCCAACTGTGCTATAGAAGATTTTTCTGCTATTACCTTATAACGTTCAGGAATAGCTCCCACGCTAAGGGTCATATCCAATACCTGGTCGTAATATGAAAAATCATTGCAGGGAATCAAATCGATTCCAGCCTCCTGTTGAAGTTTCCAGTTTTCCCTGCGACTTTCTCTTCCTGCCTGGAGAAGATCCTGTAGTTCGTTTTTGCCTGACCAATATTGCTCGCAGGCTTTTTTGAGTTCTCTGTTGCTACCAATTCGCGGATAGCCAAGAATGTGCGTTTGCATTTCTAACTTTTAATAATTAAACAATTGTTTTTTAAAAGCCTTTAAAATGCTTCGTAATGCTAAGCGAAATGAAAAATGAAGGAAATAGGAGCATGCACCGAAAGGATATACCTTTTCTATAAAACGAAAAGTATTTTTGGTAGCACATCTCTAAGACCTGGGCTTCAAACCGCGGAAGCATTGTCCAATCAAAATAGGCAGGTCTCCTGACTTGTAACGGTTTCTGTCATCCTTCCCGCATTTCGCAGTGGATATTATAAGGACAGTACCTTTAAATTGTTACTTACAGTTGCGCGACAGTTCGTGATTTTCACACGATTCCCTATTAATCTACCTTAAGTAAAACCTATTCTGTTTGATGAAGTATGTAAAGAACTTATGAGTGATAAACTTAGGGATTATTTATTAAATTTCTAGCTATTCATTAAGTTTAAATGAAATTGCAAGTGTTTTAAATTTAGAAAAAGTTGCTCTTCATAGCTTTTTGACTAGTGTCCAAATCAATTTATAATGAACCTTTTTTGCTAAAAGGAAGCCTTTGTGAAATGAAAGGAAAATTGGTGAATGGCCAGGTTAAATTCATTTTTCCGTAAAATATTTCCCGAATTTACTGGGCTACCAGCAATTTCTAGTGAATAACTTTTCGTTCATTTTTTGAAATATTAATTTTCTCTGCTTTTAACCAATAAAAATTATCTGCCGGTATCAATTTTTTACATTTTTAAGTCCACCTTCCAGATTGTAAATCTTCTTATCACTAAATTTATTTTTGAGTTCAGAGATAGCCCTGGAACTCCTTAGACCGGAGGCGCAATAAACCACCAAATTATCTTCTGAAGCTAATTCTTCACTCCTGTTTCTTAATTCTGAAAGGGGAATATGTAGCCCACCGAGGTTAAATGAGTTTCGTTCTTCAGGATTTCTAACATCAAGTAAGGTAAAAGATGAACTGGACTCTAAATACTCTTGATAAGAGATTGAATCGCCAGGTATAGTTTCACAGGAAAAAGTAATTTCCTTTAATCTTGTTATCCTCAAACCAGAATTTTTTGAGAATGGCAAGATTCGGATTTGCATTTCAAGCGAATCGAAAATGAGCAATTTTCCCGACAATACGTTTCCTATTCCCAGGACCATCTTCAGCACTTCGTTTGCCTGCAGATTCCCCACTATACCTGGGAGGATCCCCAAAACTCCAACTTCACTGCAGGAAGGCATTTCTTCTACAGACCCTGGTTCAGGAAATAGGCAGCGATAGGTGGGTCCATTCCGGTAATTGAAAACCGACACCTGCCCCTCAAACTTAAAAATTGAGCCAAATACCAGGGGCTTTCCTGCTAAAACTGCGGCATCATTTGCTAGGTATTTGGTGGTAAAATTATCACTCCCTTCCACTATGATGTCATATAGGAAAAATAAATCAACCGCATTTTTTGCCGTAAGTCGCTCATTATAAGCCTCTATTTCTATCGAAGAATTCATCTCCTGAAGCCTGTTTTTTGCAGTTATTACCTTCGGCTCCCCAATATTTTTTTCTGAAAAAAGGATCTGCCGATGTAAATTGGAACTGTCAACCACATCATCATCTATTACCCCTATTTTTCCAACTCCGGCTGCGGTAAGGTATTGTAATACAGGACATCCAAGTCCGCCCGCGCCTATAACCAGTACCCTCGCCTTCTTGAGTTTTAGTTGCCCTACTTCCCCAATTTCCTTCAGTAGGATATGCCTTAGATAGCGCTGTTTTTCTTTTTTTGTTAACATCTTTACCAGCTTTTTTCCCAATCTTTCCAAACAGGCTCAATTCCGCTTTTCGAAAGCATTTTTGCAATAATTTCTGTACTCCTTTCGTCGGAAATTTCAAACTGCTCCAGAGATTGCGGCTCAACCACATAACCCCCGGGATTTGTTTTGGATTCGGCGCTCATCGAAGTGATTCCCAGGTGAACCACATTATTTCTAAAGATTTCACTTTCCCGGGTAGAAATAGACAATTCTACTTCTTCATCCAGCAACCTGTAGGCACAAATAACCTGAAGCAAATCGGGATCTGTCATTTCTATTTTAGGTTCGAGTCCGCCGCTGAAAGGCCGCAAACGTGGAAATGAAATGGAATATCTGGTTTTCCAATAGGTCTTTTGCAAATATTTTAGATGCAAAGCAGTGAAAAAGCTATCTGCCCTCCAGTCTTCGAGTCCGAAAAGCGCTCCTATCCCAATTTTATGGATTCCTGCTCTTCCCAAACGATCTGCGGTTTCCAGACGGTAATCAAAATTCGATTTTTTACCCTTGGGGTGATGGATCTTATATGTTTCCCGGTGATAAGTTTCCTGATAAACCAGCGTAGCGTAAAGTCCGTTTTCTATCAACTTCTCATATTCATCCTGATCTAAAGGCTGGATTTCAATAGAAATATTAGAAAAATATGGCCTAAGCAGCTTAACCGCATTACACATATAATCAACCCCCACAGTTTTGTTCGCTTCTCCAGTCACTAATAGAATATGGTCGTAGCCTTTTGATTTTAAAAATTCGGCTTCCTTGATTATTTCGGCATCGCTTAAAGTTTTTCTCGGAATTTTATTCGTCATACTAAAGCCGCAATAGGTACAAATATTCTGGCATTCATTGCTCAGGTACATGGGAGCGTACATTTGGATTGTATTTCCGAAGCGTTTTTTTGAAATCGTCTTGCTCTGCTGGGCCATTTGTTCCAGAAAAGGTTTTGCGGAAGGAGAAATATGGGCTTTAAAATCCTCAAGATTCCTTTTCCTGCTCTGCAGGGCCGAACGTACATCGGCTTCTGTTTTGGAGAAAATGCTTTGCAGCACCTCGTTCCAGGAATATTTGCTTAAAGTATCTTTGAAACTACTCATAAAGAAACTGTGTTAAAGGGCTACTTGCTTGGGCTTGTTGTCTTTGTTGAGCGAGTTTCGCGGTGTAGGCGAGCCTTCCTGCTTCCACAGCGAGTTTAAAGGCTTTTGCTATTTCTACCGGATTTGGGGAAACGGCAATTGCAGTATTCACCAGCACGGCATCGGCGCCTATCTCCATCGCCTGAGCGGCGTGAGACGGGCTTCCAATTCCCGCATCTACAATCACCGGCACGTTGCTTTGTTCAATTATAATCTCAAGGAAATCCTGTGTTTTCAAACCTTTATTACTACCTATAGGAGCTCCCAAAGGCATTACACACTGCGCCCCCACTTCTTCCAGGCGTTTGCACAAAACCGGATCGGCGTGGATGTAGGGCATTACCACAAATCCCAGTTTCACCAATTCTTCACAGGCTTTTAAAGTCTCTATAGGGTCCGGTAATAAATATTTAGGATCGGGATGTATTTCCACTTTCACCCAATTTGTTTCAAGGGCTTCCCTGGCCATTAGAGCAGCAAATACAGCTTCTTTGGCATCCCGCACACCCGAGGTATTAGGGAGAAGGCTTAGACGTGTGTTCTTTAAAGCTGCGATCATCTGGTCATCGTCATTGCCAGGTTCCACCCTTTTCAAAGCGACGGTAACAAGTTCACTTTCTGAACCTAAAACTGCTTGCTGCATTACTTCTGAAGAGCTGAATTTTCCTGTACCCGTAAATAAGCGGGAAGAAAAAGTTTTGTCTGCTATTTTTAATTGATCTGTGTTGCTCATAATTGTTTTTCTGAAAATTGTTGTTGGATTTTCCGCAAGATTAATTCAGGTTTTGGATGCGTAGTAAGCCATCCGGAAATGGCCACACCATGAACTCCGCATTCTGCTAAAACCGGAAGATCTTCCGGTACGATTCCACCAATAGCAATCACCGGCATTGATCTTCCTCTCGCATTTAGGTTGCTTAGCAGCTTCCGGTAACCTGCTGCTCCCAATATTGGACTGAGTTTCTTCTTGGTGGTAGTAAAGTGGAAGGGCCCAAGGCCAATATAATCTACCTCTTTTTCGCAAAGTTTTTCACAGTCCTCTAGCGTATTTGCCGTTCCGCCAATGATTTTGTCTGGTCCCAGTAGCTTTCTGGCCTGCAAAGGGCAGCTGTCCTCTTTACCTAGATGAACGCCATTCGCATTTATTTTTTGTGTTATTTCCGTAAAGTCATTTATGATTAATTTTACCTTAAATTCATCACAAATGACTTTAGCTGCTTTTGCTGTTTCGAGCACCACTTCATAAGCTTCATTTTTAAGACGCAATTGAACCCAGTCTGCCCCGGCGATACATATCCGGCGGATGTTTTTAAGATGTTCTTCGGGAGTTTCTCCCTGTGATATATAATGTAAGTTGGAGATCATAAGTTATGGTATGCTAATAATGTTTTATTTGATGCTAATATTTTTTCGATATAATCTTTTGTTTTCTGGGCAGCTGTGGGAAGTGAATCACCCAAAGCCAATTGTGCTGCAAGTGCGGATGATAAAACGCATCCACTACCGTGCTTTTCCGAACAATCTGTTCGGCCCGGCTTAAAACTCAGATATTCCCCATCCTTGGTAAAAAGTTCATCAAGGCCAACAGCTTCCTGTCTATGCCCTCCTTTAAAATATAAATTGGTTTGGCTGCTTATTTTCCGAATCGTTTCTTCCATATTTAATTCAGGATAAAACAGTTGCAACTCATTAAAATTCGGAGTGAAAAGAAAAACTCTTACCAGAACCGATTCCATATTATTCTGAAATTCAATTAGTTCCTGAAATGAGAATCCGCTACTGGATTTTATAACCGGATCCCAGATGATCCTCATACTTTTGTTTTTCAACAGCAGTTTATCGATCACTTTGTTCAAAACCTGAAGGTTCTCTACAATTCCAATTTTTACCACCCCTACCGGAAATCTTTCCAGTAAAAGTTCCAGTTGCTGAAGAATAATAGCGTCAGAAGTCCAGTGACAGGTATCGAATTTTTTATCATTCTGAATCGTATTTGCAGTATTTACCGCCAGTCCGTAACAGCCCAGCATTTCAAAAGTTTTGGTATCTGCTAACAATCCAGCTCCTCCTGAAGGGTCGAATCCTGCGATACTTAAAACAAATGGTCTTTTAGTGGTAGACATTTCTGTATTCATTATAAATTCCAATAAAAGCCTCCTCCTTATTTTTAGCGAGCCAAACGGCTCCCAGTACTGCTACTCCGGCATATCTCAATTCTTTTGTTCTTCTAATTTTATCTGCTTCAATTCCACCTAAGGCGAGAGCTTTACAGGAAATATTCTCCACATTAAAAGTCTGACCTTCATATCCTTTTTTGGAAACAGAAGTAAACACCGGACTCAAAAAAACATAATCAAATGAGGAAGCATTATTTTTCAACTGTTCTAAGTCGTGAAATGAGGAACTGACCGTAAAGCCCTTTGATTTGTACCCCTCAACATATCCAGCTAAATCTTTTTGATTGCTGCGAAAGCTTTCCTTCAAATGAATTCCTTTTACCGGAAAAATTTCTGCCAGGTGATGATGGTGATGAAGTACCATTTTTTGAAGGTATTTTTCTTCAAATTTTGATAACCAACACTTCATTTCTTCTTCGACCATTCCCGGTTTTCGAACGTGCAAAAGGGGCAGCCCATTCTCAAAAAAATGAAGGAGCTGTTCCTTTTCCACACTGTTGCTTTTTTCCGAAGTAATAAGGATGAGCATCTCATTTTAATTTACAAGTAGACTTCGCTTCCTTTTGCTTTAAATTCTTCCGATTTTTTCTTCATTCCTTCCTCGATGGCTTCCTGCGTATCCATTCCGTTTTCTTCAGCGAATTTTCGAACGTCCTGCGTAATTTTCATAGAGCAGAAATTTGGTCCGCACATAGAACAGAAATGAGCTACTTTGGCATTTTCAGAAGGCAAAGTCTCGTCGTGATAAGATCTTGCGGTATCAGGATCAAGCGCCAGATTAAACTGATCTTCCCATCTGAATTCGAATCGGGCTTTACTCAGGGCATCGTCCCTGTGCTGTGCTCCGGGATGCCCTTTTGCCAAATCTGCAGCGTGGGCAGCGATCTTATAGGTGATTACTCCTTCTTTAACGTCGTCCCTGTTCGGAAGTCCCAAATGCTCTTTTGGCGTCACATAACATAGCATCGCGCATCCAAACCAACCGATCATTGCGGCACCAATTCCACTGGTGATGTGGTCGTAACCGGGCGCGATATCTGTGGTCAATGGGCCTAAAGTGTAGAAAGGGGCTTCCCCACATACCTCCAGTTGCTTATCCATATTTTCCTTGATCATGTGCATTGGGATATGACCGGGACCTTCGATGATACACTGTACATCGTGTTTCCAGGCGATTTTTGTAAGCTCACCCAAGGTTTCAAGCTCGGCAAACTGTGCATAATCATTGGCATCGGCAATACTCCCGGGACGAAGGCCGTCTCCAAGGGAGAAAGAGACATCATAGGCTTTCATGATCTTACAGATTTCTTCAAAATGAGTGTACAGAAAACTTTCTTTGTGATGTGCCAGGCACCATTTTGCCATAATTGAACCACCGCGGGAAACCAATCCTGTTACCCTCTTTGCAGTGTGTGGAACATACGCTAAACGGACTCCGGCATGAATAGTTAAATAATCCACTCCCTGCTCGGCCTGCTCGATTAGCGTATCTCTGAAAATATCCCAGGTAAGATCTTCGGCTTTTCCGTTTACTTTTTCCAATGCCTGGTAAATAGGTACAGTCCCAATTGGTACCGGTGAGTTTCTAAGAATCCATTCTCGGGTTTCGTGGATGTTTTTTCCGGTGGAAAGATCCATAATCGTATCTGCTCCCCAACGGCAGGCCCAGACTGCTTTTTCGACTTCTTCTTCAATCGATGAAGAAACAGCAGAATTCCCGATGTTGGCGTTGATCTTTACTAAGAAGTTTCGACCAATAATCATCGGCTCATTTTCGGGGTGGTTAATATTGGAAGGAATAATGGCTCTTCCGCGAGCGACCTCATCGCGCACAAATTCCGGAGTAATTACTTTTGGAATACTGGCCCCAAAACTATTTCCGGGATGTTGTTCAGAGATCAAGTTAATCTCCTCCAGTTTTTGATTTTCACGAATGGCAATATATTCCATTTCAGGAGTAATTATCCCTTTTCGGGCATAATGCATTTGGGTCACATTCTGGCCGGGTTTTGCTTTGAGAGGTTTACGGTTTCTTTTGAAACGAAATTCGTCTAGCTTTTCGTTGTTTTCCCTCTCACGCCCATAGCCGGAAGAAAGACCTCGTAGTTGCTCTACATCCTCCCGGCCGGCAATCCAGCTGTTGCGAACGGGATGCAACCCCTTCCGCACATCTATTTCTATCGATGGATCTGTATACGCACCGCTGGTATCGTACACCAACACCCCCTCGTTTTTTTCTACTTTTCCGTTGAATTTATCTACCGTGTCACTGAGCGAGATCTTCCGCATGGGAACTTTTATATTGGGATGGATTTTTCCGTTTACATAGATCTTTTCAGAATTGGGGAAAGGTGCACGGCTAATGGTTTGCAGCTTTGGAGACTGGTCCTTTTTCATAATTACTTCTATTTAATATTGGTATTTCTGGCGTTCGGAAATTCTTCCGAAGCACATTTATCCTCCCTGAGTGGCCCTGATAATGAGTATGTTTTCACCATCGCCTAATTCACGCCGGTTCCAGTCGCTTTTGGAAATAATCTGATTGTTGACAGCTACAGCAATTCCTGTTTCCGAAATATCAAGCTGCGTCAAAAGGTCCTGAAGATTGGATAGTGAATTAAAAGTGTGGGCAGTGTTGTTTACGTTTACAGTTATCATTTGTTGATATTTAATAGCTGTAAACTGCAGGGGATTCCCTAAAGAAAAAAGTAAATACAAACCAGAATTCCTTCAAAAGCGGAATTATGAAAAAAATATGTAGATAACACTTTTCCCTTCGCGGGTATTAACCGGATCAGGTTCAAAGGGTTTTATCTCAGCCGATTGCTACCAATCAGCACCCCTAAAGTTTACGTTTTCAAATGTAACGGAATTTTACTGGGAAATAAAAATTTTAGGCTGATAGTGTAATAAGAAAATTGTAAATTTTAAATACGTGTATCAAAGTCCATGTGTCGCTACTTACCGTTACCACGGGTTGCCTCGTACAACGTGTTGCCGTCATACATGGCGGAAAATCTTGGTTGAAGAAATCGGTAAAAGAGAAAAAAGCAACCTAATCAATCAAATTTCAGAAACCCATAGATCTCTATAACAGGAAGAAAGAAACGCTGCAAAACCTTAAAATCCAATCCTTGGCACACTCTTCTTGATTTTTCGCATAGGGGAGCAAGTGAATTATTGCTGAAGTAGTCTGGATATATGGAGAATTTTCCGCTAAAGGGTGGGATGGTGATTTATTTTAAAATAAACCTTGTCTACCAAGAATATAAATAAATAATATTCGATAAGACTGGATGTAGATTTATTTATCTCAAACTATTTGTCTGTTGTAAAATTTACCCATTTGATTTCAACGAATCTAAATCATTTCCTATCAAAAGACTTACCTAGCACCAATTTAAAATTAAGTTAATAGTATCTTAAACTAGAAACAATCTTTCGGGAGAAAGAAGTTTATAGTTTTGAGCAAACCTATTCAGAACCCATAGAATCTAACTCTAAATAATATTTATAAGAAAAAACACTCCTTTGAATTAGCTAAAAAAAACAGCCCATTCTGCTGCAACAGAATGGGCCTTATTAAGACTACAAATAATTAATTTATAGCCACTTGTAATGGATACAAAAATACATTTTTTTTTAAAGAAAGCATATATCATATGCTTTCTATTGATTTTCACAGAAGCTTTTCCTTCCAATTTTAATCCTAAGGCAATACCTGGATTCGGTGATTTTCAACAAACTGTTCAAGGAAAAGTTTTAGATGAGCAAGGTTTACCCCTTCCAGGAGCAACTGTAAGAGAAAAGGGAAGTTCCAACGGCACCAATACCGACTTTGATGGGAACTTTAGTATTGAAACCACTTCCAATTCTTCCGTTCTAGAAATTTCTTTTATGGGATATATTACCCAGGAGTTAATCCCTCAGGGCACTGAGGAAATTACAGTGAAACTGATGCCTGATAAGAATGCCCTTGAAGAAGTTGTTGTAGTTGGTTATGGCGAGACCAGTAGAGAAAATTTATCAACTGCTGTTAGTACTGTAAATACCACAAATATCGCAGAACGCCCTGTCGCCGATATTAGTTCAAGTTTGCAAGGGCTTAGTCCTGGTTTAAACGTGACCCAATCTACCGGAAAGGTGGGAGCAGATCCTCGTATCAATATTCGCGGATTTACCTCTATAAATGGAGGAACACCTTTAATTCTTATAGATGGAGTAGAAGGAGACTTGAGTAATCTTAATCCTAATGACGTAGAATCGATAAGTGTTTTAAAAGATGCTGGTTCTGCCGCTATTTACGGCGCTAGAGCGGCGTTTGGAGTTGTATTAGTAACTACAAAGAATGCTAAGAAAGGTAATATTGTTGTCAATATGGGTGCTACTATGGCTGTTAGTTACCCTACAATGAATACAGATTTTGTTACCGATCCCTATCAAGCGGTAAGCATCGTCGATGAAGCGTTTAGAAATAACAGCGGCGCTTCATATACTGGTTATACCGAGGACGATATGGAAGCCCTTCTGGAGGTATCTCAAGACCCATCACTAGCAAGAGTAATTGTAGATCAACGCAATGGCCGAGAGCAATATGTCCACTATGGTAGCACCGATTGG
Organism: Salegentibacter salinarum; assembly: GCF_900168115.1. GTDB lineage: Bacteria > Bacteroidota > Bacteroidia > Flavobacteriales > Flavobacteriaceae > Salegentibacter > Salegentibacter salinarum. The sequence continues at coordinate 345,847 of NZ_FUZC01000001.1, forward strand.
TGGAATACCTTTTTTAGAAAAACTTATCCTTCACAAATTTATACCGGTTCCATTTCAGGAGGGTCGGAAAAAATCAATGCTTATTTCTCTTATCGTAACTTTCAATCTACAGGAATATTGAAAGTACAGGATGATAAGTATCAAAAGTACAACCTAAGGGGCAAACTAGATATTGAAGCTACAGATTGGCTTACCTTTTCCACTAATATGCAATACAATAGCTCTTCAGATTTGGAACATGGGGGAACGCAATATGGTTACAGAGATGTGTGGGGAAGTATGATTTGGGTTCATGCCTTGCCATCTTATATGCCTACCAATCCAGATGGTAGTGCTTTATGGAGAACGGAACTTAACAATTATACTATTGGAGACGGGATCTATGCTTCTTTACTCCAAGGAAGTTCACAACAAGAGACAAATGATAATGGCTTCTCGAATATAGCAACGGCTGAGATAAAACCTTTTGACTTTTTAACATTCAATGCTAGTTACGCCATCAGAAGAAATAATTATTCTCAGTATGAGCGCTCTACCAGGATTCCCTATTCCATATATCCCGGTCAAATAGATTTAATGGGTTATGATTATTTAAATGAATACAGAACAGAAAGTAAATATGACGCACTGAACGTTTATGGAGAATACAGAACATTTCTTGGCAACCATAGTTTAAAAGCGGTGTTGGGGTACAATCACGAAACATTTCTTAGAAAAAGTATTTCAGCCGGTAAACAGAATCTTATTTCCAATGATCTCAATTCCCTTGGATTGGCTACAATTAGTCCTTCTGCAGACGGTAGTGCTTCCGAATGGGCTTTACAGGGATTGTTTTACAGGTTATCTTATGATTATAATGATAAGTATTTACTGGAACTTAACGGCCGGTATGATGCTACCTCACGATTTCCATCTGATTATCGATGGGGGTTTTTTCCATCCGCATCAGCGGGTTGGTTGTTAAATAAAGAAAAATTCTTTAGTGAATTCACTAACGACTCCTTTGACATTTTCAAATTACGAGGTTCCTACGGTTCTCTGGGTAACCAAAACATAAATGATTATGCCTATTTCGCAACCCTTCCAAATGGACTGTATGACTACCCTATGAATGGCAGTAGATTGAATTATATTGAATCACCGGCTTTAAACCCAACAGAAATTACCTGGGAAGAAGTCAGCACTTTTAACCTTGGAACTGACATTGCTTTATTCAACAATCGATTATCAATGGTTTTTGACTGGTTCCAACGGGATACTGAAGGAATGTTGGCACCGGGGGCTACGCTGCCAAGTGTTTTAGGAGCAGAATCTCCCCTGGAGAATGCAGCCGACTTAAGAACCAGAGGTTTTGAAATTTCTTTGACCTATGGTGATTCTTTTAATGTAGCCAAGAATCCGTTATCGTTTTCAATAACCGGAAATTTATCAAATTCAGTAACTAAAATTACAAGATTTGAAAATCCAAATTTAAGCCTTTTTGATTTTTATGAAGGGATGACTATTGGCGAACTTTGGGGATACCGCCTAGACGGCTTGTTTATATCTGAAGAAGAAATAGCCAATCATGCCGATCAGAGTTTCGTATCTAACCGTATTACTTCTGGTGGGGGTTTAAAGCCTGGGGATCTGAAATATTTTGATTTAAATGGAGATGGGGTGATAAATGAGGGTGAGAATACTGTGAATAACCCCGGAGATAAAGAAATCATTGGTAATTCAGCACCTCAGTACCTGTACAGTTTCAATCTTAATACCCACTGGAAAGGATTTGATCTTTCAGCCTTTTTTCAAGGAGTAGGCAAACAAGACTGGTATCCTAACTCCGACTCCCGGCTATTTTGGGGACCTTTCAACAGGCCCTACAATTCTTTTATAAGAAAAGACCTTGCAAATAATATATGGTCTCCTGAAAATCCTGATGCTTATTTTCCAAGAAATTATGGGTATATAGCTCTGGGGGGGTCTTTAGAAAAGGTTAATGACAGATACTTGCAGAGTGTAGCTTACCTGCGATTGAAGAACCTTACTCTCGGTTACACCTTGCCAAAAGGAGTTATATCCAATTCAGATTCAACAAAGCTTCGTATTTATTTTAGCGGTGAAAATATTCTCACGTTTTCCCCTTTAACAGATTATATAGATCCCGAGGCGGCCAGTAATTCAGTTAATTTAAACCAGCCTACTACTTCTTCCAACAGAAGTACGGCCCAAACTGTACCTTTTTCCAAAACATATTCATTAGGAGTGTCATTTCAATTTTAAAAAATAATGTTATGAATTATAAACGCTTATTATTTATCGCCGCTATTTGCTTTAGCTTGTTTGCTTGTAGCAAAGAATTTCTGGATAAAGAGCCTTTGTCTGAGGTAACTCCCGAAAATTTCTTCTCAACAGCAAGTGATCTCCAACTGTACACAAATGGATTCTACAGAATGTTTCCTCATACTTCCATTTACAATGGTGATTCCAGAACAGATAATATTATACAGAACCAACTCAGCGATGAGATGAGAGGAACCAGACTAATTCCAACATCTGGAGGAGGCTGGAGCTGGGAATATTTACGAGATATCAATTTCTTCCTTGAAAACTATGAAAGAAGCAATGATGAAGCAGCTAAAAATCACTATGGAGGTGTAGCACGTTTTTTTAGAGCATACTTTTACTTCGAGAAATTACAGCGTTTCGGAAAAGTTCCATGGTATGATTCCACCATTGATCCTACAGATAAAGAATCACTGACAAAACCAAGGGATAACCGTCAATTTGTAGTGGATAAAATTTTAGAAGATTTAGATTGGGCCATTGAAAATATGAAGGCAGATCAACAAGTGTATGAAATTACAAAATATACAGCTTTAGCGCTAAAGTCAAGAGTTGGGCTTTATGAAGGTACTTATGAAAAGTACCGTGATATTGATGGTTATCAGAAATACTTAGAGGCTTCTATAAAAGCTTCGGAAGAACTTATCAATAACTCGCCTTATGCTGTCTATAACACGGGAAATGCGCAGGCTGATTATTCAAGTCTGTTCAATTCTCATGCTGCCATAGACACTGAAATAATCCTGGCCAAAGCATATTCCGAAGCATTGAATATTGGACATAATGTAAATTATTACACCACGACATCCTCTTATGGGAGACCGGGAATGCCAAAGGATCTTGTGAACAGCTATTTAAATACTGATGGCTCGCGTTTCACAGATCAGGAAAATTATAATCAGATATTTTTCACTGATGAAGTGGATAACCGTGATCTGCGTCTATCACAAACCATAAGGACACCCGGCTATTCCAGGAAAGGCCAATCTATGGAACTAGCACCCAACCTGGGAGCTACAGTTACAGGCTACCAGATTACAAAATATGTAACAGAACCTGTTTATGATACCAATGGACAGTCTATTACTGATTTGCCATTATTCAGGTTTGGAGAAGTAGTATTAAATTATGCCGAAGCAAAAGCAGAACTAAATACGCTAAGCCAGGAGGATTTAGATCATTCCCTAAACTTACTAAGGTCCAGGGTGGATATGCCTAGCTTATCACTTGAAATGGCCAATAACAATCCTGATCCCTTTATAGGCTACCAATATCCTAATGTAGACGGAAGTAACAAAGGGGCAATTCTGGAAATCAGAAGAGAAAGGCGTATCGAGCTTTATATGGAAAACTTTAGATGGGATGATATTGTGCGGTGGAAAGCAGGAGAAGCTTTGACTCAACCTATACGTGGAATGTATCTTCCGGGTCCCGGAGAATATGACCTAACCGAAGACGGTGAAATAAACGTGGTACTGTATGAAGGAGAACGTCCTGATAATTTAATTACAGGAATTCAATATTATGAAGTAGGTTCAGATCTATCTCTGGATGAGAACAATTTAATAGAACCGCATCCCGATTTTGATAACCGCACATTTAACGAGAATAAAGATTATCTCTATCCCATTCCGCGTATAGAATTACAATTAAATCCTAATATAGAACAAAATCCAGGATGGTAATGAAAAAATTAATAATTATAGCTTTTCTATTATTTGGTATCGTGATTAATGCTCAAAATGATGAAAGTGATTTAACGGTTGCATCCTATAATATAAGATGGAACAGTCCTGATGACGGAATTAATATATGGGAAAACAGAAAAGAATGGCTGACTCAGAGCATCAAGTTTTTTGAGGTTGATATTTTTGGTGCACAGGAAGTTACCTTTACCCAGTTAAAAGATATGGCTGGATTTCTTCCTGCATATCAATATATTGGAGAAGGTAGGGAAGGTGGGGCTAAAGGAGAGTACAGTCCCATTTTCTATGCTAAGGATCGTCTGGAGGTATTGGATAGTAGTACATTTTGGCTTTCTGAAACTCCACAAACAACAGCTTCAAAAGGATGGGATGCCGCATTACCCCGAATAGTTACATGGGCAAAATTTAGAGATAAAAAAGACGGGGATATTTTTTACTTTTTTAATACTCATTTTGATCATAGAGGGGTAATTGCAAGAAAGAAGAGCGCTGAATTAATCGCATATAAAATCAACGAAATTGCAGGAGACGGGCCTGTAATCCTTTCAGGTGATTTTAATACAGCACCAGATTCTAAGCCCCATAAGATTTTATTGAAAAATAAGCTTGAAGATACTTTCTTAAGCCTGTCTCAGGAACAAAGATATACTCCCGGATACACCTTTAACAGTTGGGATGTAGAAGCAAGTGGTGACCGTTACAGGATTGATTATATATTTTATAGAGGAGAAGAATTATCCCCGTTAAAATACCATGTTCTGGATGGACAACGGGGAAAGCGGTTTATTTCCGACCATTTTCCTGTAATTGTAAAGTTTGAGTGGACAAATACCGCCGAAAAATAATTCTTTTTAAAAATGAAAAGTCTAACGCTAATACAGGTGGTTCTCTATATGATTCCCACCTTTCTTTCTACACCGGAGAATAAAGATATTTTCTATTCCCATTCTGAAAAGGGAATTTTGGACCTGAATGAAAATCAGGTTAATCTAAAAGTGATGGCTTATAACATACACCATGCAAATCCACCTTCTAAACCTGATACTATCGATATTGATGCCATTATTAAAACGATACAAGGACAGGATCCTGACATAGTTGCCCTTCAGGAAATCGATGCGAATACAACAAGATCGGGCGAAGGAAATCAGGCTGAGATATTAGAAGAAAGACTGGGAATGAACGTTTTCTTTAGTAAAGCCATAAATTATGACGGATGAGAATATGGAGTTGCTGTTTTATCAAAACACCCTATTTCAGAGCAAAAAGTACATTACCTTCCAACAGTCCAGGGAACTAATAGTGAATCCAGAGTTTTGGCGACCGTTAAAATTACTCTACCTAATATGGATTATTCATCCGATTTGGTAGCACTCATCTGGATTCACAACGAACCAATACCAATCGTTTACTTCAGATGAAAGAATTAGCGACCATTACTTCGGAAGAAAAATTGCCAATGATAGTGGCAGGAGATTTTAATGCCCCTCCAAACTCCAAAGTAATAAATATTTTAGAGAAAAATTTTACTAGAACCTGCACTAGTTGTGAACCTACAATTCCAGTTCAGAACCCGGTTAAAGCAATTGATTTTATTGCTTTAAAATCGAAGGAAATTTTTAGCATAAAATGTCATAAAGTAATCAATGAAATCTATGCTTCAGATCACCTTCCCATTTTGGCTGTTTTAAAGGTTAAACAATTGCAAACTTTATCAAAATGAAAATACTTTTCACTAAGTGCGTTTTATGCTTTTCACTAAATCTTTTGGCACAAACCACTGCCATGGGTTATGTTTTTGAAGATACTAATGAAAATGGCAAAAAAGACCGTCGCGAGCAAGGAATCGCTGAGGTAGCTGTAACTAATGGCATCAAGGTCGTTCTTACCAATCAAGAAGGAAAATACGAATTGCCCGTGGGTGAAGATAATATTATTTCGGTGATAAAGCCTTCAGGATATAAAGTTGGTATAAACGAAGGTAACCTGCCGCAGTTCTTTTATATCCATAAACCAAATGGTTCACCAGATTTAAAATTTAAGGGAGTGGAACCAACCGGGATACTACCAAATTCAGTTGACTTTGCTTTAATTTCTTCCGAAGAAAAAGAAGATTTTACCGCGCTTATTTTTGGAGACCCACAACCATATACCCAGCAGCAAGTAAATTATTTTGCTGAAGGAATTGTAGCAGAATTAGAAGGTATAGAAAAAGTTCCGTTTGGATTAAGTCTGGGAGATCTGGTAGGAGATGATCTCGATCTATTTAATCCGTATATAAAAGCGGTTAAAAACGTGAGTATTCCTTGGTATAATTTACTGGGCAACCACGATATCAACTTCGATTTGGAAAATGATACGCTTTCCGATGAGACTTACGAGGCACATTTTGGCCCTGCCAACTATGCTTTTAATTATGGGAAGGTGCATTTCCTAGTTTTGGACGATGTTTTATATCCAGATCCTCGAGATGGAAAAGGTTACTGGGGCGGTTTTAGAGAAGACCAGTTCCAGTTTATCGAAAATGATTTAAAACATGTTACTAAAGATCATTTGATAGTAGTTGCATTGCATATTCCGCTTAGTGAGCCAGATGGCAGGGATACCTTTCGCGATGAAGACAGGGAAAGACTTTTTAAACTTTTAAAATACTTCCCAAATACTCTTTCGCTTTCGGCTCATACGCATATACAGCGTCAGGACTTTTTCCAAAAAGAAGAGGGATGGCAACAGGATAAACCGCACCACCACTATAATGTTGGGACAACTTTTGGAGATTGGTATTCTGGAAAATTAGACGAAAAAAATGTTCCAATTTCCACTATGCGTGACGGAACCCCGAAAGGTTATGCATTTATAAATTTCGATGGAAATGAGTATAGTATTGATTATAAAGTAGCGGGGAAACCAGCCGATTATCAAATGGAAGTTTTTGCTTCAAAGGTAGTCGCCAAAGGTAGAGGAACCAAGGCAGGAATTTATGTGAATTTCTTTATGGGGACCGAAGGCGATGAGGTTTTATACAGAATAGATGATGGGGAATGGAAAGAAATGCAGTATATGGAAGATTATGATCCATCTTATATAGAAATGGTCTACGAATGGGATTCTACCGAAGAATTAATGCCCGGCAGGAGATCTTCCAACCCTATTATAAGTGAGCATTTGTGGCGTGGTAATATTCCCACTAAACTTGAAGCCGGTGAGCATAGCATTGAAATAAAAGCTGCCGATATATTCGAAAAAACACATACAGCCAAAAGTAGTTACCGATTAGCTGAACCCGTTGAATAGTTGATAGTTAGCTTTTGTGTTTAGTTGAAAAGGCCTGCCCAGAGTTCTCTATTTTTACGGCAGGCCTTTATTTTAAAATTTAAGAAAATAAAATTTATAAAAACCGTATTGCTATTATTTTTAGTTGTTGCTATTGGTTGTAAAAACAATAAGGAGCAGACAAAGAAATCAGTTCCTTACGATCTATGAAAAAAGGGTCAGACATTAAAAAAAGTCCATCCCCTGTTATTTTAACTTTACGCACTTTGCGGGATAGTGTCATCTTAAGAAATAGATTGCTTTAACTTAATTATTTTTATTTAAAGTAGGGCTAAACCAATACTTCTGTATTTTTGAAGTTCCGGTGCGTTGGGATCTAGTTCAGTAATTAAGGTGTCTACTGCCATGGTATCGCAAACTTTAAAGCGATTATAGGTGTTGAGCTTTTTAGAAATGGTAAGTGAAACCAATTTTTTGGAAGATTTAACCATGGCTTTTTTCATTTGCGCAACCTCCCAATCCAGTTCAGTAACACCTTTTGCAATATCCATATAACCGGTACCTAAAAAGCAGATATCGGCGGTGATTTCAGATAAAAGATTAATAGCGCTTCCACCTGCGGCAAGTTGTGATCCTCTTGATAATTTTCCTCCTATAAGATGTACTTCATCATTTTTAGAAGCGTTGTTTAACAGTTCTACCGCCATAGGTAGGCTGGGAGTAAAGAAGGTTAAATTCATTTTCTTGGGTAGTAATTTTGCAAGTTCCAAATTAGTAGAACCCCCGCTAATAAGCAATACATCACCGTGGTTTAGAAGTTCTACTCCTTTCTTTGCAATAATAGACTTGTTTTCGTATTCGTATACTTCCCGTGTATTATCGGAATGAAGATTAAACCCGTTGGAAACCGCTCCTCCGTGAACTTTCTTTAAGTGTTTTGATTTATCCAATTCCATGAGATCTCTTCTTACAGTATCCATGGATACGTTAAGAGTTCTGGTTAGGTCACTTAGTAACACCCTGTTATGTAGATGTACTTCGTCAAGAATAATTTGATGGCGCTCAGTTTTTTTCATATTAAATCTTAAGAATTGGTTCTTGGGTTTAAAAGCAGTATATAACAAAATTAGCTCGAATCGTATTAATATGTTAAAATTTTTGAATTACTTTTTTAAAAGGAGGATAACTTTATTTCTATCAAAATTAGGTATATGCAACTAAAAATTGCATATTTTATATTCAAATAATAAGTAATCCCGCAAAAATATAGATAATTGCAACTTTTAATTGTAATTAGTTAATTAATATGATATGTTTGTTTCATAATCAATTGTTAATTTAATAATATGGGAAAAAAATTTCGTACATCGATCTTAATTTTGTTTTGCTTGTTTTCCATTCAAGTGTGGGCACAAGAGCGGGAAGTTTCAGGGACTGTAGTAGATGAAAAAGGTTTACCTCTACCTGGAGTAAATGTTATTGAAAAAAATACCAGTAATGGAACGGTAACTGATTTTGACGGAAACTTCAGTCTAACAATACCCGATAAAGATGAAACTATTTTAGTTTTTTCTTCTTTAGGTTTTGTAGAAGAAGAAATTATTATTGGAGATAGAACTAACATAGAAGTTTCTATGGGTACAGATACGGAAAGCTTGAATGAAGTGGTAGTGACAGCTTTTGGTATTGAGAGACAGGAAAAAGCTTTAGGTTATGCTGTACAAGAGGTGCAATCTGATGAAATTCTTGAAGGTAATCAAACGAATGTAGTAAGTGGACTTCAGGGAAAGGTATCCGGGGTTACAATCTCCAATTCGGGAGGTGCTCCAGGTTCTTCTACAGCCATACTAATTAGAGGAGGTACTTCTATTACCGGGAATAATCAGCCATTATTTGTGGTAGATGGTATTCCGATTGATAACTCTACAAGTTCAAGTCTTACTGTAGCCAGTATAAACAGGGCAGCAGATTTAAACCCGGAGGATATTGAAAGCATTTCGGTATTAAAGGGACCTGCGGCTGCAGCATTATATGGAATACAAGCGGCTGAAGGAGCTATCATTATCACAACAAAAAAAGGAAAAGCTGGTGTTAGTACAATTTCGTATTCCGGAACTTTCTCTGTAGATGAAGTTTTGGGAACTCCTAATGTGCAACAAGAATTTGGGCAGGGTACTCAGATTTTGAGTACTGATGGATTTAGTTATGAAAATGAATCAAATTTCAGCTGGGGTCCTTCTGTAGGAAGCGAGGAAACTTATAATCATATTGATAATTTCTACGAAACAGCCATAACACAAAATCACAATGTTAGTTATTCGGGAGGAACAGAGAAGAGTACCTTGTACCTTTCTATTGGAGATCTTTCTCAAAATGGAGTTATAGAAGGGACTAATTATGATAAAACTTCATTTAAAATAAATACTTCTTCTCAATTGGGAGATAATCTTACAGTAGGAGCTTCAGCAAACTATATTGTAACTGAGGTGGGTAGTACTAAACAAGGTAATGCTTCTGGTAGTAGCTATAGTAGTTTACTATCTTATCCCATAAATGTAGACATTCAGGATTTTTATGCAGAAGATGGGTCGCAGAGAATGTTTTATTCAGATCAAACTTTTGATAATCCTTATTGGAGTTTAGAAAATAGTCCTAATGATAACAAGGTTAATAGGTTAATAGGAATTGTAAGTATTAATTACAACTTTCTAAACGATTTTAATCTATCTTATAAACTGGGAACAGATTATTTCTCAGAAACCAGTAAACGTGTAATTGGCACAGGATCTCTTATTGAAAATCGGTCAGAAGGTTATATAAGTCAATTTCAGCGTGAGAACCGAAAAACAACCTCAAACCTTATTTTAAGCTATAACAAAGAGATAAGCGAAGATTTTGAAATAGATGCTTTGGTAGGTAATATGGTTGAAGATTACAGAGTACATAGTGTCTATACTTACGGAGATGGATTTCAGGCTCCTGGAATTTATAGTATTGGAAACGTTTCACAAGAGAACCAGTCAATTACCGAATTAATTACAAGAAGAAGAGCAGTAGGGGTTTTTGGAGAGTTAAAGTTTGGTTGGAGAGATGCAGTTTTCCTCAATCTTACAGGAAGAAACGACTGGTCCTCAACATTGCCAGAAGATAAAAGATCTTTCTTTTATCCGTCTATAGGATCATCGGTTGTAATAACTGATTTATTCGAGCAGGCTGGAAATGATATTACAAGCGACAATGGTTTGTCCTTTATGAAATTTAGGGCTACCTGGGCTCAGGCAGGAAAAGATGCGCCAATAGGAGCTTTAAATAGTTTCCTGGGTACAAATATAAATCCGCTTGCAAGTTCAGCTTATACTTATAACGGTGTAGATATTGGTAATCCTGCTTTAGAGCCGGAATTTACCGATAGTTACGAGGGTGGAATTGATGCTCGATTCTTTAAAAACAGATTAGGTTTAGATCTAAGTGTGTATTATAGTAAATCAAAGAATCAAATTCTTGAAGATATTAGGGTTCCACCTTCGGCAGGTACATTTTATGCTACCTTAAATGGTGGATCTATTATAAACAAAGGAATTGAGGCCTTGATAACTGCGAAGTTATTTGACAGGAATAATGTTTTTCAATGGAATATGACTTATAATTTCGGACTTAATAAAAGTGATGTTGTGGAATTACCCGGGCAGCTTGATGAGGTTTACCTGTCAGATTCCTGGACTTTTAGTAATACAGCTGCCGGTGCAGCTATTTTAGACGGATCTTTATTTGGACTTAGAGGTTACAAAGCTGTAAGAAACGAGCAGAATGAACTTATTATAGGAGCTGATGGTTTACCCGAACTTGAAACTGTAATCTTCGAAGATGTTAACCGTCTTCCAGATTGGACATTGGGTATTACTAATAATTTATCCTACAAAAACTTTAATTTTTCATTTTTACTTGATCTAGTTCAAGGTCAGGAAGCATACAATGCTACAAATTCGGCATTTATTTATTATGGGCTTGGAGAGGAAACCTTAAATAGATCTCAAGATGGAGTTAGAGTTGTGGAAGGAGTTTTAGCGAATGGAGAACCTAATACTACGCAAGTTACAGATCAGCAATATTATCAACAGTATTATTCACAAAATGCAGAAAATTTTATTGAAGATGCTTCCTTTGCGAGACTGCGTTATGCTACATTAAGCTATAACTTACCTACTACATTGTTAGATAGATTAAATATTGTATCAGGACAAATTTCTGTGACCGGTAGAAATTTATTTACAATTACCGACTACTCTGGAGTAGATCCTGAAGTTAATACTTATGGTGCCGGAATTCAGGGAGCGGGATCAATGGGTATAGATAACTTAGGAACTCCGAATACCACAGGTTTTGATTTAGGTTTAAGATTTAAATTTTAAGATGATGAAAAAATATTATAAATACTTTCTACTACTTAGTACAGTAATTATTGCTGGTTCTTGTAGTGACGATTATTTCGACGTAAACGATTCGGTAACCCAGCCAACAACTACAGAGCTTCCTCCACAATACCGCATTGAGGGAGCTATAGAAAATGCGGTGGCTACTGCTCAATATAGAGGAGTGAGAGAAGTCTTAGGGGTAGTACAATATGGCTCTCAAAATACACCGGCGTATTATTCTGAATCATGGAATACTTTTCTAACCACAGGTAGTTATTTTTTATGGCAAAATGTATATGTTTATGCGCTTCCAAATACTGCAGATCTTATTTATTTAGGAGAAAAATTTAACTCTCCGCATTATACCGCAATAGGAAAAATTTTAAGGGCATATCTATTGGGAATGACTACTGACCAATATGGATCTATAGTTTTAGACGATAGTTATAATCCTGAAGAATCCATTAAACTAGAGCCAGAATTCGTGTCTCAAGAAGTTGTCTATGAAAAAATTTTTAAGATTCTTGATGAGGCTGTGGTGGAATTAGACCAGGAAAGTGAATTGGGCCTTAATGATGAAGGAGGAGATATTTTATATAATGGCGATGTGGAACAGTGGAAAAAATTTGCATATTCAATTAAAGCTCGCTATTTAAATCACCTCACTAAGAAGACTTCTGGAGAACATGCTTATAGCCCTCAAATGGTTTTAGAGGCAGTGCAAAAAGGTTTTAGCTCTAATGCAGATAATGCTTACATAACTTATGGAGGAGGAGAAGCTTCTAATGATAATCAACCATTTAGTACAAGCGGTTATGGTTCTACAAGGTTCGATTATTTCTCCGAGTTTTTTGTGGATTTATTACAAGATCCTTTAAATGAATACGCAGATGTTCAGGACCCAAGACTTCCAGTGATTGTAACAGAAGCTGTAAACGGAGGTTACCAGGGTGTTAAAACCGGTGCTGGTGTACCAGGTGGAGAGGGAGATAACTATTCTATTGGTTATGGCGGTTTCTATACTTCTCCAGATTCTCCAACTTTTATGATGACATATAGCGAAGTAAAGTTTATTGAAGCAGAGGCTAAATTTAGGAGTAATGACGAATCTGGTGCGTATCAGGCGTATTTAGAAGGTGTTGAAGCCGATTTAAATAAACTAGATATATCCCAGGAAAAGACTTCAGCATATTTAGAAACTATAGATGAAGAAATTTCTATGGACGAATTTGGTCTATCACAAATTTTTGTTCAAAAATACATAGCGAACATGCTAAATCCAGAAACCTGGGTAGATTTTAGAAGAATGGACTATAGTTCAGATATTTACCCTGGATTGAAGAGACCTGAAAATGTTAATGTAACTCTTTTCCCTGGAGAAAACGATTGGATAAGAGCTATGATGTATGAATACAATGAAGAAGATCGTAACTATGAAAACATGCCAGATAACGACCCATATGTTAGATTAACGACACCTTTGTGGTGGGATACCGAAGAATAATTAGGGTTAATATTATATCATAAGTCCTTCAGAATTTTTCTGAGGGACTTTTTTGTTACTGTCAAACCGCTCAGGAAGCGGCATCAACTTAACCTCCGAACTTGAAAAAGTAGTTAAAGAAATCGTATAGAAATTGCTATTCCTGATAAAATTTCAAAAGAAGAAGTAGTATAAGATCCAATCCCCAAAGAATATTTAAGAATTCCGTACAGCTTGGACCACTACCGGAGATTATTTACACATAAGGGGGTGATGAATAGAAGATGAACGTTACAAGGAATTTGTAGTAAAAGCTGATTCTATTATTCAGAATTTTGGTAAAACAACTTTAGGCCAGGAAGAAGTAACTCAGGCAGTAGATAGTACTTTTATGAGTCAGCCTTGGAATAGCGACCCTAAAAAAGGGATTTTTTCAGATTTTATACCTAAATCTAAATTTTAAATTATTTTAGATATTTTATTGAAAACATTTCTCCTCGAGTTATTGAGGGAGATATATTATAATTAAACTTACAAATGGATAATAATAATCCTGATACCGAAAAAACTTCGAAGTATAATGATTTGGAGAAAATGAGCACTTCAACTCTGCTTCACAATATACACAAAGAAGATAAAACCGTTCCAGAAAGTGTCGAAAAAGAACTTCCTGTAATTGAAAAATTAGTGGATGCCATAGTACCTAAAATGGAAGCCGATGGGAGATTATTTTATATTGGAGCTGGAACAAGTGGAAGACTGGGGGTTTTAGATGCTTCTGAGTGTCCTCCTACTTTTGGGGTATCAGATGAATTAGTTATAGGCTTAATTGCCGGAGGCGATATTGCGTTAAGAAATGCAATTGAAAATGCAGAAGATGATACCAACCAGGCCTGGAAAGATCTTCAAAAATTTGAAGTTTCAGAAAAAGATGTGATGGTAGGGATTGCTGCATCAGGAACTACTCCATACGTTATTGGCGGAATTAAGGATGCCAGAGCTAAAGGAATAATTACCGGTTGCGTAACCTGCAGTTCAGGCAGTCCTTTGGCTAAAGCAAGCGAGTTCCTAATAGAAGTGCTTACCGGCCCCGAGTTTGTAACCGGGAGTACAAGAATGAAAGCCGGTACTGCGCAAAAGCTGGTATTGAATATGATTTCAACCAGTGTAATGATAAAACTAGGCAGGGTAAAAGGCAATAAAATGGTAGATATGCAGCTTTCCAATAAGAAATTGGTAGGCCGCGGTATCAGGATGATTATGGAAGAACTAAATGTAGATGAAGCTGAAGCTTCTAGATTGCTTCAAACTTACAAAAGTGTTAGAAACGTTTTATCCAAGATATCGTTGAACAAGACGTTTCTAACCTAGCTTTAAAATATTTTGGTTCTAATGGCGAGATATAAGATTGACTATTACTTTGATCATCATTTCTTTATCACCCGGATGGCTTTCAGCAATTAATAAGGTCAATGCTACCAGCGCGTTGTCCGGGATTACTTTATTCCCGGTTTGGGTATAGAGTATCTGGTTCCGGTCTAGAAACCAGACAAATAAAAATGCAGCAATCCGCTTATTTCCATCGGAAAACGAATGGTTCTTAACCACAAAATACAGCAAATGAGCTGCTTTTTCTTCGGTTGTGGGATAGAGGTCCTCTCCTCCAAAGGTTTGATATATATTTTCTAGCGAACCCTTAAAGGAATCGTCCTTCTCCCGGCCAAAAAGTCCTTCGAATTTTGTTTGTCTTCCTAATTCATCTATAGCTTTTCGAGCTTCAATGTAGGTAATTTGAAAAACTTCTCGACTTCCTTCCTCCGGTACCTCCAGCCGCTGGTGGTCATAATCATCTAATAAATCCAGGGCACGAGAATACTGTGCAATAATTTTTATTAAACCTGCAGATTCATCAGTATTAAGGTCGTGTTCAGAAATAACTTTTTCCTGTAAGCGAACTACGTTTTTTAGTTCTTCGAGCTGGCGGGTTTTTTCTCGAAGTATTTTTTCATTGATGGAATATCCTTGTAGTAAGAATTCCTTTAGAACTTTATTAGCCCATTGTCTAAATAGAATACCGCGTTTAGAGTTAACCCGATAACCCACAGATATTACTACATCTAAATTATAGTGCATTCTATCTCTGGATACTTCTCTCTTTCCTTCCCGTTGAACCGTTCGGAATTTCCGAACAGTTGAATTATCATCTAACTCACCAGATGTGAATATGTGCTTAATATGTTCACTAATATTAGCCTTACTGGATTCAAATAATGAGATTATTTGAGCTTGTGTAAGCCAAACCGTTTCTTCTCCAAGCCTAACATCAATTTGAGTTTGCCCGGTCTCTGTTTTATAAATCAGTATTTGATCCTGCTGCGATTCCATAATCCTTTCAGAATATAAATTATTTTTATCTTTTTGATTTTAAAATGAATATAAACATTTTAATTATAGGTTTATTTAAGAGTGAGTAACAACTTAAGGCAAAGTTTTCTCCATATAAATATTGCCCATCTTCTATGCAGGAATGTTTAATTTCCTTTTTAGGTTTTCCCATAAGTAGACCATTTTTATAATAACATTGAATTCAGTTTAACGATTACTTTCAGGCAATTGCTGAAATAAGAAATCTGGACTACTATCAAAAAATAAGAGCCCACGCCGTTGTATATGCCAAGCGCATTCAGTGAGTGTATTTTTTTAACCTCACCTTATGGGTGTACAAGCACCCTCGAAATTCCATTTTCAGTCTGTTATCAGTTCAATGCCTGCCTTCTCAGCCTTGTATTTTATTTTGGCCATCAGTTCATAATAGCTCCAGTTCCTAAGCACAAATTCCTCCTCTTTGGCAATTCCTATCTTATCATCCTAAAATAAGAGTGCCCTCCTGGTGTTTGATGCAAAAGTTGATTAATTTCCGACTGTAGAGGTGCAGCCTATTAGTCACGTAATTCTTTTCCAGCTGGTGGAACCTTTGCACTGCTTTGGTTTTTCGTTTTCGTCCTTTACATGATCTTGCATAGGTAACCCCTTCCTCTGCCCTTTTCCGGCCAGCTTGTATCGCAAGCCTACGATAACCAATACCTATTTAACCAAAAAAAATTCTAAGGAATTCTCATTGATAAATATAATATTTGGAGAATAAGATCCCCAAAAAACGTAATATTTGGGGATTATAATCCCTGAATATTACTGGACGAGCTTTGAAAGGGAAAAAATACATCCATTTTTGCACTATATAACTCCTAATTCAGCCTACTGCCATATTTCGAAGCAATAAACTGGGAGATGCACATTTTAAATTTCAGAAGGAAATTTTATAAAAACCCCATTATTTAAGTCAGAATCCTTATAATTGATTCTAAATGATTGTTTTTGACGCTAAAATAAAGTTAAAGAAATTGTATGTGCAAATGAAAAAAGGCTTCACAAGTAAAACCTCATGAAGCCTTTATCTATCTGTGGTCCCACCTGGGCTCGAACCAGGGACCCCTTGATTATGAGTCAAGTGCTCTAACCAGCTGAGCTATAGGACCAATTCAAGTATTTCAAACAATTCCCGAATTTTAGGAGTGCAATATTAGTATATATTTTCAATCTCTGCAAGACTAAACGCATTTTTCCTTAATCGTTCAGCAATGATTCTTTCTGATTGGCAGTAGAGGCTTCCTGGCATAATTCTATCAACACACCATTCGCACTTTTTGGGTGCATAAATGCCACCAGCTTGTTATCGGCACCGGTTTTAGGCTCGGTATTTATCAGTTTAAAACCTTCTTTTTCCAGGCGGGCAATTTCAGCTTTAATATTGTCTACCGCAAAGGCTAGGTGATGAATCCCTTCGCCGCGTTTTTCAATAAACTTAGCAATCGGACTTTCAGAATTTGTGGCCGAAAGTAATTCAATTTTACTGTCGCCAATTCTAAAAAAGGAAGTATTTACACCTTCGCTTTCAACCGTTTCTGTTTTATAATGTTCACTGCCTAGAACCGCTTTGTATGTAGCATTTGCAGCTTCAAGATCCCTTACTGCAATTCCAATATGTTCAATTTTCTTCATCTTACATCTTGTTTTGAGCAAAGTAAACGCCTATTTTTATATTAACAAAATAATCAGGCCACGTGCATCGTGATTCCACATCTTAGGTGCATACCAATTTATTGTAGTATTTTTGCCGTATGGAAGAGACAAACAGACAAAAGAAAATAGGAGGGGTTTTGCAGCGCGATCTAGCCGATATCCTGCAAAAAAACCTTAAAGATGCCGGGAGAACAGGAGTGATTATTTCGGTCTCTAAAGTAAAAGTGACTACAGATCTTTCTATTGCGAAGGCTTATATCAGCATTTTTCCGCAGAAACACGCGCAAGAAGTTATAGAGGAAATAAACCTTGGCAAGTCTAAGATCAAGCATGAAATGGCGCAACGAACTAAAAATCAGTTGCGAAAAATGCCTGAAATCAATTATTATCTGGACGATTCGCTGGAGTATATAGAAAACATCGAAAAATCGATTAAAGGCGAGGAAAACCCAATCAGCGATCCTAATCTCCTGGAACGCCGGAAAAAATCTTAATTTGAAGTTTCCCTTCTACATCGCCAGGCGCTATCTTTTTAGCAAAAGCAGCAATAATGCCATTAATATTATCACCATTATTGCCGCCATAGGCGTTTTTGCAGGGGCTTTTTCATTGTTTATCGTACTCTCGGGTTTCGCCGGACTCAAAGATTTTAGTCTGTCGTTTTCGAATAAATTTGATCCTGATTTAAAAATTCTCCCGTCAAGCGGAAAAACTTTTCAGTTTCCTGAAGACAAAGCCGTAAAACTTGCTGAAATTTCAGGAATTGCTGGATTCAGTAAAATCATTGAGGAACGAATTTTTCTGGATTACCGGAATAAAAATCATACTGCGTTTATAAAAGGGGTAGATGATAATTACCGGCAGGTAACCCAAATAGACAGCGCGGTTTCGGGCTCATGGTTAACCAATAGTGAAGCCCAGGTTGTAGTGGGAAACAGGATTTCCCGAAAACTGGGCCTTAGCATTTTCAATTATCAAGATCTCCTGAATGTGATGGTGCCGCGACCCGGAAAAGGGCAGATTACCGGCTTAGATCCCGGGCAGGCGTTTAATCAGGAAAAAGTAATTGTGAGCGGAATTTACAGCGTAAACGAAGAGCTTGACGATAAATATGTTTTTTCTAATCTGAATTTCGCCAGGAATCTTTTGGAATTAGATGAAAATACATTTTCTGCCGTAGAAATTAAAACAACTCCAAATGCCGATGCCGATGCCGTCACCGCTGAAATAAACGAACTTTTTGACAATGAAATTATTATAAAAAACCGGGCGCAACTCAACGAAACGCTTTATAAAATGCTCAATACCGAAAACCTTGCGGTATATCTCATTTTCACCCTGGTTTTAATAATTGCGCTATTTAATGTTGCCGGTTCTATCATTATGGTGATCCTTGATAAACGGGAGAATATCAAAACCTTATTTAGCCTGGGCGCTTCCGAAAGGCAAATCAAAAAAATATTCTTTACCCAGGGAATACTTATGACGATTATTGGCGGCGCGGTTGGCTTATCGGCTGCAGTTTTGATTGTTTACCTTCAACTGCAATTCAATCTCGTAATGATCACTCCAAGCTTACCATATCCGGTAGCCATAACTTTAGAAAATATCTTTATCGTAATATTCACAATAGGGATTCTAGGACTTATCGCTTCTTTTATCGCGTCTGGGAGTAGTAGAAAAGCTTTAAAAGCAGTTTAGTCTCTACATGTCGCGAATTCACGAATTCCTTCTTTCTCAGGATGACGAAAGTTGTGATTAAGCAAACTGAAAATCAGCGAAATCCCTTTCCACCTCATCAAAAGCAGCAAAAACATCAGCGGCATCGTCGCTGGTTACCATTTTCATTCGGTATTCTTTAAAATGCGGAATTCCTTTAAAATAATTGGTATAATGGCGTCGGGTTTCAAACACCCCCAGCTTCTCCCCTTTCCAGTCAATCGCCATTTGTAGGTGACGCCGAGCAGCGTCTAAACGTTCCAACATATTTGGGGGCGCTAAATGTATACCGGTTTCAAAATAATGCTTTACTTCTCTGAAGAACCACGGATAACCAATACTTGCCCGGCCAATCATCGCGCCATCAAGTCCGAACTTATCACGCATTTCCATAGCTCTTTCAGGTGTATCTACATCGCCGTTACCAAAAACCGGAATATGCATCCGTGGGTTGTTCTTTACCTCGGCAATTGGTGCCCAGTTGGCTTCGCCTTTATACATTTGTACACGAGTTCTTCCGTGAATAGAAATAGCCTTGCAACCAACATCCTGAAGTCTTTCAGCAACCTCAAGAATTTTTATAGAATCGTTGTCCCAGCCCAAACGAGTTTTGACGGTAATGGGAAGATTGGTATGTTTTACCATAGCTTCCGTAAGGGAAACCATTAGATCGATATTCTTTAAAATACCGGCACCGGCACCTTTGGAGACCACTTTTTTAACGGGACAACCAAAATTAATATCGATAATATCAGGATTGGATTTTTCTACAATCTCTACCGATTTCAACATAGAATCCAGCTCGGCTCCAAAAATTTGAATACCAACGGGACGTTCTTTTTCGTAAATATCCAATTTCATAGTGCTTTTCGCTGCATCGCGAATAAGCCCTTCTGAAGAGATAAATTCAGTGTAAACCACATCGGCACCCTGCTCTTTGCAAAGCGCGCGGAATGGCGGGTCGCTCACATCTTCCATCGGTGCCAACAGCAACGGGAAGTCTCCTACATCTATATTTCCTATTTTAGCCACTTCGGTTTATTTTGAAGTGCAAAAGTACGAAAACCACCTATCTCCCAAAAATGGAATTTTAGCAAGTTTTCTTAAACCCGTCATTCGGAATTTATCTTAGGATCTAACTAGATATAATTTAGTAGAGACTTAAGCTAAAGTAAGTTCAGCTTGACGGAACAAAGAATTTCATGCTACAACCTATCTCTTTCGGCGGCGTCTATGCTGCGTTGGTTGTCTTCTAGCCTAAAGTTCCCGAAGTTATATTTAAATCCAACCCGCACATAACGCGTTTCTTCACGAGCAAAAAATGAATTATCCTGATTTAAATATTGCGATGTCAAACGGGTATTGGTGTTATTAAAAATATCGTTGATATTCAGGCTTAATTCCGCGCGGTTGTTCCAAAGGGTTTTTCTAAACCCAAGACTTAAAGTTGAAAAAGGATCAAAATTATAGGATCCCGAAATATAATCTGAAACATAAGTAAAGGTAAGAGCCCCTGAAAAAGTTCCATCTTTAGAAAGCGTAAAGGAATTATATAATTGACCGAAAACAGCATCAATCTCGTTCGTAACCTCAACATTACCGCTTTCTACGGCTAAAAAGTTATTCTCTTCGTGAAACAGTGAAGCGTATAACTGTGCATACCACCAGCTGGTAATCGAACGACCGTGTAAAATGTCAAGTCCGTAGCTTTTACTTTCCAGTAAATTGGCCTGCAACCTTCTAATGGTTAAGTTTTGATTGTCCTGAAAAGCCAAACTTGCCGGTGACCTTCCATTATCACGATAGTAAAAATCCAAAAAATACTGTCCTAAAAGTGTATAATTTAAATTGATATTATTACTAATAGCCGCCCGTAGATTGGGGTTTCCGGCATTAAAATCGTTTTCATTTAAGAAATATCTAAACGGATTTAGACTTTCATACCTGGGTCGTTCAATTCTTCGGCTGTAATCCAGCGTAAAACTGTGATTATCTGACGCTCTGTATTGCAAGTAAGCGGTAGGAAATAATTCAAAATATTCCTGACGGTTTCGCTGATCTGTTGAAAAAGACATTCCTAAAAGATCGGTGTATTCTCCTCTCAAACCACCTTGTACGCTCCATTTTTCCCAATCTCTGGAAGCACTGGCATAAACTGCAGAAACCGTTTCATTATAATGAAATTGAT
Organism: Salegentibacter salinarum; assembly: GCF_900168115.1. Taxonomy (GTDB): domain Bacteria; phylum Bacteroidota; class Bacteroidia; order Flavobacteriales; family Flavobacteriaceae; genus Salegentibacter; species Salegentibacter salinarum. The sequence goes on from NZ_FUZC01000001.1 coordinate 367,036, forward strand.
CAGAAAGGTTTTCATAAAGATCTTCAAGGCTTTCTGCATCAAAAAAATCGATCCCACTTTCCGAATCTATATGGGAGAATTTTATTCCACTTTCAAATGCGGTTTCCCCAAGGCTGGTGCTAAGATCTATTTGCGCGGTAAAAATGTCGATATTCTGAATTGCTTCCGTATTAAATGCGATGTTATCAACAAGCTCCCCATTTTCCGAAAAATATTCGGTAGCAACCCTTTGGTCACGTTCCTGATCAAATTTTGTGTAGTGCGCTCCGGCAGATACATTTCCTCCATTACCGAATGTATGGGTGTAAGTAAGGTCCAAAGCTATATTACTATCATCAGTATTTACATCGCTATCGGTTATAAAATTTGAAAATGCAGTATTTCCCATAGCGGAAACATCGGTTTGCACCGAATTATCAAAAGTTTTATCTGGCGAATACATGAAATTAGAGGAAAAACTCAGTTTATTTTTTTCATCAAAATCATAATCCAAGATCACATTGGCGTTGTGTGCCTGCGAGAGGGTAATTCTTTCAAAATCACTTTCCCACCTTTGACCGCCTTCCTGGTTTGGGCTAAAATTAATATAACTATCGTCCCGTTTTATCTCCTTTCGCGGGCTAAAGGTATAATTGGCAAAAACGTTGAGTTTATCGCCTTTCCAGTAATGACTGGTTCCAAACTGGTATTTCGGAACTATACCCTGCGTATAAGCCCCTTCTAAACTTCCCTTATAACCTGGAGAAATGGCCGAGGTGGTATTGATATTTAAAATCGCTCCACCTTCAGCTTCATAACGTGCCGGCGGATTGGTGATCACTTCAACCGACTTAATATTTTCTGCTGAATAACTTTGTAAAAGAGTTTGTAATTCATCTGCTGTAAGCTGCACTTTGCGATCGTTAATATAGACCGTTACGCTCGAATTTCTTACCTGTAACTGTCCCTGGCTCATAATTACTCCGGGTGTTTGGCGTAAAACATCCCAACTGTTTCCGCTGGAAAGCATAGAATTTTCAACATCAAAAGTAATGCGGTCTATGCTTCTGGTAATTTTTGGTTTCCTGGTATTAATGGTAACTTCATCTAAATTTGAAGCGCCTTCTTTTATAGTGATTTCACCTAATTTCTTATCGGATTTGATTGATATCTGCTTAAGAAACTTCTCGTATCCTACGAAACTTACCTTTAGCAAATAATCGTTTGTTGTAATTTCTTCAAGTACAAATGCTCCATTATCTTCTGAAATAGTTCCTTTATAAACCGATGTAGAATCTTCTGCATTTAATAAAACAACATTGGCAAAAGCAATAGGTTCGTTGGTTTCGGTAACCAGTTTACCCTGTAAAGTGTGCTGGGCGATTAAAGAATTTGTAAATAAAAAAAGTAGGGCAACTAGAATTGGGAGGAAAGTTCTGGTCATATATATTGAATGGTTTTTAAGGAAAAATCAAACAAAGATATACTTTCTTAGATAAAATGTAAAAGTTTTAGCGATTCTATTCGCTAATTCAGAATTATTCTCAATGGTATCATGGAGTTTTTAAGTTTTATTCTATCGCATCATACACAACCTGCTGAATGTTTGTCCTGGTATTTAATTGGTAAAGCCTGGTATTACTTCTACTTGGTAACACCCTGTTTGAAAGAAAAAGATAAAGTAAATCTTCTTCAGGATCTACCCACGCGTAAATTCCGGTAAATCCGGTGTGCCCAAAACTGGCTTTACTGGCATCTTTTGCCGTATTGCTGCTTTCACCTTTGTATTCTAAATATGGCTTATCAAAACCTATCCCGCGGTGATTATCGTTTTCAGGAAATTGTGTCGTACTCCATTCATTTAAAGTTTCTTCTTCAATATAACGTTCGCCGGCATATTCTCCCATGTTCAGATACATTTGCATCAGTTTTGCTAAATCGTTCGCGGTAGAAAAAAGCCCTGCATTGGCCGAAACTCCGCCCATCATAATCGCACCTTCATCGTGCACCATTCCGTGAATTGGTTTTTTTCGGAATAAATAATCGTGTTCTGTAGGTACAATTCGGCTTTTTTCAAAGCGCTCTAATGGATTATAACCTAAAGTTGTTGCTCCTAATTTATCGTAAAAATTTTCGTTGATATATTTCCTAAAATCTTCCCCGCTAATTTCTTCAACTATAGAAGGCAATAAATAAAATGTTAGGCCCGAATATTTATATTTTGCTTCCTCTTCTAACTCAGATTTTTTGATGGCTCTAAACATCTTTTTCTGATAATTCCTATGCAGCCAAAGGTTTTCACTGACTTTTACAGGAAATCTTGCCGAAGAATCTTTCTTAAAAGTGTACCATTTAAAGCTTCCGTTTTTACGTAGAGTGTTTTTCCAGTAAGGGATCCAGGGTTTAAACCTCGCCTGGTGGGTTAATATTTGCCTAAACGGAACACCCGCTTTATTGGAGTTTTTGAAATACGGCAAATAATCGTCTATCCCAGCTTCGAGGTCAAATTTTCCCTCGTCCTGCAATTTCATTAAAGCGGGTAAAGCCGAAGAAATTTTTGTTACCGAAGCCAAATCGTACAAATCGGTTTTCTTAACTTTTACCGTATCGCTGTATTCGTGGTATCCGTAGGCCTTATGTAACACGATTTTGCCATCTTTAGCGACTAAAATTTGCCCTCCCGGCGTCGCTTTTTTTTTAATAGCTTCCTGCATTAAAGAATCCACACCGTCATAAAGCTTTTCAGAATTCATTCCCACATCTTCGGGCATGGTGTATTTTAATCTAATTTTTCCTTTTACATCTAAACCATCACCAGATTTGAATTTTTCTCCCACACTCACAGGAAGTCTTCCGTTTGCTCCTACTCCTCCAAAAATAAGTTGCGCAGCAAGGTCTTGTGTAGTTTTAGTATCCTGATAAGTTAAAATCAACCCGGCAGCATTTTCAATCTTATCCAATTTATTTATGGAATAGGGATTTTTGAAATAGCTGAAAACCGTATTTCTTTCTTCAGAAAGTTCTGCTATAAAATCCTGTACCGGCTTCGAGAATTTCATAGTGTTCCGCGGGAAACGGCTATCGTCATGAATTCCCCCAATTACAAGATTATATTCTGAAAGTTTTTCCTTGATTTTTTCTATTTCTGAAGCATTGGCATCAGCTTTTAACTGGAAGTTTTTTACTTCGGTATATAAATTCAGGGTTTTCTGAAATTCGGTTTGCTTTGCAGCTCCAAAAGAAATAGCAGCAATTTTCAATGTATCAAGCTTTCTTAAAGGCAGTATACTTTTTTCATTTTTTATTACCGTTAAGGAAGCTTCTACCAGTTTTCGGTTAAGAAATTTGGCTTCGCCGGTATTTATTTCTTTCAGAATATTTTTAGGACTTTGTTCCTTGTATTTATTTAAGCCAACCCATTGTTTAACCGCCAGGATTTTTCTAACCCGCTCGTCCAGCTGTTTTTGAGAAATTAAGCCCTGTTTGATTGCTTTACTAATCTCATCTATGGCTTTTGGTACATCTTCGGTAAATTCCAGTAAATCGTTTCCGGCCAGAATCGCGTCTTTATCTACAATCCCCGGCTCGTTTCCTTTGGTTACACCTTTCATATTCATTGCATCGGTGACGATTAGACCTTCAAACCCTAAACTGTCTTTTAGAATTCCGGTAATTATAGATTTTGATAAAGTAGAAGGAACCCCGGTAGAATCAAGTGCCGGAATATTTAAATGCGCCACCATTACGCCGCCAATTCCGGCGTCTATTAATTCTTTAAAAGGGTACATTTCCAAGGAATCCAATCTTTCAAAAGGATGATTTATCTGCGGAAGCGCATAATGTGAATCTGTATCTGTATCTCCGTGTCCAGGAAAATGTTTGGCGGTAGTTAGCAAATTGGCATCCTGCATCCCACGCATATAAGCAATACCCTTTGCTGAAACATTTTCTTTATTTTCCCCAAAAGAACGGTAATTGATTACCGGATTATTCGGATTATTATTTACATCTACAACCGGCGCAAAATTAAGATGAAGACCGGTGCGTTTTATTTGCCGTGCAACTTCTTTTCCAAGGCCATAAACCAAACTATCCTCACGAATTGCACCCAACGCCATTTGGTAAGGATAGCTTATGGTATTGTCCAGGCGCATTCCTAACCCCCATTCGGCATCAATAGCACCCAGTAAAGGAACTTCAGAAGCTAACTGGTAATCATTCATCATTTTTAATTGCGATTCAGGGTCTCCCTGGAAAAAAATCAAGCCACCAATTTTTTGGTCGTTGATAAGTTTCAGAATTTCTTCTTTATGTGCATTATCCCTGTTGGAATATGCCGCTACCATAATTAGCTGCGCAATTCGCTCCTTTGGTGTAAGCTCCTGCATAATGGAATCTACCCATTTGCTATTGGTGTATTGGAGAAATTCAGGAGATTTTTTAGCTTTTTCCTGAGCCTGAAGTGACAGCCCGAAAAATGCCATCGCAATTATGAATAAGAGAGAAGTTTTATTCTTCATTTTATAAAAATTGATTTTATACTTTAATATAAATACGTTTTTTGTGCAACCAGTAACCAAGCAGCCACATTAGTAGCATATAAGAAATGGCGAACAGCAACGAGGCGTTATAATTGTTTAGCCAGCTAAGATATAAGTTTTGGTAAAGCCAGGGTTTTAAGGCCTGTCCGTTAACATAAATAATATTCATGAGCATCACTACCAAACCAGACATTACAAAAACAAACAAAGGATTTTTTCCAAAAGCTTCAAAAAAGCTCGTCCATTTCTTAAAGCCGAAAATTTCTATAATCAAAATTAAGACCGAAAGCACGAAAAGCGTCCACCCTGTACTGTAAATTACATACGAACTACTCCAAATAGGCTTATTAATTGGAAACCAAATACCCCAGATTTGCGCTACCACCAATAATACGACTCCAACAATACTCAACTTGATTACCGTTCTTATATTATTTCCCGATTTTTGAATAAAAACACCCGCAACATAACCTGCAATTACATTTACAACTGCCGGGAGCGTACTTAGTAAACCTTCGGGATCAAAAGGAAGGCCGTAGCCTTTATAAAGATTGGCGTCATTAAAAATTAATCGGTCAAATTTCAATGCTGCATTGTTTTCTAAAGAAAGTGGATTAGGCTGATCTCCAAAAAACCACATAATTACCCAATAAGCAAGCAAGATTAAAATTCCAACAATAATAGATTTTTTCAGTTTTAGATAATGCAGAATTAATGATGCAAAAAGATAGCAGAGTGCAATGCGTTGTAAGACACCCATAATTCGCATATTGGCCAGATTTTTAAAAACCAGCTCGCCTTCCTGTCGAAAAACAAACGGAAATGCGCTTAAAAACAACCCAATAAGGAAAATAAGTCCGGTTCGTTTAAATACTTTTCTTAAAAATGCGCTTTCCGAAATACTTTCGTATTTGCGAAGGCTAAAACTCATCGCGTTGCCAATTACGAATAGAAATGAAGGGAAAACCCAATCGGTTGGAGTAAAACCATTCCAGGCTGCATGTTTAAATGGTGCATAAATATGCGACCAGCTTCCCGGCGTATTCACCAGTATCATTAGGGCTACGGTAAGTCCGCGCAAAACATCTAAAGCTAAATAACGCTGATTTTTGCCGATTTTTGCTTGCTTAAATAATTTATTGGCTTCAGTCATTCTCCTTTTCGGTACTCTTAAAGTTGAGGCTTAGATTTGAAAATTCGAGTTTATATTATTCCATAAAAGTATAAATTTCGATTAAATAATCAATCTTTTATAAAAAAATAGAAAAAGTATTTTTAAAAATATTTTTTTTATATACTTTTAAATTCAAAATAAATTCATTTTTTTAAAAGCTTAAAACAAACCATTAATGCTTTTATTTTAAAATATGACAACTCAAACTATGCCAACAGATCTACATGACTTTTTTATAGATGAAAAGAAACTTTCTACTATCAATAATGTAGAGCGGAAGAAATTTCTCCAGAAATTAAAGATCATCAAACATTTATTTTTGAATGGTGAAACCTCTAACGCCGAAGTTTGCCAGCGCTTTAATGTAAGCCTGCCAACTTCCATGTCTCTCCTCAATCAACTTATTGAAGAAGGCATAGTGATAAAAAAAGGACGGGGAAAATCTGAAGGTGGCCGTAAACCCGATCTATACGGACTTGTAGAGAATTCATTTTTTGTAGTGAGTATTCATATAGAACGGTTTAGAATTAAGTTGGCAGTAATTGATAATAACCATACCATTCTTCACGAAAAATCCTGGCCCGCCGAGATTTCTTCAGATTCTAATATCGTAGATCTCTTATTTGGGTGGACCCAAGAATTATTAAAAGAAGCTAAAGTGAAACTGGACCAGGTAATGGGTGTTGGTATAAGCATGCCTGGACTGGTTTCTGCTGAAGCCGGTAAAAACTTCACTTATTATTTAAGCGAACAGGAACCCGAATCTCTTAAAAATAAATTTGAAAAAAAGTTTAAAAAGCCGGTTGCTATTTTAAATGATGCAAAAAGCGCCTGTTTAGCTGAATTTCGCTTTGGCACGGCCAAAAATAAAAGCAATGTTTTAGTAATTTCTATGGACTGGGGTATTGGTCTGGGAATTATTATGGGCGGAAGAATGCACTCCGGTGAGTCTGGTTTCGCGGGAGAATTCGGCCATATTCCAATGACAGAAGACGGCTTACTTTGCCACTGCGGGAAACGTGGCTGTCTGGAAACAGAAGCTTCGGGACTTGCCCTTGTTAGGAAGACCAAAGAGGGTTTAAAAGCAGGACAAACCTCGGTTTTAAACAATTTAAAAAAAGAAGAATTGGAGAAACTGGAGCCGGAAACGATTATAGATGCTGCTAATCGTGGCGACCAGTTTGCAATTAATGTACTTTCTGAAATAGGAATAAACCTTGGAAAAGGAATTGCAATTTTAATCCAGATCTTTAATCCAGAATTAGTGATTTTAGAAGGCAAAATAGCTGAAGCAAAACAATTTATTACCACCCCAATTCAACAATCAATGAACACTTACTGTATGATGCAGCTTAAGGAACGTACCAAAATTGAGCTTTCTACCCTTGGGGCGAATTCCAGCTTGTATGGTGGCACCATAGCAGTAATGGACGATATATTTAAAGACCAGGTTAGCCTGGTAAAATCCCAAATTAGTTAAAAAATTATGGCCAGATTAAATCTTTTAGAAGAAACACGTTTTGAGAAACTACCGGTAAAAGTTTATGAAGATGAACATATTGCCTCAAAAAAAGTAGCCAAACGAATTGCAGATCTTATTAGACGTAAGCAAGACAAGCATGAAAATGCCGTGTTGGGTCTGGCAACAGGTGCCACCCCGGTAGAAGTTTACGACGAACTAATTAGAATGCATAAAGAAGAAGGGCTTAGTTTTAAAAACGTGATAACCTTTAACCTGGATGAATATTACCCCATGCAGCCTGATGCCAAACAGAGCTACGTAAAATTTATGGATGAAAATCTTTTTAATCATATAGATATAAAAAGAGAGAATATTCATATTCCAGATGGGACCCTGGCCAAAGAAGATATTACCGATTATTGCCTCTCTTACGAAAATCAAATTGGGGCTGTGGGCGGTTTAGACCTGCAATTACTGGGAATTGGTAGAACCGGTCACATAGGTTTTAATGAACCGGGTTCTGCCCCAAATTCTGGAACGCGGTTGGTAACCTTAGACGATTTAACCCGAAGGGATGCTTCACGTGATTTTGGTGGTAAAGAAAATGTACCTACCAAAGCCATCACAATGGGAATTGGCACCATTTTTAAAGCCAAAGAAATTATTTTAATGGCCTGGAGCAAGAAAAAAGCTCCCATCATTAAAAAAGCTGTTGAAGGGGAAATGTCTGGAAATGTACCCGCCACATATCTTCAGCTTTCAGATAATGTAGAATTTATTCTAGATGAAGATGCTGCTTCAGAATTAACAAGATTTAATACGCCGTGGTTAGTAAAAGACTGTTCCTGGGATAAGGCATTAATTAAAAAAGCGGTAATCTGGCTTTCTTCCGAAGTAAAAAAACCTATTCTAAAACTTACCGACGAAGATTACAACAATAACGGAATGGCCCAACTTGCCACAGAGCAAGGCCCAGCTTATGATATTAATATTGATGTTTTCAATCAACTTCAGCATAGTATTACCGGATGGCCGGGAGGAAAACCAAATGCCGATGATTCCCAGCGTCCAGAGCGTAAAAGTCCGGCGAAAAAACGCTCTCTCATATTTTCACCTCATCCCGATGATGATGTGATTTCTATGGGCGGTACATTTATAAGATTGGTAGACCAGGGACACGATGTGCACGTTGCGTATCAAACTTCAGGGAATACCGCTGTTTGGGATACTGATGTGTTACGTTATGTGGAATTTGCCATAGATTTTAAGAAGAGTACCGGTGAAGATACCGAAAAGCTGGAAGCTACTTATGAGAAAATGCGCGCCTTTATTGATAAAAAAGAGCCTAATGAAATTGATTTAGATGAAATAAGGGACGTAAAAGCCTTTATTAGAAAATCTGAAGCAATTGCCGGAGCTCGTTATGCCGGATTAAAAGATAAAAACATTCATTTTATGGCCCTGCCATTTTATGAAACCGGGAAAAAAGTAAAAAATCCGGTGACCGATAAAGACGTGGAACTTACCATGGATTTATTGAAAGAGATAAAGCCTCATCAAATATTTGCCGCCGGCGATTTTGCCGATCCTCACGGAACACATATAGTTTGTTTCAGAATCATCCTGGAAGCAATGAAAAGGCTCAGAAAAACCGAAGCCTGGACCAAAGATTGCTGGTTGTGGATGTACCGTGGCGCTTGGCAGGAATTTGAAGTACACGAGATTGAAATGGCCGTGCCACTTTCTCCAAAAGAAGTACAACGCAAACGAAATGCTATTTTCCAACATCAATCTCAAAAAGACAGACCGGTATTTCCGGGAGACGACGAACGTGAGTTTTGGGTAAGAGCAGAAGAAAGAAACCGCGAAACCGCCGAAAGTTACGATAAACTGGGATTAGCGAATTATGAAGCCATGGAAGCATTCGTAAAATGGAAATTCGAATAATTTCAATAACGAAGTTAGATTAGATCAATGAAAAAATTAATTCCTGTTTTTTATCTTATAATGGCCGTTGCTATTATTTCCTGCGGAAATAATCCTTACGCAAAAACCAATCGTTTACATAAGAAACAGGCAAAGGCTTACAGCAAACAATTACAGCAGTTCCCCACCCCGGAAAACCAGAAAGAATCCGCACTCAATTATGGTGACTACTGGGTGGGAACTACTAATTTTAACCTGAGAAAGCCTAATTACGTGGTAATTCACCACACCGCTCAGGATTCAATTGGTCAAACTTTAGCTACGTTTACCTTGCCAAGAACGCAAGTAAGTTCGCATTATGTAATTGCTAAAAACGGGGAAATTTTTCATATGTTAAATGATTATTATCGTGCCTGGCACGGTGGAATTGGGAAATGGGGCAACAATACCGATTTAAATTCATCTTCACTGGGAATTGAAATTGATAATAACGGCGAAGAAGTATTTACCGATCTGCAAATAAATAGTTTAATTGAATTGCTCAAGCAAATTAAAGAAAAATACAGCATCCCCGCTGAAAATTTTATTGGCCATTCTGATATTGCGCCTTCCCGAAAAGTAGATCCAAATGCTAATTTTCCATGGAAACGTTTAGCTGAAGAAGGTTTTGGATTATGGTATGATGAAGCTGACGTGGAAAACCTTAAACTTGAAGCTGAATTTTTTAAACCAAATCCTTTAGCTATAAGACTTAATTCAAGGCTTACTACCAGAATTCCGTTTCTGGATAAACTGGTTTTCCCCGAAGTAATTCCGGCCGATTTTAATACAGAAAATGCATTAAAGATCATAGGTTTTGACACTACAGACTTAGAAGCTGCAAAAAGTGCTTTTAAATTGCACTTTATCCAGGAAAATCTTGACCAGCCTTTTAACCATTATGATTTAAAAGTACTGTATCAATTGCATAAGAAGTATTTGTAATAATAAAGAAACCTCACAGGTTTGGAAACTGTGAGGTTTAACTTACATTTTCACTTTCTCACCTTCAGAATTAGTAAATAAGTCTGAATCTTTTAAATAGATCAAACCTTTATCTTCTTTGTTTAAAATTCGTTTGGTGCGCAGGTAGCGATTGTAATTATATTCATCAAAATCTTCAGCTTCGGTATCAAAATTACTGATGTGAACTTCACCCATTGAGTGAATGAATTTATTATCACCAATCCACATGCCTACGTGAATTACACGTTCTGAGGTAGAATCGGTTGCAGGTTTTCCGAAGAAAAGTAAGTCGCCTTTTTCAAGGTTTTCAAAATTCTTATCGGTATCTACAACATCCCCGGTATGAATTTGCTGCGAAGCATCACGCGGAATTACCATCCCGTTCAGAAAAAATATGGTTTTGGTGTACCCGCTGCAATCAACTCCTTTTGGCGAAGTACCACCCCATAAATAAGGCAATCCCATTAGTTTTTTGGAAGTTGCCACTAAATCCTCTTCGGTTTGATCTAAAGAAGTCAGCCAATCCTCGTATGGTTGCGCGTAAGCTTCCTCTATGAAGGCTTTCTTTCCATTTGGGTATTCTACCTCGTAAAAATTATTTTGTTTGTTTAAGAGCTCTAAAATATTCCCGGCCACGAGATCTGAAACCGTTTGTGAATTGGGATTTGGTTCAAAATAAGAATTGCCGGTGGGTTCGGTAAAAATTAGTTTTTCCTTAGATTTCCAGTCAGAAAATTCTTCTTCGGTCATATTTTTAATTCCGCCGTAATCTACCCAGGCCAGGTAACCTTCGGGAGTTTGAATGTAATACCAACTTCCCTCCTTTTTATAAACTTTAACCGGCATTCCGAGCGTAGCTTGAGTGACGAGTTGCGCCGAATGTTTCGGTGCATCCCTAAGATTGGCTACTGAAATCTTTACCACCCCGTGAGTTTTATTTTCCAAACCTTCAGTATCGGGAAGCATCCTAATGCTATCGGTAAATTTGATATTTTCTGATTGTAATTTTTCCTTTAGAAAAGCTACTGCTTCAGGATCGTTAGATTCTCCTTTTAGAATGTAGGATTCTCCGTCTTTTTCGGCTCGCACATCAAAAAGAGCTACCCGTCCATCCGGGGCGTATTCTTCTTCCACTTGAGCAATTTGATTTTCAAGTGGGTTTTCTTCTTCTTTTTCTACTTTTTCTTCACAGGAAGCGAATAGGAAAAGCGTTAAGAATAAAATTAAATAAGGTTTTTTAAGTATGTTCATTGGTGATTATTTTTTCTATTTGAAAAACTTTGATCTCCGAATAAATTTCGGAGCAGGCTCTTAAACAAGTTCAGGATGACGTATCCATAAAAAGTAGATTCGAAATTAGTGAATTTTTGACTGAAATTTATTTCTCATACAATTCCACTCCTGTGCCGTTTCTTTTAGGAAAATGCACCTTTTCGTCGTAAACTTTTACTCCGTCGGCGATATCGTTTTTAATTAAAAGTCCGCCGTCCATATCTACATAATCCAGTAGTGGCAATAATTGTGCAATTGCTGAAATTCCCACCGTAGATTCTGTCATACAACCCACCATTACTTTTAAGCCGAGCGATTTTCCTTTTAAAATCATTCGCTTTCCCGGGGTGAGGCCGCCGCATTTGGTGAGTTTGATGTTTATTCCGTGAAAATATCCGGAGCATTTTTCAACATCGCTTTCTTCAATACAACTTTCATCGGCAATAAGTGGCAAAACCGATTCTTTGTATAGTTTTTTCATTCCATCCCAATCATCAGCCTTTAAAGGTTGCTCTAGGAATTCAACATTCAATTCTTTCAAAGCTTTGGCATTTTCAATAGCCTGATCTGCGGTCCAGGCGGCATTAGCATCTACCCTAAAAATGGCATAGGTATGTTTTCGCAGTTCTTTTACAATCGCGACATCATCTTCGGTTCCCAGTTTGATTTTGTATAATGGCCATGGGAATTCCTCAATTTTCTGCACCATTTTTTCAACGGAATCTATTCCAATAGTATAATTTGTAAGTGGAATATTTTCCAAATTTAATCCCCATAATTGGTAAAGCGGCATTTCATTTCGCTTTCCGTGGAGATCGTGCAGGGCGATGTCCAGGGCACATTGGGCAAATGGATTATGCTTTAATCTTGGCCAGGTAAGCTCCCAGATCTCCTCAGGCGTTTTATCGATATTTTCAGCAAGCAGCGGCTCTAAAGATTGAATATCCTCCTGCATTCTTTCAATACTGACCCCATAATAAGAAGTAGCAGTAGCTTCGCCATACCCGGTAAAACCGCCATCGGTTACCGCTACAATTAATGTAGGTTGAAAGTCGCGAGACCCGTGGCTAATTGTAAATGTATTCTTTAACTCAAGATTATATGGATAAAACTTTAGCTGCATAAATTTTGAATTATTCGGATAGGCGTTTTTCAGCTTTCGATCTATAAATAGCTAAAAGTCCTACCATGGTAATAGCGGCATTTACCAACAAGATCTCGAAACCAAATTGATAACCTCTAAACCAGGTTTCAGAATTAAAATCTAAAATTACAGAAATTACCGGGGATAATATACATACCAACGGCACCCATTTGTCGCGTACCGGATTTTTGCTTAACAATCCATAAGCGAATAAACCCAGTAAAGGACCATAAGTAAAACCGGCAACTTTAAACACTGCGCTTACTACACTGCTATCGTTTACCGCATTAAATGCAATAATTACCAGAAACATTAAAATGGTAAAACCAATATGAACTAAAAGTCTTGTTTTTTTTTGATTTTTTTCTTTTTTCTGAATATCAAGAATATCTACACAAAATGAAGTAGTAAGCGCCGTTAAGGCCGAATCTGCACTGGAAAAAGCAGCGGCGATGATTCCTAATAGGAATACGACTCCGGCTAAAATTCCGAAGTGATTTAGCGCAAGTAGAGGATAAAGATCGTCGGTTCTTTGCGGGATTGCAATTCCCTGATCCATTGCGAATTTATAAAGTAAAACCCCAAGGGCTAAAAAGAGTACCGTTGAAAAGAAAAAAACAATGGAAAACCAAAAAATATTCTTTTGAGCTTCTCCCTTGTTCTTGCAAGTCAGGTTTTTTTGCATCACATTCTGATCAAGCCCATTCATCGCAATCGTAATAAAGATTCCGGCAAGGAAACTTTTGAAAAACGCAGTGTTAGATCGCCAATTCCAATCAAAAATAGTAGACATTTCACTATTTGCAACTATGCTGAAAACATCGGTAAACTTGAGTTCCATCTGGTCTACGATCATAAAAATACTAATGACAACCGCCAATAGTAAGAAAGTGGTTTGCAGGGTATCTGTCCATACAATTGTTTTAATTCCACCGCGAAAGGTGTAAATCCAAATCAGTGCAATAGTAATCAATACAGTAACCCAAAATGGAATTCCGAAGGCATCGAAAAATGCAATTTGCAAGACCAGCGCAGCCAAAAACAACCTAAAAGATGCCCCTATAGTTTGAGATATAAGAAAAAATGTGGCTCCGGTGTAATAAGAATTTTGCCCGAACCTGTCTTTTAAATATTCATAAATGGAAATCAATTTGAGTTTATAAAATAATGGAATTAACACAAGCGCAATTACCGTGTATCCCACCATATTCCCCATAACAAATTGCAAATAAGTCCAATTGGAATTTCCAACCTCCCCGGGAACTGAAATGAAAGTCACACCGGATAGCGTGGCACCAACCATTCCATAAGCTACTAAAAACCAGGGTGATTGCCGGTTGGCTGTGAAAAAGGTATTATTATCAGCTTGTTTCGAGGTATAATGGCTAATTACTAACAGTAGCGCAAAATAACCGGCGATAACACCAAAAACGAGGATAGGGCTCATAACTTGTTAGTTGATCTCAATTTCTATAAATTCACTTTGGTTACCGGTACGATCTACTGCAGTAACCCCAATCTTTTGAAGTTTTCGCTTCTTCTCTCCTACTTCCTTTTGTAAATCCTGACTTCTTTTATCAGCATTTAGAATTTTATAATCCCAGTTTCCTGTTTCATATTTAAAATAAACCACCCATTGTTTTATATCGGAATCGTTTTCCACACCCCAGGTAATTTCAATTTTATCGCGGTTTTCGTTTGCAGTAACACTAGGAATTGCTGGAGGCGTATTATCCAACCACGGGCTTGGAGGAACCAGCATTTTCTTTTTATACGGACCTTCTTTTATAGCTTCTGCAAGTTTATTATATTTTAAAAGCGGGGCAATACTCCAGTGTACGGCGCCTTTATTTTCCGGAAGCATGCCGCGGGTAATCATTATCTGATTGATCACTTCGGTTATATGCATCTCATCTCCCTCTCCACCAACATTCATTCCCGGCCATAAATGGCGATTTTTGGTATTTTCACTTTTCCACCAACCTAATAATTCGGGGAAACTCTGACCAAGCTGACTAATTTTCCAATACAATTGCGGCGTATAATAATCTATCCAGCCTTCATTTAACCACAACTTTGCATCGGCATATAATTTATCATATTGATCGTAACCCTGAATCGATTCAGGGTAACCCGGGCGCCAGATTCCAAATGGGCTTAACCCGAATTTTACATGGGGTTTTTCAGCTTTTATTTCTTCATAAATCCTTTTGATAAAAACATTCACACTTTCACGTCGCCAATCTCCACGAGATAGCTTGCCACCAGCTGTCTGGTAGGCCCTCCAGCTGAGATCATCCGGAAAATCTTTACCATTGTTATAAGAATCGTAAGGATAAAAATAATCATCAAAGTGAACGCCATCTATATCGTATCGTTTCACGATATCCATCACTACTTCTGAAGAACGATCCTGGGTTCCCTTTTGAGCTGGATCCATCCACCACATTCCGTTTTCCAGTTCTACTACAAGATCCGGATTGGTTTTAATTACAGATTTTTCACTGATTTCCTTTCCAGCGGTATGATGCGCACGATATGGATTTAACCAAACGTGTAATTCAAGGCCACGCTCGTGAGCTGCATTTACCCAGAATTTAAGCGGATCGTAATAAGGTTCAGGTGCTTCGCCCTGTTCGCCGGTCAGGTAATAAGACCAAGGTTCTATTTCACTGTCATAAAGAGCATCAGCCTGCGGACGTACCTGGAAAACTACCGCGTTAAAATTGTGTTCTTCTAAAAAATCTAAAAGTTCCAGGGCTTCTTTTTGCTGCTCTGAAGTAGAAAGTCCCGGTTTGCTGGGCCAGTTAATATTAGCAACGGTAGCCACCCAGGCAGCACGGAATTCTTCAATATTTTTAGGAGTTTTTGGATCCCATTTCACCTCATCTTTTGGAGTTTCAGGAGCCTCTATTTCTTCCGGAATTTCTTCAACCACCTCTTCAGGTTCCGGTGTCACCGGCGGTTGGGGTTGAGGTGCATCTTTGGCTGTTTTACAGGAAAAGAAAAACATAAAAAGCACAAGTAGGGAAAGAATTGTTTTTTTCATCGTGTAGATTTTGAATAAGTAACGGAAGATGCAACCTTATATTGGCAATACAAAATTAAGCTTTTCGGTAAGCCAAAACAGCCTTCCGAACGTTCCCGTATTCCTGAAGTAAGCCAGCAGCTTCTTTTTCTCCAATACCTAATTCCTCCATGATCATACGGGTGCCACGGCTGACTAATTTTTTATTAGAAAGTTGCATATCAACCATTTTATTGCCCTTTACCCGGCCTAATTTTATCATTACCGAAGTAGAAATCATATTTAAAACCAACTTTTGAGCAGTCCCCGCTTTCATTCTTGTGCTTCCTGTAACGAATTCGGGTCCGGTAACAACTTCAACAGGAAATTCACTGGCTTCTGCTAACGGACTTCCAGAGCTACATGTAACACAGCCGGTAATAATTCCATTTTTACGAGCTTCTTTAATTCCGCCTATCACATAAGGGGTTGTTCCTGAAGCGGCAATCCCAACCAAAACATCTTTTTCAGAAACATTATATGACTGAAGGTCTTTCCATGCTTGTGCTGTATCATCTTCAGCATTTTCTACGGCATTTCTAAGGGCAGTATCGCCACCGGCTATTAAACCGATTACCATTTGATCTGAAACTCCAAAAGTAGGCGGACATTCTGAAGCATCTAAAACTCCTAACCTGCCACTGGTTCCGGCGCCTATATAAAAAAGTCGGCCACCCACTTCCATTTTGGTAACTATTTTATCTACCAGCGTTTCAATTGCTGGAATTTGCTTCTCAACACTTTCAGGTACCGTCTTATCTTCCTTATTTATATTCCTAAGAAGATCTGCAGTACTCATTTTCTCCAAATCATTGTAATTTGAAGTCCTTTCTGTATCAGGGTTTTTATTTTCCATTTAAAGTTCAGTTAAAAGTTACCATCTGGATTCCGGCATATATTCCGAAAAAACACCTTTATTTCTATCACTGTTCCATTCTACATCTGGCGTTCTAAAGTAGTGCACATCCATAAGGTCCAATCTCAATCCATGTTCACCTAATCGTTTTAGAAACTTTATATAATCTTTATTTTCATCTTCACTCCAACCTACTTCTGCCAGGGCTATAGTTCGGGGCCAGAACCTATCGTCTGCAGCTTCATTAGAAAGAACTTTTTCGGTCCAAACCGGTGCTTCTACTCCTATAGTATTCGGATTTTTAGCTTTAAAAGTATAGGCATCCTTCAAAGAAACTCCTCTTTCCTGGCACCAATTATTTGTAAATTCCTGACCGGGAATATTTGCATGATCAAAATAAAAGCTAGAACAAATTGACTCTATAACACGAGTGTTAACCACACTTTCAGTTTTCCCGGTCCAACGCTGACTAATAAAAGTGCTATCTACTTCTGCCTGGGTAACTTCTTCCCAGCCAATTGTTGTTTTACCTAAACCGCGGACAATAGAATCAGCTTTTACCACAAATTCTTTATAGCGTTCATCTTCAATTTCATCTCCTCCAATATGTAAATATTCGCCAGTGGTAATTTCAGCCATTTCGCCTAGAATTGTTGCAACAAAATCATAGATTTCCGGTTTCTCCAGGCATAATTTGCTCCAGCCAACTGTATAATCGTGATATAGTTCTGGCGGCGTGGCCAAGCTCGGTTCTATATTGGCAAATTCATCGCAATTTAATTCGGGATAAGTCATTAAGGCTGAATAAATATGACCGGGCATATCAATTTCAGGGACGATCACTATATTTCTGGCTGTAGCATATTCCTGAATTTCTTTATACTCTTCCTGCGTTAAATAGCCAGAACGACCACCTTTAACGGCGCCTTTACTTCCAAGTTCGGTTAGTTTTGGTTTTTGTTTTATTTCTATACGCCAACCCTGGTCATCGGTTAAATGTAAATGAAGTCGGTTTAATTTGTAAAAAGCCATCCTGTCCAGGTGCTTTTTAATATAATCGGGGCCAAAAAAACTACGGGCAATATCCAGCATAGAACCCCGCCACTCGTATTTTGGTCTATCGGAAATTGTTCCCTGCGGAAGTTTAATTTCTTCTGAAACTTTTTTATTTTCAATTTCAGCCGGAAACATTTGGCGTATGGTT
Source organism: Salegentibacter salinarum (assembly GCF_900168115.1). Classification (GTDB taxonomy): domain Bacteria; phylum Bacteroidota; class Bacteroidia; order Flavobacteriales; family Flavobacteriaceae; genus Salegentibacter; species Salegentibacter salinarum. The sequence goes on from NZ_FUZC01000001.1 coordinate 384,666, forward strand.
TGGATTCCATAGAACAGTCCTGCTTCTGAAGCCGCTTCTAAACTAACCACACTAGAAGAAATATCTAAATTATAACCTTCCTGACCTAAGGTTTCTTCCAGGTTTGGATCAAGATTAAGGTTAAATCCGTTACAATTTTCGCCTCTCATAGTATAACTTTGCGTATAAGTATTTTTCAACAATCGCTGCAGCCAGGCAGCCGATGCTTCTGCACCAGAATTAAAACAAACCACTGTTCTTTCCTGGAGTGTGAAGAAATCTTCCTTCCACTCAATTTCTGCCGGCTGCGGAATGATTGCCGGTTTTTCAGTTTGGGGTTCTTGTGCGGAAGAACCCCACTGAAATAACATTAAAAAAACTAAACTAACACTTAACTTTAAACTTTTCATAATAACAATATTTTACTCAAAAATCGAGATTGAAATACTCCAAGATTCACCTCGAAATCAAAGACTATTTCCATTAATTCCTTCGTAGGTTTACTCCGAGGCCGTTACTTTATTTTATGCCCTTTTGCAGCAAAAAACCAGATATACAGGTAACTCGGTATTACTATCCAGTAAGCCGATTGTGGATCAAAAGTATCTGCCAGGTAACCATAAATAAGTGGTAAAATAGCTCCACCGGCAAGTGCCATTATTAAAAATGAAGATCCCATTTTGGTAAACCTACCCAGTCCGTGAAGGGCTAAAGGCCAGATAGCGGGAAATACCAAAGCATTTGCTAAACCTAAGAGGGAAATACAAAGCACTGAGACATATCCGTCGGTGAAAATTGCGGCTAAACCGAGAATAATACCAAGTATACCCGAAATTTGCAATGCTTTCTGCTGACTTATATATTTTGGAATAGTTACCGTCCCTATTAAATAACCCACAATCATCGCAATTAAGGTATACGTAGTAAAATATTTAGCGACATCAGTTGCAATATCATGCCCATCACGTGCGTAACTTATTACAGTATCTCCTGCAATTACTTCTACCCCAACATACAGGAACATCGCAAGAGTCCCTAGTAATAAATTTGGAAACTGGAGTACACTAGTTTTACTTTTATTCGCAGCAGCAAGGGTATCATCTTCTCCATCGGTTTCAATTTCAGGTAAAGCTGAATAATAAATAAGAACTGAAAGCCCAACCAGAATTACCGCCATAACTATATATGGTGTAATCACGAGTGAAGCAAGTTCATCTAATTCAGCAGCTTTTGCGGATGCACCCATACCTTCCAACCTGGCTTCTACCGCGTCCATATTTTTCAGCAAAATCGCACCAAAAATAATTGGAGCCAAGGCACCGGCAACTTTGTTACAAATTCCCATGATACTAATTCGTTTCGCAGCACTTTCAATAGGTCCAAGGATGGTGATATAAGGATTAGCTGCCGATTGAAGTAAAGCCAGCCCTGTTCCCTGAACGAACAATCCAAAAAGGAACATCGCGTAGGTCCTGGACATTGCGGCCGGGATAAATATTAAAGCCCCAATAGCCATAACTACAAGTCCAAGGGACATCCCATTTTTAAAACCTGTTTTCTTTAAAACCCAGGCTGATGGGATTGCCATTACGAAATATGAGATATAAGATGCAAAGGCCACTAAATAAGATTCAAAGTTATTTAACTGGCTGGCTGTTTTTAAAAAGGGAATAAGCACAGAGTTTAGCCAGGTGACAAAGCCAAAGATGAAAAATAACACCCCAATTATAACTATAGATCTACTGGTGTTGTTCTGGTTGGTTGCGGTTTCAACTGCCATAGGTATTTATCTTATGTAATGTGAGAATTTAGTTTTGGGTTAAACTTAACGCCTTTTTAATAAAACTCTAACATAATTGTTTCTTACAAAAAAAAGAAACTTTTTTACAACCGCTACACACTTAAGTAAGTTTTTTTATAATTAACTAAAAGATTAACCATTTTTTTATTTAAATGAATTATTGCAAAAGGGATAATTTCAAAAATCGGTTTTCCGTATTCTTATTTTCTATCTTTCTTTTTAGGACTATGAAATAAACTATATTTGTAAACTTAAATTTGTTGATTACCTTTTAAGGAATTCAATTACTAAAAATACCCGATGAAGCATATTAGAAACTTCTGTATAATCGCACATATTGACCACGGAAAAAGTACCCTGGCAGACCGTTTACTGGACTTTACCGGTTCTGTAACCGATCGTGAAAAACAGGAACAACTCCTGGACAGTATGGATTTAGAACGTGAGCGTGGTATTACTATTAAAAGTCACGCAATACAGATGGACTATGAATATGAGGGCGAACAGTATGTTTTAAACCTTATTGATACTCCGGGACACGTAGATTTCTCTTACGAAGTTTCCCGATCTATCGCGGCCTGTGAAGGTGCTTTGCTGGTAGTAGATGCGGCTCAAAGTATACAGGCGCAAACCATTTCTAACCTTTACCTGGCCCTAGAAAATGATCTTGAAATTATCCCGGTGCTTAATAAAGTAGATTTACCAAGTGCTAATCCAGAAGTTGTAAGCGATGATATTGTAGATCTTTTAGGATGTGAACACTCAGATATTATTCCTGCCAGTGCAAAAACCGGATTGGGAATTGAAGAAATTCTGGCCGCGATTATTACAAGGGTTCCCCCGCCAAGCGGAAAAGTAGATGCTCCTTTAAGAGCTTTGATATTTGATTCGGTTTATAATCCATTTCGCGGTGTTGAAACTTATTTCAGGGTAATTAACGGATCTATCAAAAAAGGCCAGAACATTAAATTTGTGGCCACAAATAAAAACTATTTCGCCGATGAAGTGGGAACACTTCGTTTAAAGCAATTTCCGCGTCAGGAAATTAAGACCGGTGATGTTGGTTACCTAATTACCGGAATTAAAGATGCCCGCGAAGTAAAAGTTGGTGATACGATTACCGATGCCAAAAATCCAACGACCGAAGCCGTAGCTGGGTTTGAGGATGTAAAACCTATGGTTTTTGCAGGAATTTATCCAGTAGATACCGAGGATTATGAAGAACTGCGCAGTTCTATGGAAAAGCTTCAGTTAAATGATGCTTCCCTGGTATTTTTACCTGAAAGTTCTGCAGCTTTAGGCTTCGGATTTAGATGTGGATTCTTAGGAATGCTTCACCTGGAAATTATTCAGGAACGCCTGGAAAGGGAATTTGATATGACGGTGATTACCACCGTTCCCAACGTGTCTTATCACGCCTACACTAATAAAAATCCGGATGAACGTATTTTAGTTAATAATCCTTCAGATTTACCAGAACCTTCTTCACTTAACCGTGTGGAAGAACCTTATATTAAAGCTACAATAATCACCAAAGCTGATTATGTAGGGAATGTAATGTCCCTTTGTATTGAAAAAAGAGGCGAAATTACTAACCAAACATATCTTACTACAGAAAGGGTTGAACTTTCTTTTGATATGCCTCTAGCTGAAATTGTTTTTGACTTTTACGATCGTCTAAAAACAGTTTCCCGTGGTTATGCGTCTTTTGATTATTCGCCAATAGGAATGCGCCAGTCAAAACTGGTTAAAGTAGACGTTTTATTAAACGGAAATATTGTAGATGCACTATCAGCCTTGCTTCACGTGGACAACGCTTACGATATTGGTAAGAAAATGTGTGAAAAACTGAAGGAGTTGATACCGAGACAGCAGTTTGATATTCCAATTCAGGCGGCAATTGGTGCAAAAATTATTGCCCGGGAAACGGTAAAAGCACTTAGAAAAGATGTTACCGCTAAATGTTATGGTGGTGATATTTCCCGTAAGCGAAAACTTCTTGAAAAGCAGAAAAAAGGTAAAAAACGTATGCGCCAGGTAGGAAATGTGGAGATCCCACAGGAAGCTTTTATGGCCGTACTAAAGTTGAATGACTAAGATTTAAACTTTTTATATACTTACAAAAACCTCACAGCTATTTGTGAGGTTTTTTGATTTTCTACATTTTCTTATTTTTGTTAGTCTACCAACTACAGACTAAAATTGGATCCAATGGCGGGACATAGCAAATGGGCGAATATAAAGCACCGAAAAGGAGCGCAGGATAAAAGGAGAGCAAAACAATTTACTCGGGCAATCAAAGAGATTAGTGTTGCAGTGAAAGAAGGCGCCGGACCCGATCCAGAAGCCAATCCGGCGTTGCGTAATGCTATTTCTAATGCCAAGGGTGTGAATATGCCCAAGGACACCATAGAACGCGCTATAAAGAAAGCCAGCGGCGCCGATGCAGATAATTATGAACTGGTAACTTTTGAAGGTTATGGCCCAAACGGAATTGCTTTTTTTATTGAATGTACTACCGACAATACCAATCGTACCGTAGCTTCAGTTCGATCCATTTTTTCAAAAAATGGAGGAAATTTGGGGACCAATGGTTCGCTTGAGTTTCTTTTTGATAAAAAAGGGGTTTTTACTATTGAAAGAGAAATGATCGAGATGAACCTCGAGGAATTTGAGCTCGAACTTATTGAAGGCGGCGCTTCAAAAATTGAAAAGGAAGATGATTATATAACAATTTACACCAATTTTAATGATTTCGGACTAATGTCTGCAAAACTCGAAGAATTGGAGATAGAAGTGAAATCTTCTGAAATTCAAAGAATTCCTATGAATACCGTAGAATTACCGGTTGAAGATGCCAAAAATATTCTGAACCTTGTTGAAAAATTTGAAGATGACGACGATGTTCAAAACGTTTATCACAACATGGAAATTACCGATGAACTGGTAGAAGAAATGGAAAAAGAAGCTTAATTATTTTTCCCTGGGATAGACAATAATCTTAGTATTTTCTTTAAAATACATTCCCATTTTCTGTGGAATTTGTTCTAAAATTCCACGATGAGCTATACTTCCCGTACGCGCTGAAATAAACATAATAATATCTTCGGCACTAAGATTTTTTGATATTATTAGGAAATCTTCCCAATTTTTGAACTCTTTAAATTCAAATGGCGCCCTTAATTTTAATTTTTCTACCAGTTTTTCTACCGCGGTTTGGGTTTCCTTATCACAGTAAAGCAAGATAGGAATACTAAGCTCTTCAGAGAATTTGATCACTTTTTTCACCCATAATTCAAATCCGGCCATTTCAGCAGATTTTTGAGGAGCGGCTACAATTAAACGTTCGTGTGTAGCCCAGGGCGTGTGAGTTTCACAAATAAAAATAGTGTTTCGCGTTCCACGAATAATGCCGGCCATTTTATCTCCAATAATATCATTTTCATTAGTAGAACTGGCGGGCCATCCTAAAACGGTGAGATCAGCAATAATTTCGCGTGATTTTCTGGAAATTCCGCTAGCTACATCCTGGTCTATAGTTGCGGTTACATCTACATCTGTTTCTGAGGCAGATGCTTGTCTTACAAAATCCTCAAGTTTATTTTGAGCCTGTGCGATATTAACTTCGGCTTCTTCATCATTAGGAACTACAGAAAGAATAGATACAGGATTATCTGAAACTTTATCTTTTATAAGAATAGCGAATTCAAGCAGCTTCTCAAAATTCACAATATTGGCCAGCGGTAATAATATGCTTTCCTTTTTATAATTTTCTGAATTCTTAATAACTTCAGGATCGGATTCCTGGTTTTCCAATAGAAGTTTTTCTGCAGCTTTTTCAGTAGCAAAAGTTGCTATAATTGAGGTAATAAGAATTAATATAATAGTTCCGTTAAGAATGTTTTTATCAATTATTCCGGCATTAAAACCTACAATAATAACTGCCAAAGTAGCCGCCGCGTGACCACTGCTTAAACCAAAAATAACCTTTCGTTGTGCTGCGCAATATTTAAATACCAGTTGGGTAAAAAATGCAGCTGCCCATTTTCCGAAAAGCGCAACTGCCGATAAGGTTAAGGCTACTACAATTGCCATATATCCGCTTAAAATAACGCTTATATCTACCAACATTCCCACGCTTATTAAAAAGAAAGGAATAAACAGGGAATTTCCCATAAATTCAATACGATTCATAAGTGCAGAAGAATGCGGAATCAATCTGTTTAAGGCTAATCCGGCCAGGAATGCGCCAATAATATCTTCAACCCCGGCTAACTCAGCTAAAAATGCGGCAAGAAATACCACGGTAAGTACAAAGATATAATGCGAGTGTTTTTCTTTTTCAAGACGGGTAAAGAACCATTTTGCAATTTTTGGCACCAAATAAAACATAATACCACAAAAAATTGTGAGAGAAACTACGAGTCTAATCCAGAAATCCATGGTCAATCCCCCGTCCTGGGCATTTCCCATAATAACAGCCAGGATTATCAAAACAGCAGTATCGGTTAAAATGGTTCCACCAACGGTAATTGCTATAGCTTCGTTTTTTGAAACCCCCATTTTACTAACAATAGGATAGGCAATCAAGGTATGCGTGGCAAACATACTGGCGGTTAAAAAACTGGCATTAAAATCGTAACCCAGTAAATAATAACATACGGGATAACCTACTATAAGCGGAATAGCAAAGGTAAAGAGACCAAAAAGCAAACTTTTATTCCGGTTTACTTTAAACTGGTTCATATCCAATTCTAAACCGGCGATAAACATAATATAGAGTAATCCGATTTTGGAGAATAAGTCTATGGCCGTATTTTGTTCTAATAGGCCTGTCCCATATGGACCTATGATAATTCCCGAAATAATAAGAACAATAATTCCGGGGATCTTAATTCTTCTTAATAATACCGGAGAAACAAGTATTATAAGCAAAATAAGGGCAAAAACCAGTACAGGATTACTTAATGGAAGTTCAAATTCGTGTTTAAGAATTTCCAGAAATTCATTCATTCCTTGTACCAATTTTAAGTTGAAATCTTTTTAAAAATTCCAAAGATAGAAGAAAATAGAGTATTTCTTTTTAACGCCCAGAATTATAACTAAAATTTATAAGATTTGAGTTTTAAGAATTTGCATCTTCATTAGCATCTACAGTTTCTTCGTAATCTTCTTCATCTTTTTCTTCACGCTGAATTTGTTTTCCTAAGTAAACCAACTGAAATCCTTCTTCAATTTCAACATCTGAACTGTGTGAAGGAATAATGGTTAGGCCGCCATTTTTATTTTTTACAAATAACGGGATAATATCAGGATCGGTTTTAGAAATTTCAATCAAGCCCTCATAATGCTCCTTACTGTTAAGCACTAATTCATGAATTTTGGGATAACTCCTGGAAACCTCGGTAAGCTTTATATAATCATCGGTATGAGAAAATAAACCTTCAGTCGGATTTTTCTCGGGATTATTCATTTCATCCGCAGTAATAACCCTAAAGGACCCGTTTTCTCCAAACTGCTTTTTAAACTTGGTTATAGCGGTTTTATTAATATCACTATTGCCGGTCATTGCCATTAAATAACCAATATCATTCAGTTCAATATTGTTCATAAGATCATCTGAATAAACACTGCCTTCAATAGCATCAATGCCCAAATCCCGGGCTTTATTTACATTATCTGAATTATTATCAAGAAGGACTACGTGTCGCTCATTATCGTGTAGATATTTTCCTATTAATCTAGCTATTGATGAAGCTCCAATAATTAAAATTCCTTGTGAATCTTTAATAAAAACGCCCACCAAACGCGCAAAAAGCCTGGCCGTGGCCGCGTTTAATAAAACCGAACAAAGCACGATCATAAACACTAAAGGGGTAATATATTCGGCGCCGGCAATACCTTCCCGGGCCAATCGCAATCCGAATAAAGAGGCGATACCAGCAGCTACAATACCGCGAGGTCCTACCCAACTTACAAATGCAATTTCATTAATTTTTAAACCTGAGCCCAGGGAACTTAGAATAACCCCGAGTGGCCTGATTAATAAAACTACTACTCCAAAAAGAATAAGTGAATTCCAGTTAAAAACCAGCAAAAGCTCTTCAATTTCAATATTTGCCGCTAATAAAATAAAAAGTATAGAAATCAATAAAACACTTAGCGATTCTTTAAAATACAGTAGTTCTTTAATATTGGGTAATTTTTGATTCCCCATGACCATACCCATAATTACTACTGCCAGAAGTCCACTCTCGTGGGCAAATGTATCGGCTAAAACAAAAACTCCGAGTACGGTTGCCAGGATAAAAACATTGAGTAAATAATGCGGAATTATCTGTCTTTTAATTAAAAATGCCAGCAAATAGGCAAATGTAAATCCGAAGGTAAACCCGAAAAGTAAAATCTTCCCAAATTCAATTAGCGCGGTTTGGGTAAAATCCTGCCCTCCTTCAACCCTTATAAATTCAAACATTAAAACCGAAATAAGCGCACCAATGGGATCTATAAGAATTCCTTCCCATTTTAGAATCGAGGACACGTGGGTTTTTAAAGGAATATTCCGAAGAATTGGGGATATAACAGTAGGACCGGTAACGATAATTAATGCTGAAAATAAAAAGGAAATTTGCCAGGACAGATCAAATATAAAATGCGCGGCTAAACCTGCCCCTAAAAACGTAACCATTGATCCAATGCTAATAAGCTTTAAAATAACCGGACCAATATTACCTACTTCACTTCTTTTTAGGGTTAATCCTCCTTCAAAAAGAATAACCGAAATAGCGAGTGAAACAAAATAAAACAAACTCTCACCGGGGAATAATCCTTCAGAGCCATTCCAGATAGGTTCTACCCATTTGGTGCCGTCTTCGCTAATTAAAGTGGAGATGGGACCAACTAAAAGACCAATTAAAATAAGTGGTAAAATTGCGGGGGTTTTAATCTTCCAGGCCAACCACTGCGCCAGGATTCCCAATATTACCAAACTTGCAAGTTCTAACATGCTGAATTATTTGAGCTATAAATTGCTATTTACAAAAATAGGTTGATTTAATGGCAACTCTCTAAGGATTTCAGGCTTTTTACCCGATAATTAGGATTTATATGGTTCAATTCCTGCCCAAATCAATTAGACAATTCTTCCATTAAATCAGATTATAATTCTTTAAATATCTCTTAGACGTGCCATAGTTAGTTTAATTTCAGAATACCTCATATTTATGATTAATAGTCATTTAACATTATTAATTATCTGTAATTCACGAAAATATTGATATTTTGTAGGTCCAACCACCAAAATATTCTTTATGGAAGAATTAAATATCCTTAGTCTCCTAATTATCTTATTCAGTGCATGGTTAGGTGGCTCAGCCGCAAAAAAATTAGGATATCCCGCAATTCTGGGAGAACTTATAATAGGAATTTTACTTGGTCCTGCCCTTCTGGGAATAATGGAAACTTCTGAAATGATTAACGTCCTGGCCGAAGTTGGTATTATCCTGCTTATGGTTTATATAGGGATGGAAATTAATTTTAGAGATCTTGGTAAAGCTTCCTGGCCCGGGCTTTTAGCAGCTATAGGAGGTTTTATTGTTCCATTTGTCCTTGGGTATTATTCCATAATTTATTTTGGAGGAACACAAATGGCAGCGATTTTTGTCGCTATTGCGGTAGCGGTCACTTCGCTTGCAACCAAAAGCAGGATTCTTGTAGATTTAAAACTGCTCAATACCCGAATTGCCTATGTTCTTATGGCCGGTGCCCTTATTTCTGATACACTCGCACTGGTAATTTTTGCAGGAATTGTAAGTTATGTAGACGCGGGAAGTATTGATACACTTGGCCTGGTTTGGGTTGCAGGTAAGGCTATTTTATTCTTCGTCTTTACGGCACTTGCAGGGATTTATCTCTTACCATTACTGGGTAAATTTTTAATGAAATCTAACTTAACAAGTAGAACGCTCCATTTTACGTTAATTCTCATTATTGTACTTGCTTTTTCTGAACTGGCTGAAATTGCCGGTTTACATAGTATTTTAGGAGCTTTTATGGCCGGTTTATTTATTCGTGACGGCGTTTTTAACCGTCAAATTTCCAAAGATATAAATCATATTTTCCACGATATTTCCATAGGTTTTCTGGCGCCAATTTTCTTTGTTTCCGCAGGATTCAATGTAACCTTAGAGGTATTTCAAACCGATTTGCTTATGCTCATAGTTGTGACGTTGGTTGCTATGGTAGGTAAAATTCTTGGTACCGCTATTTTCTATCTTCCCAGCGGCTATGGATGGCGTGAAGGAATTGCAGTTGGAACCGGAATGAACGGTCGTGGAGCTGTAGAAATTATTATCGCAGGAATTGGATTACAAATGGGGATTATAACAAACGAGATTTTCTCTATTCTTGTTTTTATGGCCATTTTCACCACACTTACAGTGCCGCTATTCTTAACCTGGACTACAACCTGGCTAAGAAACAGGAACGAACTTGTTCACCAGGAATCTAGGGGAGGTTACATAATCTTAGGCGCAAATCCACTTGGTTTGTATATGGCAAAACAACTTCAGCAAAAAGATGATGATGTGATTATAATCGATGCCAACCGCGAAATGGTTGCTGAAGCTAAAAAACAGGGCTTCAATAGTATGTATGGTAACATTTTAAAAGAAGAAACCATGGAAGATGCAAAAGCCATAGAAAAAGGCACTTTTATTGGTCTTACGGGCAATAGCGAAATAAACTTCCTGGCTGCACAACTGGCCGACGATGCTTTTTATATTCCGAATAAAATCGTTCTGGTTTCTCCTAGCGAAAGTGGGACCGATGTTGATATGCTCGATAAAATTAATGCTACTTCTCTTTTTGCCAATAAAACCGAATTAAAACCCTGGGCAGCAAAAATTAGCAACGGTAATTTTGAAGAAAAGACACAAACTGTAGAAGAAGAAATTACTACTCGAGAATGGGTAAAACAACATAAAGACGATAAAAACTCAATTCTCCCATTTTTTATTATTAATAGTGAAGGAATTAAAAGGCCGTTCCATTATAACGATACTATAGATGAAGGAGAAAAAGTAGTTTACCTGGAATAGTATAAATTTTTAAACCTTGAAACTTTTAAACACATGCCTGCTAATAGAATTTTAGCTGTGCATGTTTTTTGCTTTTAGTAATTTGCAGAACCTAAATTGAATATTATGAAATTATACCCAATAGAATCTGGTAATTTTAAATTAGATGGCGGTGCTATGTTTGGTGTGGTTCCAAAAAGTCTTTGGAGCAGAACAAATCCTGCTGATTCTAATAATATGATAGATATGGCAGCCCGATGTCTTCTTATAGAAGACGGGGATAAGCTGAGTCTTATAGATACCGGGATGGGCGATAAACAAAGCGATAAATTTTTTAGTTATTATTATCCCTGGGGCGAACATTCTTTAGATAAATCGCTTAAAAAGCACGGTTTTCACAGCGACGATATTACCGATGTTTTTCTAACTCATTTACATTTCGATCATGTTGGAGGGGCTATACAATGGAATAAAGACAAAACAGGTTACGAGTCGGCTTTTAAAAATGCGAAATTTTGGAGCAATAAAGATCATTGGAAATGGGCTACAGAACCCAATGCCAGAGAAAAAGCTTCATTTTTAAAGGAAAATATTCTGCCGATGGAGGAAAGCGGTCAACTTCATTTTTTAGATCGTATTGAAAACAAAAACTTCATACATTCTCAGGAATTTGATTTTGGCGTGCTGTTTGTAGATGGACATACCGATAAGCAAATGATACCGCATATTCAGTATAAAGATAAAACCCTTGTTTTTATGGCAGATTTATTGCCAACTGCCGGCCATATTCCCTTGCCATACGTTATGGGATTTGATACCCGGCCGCTGCTAACTTTAACCGAAAAAGAGAAGTTTTTAAAAGAAGCGGCAGATAAAGGTTATTATTTGTTCCTAGAGCACGATGCTCACAATGAAATTATCACTTTAAAAAACACCGAAAAAGGAGTTAGGTTAGACAAAACCTTTACTTTTAATGAACTTTTTAATTAAGTAGAATTCTGTATAAAATCAATTAATTTCTCAGATAAAATTAAATTCAATAGAATAAATGAAAATACCCTTTTTAAAACCTGCGTTAATAATGGGAAGCGCCCTTATTTTAGCTTCCTGCGGAAGTGGCTCCCCAAAAATAGTTTCCACTCCAATTGCGAATATAGATTCTATTCCGCTTAAAATTACAGATCTTTCTGATACTCAACTCCAGGGCTGGGGTGGTGCCGATCTTGTAAACGATACTATCCCGGGAATGAGCGTTGATAAAGCTTATTCAGAAATTATTAAAAACAACAAAGGTCAAAAAACCATCGTAGCCGTTATAGATAGTGGTGTAGATATTGAACACGAAGATCTTGATGGTGTAATCTGGACTAATACCGATGAAATTCCAGGCAACGGAAAAGACGACGATAATAATGGTTATATAGACGATATGCACGGCTGGAACTTTCTTGGTCATGCCGTGGAAGAAAATATGGAATACACCCGTATTTATAAGCGTTTAAAGCCTAAATACGAAGGAAAATCGGCTAGTTCTATAAGTACTGCAGATCGTGCTGAATTTATTTACTACCAGGAAGCTAAAGAAGAGTACGAGAAAGAATATGAAGAAACTGTTCAAAACAAAAACCAGTACGAGCAAATTAAAAAGCAATTGGTAGCAGCACATCAGGCCGTTTCTTCTCAACTTGGTAAAGAAGATTATACCAAAAAAGAGCTGAATGAAATGGAGGCTACCGGGCAATTGGCGCAGTATAAAGCCATGTTGCAGCAAATTCAGAATAATGTAAACGAAAATATTCCCGAAGCACTGGATGAGCTTGATGAAGGTATTGAATATTATGCGGGACGTTTAGATACTCATTTTAACTTAGAATTAAATGGTCGTGCACCTGTAGGTGATGATCCTTATGATATTACCGATACCGATTATGGTAATGGCAATGTTATGGGACCTTCCCAGGATAAAGAAGACCTTAAACACGGTACCCACGTAGCGGGAATTATTGCTGCAGAAAGAAATAATAATACTGGTATTAATGGTGTAGCCAATAATGCTGAAATTATGGTTTTACGAGCCGTACCAGATGGTGATGAATATGATAAAGATATTGCCCTGGCAATTCGCTATGCGGTAGATAATGGCGCAAAAATTATTAATACCAGTTTTGGAAAGTATTTCTCTCCAAATCCTGAGTGGGTTACAGAAGCCATTCAATATGCTGCAGAAAACGATGTTTTAATCGTAAATGCAGGAGGAAATGAAGGACTTAATTTAGACGAAAACACCGTTTATCCCAATGATCAAACCCCTGAAGCACCGGAAGAAATTTCAGATAATTTCTTAACCGTAGGTGCTCTTAATTTTGACTATGGTTCTCAATTGGTAGCCGATTTTTCTAACTACGGAAAAACAAATGTTGATGTTTTTGCCCCGGGAACCAAGATCTGGTCTACAACACCAAATAATGAATACGAATATTTACAGGGTACATCTATGGCCGCTCCTGCAGTTGCCGGGGTAGCCGCAATTATTCGTTCATTTTATCCAAAATTGAGCGCTGCACAGGTTAAACAAATAATTATGGACAGCGGTTTAACCACCAATGCCGATGTAATCTTAGGTGGCGACAGAAGCAACACTAAAGATTTTAAAGAAATATCTACTTCGGGTAAAATGGTGAATCTCTATAACGCTCTTATTTTAGCTTCCCAAACAAAATAAATTCAATTAATATTTGACCATAAAAACCACAATTAAATGAAGAAATTAATATTAAGTATCGCCCTTGTAGCAAGCTCCCTTGCCGGTGCTCAAAACAATACAGGCTACTGGCAGCAGCACGTAGATTATGAGATGGAAGTAGACATGAATGTTGAAAACTTTCAATATACTGGTACCCAGGAATTGGTGTATACCAACAACTCTCCTGATACCTTAAACCGCGTTTTTTATCATTTGTATTTCAACGCTTTTCAACCGGGAAGTGAAATGGACGTGCGTTCATTAACCATACAGGATGCAGATAGAAGGGTAGCAGACCGTATTTCAAAATTAACCGAAGATCAACAGGGATATTTAAGAGTTTCCAGCCTTGATCAAAACGGAAATGATCTTTCTTATGAAGAAGTTGGTACCGTACTCGAAGTAGAGCTGGACGAACCTATTTTACCGGGAGAAAAAGCCACTTTTAATATGGAATTTAAAGGCCAGGTACCTGAGCAAGTTCGTCGTGCAGGAAGGAACAGTTCAGAAGGTGTTGCACTTTCTATGAGCCAGTGGTTTCCAAAAATGGCCGAATACGATTTTGAAGGCTGGCACGCCGCGCCTTATATTGGACGTGAATTTCACGGGGTTTGGGGAGATTATGACGTAAAACTTACAATTGATAAAGATTATACCGTTGCAGCCTCAGGATATCTTCAAAATCCTGATGAAATTGGCCATGGTTATTCAGATGAGGAAGTAGAAGCTGAAGGTGACACTCATACCTGGCATTTTGTAGCACCAAAAGTGCACGACTTTACCTGGGCCGCAGATCCTGAATATATTCACGATAAAAGAACTGCAGCAGACGGAACCGTACTTCACTTTTTCTATAAAGACAATGATGAAATAAAGGAAAACTGGAAGAATCTTCAGCAGAAAACCGAAGATTTACTAATATTTTTCAATGAAAATATTGGTCCTTATCCGTGGGATCAATATACCGTAGCACAAGGTGGTGATGGCGGAATGGAATATGCCATGCTAACTTTAATTACAGGAGAACGTAACTTTGGAAGCCTTGTAGGTGTTACAGCCCACGAACTTGCACACGCCTGGTTCCAGCATTTAATGGCTACAAACGAAAGCAAACACGAATGGATGGACGAAGGTTTTACCAGTTATATTTCCAGCCGTGCAATGAACCAGGTTATGGAAACTTATGCGGAAAATCCGCATACCGGTTCTTACCGTAGCTATATGGGATTAGCAAATTCCGGGATGGAGCAACCACAAACCACCCAGGCAGATCGTTATGCACTAAACGCCGCTTATGGAGCATCAGCTTATTCTAAAGGTGCGGTATTTTTAGCGCAATTAGGCTACGTTATTGGAGAGGATAATCTTGATAAAACTCTAAAACGCTACTACGACGAGTGGAAATTTAAACACCCCACACCAAACGATTTTATAAGAATTGCCGAGAAAGTTTCCGGAGCAGAATTAGACTGGTATTTAAACGACTGGACGCGAACCACTGCTACTATAGACTACGGAATTAAAGAAGTTACCGAAGCTGATGAAAATTCAACTAAAGTAATTCTAGAACGTAACAAATTAATGCCAATGCCTATAGATCTTACCGTTCGTTATACTAATGGCGAAGAAGAAATGATCTATATCCCGTTGCAAATAATGCGTTGGGAAAAATCTGCAGAACACGAAAACTGGACCGTTGCAGACGATTGGGCCTGGGCACGTCCAACCTATGAATTAAACATAGATAAACCACTAAGTGAGATAGAAAGTATAGAAATTGACGAATCTCAACTAATGGCCGATGTAAACAGGGATAACAACCTTTATACTCCCGAAACTCCCGAAGAAACTTCAGAAGAAGAAGGGCAGGAGTAATAGCTTTTAATATTAGAATTCAGACCTCACAGGTTTTTAAAACCTGTGAGGTTTTTTTGATGAATTTTTTTACCAGTTTTTATTTCGTGATTCTGTCCCGAAGTTTCGGGATTATTTCAGAATCTAAATCTCTTAGAACCTGAAACAAGTTCAAGTTGACTTATTTGTAATTCTAAATATTCAGCTTCAGTCTACCTTTAATTCCTCTTAAATTATTCATAGAGAAATTAAAACTATCCTTACTTTTGAACCATGGATGAAAGTTTTGGAAAAGACGAAAAACTAAAGAGTAAAAAACTGATAGATATTCTGTTTCAGGAAGGGAAATCGGTTAAAAAATATCCTCTAAAACTCATCTATCTTCCCATTACCAATCCTGAAATTACCAATTTTAAAACAGGGGTTTCAGTACCTAAAAAGCTGGTAAAAACCGCGGTCGGCCGCAACCGTATTAAACGTTTGATGCGGGAAGCTTTCAGAAAAAATAAGTATCTTGTAACCAGCAACTTTCCAAAACCTTATGCCTTGATGTTTATCTATATTTCCCGGGACGAAATTAGCCTGGAAGAGCTTAAAAAGGTAATGATAAAAGTGATGGAGAAGTTTAATGAAGCAGAAAACAAGCAGCGCTGATTTTCCTATAAATCCGCTTAAAAATATTGAAAAATGAAAAAGAAACTCGCCAAAAAAATTGCGTTAGTTACGCTGGGTGCTACATTAATTTTTAGCAGTTTTGGTTTTAAATCTGATTTCTTTGAGATCGCCAAACAAATTGAAATTTTCACCACGCTTTTTAAGGAAATCAACATGAATTATGTTGAAGAAACCAATCCCGCAGCTTTGATGGATACAGCAATTAAAGCAATGCTGGCCGATTTAGATCCATATACCAATTACTGGAACGAACAGGATGTGGAAGCAGCGAGAATTAATAATTCCGGTGAATACAGTGGAATAGGTGCAACAGTTCAGGTAATTGAAGATGCATTGCTAATTATGGAACCTTACAAAGGTTATCCCGCCGATGAAGCCGGTTTGAAGGCCGGAGACGAAATTATTGAAATTGAAGGAATAAAAGTAGCCGATTATACCGATGATGTTGGAGAATTACTCAATGGGTCTCCAGATTCTCAAATTAATATTAAATATCGTAGACAGGGCGAAATAAAATCTACCGAGCTTACCCGAAGCGCCATTAAGCTAAAAGCAGTGCCTTTTTATGAACTTTTAGACCAAAAAACAGGCTATATTGTCCTTTCCCGTTTTAACACCAAAGCTTCTTCAGAAACCATTAGAGCGCTTAAGGATTTGAAAAACCAGGGAGCAGAAGAAATTATACTTGACCTTAGGGGAAATCCCGGTGGCTTATTAACAGAAGCAATAAATGTTAGCAATATTTTCCTTCCCAAAGGGGAGTTGATCACCACCACCAAATCGGTTATTGAGAAATATAACCGGGCTTACCAAACCCAAAAAGAACCTGTAGATACGCAAATTCCATTGGTTGTTTTAGTAAACGGAAGAAGTGCTTCCGCCAGCGAGATCGTAGCGGGCGCTATCCAGGATTTAGACAGGGGCGTGGTAGTTGGCGCTAGAAGTTTTGGAAAAGGTCTTGTACAACGCCCAAAAGAGCTTGCTTATGGTACTCAGCTTAAAATTACCATTTCCCGTTATTACACGCCAAGCGGAAGGTGTATACAGTCCTTAAATTATGCCGAAAGGGATGAAGAAGGAAATGCAATTAAAACAAATAAAGAAGATTACAATGAATTTAAAACCCGCAACGGAAGAAGCGTTTTTGATGGTGGCGGAATTTCTCCCGATGTAAAACTTGAAACTTCTGAATACAGCAATATTACCAACGCCTTACTGTCCGAAAATGCGATTTTTGATTTTGCTACCGAATATTATTATAAAAATGAATTAAGCGATCCCGAAGCTTTTGAATTTACTGATGCAGATTTCAACAATTTTAAATCTTATTTGAAAACTTCAGATTTTGATTATAAAACCGCAACAGAAAAGGAGCTGGGAGAACTTTTAGCCACCGCTTCTCAGGAAGGTTATGAACAGGATATTTTAGATCACTATAAAAGTATTTCTACTGAAATTGATGCTCAGAAAAAGAAGGAATTAGACGAAAAGAAGCACGAAATAGTAAGCATTTTAACCGATGAGATTATAAAACGATATTTCTACAAAGAGGGTTTACATGAATATTACGTAGATCACAATCCTGAGATCCTGGAAGCGAAATCTATTTTAAACAATACCCAGCGGTATTCAGAAATTTTGAAATAATTGCTCATAAAAATTCGATAATCGAGCAATTATTTTATCATCGCAATATGGGGAATTCCGTCTTCGAGGTAACCTTCACCAACTTGCATAAATCCGTGATTTTCGTAGAAATCGGTTAAGTATTGTTGGGCAGAAAGTTTGATATTGTTCGTTTCAAAACGTTCCTCAATAGCCAAAATTGAAGCTTTTAAAATGAGATGTCCATAAGCATTCTTCCTTTCAAATTCTTTTACTACAACACGGCCAATGGCGGCTTCATCAAAATAAAATCCTTTATCAAAACAGCGGGTGTATGCAACTACTTTTCCTGCTTTAGTTCCCAAAATATGCAATGCCTTTTGATCTTTACCATCTATATCCTGGTAAACACAATTCTGTTCTACTACAAAAACTTCAGAGCGAAGTTGTAATACCTGGTAAAGTTCTTCAAGACTAAGTTCATTGAAGGTTTTTATAAGGATTTCCATATTTTTTAAATGAAGATTTGTTCGGAATTAAAAAAGGGAAGACCTGCCTAAAAGGCTTTTTAAATCGTCATTCTTAACCTGCCCATCCGTTCAGGGGGGGTTATCTCAGAATATAAACATGTTAGAAGCTGAAACAAGTTCAGCTTGACGAAATTAGACTTTTTAGAAGGCCTCTTTTATAATTGAATAATTTCTAATTTTCAACCGGAATTTTATCAACTCGTTTTTGATGTCTTCCACCTTCAAAAGGAGTTTCTAAAAATATTTTTACCATATCTACCGCCTGGTGTTCAGAAACAAACCGGGCAGGAATGCTTAATATATTAGCATCATTATGCTCACGCGCCAATTTGGTAATCTCACCCATCCAACATAAAGCAGAACGCACACCCTGGTGTTTATTCGCCGTCATATTGGCGCCGTTTCCGCTTCCGCAGATAATAATTCCAAAATCTACTTTTTTGTTTTCAACATCATCGGCTACCGGATGAACAAAATCGGGATAATCTACACTATCGCCACTGTTAGTACCATAGTTAATAACTTCTATTCCCTTGTTTTTTAGATAATCAACAACGCTTTTCTTGTATCCGGTACCGGCGTGATCGTTTCCTATTGCAATTTTCATAATTAAATTTTTAGCTATCACAAAGGTAAAAAAACCACTTAGTAACAAGGGTATTTTCAATTGTTAATTACTTTTTTAATAAGCTTAAAAATCAGGGCTTTAGTATTGACATAGTATTGTGAATAAGCATTGATGAGAATCTGAGAAACTTATTTGCGGTATTCAAATTAAAATTCAATAGCAAAATATTACTGAGTAAATCAAATTATAAGTCGGCTATTTTTAGCAAAGTTATCAGCACATAAAAACAGGTTGTGAACAGTAAATTATTTTTAAATTATCCCAATTAGATATTAATATTTGATTATTAACTTTTGTTAAGTAAATATTAAAATACAAAGATTTCCAGCCTTTTATAACTTTAGAAGTATGTTAATAAGTTGTTATCAAATCAAGCTAACTTAAAAACCAAATAAAGCTCGAAAAAATTATGTTACAAGTTAACAGCCTATAATAATCATTAGTTTTAATTTTTATAAAAAGAAGAAAAAAGATAATAATATATAATGTTGATAACATTGAATGCTATCTGCTAAAATTAAAATTTAAGGTTTAAATTTTAAAAGTTTGAGCTTAGAAAGTATAAAGAACTGGAAATGAATCAAATTGAAAATTAAAACTCTTGAAGATTTTAAAATTTTACCATATTTATCTGAAATTCAGATATTTAAAAATATTATGAAAGAAATGTGGTTTTTATTAGAATCGCTTATGTTTCGGTCCATATAAAGCTGAGCCGATTTAATATTTACCTGGCTTTTTTTATTTAAAGAGAGATTAATAGAAGCTATAAAACCTATTAATCCAAACAGGAAAATTAGAAGGAAGAGGAGCGATATTTTATGTGCTTTTTTCATAGCAACTTGATTACCAGATGTTGCAAAGATGACGAAAAAGTAATCCAGCTATCTTAAATTAAAATTAAGAAAAAATTAAGATTTAGAATCTTTCTTTGGGCTTTCATGCAAAAAACGGGGGTTTTTACCCAGTTGGAAAATTATGTTAATAAAATGTAAAAAATATCTTGTAAAAGATTAATTTTCAGTTCGCTTAACAAAACTTTAATTGCAAATGGATGTCATGTAATGCAGAAGCCGTAATTTTATACTTTAAATATTGAAATGAGTAAAAAGAATAAAAATAAATCCCAACACCAGGGTGACCTTGCCAAAAGTATTATAGATATCCTTAGAAAGGAACCTGGAAAAACCTTTAATCATAAGCAAATTGCCGCTAAACTTGGAGTTAATGATGCTACAAGCAGAAATAGTATTATTAAAAAATTAGCCCAGTTAATTGCAAAAAAACAGATTGAAGAAGAAGAACGCGGAAAGTTTAAAATAAGTAGAAAAAGCAACGATTATTATAACGCGGTGATAGATATGACCACAAAAGGTTATGCCTATGCGCTGGTAGATGAGTTAGAAGATGATGTTTTTATCTCTCCTAAAGATCTTAATACAGCTTTTAATGGTGACGAAGTAGAAATCTATATTTATAACCGAAAGCGAAATAAAAAATCTGAAGGAGAAGTAACCCAAATTTTAAAGCGTAAGAGAACCGAATTTGTTGGTGTTCTTGATATGCAAAAAGACTTTGGTTTTGTTGTTATTGGAGATCCAAAAATGTATACCGATGTTTTTGTGCAGAAGAACAAAATGGGCGATGCTAAAAACGGGGATAAAGTAGTTGTTGAAATTGAAGAATGGCCAGAGAAAGCCGATTCTCCTTTTGGAAAAATCATCCAGGTTTTAGGAACTCCGGGAGAGCACCATACCGAAATTCATTCTATCCTGGCGCAATATGGTTTGCCGCACGAATTTCCCAAAGAAATAGAAGATTTTGCCGATGAAATAGATACTTCTATTCAGCCCGATGAAATTAAAAAGCGTCGTGATATGCGCGATGTTTTGACCTTTACCATAGATCCAGCAGATGCAAAAGATTTTGATGATGCCTTGAGTTTTCGCAAACTTGAAAATGGAAATGTGGAAATAGGAATTCATATTGCCGATGTATCGCATTATGTACAGCCGGGAACAATTTTAGACGATGAAGCTTACGAACGCGCAACTTCAGTTTATTTAGTAGATCGCGTGGTACCTATGTTGCCGGAAGTACTTTCAAACAACGCCTGTTCTCTAAGGCCAAACGAAGAAAAATATACTTTTTCAGCAGTTTTTGAAATTGATAAGACTACAAAAGTTGTGAACGAATGGTTCGGCAGAACCGTTACTTATTCTGATGCCAGGTTTGCTTACGAGGAAGCCCAGCAGATTATAGAAACTGAAAAAGGAGAAGTTCCAGAAGGAATTTCTATTCAGGATAAAGCCTATACGGTGAAAGATGAAATTGTTGAGGCTGTATTGACAATGAATAAAATGGCAAAAAAGATGCGTTCTGCAAGAATGCGTCAGGGTGCGATTTCTTTTGATAAAGTTGAAGTTAAATTTCAATTGGACGAAGAAAATGAACCGGTTGGTGTTTACTTCAAAACCGCTAAAGATGCCAATAAACTTATCGAAGAATTTATGCTTTTAGCCAACCGAAAAGTAGCTGAATTCATAGGAAAAAGAGAAGAAAAGAAAACCTTTATCTATCGTTGTCACGACGAACCCGATGAAGAAAAACTGGTTTCTTTAAACAGTTTGGTTTCCAGGTTTGGTCACGGCTTAAATCTTAAAAACAGGAAAACCGTTTCTTCTTCTTTAAATCAATTACTTCAGGATGTTCAGGGTAAAAAAGAGCAAAATTTGATTGATACGCTTGCCATTAGAACAATGAGCAAGGCCTATTACGGCACCGAAAATATTGGGCATTATGGATTGGCTTTCGATTACTATTCACATTTTACTTCGCCAATTAGAAGATATCCAGATGTGATGGTGCATCGTCTATTGCAGCGTTATCTTGATGGACAACCTTCCGCAAAAGAAGAAGAATACGAAGAAAAATGTCACCATTCCAGCGAAATGGAAAACCTTTCTACAAATGCTGAAAGGGATTCTATTAAATATATGCAGGTGAAATTTATGATAGATCACCAGGATAAAGAATTTGTAGGTGTGATTTCAGGAGTTACAGATTTCGGTATTTTTGTTGAAATTATAGAGAATAAATGTGAAGGAATGATTCGCTTGCGTGATATTAAAGGCGATCATTATGATTTTGATGCTGAAAATTATGCAATTGTAGGCAGAAAAACCAAAAAGGCTTATCAGCTTGGAGATGAAGTGATCGTAAAAGTGAAAAATGCCGATTTAGTTAAAAGACACCTCGATTTTACCCTAATCGGTAAAAATGAAGAATAAGTATGCTTAATGGCTTGACAGTTAATTAATTTATGAAAAAATTAAACGTCATCCTGTCCCGAAGTTTCGGGATATTTTAGAGATTGCTCCGGAAATTTATTTGGAGATAAAGTTTATGGATATACAATATTTGAAGATATAATATGTTCAGCTAGGCGTAATTATAAAATATATAGAGATGAAAAAATATCTTTTTGTACTTTTTTTACTGGGAGTTGGACTGCTAAGCGCTCAGGAACTTACCCAGGATTTAGAAGATTTTAATGAAATTAAGGTCTATAACGGTCTGGATGTTATTTTAAAAGAAGCAAACCAGAATAAAGCAACCATAACCGGTGAAAACCGAACTGATGTAAAATTCAAAATTGATAACGGGATTTTAAAAGTGCGAATGAGTATTGATGAAATTCTGGATAATGATAATACCCAAATCACTATTCAGTTCAAAAAACTGGATAAAATTGATGCGCGCCAGAATGCTTCCATAAAAATAGATTCTAAACTGGAGCAGGATTTACTTCATTTAAATGCTTCAGAAGGTGCTGATATTTTTGCTGATGTAAATCTTAGCAAACTCTATGTAGACTCAAACACCGGGGGCGAAATTGAAGTTCAAGGTAAAACCGAAGACCAGGAAATAGACATTAATACAGGTGGGAAATTCTTCGCTAAAAATTTAAAATCTATAAATACCCAAATTAGCATAAAAGCCGGCGGCGTAGCAGATATTACTGCCAGCGGAAATGTAGAAGCAAAGGTGAGGGCTGGAGGTACCGTAAATGTATACGGCAATCCAAAAACCTTAGATCAAAATACCCTCTTTGGCGGAAAAATAATTAGAAAAAACTAAAAAGTCTACATTTGTAATATAATACAATTGTATGTTTCAGGATGTATTAGCAGCCCTACCCTTAGGTCTTTTTTTAGCTTTTTTACTCGGCCCAGTCTTCTTCGTATTGCTGGAAACCGCTGCTATTAAAGGATTTAGAGCAGCTTTTGCATTTGATTTAGGCGTTATCGTAGCCGATATTGTTTTTCTTTTTGTCGCTTACTTAAGTACCACCAAATTACTCGCCAGCATTAAAGACGATCCCGCACTATTTATCTTTGGGGGTATGATTCTCGCTACCTACGGGGTTATGAGCTTTGTACAGACCAAAAAGGTGCTTAGGCAGGAAGATGATACCCCTGAGATTAGAAAACTCAGTAAAAGCGATTATTTTGGTTTAGCAGTTAAAGGATTTTTATTGAATTTCATCAATATTGGCGTTTTGGGGTTCTGGCTGGGATTAATTATCATATTTGGTCCAAAGTTAGAAATGGAGCAAAACAGAATAATTGTTTTCTTCGGAAGTGTATTAGGTACTTATCTTGTACTTGATATTTTTAAAATCTTACTTGCCAAAAAACTAAACAGAAAATTGACACCTAATCGAATTTACCTGATGAAAAAAGGTATTAGTATTTTACTCATAGTTTTTGGTGCAATGCTTATTTTCCAGGGACTCTTTCCTAACCAGGTTAATGGTATTCAAAACCAAATTGAAACCATTTCTCCCAACGATACACTTCGCGAAAATCCCAACTGAAATTCAAAAAAGATTTGATAATTATTTATAAGCCGGCGTCCCGTAACTTCGGGAGAACCGCTGTAAATTTCAATTTTATAAATTTTAAGCTGAATATTATGAATAAAAAAAGCCCCCAGAAATTGGGAGCTTTTTGAGGCATCGAGCGGATTCGAACCGCTGTACAAGGTTTTGCAGACCTCTGCCTAGCCACTCGGCCACGATGCCCTGTTTTATTTAAGGGTTGGCAAATGTAATAAAAATTTATAGTTTAAAAAATAAAACTAATTCAGGGCACTTCAGGAAGATTTGAGCAACTAAAAAATAATAAAAATATGTATCTCAAATATTCATTTCTGCAGATTAAAAACTAAAAATTTAGCGCGATTTACTTCTAATTACGCTAACCATAGCCACATTCCCTCCAATCGGCGGATTGATTTTTGAAACTTCAACTTTAGCTTTTTGTACTAAAATTATTTCATCTAAAACCCTTTTTAAAATCCGTTCGGCTACGTTTTCCAGAAGTTTAGACCTAATTGCCATTTCTTCTTTTACAATTTTGTTTAAATGTACGTAGTCTATGGTATCTCCCAAAGAATCCGTTTTGGCAGAATGTGATAAATCGCCTTTCACTTTAAGATCTACACGATAATCACTTCCTATTTTTCCTTCTTCATCAAGGCAGCCGTGATAGGCAAAAACCCTAATATTTTTTAGTTTAATACTTCCCAAAAGAATGTTTTTTGCTCGATAATCGAGATTTATCTGATTAAAAAATGCCCAAATTATTCAGGCTTCCTAGCTTACTCGTTAGTGGTTTACAAAGATAAGCGGGTAGAGGCTTTAATTCAATATTTACAGCCCTGGATTTTATTATTTTCCTCAGAGATTTAAATTTGAGTTCTACTTAATCAAAATATATTATTTCTTGTAGCGTAAAGCTTGGGTGCGGCGATCTATTTTTTGGTAACTTTGCGTCTTATACCCATTTAGGGTTTAATAATTTGAGCCATGCTCGAATTCAAAAATAAATGTCTGATTTTAACCTCTTTTACGAGGTTTTTGATTTTAATAAATTATGGCTGAAGAAAGAAAATCGCTCAATTTTATTGAGCAAATTATAGAAGAAGATCTTCAAACTACCCACAAAAAAGAAGAGCTAAAATTCAGGTTTCCACCTGAACCTAATGGTTATCTTCATATCGGTCACGCATCTTCTATTTGCCTCAATTTTGGTTTAGGCGAAAAATACAATTCACCTGTAAACCTTCGTTTTGATGATACCAATCCTATAAAAGAAGAGCAGGAGTTTGTAGATGCCATAAAAGAAGACGTTTTGTGGCTTGGCTTTAAATGGGAAAAGGAATGCTATGCGTCAGATTATTTTCAACAGTTGTACGACTGGGCCGTGGAAATGATCAAAAATGGAGAGGCTTATGTAGATAGCCAGACTTCAGAAGACATTGCGCTTCAAAAAGGAACTCCAACAGAACCCGGTAAGGAAAGTCCGTTTAGAAATCGTTCTGTAGAAGAAAATCTGGAACTTTTTGCAAAGATGAAAAATGGAGAAACCCCGGAACGTGGCCACGTTTTACGGGCAAAAATAGATATGGCTTCAACAAATATGTTAATGCGCGATCCTGTGATGTATCGTTGTTTGCATAAAAGTCATCACCGTACCAAAGACATCTGGAAAATTTACCCTATGTACGATTGGGCGCACGGGGAAAGTGATTTTATAGAGAGTATTTCGCATTCTTTCTGTACCCTTGAATTTTTACCACACCGCGAATTATACAACTGGTTTGTGGAAAAAGTGAGTAAGGAAGGCGAATTGAAGCCAAAACAAAGGGAATTTGCCCGTAGAAACCTAAGTCATACTGTTGTTAGTAAACGTAAACTGATGCAATTGGTAGAAAAGGGCGTGGTTAAATCCTGGGACGATCCAAGAATGCCAACAATTTCCGGATTAAGAAGAAGGGGTTATACGCCAAATGCCATCAGGAAATTTGCTGATTCTATTGGCGTTGGAAAACGTGAAAATATGATTGATGTTGCACATTTAGAATTTTGTGCAAGGGAAGATCTTAATAAAACCGCTCCAAGGGTTATGGGGGTTTTAGACCCGATAAAATTGGTAATTACCAATTACGAAGAAGGAAAAGAGGAGTGGCTGGAAGCTGAAAATAATCCGGAAGATGAATCGGCAGGAAGCAGAGAAATTCCGTTTTCAAGGGAACTTTATATTGAAAAAGAAGATTTTAAGGAAAGCGCGAACAGAAAATTTTTCAGGCTAACCCTTGGGAAAGAAGTGAGATTAAAGAACGCTTATATTATAAAAGGCGAAGAAGTAGTAAAAGATTCCGAAGGAAATATTACCGAAATTCATTGTACCTACGATCCTAAAAGTAAAAGTGGAAGCGGTACCGAAGAATCAATGCGAAAAGTAAAAGGAACCCTGCATTGGGTTTCGTCTAAACACGCTTTAGAAACCGAGATCAGGCTTTACGACCGTTTATTCAGCGTAGAAAATCCCGATGGCGATAAGGAAAAGGATTATATGGAGTTTGTAAATCCAGATTCATTAGAAGTAATCAAAGGCTATGTGGAACCCAGTTTGAAATCAGCAGGAATTCAAGATAAATTTCAATTTCAACGTATAGGATATTTCTGTGTAGATAAAGATTCAAAGGAAGGTCAGCCTATATTTAATCGTACGGTAACGCTGAGGGATTCCTGGGCGAAAATTAAATAAGCTGTAATCCATTTGGTTAAGTGGCTTTTTAAGAATATTTTAGTAAAGCATTTTAACATATTAACCGGTTATTAACAGCATAGCCTTAACCCATCTTGTATCTTTGGGTTTAGTATTAACTTAACTAAAAACTATTATGGCAAATACAGGAAGTACACTATTAGCATTAATTACCGGAGCTGCAATTGGAGCAGGAGTAGGTTTATTATATGCTCCAGATAGCGGTGAAAAAACACGAAAAAAATTAAAAGACGAATCTAAAAAAGCTCAGGATAGATTGAATAAAAAGTACACAGAGACTTCTTCTAATCTAACCGAAAAAGCCAAGCAGGCTCGTGTAGACTTTGAAGCACGTTTGGAGGAAACTCTTTCTTCAGCAAGTCATAAAGCAGATGATATTCTTACTGCAATGGAAACTAAATTAGAAGAGCTTAGAAAACAAAACGCCAAATTACAGAAAGAAGGTAAGGGGGGCGATTCTAAAGATAAACCTAACAAAGCAGTAGTATAGTAGCAATTTTATGGCATTTGAAAAACTATCCAGAAGTATTGACGAGCTAAATTATAATTTGAAGGCATTTGCCCACAGCAATGCCGAATATTATAAACTTGAATTCTTTAAACAAGCCATGAAAGGGGCCATTGGTCTCGTTCAGGGTCTATTGTTGGGTATATTTTTCATTTTTGCCTTAATATTACTTTCGGTAGCTGTTGCTATACTTATCAGCGAGGCTATTGGTACACCAAGTTCCGGTTACTTTATTGTAGGCGGATTCTATTTTCTATTATTCCTTGGAATATTATTCTTCGGAAGAAAACCAATTGAGAAGATTTTGCTTTTAAAAGTTTCAAGAAAATTTTTTAACGATTAAGCGCTATGAAGGAATATAGTTCATTCAAAGAAATAGATCGGGATTTAAAAATTCTGAAACTTCAAACCAAGATAGACCAGGAAGAGATTAAACTGAATATAGAGCGGACTAAAAGTGCCCTGTCTCCTTTATCTCTTATGGGAAGTATGGCAGGATCTATCTTGCAAAAAGCATTTATTCTTAAAGCTGTAACGAAGCTTACCGGTTTAAAAAAGGTAACCGCTTCAGTAAAGAAATAAAGATTTCTTAGGCATATTATATTATAAAGGTTTGAGAGTTTATTTTTTATCTCCGTCAACCTGGACTTGTTTCAGGTTCTAGAATGTTAGATTCTGAAATAAGTTCAGAATGACATTTGATATTAAAATTAAACCTTCAAACCTTTTTTTATTCAATAATTTTGGCCCGTATAGTATAAACTGAGATTACAATTATCTGCGTTTTGTATCCGGTTTATTCTTTTTTTCCTGTTCAATTTCTTCATTTTTCTTGCGCATCGCTTCTCCAATTTGATTGGAAGCAGTAAACGAAGCCACCATATTATTCAGCATATCACTTCCTGCCTGGGGAGAGTTGGGTAATAATATAAGATTACTGTTGGTTTCTTCACCAATGGCCTGCAGCGTATCATAATGCTGTGTTACCACAATTAGAGCAGAAGCTTCCTGCGAATTTATTCCCACATTATTAAGTACATCCACACTTTCTTCTAGTCCGCGGGCAATTTCCCTTCTTTGATCGGCAATTCCCTGTCCTTGTAAGCGTTTACTCTCGGCTTCGGCGCGTGCCTTGGCAACAATTCGTATTCTTTCGGCTTCCCCTTCGTACTCTGCAGCCACTTTCTCGCGTTCTGCCGAGTTTATTCGGTTCATAGCGTGTTTCACCTGCTCATCGGGATCAATGTCTGTTACAAGCGTTTTAATGATGTCATAACCGTAATCCTGCATAGATTGGTTAAGTTCACGGTTTACAGCAATTGCGATATCATCTTTTCTTTCAAAAACGTCATCAAGAATCATTTTAGGAACTTCAGCCCTTACCACATCAAAAACATAGGAAGTAATTTGGTCTGACGGACTTTCAAGTTTATAAAAAGCATCGTAAATATTGGTTCTAATAACCTGGAATTGTACTGAAATTTTCAGTTTTACAAATACGTTATCCTTGGTTTTGGTTTCAACCAGAACGTCTAATTGCTGAACTTTTAAATTAATCCTGCCGGCAATTTGGTCTATAATAGGAATCTTTAAATGTAACCCGGAATTCTTGATACTTTTAAACTTTCCAAAGCGCTCAAGAATAGCCGCTTTTTGCTGCCGAACGGTGAAAATTCCGCTAAAAAGGATAACAAGAAATAAAACAAGAAAAATGGGGATAAATACGTAGCTAATCATAATTCTAAAGAGATATAAGTTGATTCTCCCAAGATAGTGAAACTTTGCTTAGCTGTATTGATTTTGATATAAACAAAAAATAGGCTGCTTGAAAAGATTTTAAAGCGTCATCCTGAACTTGTTTAAGGATCTATTATGATGATATTTCCAACATGTTAGAAGCTGAAAACAAATTCAGCTGGACGAAAAATAACTCTTCAAACAGCCTACTTTTAGAATTATAATATATTACCCCAAAGTCTTTATCGCATTTTCAAGACGGGAAATGGTTTCTTGCTTTCCAATCATTTCTGCGATTTCGTAAAGATCGGGGCCTTGCATAGCACCAACTAGGGCTAACCTAAAAGGCTGCATTACTTTTCCAAAACCGACTTCCTTGTCTTGGATCCAGGCTTTTACTTTTGCCTGTAAACCTTCTGCTTTAAAATTTTCCTGTTCCTTTAAAACCTTAATCAATTCCTGCATAAGATTTGAAGTATCTTCCTTCCAGGCTTTTTTTACGTTTTTAGGATCATATGAGGTAGGGGCAACGAAGAAGAAATAACCCTGTTCCCAAATATCATTTACAAAAACAGCACGCTCTTTCATTAATTTTACCACTTCCAAAACATAGTCTGAAGAAGCTTCAATTTCCTTCAGCTGAAGTATTTTTTCAAGTTTTTCAGCAATTATCTTATCATCGGCTTCGTGCATATAATGCTGCTGGAACCACTTGGTTTTTTCAGGATCAAATTTTGCTCCGCCTTTGTGAACACGGCTTATTTCAAAAGCTTCAACCAGTTTGTTCAGCTTAAAAAATTCCTGTTCTGTTCCGGGATTCCAACCCAAAAAGGCCAGCATATTGGTAACTGCTTCAGGAAAATAACCATCTTCCCTGTAACCCGCAGAAATATCCCCTGAATTTGGATCTTTCCATTCCAGCGGAAAAACAGGGAATCCTAGTTTATCACCGTCTCGTTTGCTTAATTTTCCTTTGCCCTGTGGCTTTAAAATAAGTGGTAAATGTGCAAATTTAGGGGCATCCCAGCCAAAAGCACGATATAACATAAAATGTAACGCCAGGGAAGGCAACCATTCTTCGCCACGAATCACGTGGGAAATTTCCATTAAATGATCGTCTACAATATTAGCCAGGTGATAGGTGGGCATTCCATCACTTTTAAACAAAACTTTATCGTCTAAAGTACTGGTGTCAATGTCCATATTACCGCGAATTTCATCTTTAATATGCAGGTTTTCATCTGCTGGCGATTTAAACCTGATCACGTAATCCTCGTCGGCATCTAATTTATCCCTGATTTCATCTTCAGAAAGTGCCAGGGAATTTTTTAATTTCTGGCGGTTGTGCCAGTTATAAATAAAGGTTTTTCCTTTTTCTTCGTGGTCTTTTCTGTGTGCGTCTAATTCTTCAGCCGTATCAAATGCATAATAGGCATTATCGGTTTTAATAAGTTCTTCGGCATATTTTCGGTACATTTCCTTACGCTCGCTCTGGCGGTAAGGACCATAATCACCTTCTTTTCCGGGACCTTCATCAAATGGAATTCCGCACCAGTTAAGGGATTCAATAATATAATCTTCGGCACCTTCCACATAGCGGTTTTGATCGGTATCTTCAATACGCAATACAAAATCGCCCTTGTGTTTTTTGGCAAATAAATAATTATATAAAGCTGTTCTAACCCCGCCAATATGCAAAGGGCCGGTTGGACTTGGTGCAAAACGCACGCGAACTTTAGCTGACATATCTAAATTTGTTTTTGAACACAAAGATACAACCTTATTAAACGAAACCTAATGGAGGATTACCAATCCCGTGGTAAATTACTCCGCTAAAATTGTTGTATTTTTAAGCCTCAATTATGGAAAGTTACAAACAGGTTAGAAGAAAACTGGAGGCGTTTATCAGGAAATTTTACCTGAATAAATTGCTGAAAGGACTAATATTATTTTTTGCAATTGGGCTGCTTTATTTTCTTGTGGTTTTAGCGATTGAACATTTTTTATGGTTAGAACCTGCCAGCCGTACTTTTTTATTCTGGATTTTTGTTGGGGTAGAGGTGATACTTTTGGGATATTTTATATTGATTCCGCTAACCAAACTTTTTAAATTTTCTAACGGAATAAATGATGAAGAGGCCTCAAAGATTATAGGCGCTCATTTTCCTGAAGTAGACGATAAATTACTGAATGTACTTCAGCTTAAAAAAGATGCACATCAATCTGAATTATTACTGGCTGGAATCGAGCAGAAATCGGCTGAATTAAATAAAGTGCCTTTTACCCGTGCGGTCGATTATAAAGAGAATAGTAAATATTTAAAATATGCATTATTTCCGCTAATCCTGATTTTAGGACTTTTAGTTACCGGAAATATTAACCTTGTTGCTGCGCCATTAGGTCGATTAGCAAAACACAATACGGCTTTTGAAGCGCCCGCGCCGTTTAGATTTTTGATTTTGAATGATTCGTTGATGGCGCGAGAGAATACAGAGTATAAAATCCTCGTAAAAACTGAAGGAAATATTACTCCTGAAAAACCGGAGATTTCCTATAACGGACAAACCTATTTCCTAAAACAAATCGCTCCCGGAAGCTTTGAATATACTTTTAAACGTCTTCAAAATGATGTGGATTTCAGGTTGAGTGCCAACGGAATTTCCTCGGAAGAATATAATCTTGAAACCCTAAAAGTACCGAAACTTTTAGATTTTAATATGAAGTTTGATTATCCCGATTATATTGGAAAGGTAGATGATAGTTTGAGCGGAACCGGAAATGTAAATGTCCCTGAAGGAACAAAGATCACTTGGGATTTTAATACTAGAAATACGGATATTCTTAATTTTTCAACTAAAGATTCCCTGGTAAAAATTTCGGCGGAAAATACAGATTTTCAATATTCACAAGCTGTTTATTCCCGGTTGGATTACCGCGTTAGCACTAGTAATAATGCGATTAAAAACTTTGAAGCTTTAGATTATTCCGTTCGTGTTATTAAGGATGAATATCCGGAAATGGAAATTCAGCAAAAACTGGATAGCATAGATAAGAGCACTCAATATTTCTACGGAAAACTATCTGATGATTACGGATTAAACCGGTTAAATCTGGTTTATTATATTGAAAATAAAGAAGATAGCCTTAAAAAGCAGGAAATTACCATTTCCAAAACTGCTTTTGACGAATTTCATTACACTTTTCCTGGTGATTTGGATCTCGAACCCGGAGAGACCTATAATTTTTATTTCCAGCTTTGGGATAACGATGGGGTTAACGGATCAAAAAGTACCAAGAGTTCAACATTTAGTTTTCGAAGAAAAACGGCAGATGAAATCGAAGCGGAGAAGCTAAAACAACAACGTGAATCTATAGATAATTTGGGTGAAAGTTTAAGGGATATTAAATCTTCAGAAGAGGAATTGAATGAGCTAAACCGCTTGCAGAAGGAGAATGAAAACCTTGATTATAATCAGCGTAAAAAATTTGAGAATTTTATTCAACGGCAAAAGCAGCAATCTGAAATGATGCGGAATTATTCTGAAAAATTTAAAAAGAGTTTTGAAGAAGAGCAGGACGAACTTAATTCAGATTCTGCGGAAAAAGAAGAATTAAAGAAGCGTTTAGATAGAAACGAAGAACGCTTAAAGGAAAATGAAGCTTTGCTTAAGGAATTGCAGGAAATAGCCGATAAGATTAATCGGGAAGAATTGGGGGAGAAGTTAGAGGAATTATCTAAACGAAATCAAAGTGAAGAGCGAAACCTGGAACAACTTTTAGAATTAACCAAGCGATATTATGTAGAAGAAAAACTTCAAAAACTCGCCAGGGATTTGGATAAACTTTCGGAGAAGCAAGAGGGATTGGCAGAAAATTCCGATGATAATTCTCTAGATGAACAAGAGGAGATTTCAGAGAAATTCGAAGAATTTCAGGAGGAAATGAATCAATTGGAAAAGGATAATAACGAACTTCGAAAACCAACCGGCTTACCCCGTGACGAAGTTGATGAGGAAAGTATTAAAAACGAACTAAATGAAGCTAAGGAAAATTTAGAAAATAAGGAAGAAGAAAAGGCTAAAGAAAAACAGAAGAATGCCGCACAGCAAATGAAGAAAATGAGCCAAAGAATGCAGCAAATTTCTATGCAGCAAAGTGGGGAAGAATTAAAAGCTGATATTAAAACTTTACGCCAAATTTTAGATAATTTAATTGCATTTTCTTTTCAGCAGGAAGATCTTCTGGATGATTTTAATAGTATAGAAATTAATAATCCTGGGTATGCTGCCAAGCTTAGAAGGCAAAGTGATTTAAGGGAGAATTTCAGGCATATAGATGATAGTTTATATTCCCTTGCACTTAGCAATCCTATGATTACAGAAGAGATTACAAAAGGTCTGACCGATATTGAATTTGACATAAACAAATCGCTTGAACGTCTTGCCGAAAATGAGTTGCCGCAGGGAACCGCAAGCCAGCAGTATGTTGTAACCGGTGCGAACGACCTTGCTTATATGCTAAGTGAAATTCTTTCCATGATGCAACAACAAGCCAATCCGCAAATGGGTAAAGGCGATGGTAAAGATTCTGAATTTCAACTTCGGGATATTATAAAGAAACAACAAGGAATCAATAAGGAGTTCCAGGAAAAAGGCGAGCAACAAAAACAGCAACAGAAAGGTAAGAAACCCGGAGAAGGAATGGGAGAAGGAGAGATGGAAGAATTGTTCGAAATTTATAAAGATCAGCAAGAACTTAGACAGCGTTTACAGGAACTGAATAAGAAGGAGGGTTCTCAGCAGGGAAAACAAATTGAAGAACAAATGAAGGAGGCGGAGGAACAGCTTCTTGATAAAGGATTTGATCCTCAAAACCTTCGGCAGCTGCAACAATTGGAACACGAATTGATGGAACTTGAAGATGCAAAATTACAGCAGGGAGAAAATAATAAGCGGGAGTCCAAAACCAATTTGCGAGAGTTCGATAACACAACTAAAGATCAAAGTATTAAGGCTAAAGAATATTTCAATTCTATAGAAATTTTAAACAGACAAACCTTACCTTTGCGCGAAATTTATAAACAAAAAGTAAAGACTTATTTTGAACGAACAAACAATTAATTTTCATTCAGAAAATGATTTTCAATTAGAGGATGAAAAGTCTTTTGATAATTGGATCAGAGAAATAATTGAATCGGAGAAGAAAGAGCTTGGAGAGATTAATTATATTTTTTGTGACGATCATTATTTGTATAAGATCAATTTAAAGTTTTTAGATCACGATACGTATACCGATATTATTTCCTTCGATAATTCTGAAGGAAATGAATTGAACGGTGATATTTTTATTAGTACAGATCGTGTTACAGAAAATGCTAAGGAATATAATGTTGATTTTTCTGAAGAGCTAAAACGGGTGATGAGTCACGGTATTTTGCATTTATGTGGATATGGAGATAAATCTGAAAGTGAAGCCAAGGAAATGCGACAGAAGGAAGACGAAAAGATTGCATTGTTCCACGTGGAACAATAAATTTAGAAAGAAGAAATTTTATGTTCGAAGATGAATATGATGTTATAGTAGTTGGTGCCGGGCACGCAGGAAGCGAAGCCGCGGCCGCAGCTGCAAATTTGGGTTCAAAAACCTTATTGGTGACGATGAACCTCCAAAATATTGCTCAAATGAGTTGTAATCCCGCGATGGGCGGAATTGCAAAAGGACAGATTTTGCGCGAAATTGATGCTATGGGTGGTTATAGCGGGTTGGTTAGTGATACCAGCGCCATTCAATTTAAAATGCTCAACAAATCTAAGGGACCCGCAATGTGGAGTCCAAGGGTCCAGAGTGACAGGATGATGTTTGCCGAGCATTGGAGACTTAGACTGGAACAGACTCCTAATCTCGATTTTTACCAGGAAATGGTGGCCGGTATTATTATGGAAGGAAACCAACTTAAAGGGGTGAAAACTTCTTTAGGATTGGAAATTCGCGCCAAGTCTGTAGTGTTAACCAATGGAACTTTCTTAAACGGTTTAATACATATTGGGGATAAGAATTTTGGCGGTGGTAGAGCTGGGGAAAGAGCCGCAACCGGAATCACGAAAGATCTCGTTGATGTAGGTTTTGAATCTGGAAGAATGAAAACCGGAACTCCGCCAAGAGTTGATGGAAGATCTTTAGATTATTCTAAAATGATTGAGCAACCAGGGGATAAAGAACCATCTAAATTTTCGTTTTTAGATGAAACCCAGCCATTAAAAAAGC
Organism: Salegentibacter salinarum; assembly: GCF_900168115.1. Lineage (GTDB taxonomy): Bacteria > Bacteroidota > Bacteroidia > Flavobacteriales > Flavobacteriaceae > Salegentibacter > Salegentibacter salinarum. Next base: position 419,704 of record NZ_FUZC01000001.1, read on the forward strand.
AGCGTTCTTGTTATATGACTTATACCTCTCCCGAGGTGCACGAAATCCTGAAAGATGGTTTTGAAAGATCGCCAATGTTTAATGGCAGAATTAAAAGTATTGGACCAAGATATTGCCCGAGTATTGAAGATAAAATTAACCGTTTTGCTGACAAGGATCGTCACCAACTTTTCGTAGAACCAGAAGGCTGGAATACCGTTGAAGTTTATGTAAATGGTTTTTCAACTTCCCTTCCGGAAGATGTTCAGTTTAAAGCTTTACGTTCGGTTGCTGGTTTTGAGAATGTAAAATTCTTTAGACCCGGTTATGCTATAGAGTATGATTATTTTCCACCAACACAACTGAAACATACCTTAGAAACAAAACTTGTTGACCGTTTATATTTTGCGGGTCAAATCAACGGAACTACCGGTTATGAGGAGGCCGCCTGCCAAGGATTAATGGCCGGTATAAATGCCGCGTTAAAAGTTCAGGAAAAGGAAGAGTTCATCATTAAAAGGAACGAAGCTTATATCGGCGTTCTTATAGATGACCTTATTACCAAGGGTACAGAAGAGCCTTATAGAATGTTTACTTCCCGTGCTGAATATAGAACTTTATTACGTCAGGATAATGCCGATTTTAGATTAACCGAACGTTCTTATAAAATAGGTTTAGCTACCGAAGAGCGAATGCGAAAAATGGAAGAGAAGAAAGAGAAGTCTTCAAACTTTGTGGAATTCCTTCGGAATAAAAGTGTTTCTCACGAAGATTCAAATCCGGTTTTGGAGGCCAATAATTCTGCTTTAATGACACAAAGCGATAAAATATTTAAGATATTTTCGCGCCCTAATATCACGATGAAAGATGTTAGAAAGTTCCCAGGGGTAGAAGAATATATCGAGGAGAATAATTTGAATAATGAGATCATGGAGCAAACCGAAATCCAGGTAAAATATTCAGGTTATATAGAAAAGGAAAAGAACAATGCCGATAAATTGAATAGGTTGGAGGATGTAAAAATTCCGAATGATTTTGATTATTCAAAGATTAAATCTATGTCTTATGAAGCTCGTGAAAAATTGAATAAGGTTCAGCCAATTTCAATCTCCCAGGCATCAAGAATTAGCGGTGTGAGTCCGAATGATATTTCGGTTTTGCTGGTTTATATGGGGAGATAATTTTAATAGTTCCACGTGGAACAAATTATTTTTGAGTAAAATATCTAATAATAATTTCTGCATCAAATTGAATTCGCATAAAGGAAAGAGAAACAAGTCAGCATTTTTTGTGTTCGGATTAAGCAGTAAAATGTTTCTTCTCTTTTCGATGTTTTGGTTGTTTGATTCTTGTGTAATTACCACGCATTCGGTAAAGGAAATTGATACTTCAGAAATGGCTCAGCCCGATGCTCTTTCAGAGTATACTTCTTTTAAATTTAGCAGTGCTGTAAAACCGCAAAAAACAAAAGATTGGTTTCGAAATTATTTTGGCCTGGATCGGAAGGATGATTTAGTGAATTTTAAATCAAGTTTTTTAGAAGATTCCAATCACGAATTTATAATTACAATTTCTGATTATTCAGATAAGGAGGAATATATGGATCTCACCGGACTTTTTTTTGGGGGAGGTGTAAAAAACCGGGTTGGAGATCTTAAGTTTTTTATAGAGATTACCATCACTGATAAATCTGGAGTTGATCATTTAGCTGAAGATTCTATTTTTCAGAAACCAATTCTAGAAAAATTATCTGAAATGAGAAATGAATTTCAATCTTTTACCGGAAGTAATCCTGATCAAAAATTCTTTTAATGCCAGATAAAAATTTGCCTTTAAAATGTAAAGATCATTTGGTTTCCGGAGAAGAATTTCGATTGGAAATGCGAAACGATTTCGAGATTTTGGAGACCCTTCCCAAACCGAAAAATCTTTCAGCATATTATGAAAGTGAAGATTATATTTCCCATACAGATTCAAAAAAATCTATTACCGATAAAGTTTATCGCGCTGTAAAAAAATACATGCTTTCAGAAAAACTAAAGTGGATTTTACAAGTTTCAAACGGAAATAAAATCTTGGATATCGGGGCAGGAACCGGGGATTTTTTAGAGGCTGCAAAAGAGAAGAAGTTTGAAGTTTCGGGAATTGAGCCAAACGATCACGCTCGAAAGTTAGCCTTTCAAAAAGGTATAGAATTACAGAAGGAACTAGCATACTTTGATGATATTTCTTTTAATGTAATTACGATGTGGCACGTGTTAGAACATGTTCCAGATTTGGAATTTCAGCTTAAAGAATTGCATCGGCTATTAACACCAAATGGAGTGGTGGTAATTGCAGTTCCAAATTTTAAAAGTTTTGATGCAAACTATTACAAAGAGTTTTGGGCGGCTTATGATGTTCCCAGGCACCTTTGGCATTTTTCCCAAAATGGAATTTCAGAATTATTTAAAAATTATAATTTCCAAAAGCTACAAACCAAACCACTGGTCTTTGATTCTTTTTATGTAAGCTTACTTTCAGAAAAACATAAAACCGGAAAAGGAAATTTTATAAAAGCTTTCAATATTGGTTTGAACTCTAATTTAAAAGCGAAAACCACTTCAGAGTATTCCTCGCTCGTATATTTCTTTCAAAAAAGCTGAAATTTACATTTTAAGCTGATTTAAGAGCTTTCCTGAGTATAAAGCAAGCATTTACCTTTTTAATTTTTAAAAGCGCAGTATCGGGCCTTTATTTGCTTCATTTTTAATCAAATATTCTTATAAAGTATTCAGCTTCTATAAGGATTTACTATATCTCTTTATTATTCAATTTTGCTTTATATCAAAAATTTAACTTTCATACATTTGCGGGAAACAAATTATAATCATCATGATGAAAAAACTTTTAATGATTTTGGTAGTTGCTGTTTTACTTACTTCCTGTGACCAGGAAAAAACAGCTTATGTAGATACCACAAAACTAATTCAGGAGTACAAAGAGATGAAAGATGTGGAAGCTGAATTTTCTACACAATCAGATTCTGTAAAGAGACAATTAGATTCTATTGCGAGAACATTCCAGCAGGAAGTTCAGGCTTACCAGGAGGAAATGAATTCTTTATCACAGGCACAACGCCAGGAAAAAGAGCAGGAGTTAATGCAAAAACAACAAAGAATTCAACAGCAACAACAAATGCAGGGTAACCGACTTAGAGAGCAAAGCGATGCTGTTATAGATTCTATTGTAGATAAAGTAAAGGATTATGTAGCAGATTACGGTGAAGAGAATGGTTACACCTATATTTTTGGGTCTAACGAGTCTGCCAATATTATGTACGCGAAAGACGGTAAAGATCTTACCGAGGAAATTCTTGAGAATTTAAATGAAACTTATAATCAGAACTAATTAGGTTATAGTTTCTTTAAGAGGTCTGAGAAGTTTTCCAATTTCGTCAAGCTGAACTTGTTTCAGGATCTAGGTTCAAATTCACTTAGAAGCTGAAACAAGTTCAGCTTGACGAAAAGAATGACTTCTCAGGCCTTTCTTATTTTAAGACATTAAATAAACCCCAAAGATTACCACAATAAAATATCCGGTTAAGGTAAAGGCACCGGCGTAATCTTTCGCAATTCTTTGTCCGAATAAAAGCATTAGCAGCGTGATGGCCGCGAGGATGCATGTGTAGAGCGCCATAGTTGGATCGTTATATCCAATAAGCCAGATTAGACCTAAAATTGCTATAATTCCAGTTATAATTTCAAGAATCATAATAATACCCACCATTAAAGAAACCTGACCGGCGAGAAAAGTTCCTGAAAAATGTTCTTTTAACCAGCCTGTATTTCCTTTCCAATCGGCAGCTTTATCAATTCCAGACTGCAGAAAAGTGATAAGGATAAAAATCAGGATAAGAATTTCGGTAACATTTGCGTAAAGGTTTTCCATAATTTAAGCTGCTTTTTTGTGTAAATATCGGGTAAGTCTTATAGAAAGATCGGTTAGTATAATTTTGGCATTTCCATTTCTTTCAATATGATAAATCGCTTCTTCAAGGGCGGAAATAATATCTTTTATATTATTTCCGTGCACAAAAGGTGCAAATTTGTCCAGTTTAAATCCCGGGGTGGCCGGTTCGAGGTAAACCAATTTGTCAGCTTTATAATTCAGCATTAAAGCCTGGCGGAAAAAATCTATGCAATACAGCAAAAAACTCTTTTGAGATTCCCTTCCCATTCCGGCAATTTCTTCGCTCCAGGAAATAAGTTCCAGAACCGTCGCGCGATTTCCTTTTGCTTTAAATGCGGTACGCACCCAATTGATAAACCAGGTTTCAAATTGTTGATCTCCGCTATCTTTCTGTAACAAATGAAGGGCTCGAGTATAACTTCCGTTCGCCTGGTGAGCAATTTTTAAAGCATCAGGCTTAGTGCAATTTTCATTCTTATTTAAAAAAGCTGCAATTTCATCTTCCGGCAAAGGAGGAAAATGAAGTTTCTGGCAACGCGAGCGGATGGTTTGAATTATTTGTTCTTCATCTTCAGTAATAAGAAGGAAGAGGGTGTTTTTCGGTGGTTCTTCAATTAATTTCAGCAATTTGTTGGCAGCTGCGGTGTTTATTTTTTCTGCCATCCATATAATCATAATTTTAAATCCGCCTTCATAAGCTTTTAGCGAAAGTGATTTAACCACTTCCTGGGCTTCGTTTACCCCAATCTGGCCTTGTTTATTTTCAATTCCAAGTTTCTGGTACCATTCAAATAAGCTTCCGTAGGGATTGGTTTTTACAAATTCACGCCATTCTTCTAAAAAATGCGAGGAAACTGGATGTTTTTTAACCTTCTGGTTGGCCGCAACCGGAAAAGCAAAATGAAGATCTGGATGAGCCAGTTTTCTAAACCTTTCGTTACACTTTTCATTTCCGGCAAGATTTTCTCCGTCTTTATTCTTACAAAGTAAATACTGTGCGTATGCGATAGCAAGTGGCAATGTACCGCTACCACTTTTCCCAACAAATAACTGCGCGTGGGGAACCCGGCCATTATCGGCCGTAGTGGTTAGATGTTTTTTTAAATGCTGTAAACCTATTATTTCTTCAAAAAGCATAAGCAAATATAAAATTTATATACACTTTAATGTCTTCGGAAAAATTTATATTTGTAAATAGCGTATGCTGAATAAAAGCCGATTGGGCTTAATCTTAACCAACCAAACCAGATTTTTGGTTTTAAAAAATGAAATGAAAAATGAAGACTTTAAACGATTTTAATTTTAAAAACAAACAGGCATTAATAAGAGTAGATTTCAATGTTCCATTAAATAAAGATCAGGAAGTAACTGATGCTAATAGAATTGAAGCAGCAAAACCTACAATTCTTAAAATTTTAGAGGATGGCGGGAGCGTTGTTTTAATGTCGCATCTTGGCAGGCCGGAAGGCAAAGAAGATAAATATTCTTTAAAGCATATTGTAAAAAAAGTAGCAGAAGTTATTGGGGTAGAACCTAAGTTTGTGAACGACTGTGTGGGAGATGAAGTTAAAACTGCGGCGGATAATTTACATCCCGGGGAGATCTTATTGCTGGAAAACCTTAGGTTCCATAAAGAAGAAAAAGGCGGAGACGAAGATTTTGCAAAACAATTGTCTCAACTTGGAGATATTTACGTAAACGATGCTTTTGGTACGGCTCACCGTGCTCACGCATCTACCACTGTTGTGGCTAAATATTTTGACGATAAATGCTTCGGATATTTATTAGAAAAAGAAATTAAAAACCTTGATAAGGTACTTCACAGTAAAGAAAAGCCGGTAACCGCAGTTTTAGGTGGCGCTAAAGTTTCATCTAAAATTACCGTAATTGAAAATATTCTTGATAAAGTAGACCATTTGATTATTGGTGGTGGAATGGCCTATACTTTTATTCTCGCCAAAGGTGGAAAAATAGGAAATTCTCTCGTAGAAGAAGATAAGCAGGAATTAGCCTTGGAAATTCTTAAAAAAGCTGAAGCTAAAAATGTCCAGGTTCATCTTCCGGTAGATTCTATTATAGCGGATAGCTTTTCTGAACAGGCTTCTACCGATACTGCTAAAATCCAGGAAATTCCAGATGGCTGGATGGGGCTTGACGCGGGACCGGAGAGTATCAAAAATTTTGATGCCGTAATTCAGGAATCCAGGATTATTCTTTGGAATGGACCACTTGGCGTATTTGAAATGGATAAATTTTCAAAAGGAACTATCGCTTTAGGAAATTCTATTGCTGAAGCTACTAAAAAAGGAGCCTTTTCTTTAGTTGGAGGTGGAGATTCTGTAGCCGCGGTTAAGAAATTCGGTTTTGAAGAAAAAGTAAGCTATGTTTCTACAGGTGGCGGTGCCATGCTAGAAATGTTAGAAGGAAAATCGTTGCCCGGTATTGAGGCAATTGGGAAATAAAACGTACTAAAATCTAAGATTTTACGTTCTTTTTTAAATCTTGAATAATTATGGGCAGGTATATAATTTTATCTCTTGTATTCCTTTTTGGAATTAGCCTTCAGGCGCAGGAAGGGGAGAAGGGGAAGCAGGTAGAGAAAGCTAATTTTAGGGTGCAAATCTTCCAGAAGGTAGATAGCAGTGAAATTATTCTTGCTCATCCAGATCCTGAATTTAAGGATAAATTACCAATTTCGGCTGTGATTAGGGATTCTTCTGCGGTTTCGTTAGAAGATCTTCCCCGCGCAGCCGAAATTGATTCTGTTTGGAAAGCACAGCTTACCAATTCAGATCTTTTTGATGAGATGTATAAAAGCATCAGAGAACAGGATTATGAAGATGAAGTAAACCGCGAACTTCCTACAGATACCTTAAAAGCCAGGCTGGCCAAATTAAATGCACGCACGCCATTTAACGTAGAATATCATCCTATACTTGAAAGTGTTATCAATTCCTATTTAAAACGCAATAAGAAGGCCATGGAGCGTCTTATGGCGTTAAGTGAATATTACTTCCCCATGTTTGAGCAGCAGCTTGACCGGTACGATATTCCGCTGGAGATAAAATACCTTGCCATTGTAGAATCGGCATTAAATCCCAGAGCAAAATCCTGGGTTGGTGCTACCGGGCTTTGGCAATTTATGTACAGAACGGGAAAAGCCCACGGACTTGATGTAAGCAGTTATGTAGATGAGCGTATGGATCCGCAAATGTCTACTGAAGCTGCTGCGCAATATCTGGCGAATCTATATCGTTCTTTTGAAGATTGGGATTTGGTATTAGCTTCTTATAATTCCGGGCCCGGGAATGTTTCTAAAGCAATTCGGCGCAGTGGTGGGTCTAACAACTACTGGGAATTAAGAAGATTTTTACCACGAGAAACTGCAGGTTATGTTCCGGCTTTCCTCGCAACACTTTATCTTTTTGAGTATGCCGATGCACACAACTTCCAGCCGCAGGGACCAGACATTGCTTTTTTTGAAACCGATACTATAAAAGTAAAAAAATTGATCACCTTCGATCAAATTTCTAAGGTTACCGGGGTAGAAAAAGAAATGCTTCAGTTTTTAAATCCAAGTTACAAACTAGACGTTATTCCGTTTGTAGAAGATGAAAATTATATGATAAGGCTTCCCGCCACTGTTAGCGGTGCTTTTGTGAGTAACGAAGCCGCCATTTATAATTTTGCCGAAGAGGATATAAAAAATAAAGCAGAAGCTTTTCCTGAATTTGTAAAAGCTGAGGAACAAATAAGGTATCGTGTAAAAAGCGGTGACTATCTAGGAAGAATTGCCGAACGTTACGGGGTAGGTGTAAGCAGTATAAAACGTTGGAATAATCTTAGAGGCAATAATTTAAGAATAGGGCAGTATCTTACTATTTATCCGCGAAAACCCGGTGCAGAAACTCAAAATGCATCTACTGGAAATAGCCAGAAAAACAACGAAAAAACCTATACAGTGAAGAAAGGGGATTCACTTTGGAGTATTTCTCGTAAGTTTCCGGGAGTTACGGTACAGAATTTGAGGGCTTGGAATGATATGGGTAATAGTAGCCTGAAACCCGGTATGGAACTTAAACTTTCCAAGGGTTAATCATTTCAAACCAAACTAATTAAAATGAAAAAAACATTATTCCTTCTATTCGGTTTAATTTTTCTCGTTTCCTGTAACGAAAACGGCGATAAAGAAGAAGAACGTATCCTTTCAGACTCTTCTGGAAATATTAATCAAATCACCCTGATAATTAAGAACGATTTATGGGAAGGCCCGGTAGGTGAAGCCATAAGAGATAATTTTGCCGCTACGGTAGAAGGCTTGCCCCAGGAAGAACCAATGTTTTCTCTAAGCCAGGTACCGCCGGAAACTTTTAGCGGATTTGTTAGAAAAAACCGTTCTTTTATTTCTGTTCAGGAAGGGAAAGAAACTGAAGCCAGAATTATTAAAGATCTCTATGCCCGGCCGCAAACCGGTGTAATTATTTCTGGAGAAAACGAAGAAGAACTCATTCATATTATCAATGAAAGTTCAGAAAAATTAGTTTCAGCTTTCAAAGAGACCGAAATGAAGGAGAAACAACGCCGAATGAAAAAATCGCTTAAAAAAGATGGGAAACTTGAAGAAAAATTCGGTTTATCTTTAGATTTTCCTTCTGCTTATAGATACGCTTTAGAAGAGGAAGATTTTGTGTGGATAAGAAAGGAAATACCCAAAGGGAATATGGAAATTCTTATCTATGAAGTGCCTATCAATCAAATTGAATCTGATACAAATACCATTGGAAATATAATTAAAATGCGCGATTCTATTGGAAAAGCTCATATCCCGGGCCCCACTGAAGGAACGCATATGATTACCGAAGAAGCCTACGCTCCTTATCTTTTTGAATCTGAAATTGATGGAAAATTCGCTTACGAAACCCGTGGAACCTGGGAAGTGAAAGGTGCTTTTATGGCGGGACCGTTCTTAAATTACGCAATTAAAGATGAAGCAAATAACCGTTTTTTAGTAGTAGAAGGTTTTGTTTTTTCTCCCTCAAGAAGCAAGCGTGATAATATATTTGAAATAGATGCTATCCTGCAATCTGCAGATATTGAATAGCACAAATCAAGACAAATAAAAAAGCCCAAACTTAAAAGTTCGGGCTTTTTTGTATAAGGTAGTTGTAATTATTTGTCTATTTCTTTTCTTCAGAAAAATTCTTATCATCAGAAGTAACTGTCTTGTCGCCATTTTCATCCTTGGAAGCGTCTTTAAATTCTTTAATTCCACTACCTAAACCTCTCATCAATTCAGGAATTTTTCGACCTCCAAATAATAGCAATATTACCACAACAATTAAAATAATTTGCGGGGCACCAATGGCTAATGGTAAAATAAGTGCGTTCATAACATATAATTTTGATATTACAAACTTAACAAGAATTAAATTATTACAACGTTAATATGGCTTAAATTTAAGTTTTAACTGTGTTGTATTTTAAACCGGGATGGCATTTTTATTGAAAACCTTATTTTTCTATAAAAGAATTCAATTTGGACTTAAGTTTGAGAACTTCATTTATCAAGCTCAAATTTTAATTTAACTTTGTAAGCGGAATATGGCTGAAAACAAAAAAGAAAGGAAAAAATTCACCAAGAAGTTACTTCATAAATACCGGATGGTAGTTTTGAATGAAGATACTTTTGAGGAAAAGCTTTCTTTTAAATTAACCCGGCTCAATGTTTTTGTAACCATTACGCTAAGCGCGATAATTCTAATTGCAGCCACTACTTTTATAATTGCTTTCACTCCGCTTAAAGAATACATTCCCGGTTATTCATCGGCTCAATTAAAAAGGCAGGCTTCTGAGCTGGCTTATAAGTCAGATTCGCTTCAGCAGGTTTTAAAGATGAATAATCAATATTTAAGTTCTATTAAAAATGTACTTACCGGTAAAGCAGATACCTCCAGTTTAAGCAGGGATTCTATGGTTGAAAATCCTATAATGGGCCAGGAAATTGAAGCTATAGAACCTTCTCGCGCAGATTCCTTATTAAGAGAAGAAGTAGCGCAGGAAGATAAATACAATGTTTTGCCATCGGCTACAGATAATATAGATTTTTCTTTATTTCCACCGGTTAAAGGATCAATTTCTGAAGAATACGATGCTAAGGAGAAACATTATGCAGTAGATATCGTGGTGGCTAAAAACACCCCGGTAAAATCGGTTGCCGATGGTCGTGTAATTCTTTCAGAATGGACTACAGAAACCGGTTATATTATAATTATTAAGCACGAATATGGCTTATTATCGGTTTACAAACACAATGCTTCCATAGCCAAAGAACAGGGTGAAAATGTAAGAAGGGGAGAAGTTATTGCCACTGCAGGATCTACTGGAGAATACACTACCGGCCCACATCTGCATTTTGAACTCTGGAACGAAGCCGTGCCTGTAGACCCTACAGATTATATTGATTTTGATTAATAAATCACGACCTTTGTAATACAAAAGGTATTTCTGAAATTTAGAATACTAATTAATTCAAAAGAACCTATGTCTTTAAAGTCGTTTGGAGCAAAGATTTTTGCTAGTTATATACGGAAGAAAATAGATAAATGGGCTTCTCAACCTGAAGCTACCCAGCAAAAGGTATTCAGGGAGCTTATTGAAAAAGGTAAAAACACAAAGTTTGGGCAGGATCACGACTTTAAAAACATAAAAACCTATAAAGATTTTACCCAAAAAGTGCCAATTCGGGATTATGAAGAATTGCGATTTTATGTAGATAAAATGGTGGCCGGTGAGGTAGATGTTTTATGGCCGGGTAAACCTTTATATTATGCAAAAACATCGGGAACTACCAGCGGTGCCAAATATATTCCGTTAACGAAAGATTCTATGCCGGCGCATATTAATGCCGCCAGGAACGCAATTTTATGTTATATAGACGAAACCGGAAATGCTAAATTTGTAGACGGAAAAATGATTTTCCTCCAGGGAAGCCCCGAAATGGATGAAAAAAACGGGGTAAAATTAGGTCGGTTATCAGGAATTGTTGCGCATTATGTTCCTGCTTATCTTCAGAAAAATAGAATGCCCAGCTGGAAAACCAATTGTATTGAAGACTGGGAAACCAAAGTAGACGCTATAGTTGAAGAAACCATCCACGAAGATATGAGCGTGATTAGCGGTATTCCTTCCTGGGTACAAATGTACTTTGAAAGGCTTCAGCAAAAAACCGGTAAAAAAGTCGGTGAACTTTTTCCTAATTTTAACCTGTTTATCTACGGCGGAGTACATTATGAACCCTATCGCGCTAAATTTGAAAACCTTATTGGGAGAAGAGTAGCCAGCATAGAACTTTATCCCGCATCTGAAGGCTTTTTCGCTTTTCAGGATAAGCAGAACGAAAAAGGAATGTTACTTCAGCTGGATTCGGGAATGTTCTATGAATTTATTAGAAGCGACGAATTTTTTGAGGAAAATCCGAAGCGTTTAACGATAGGAGATGTAGAAAAAGGTGTTAATTATGTAATAATAGTTTCTACCAATGCCGGTCTTTGGGGCTACAATATGGGAGATACTATACAGTTTACTTCTTTAAAACCTTACCGCGTAATTGTTTCAGGACGCATCAAACACTATATTTCGGCCTTTGGAGAACACGTTATTGGTAAGGAAGTAGAGGAAGCTATGCAAGAAGCTATGAGGAGTACCAAAGCCAGGATAAGCGAATTTACGGTTGCTCCCCAAATCACTCCTGAGAATGATGAATTACCCTATCACGAGTGGTTTATAGAGTTTGAGGAAGAGCCTGAAAATATGGATGAATTCCATCGTATTTTAGAAAAGACACTTCAGGAGCAAAATTCATATTATTTCGATTTAATTGAAGGCAAAATACTTCAGCCTTTAAAAATCACTACAATTCCTAGAGGAGGCTTTAATCATTATATGAAGTCTATTGGTAAATTAGGCGGACAGTTTAAACTCGCCCGCCTCTCCAACGACAGAAAAATAGCCGAAGTGCTTGAAGAAAATTTAAGAAAATATAATAAATGACGAATTTAAAATTACTCGGTCGTACCCGGGCACAAGAAAGTACCCACGCCATAGAGCGCATGTATATTACAATGCGCCATCTTTTCAACCGTGGATTTTATAAACCTATGGGTGTTTCTGGTGAGACTTTACGGGAAGCTTTACTTATACTTCGCCCCGAAATTTACGGTTCTATTGCCGATGATAAAGCAGAACTAAGCGGTTTGCTGTATGTGGTAGATCGTTTGCCAAAAGGAATTGAAGAATGCCGTTTTATTAATCTAACTAGCGATGAAGGTTATGGTAATTCGCATTTTAAGCCCATTGTTCCGCCTAAACGTCGTCGAAACTGTTACCGTATAGACGAGGAGCAAATGAATATTGAAATCACTCGCGGTAGATCTGAGATTTATGATATTCTTACCCACCTTACTTTTCTCTTTGTAGAATCGCATAAAATAATGCGACGTGTCATTATAGACGAAGAAGGAAGCGTAACCCGCGATTGGCAAAAACTGGAAAAATCAGTTTTACAGGAAGGACCATTAGATCAGGCACAACGTGAAATTGCCTTAACCCATACCGCCAATATTTTAGGCAGAACATTCTTTGAAGTTCAGGATATTTATCCAAAATTTTCGCTTCCGGGTAATCCAGAGCGTTTTCTGAATATAATTTACTGGTTGGGGAAACTCGCTATTGCAGAAACCATACATAACGATAAAAGGATTATTACTTTTAGTCCCGTTTTACGCGAACGATTAGGACACCATATTCACGGAGAAATTTGGGCCGATAATATTAAACAGCATCTTATAAAACAGAATTTAATGCATCGACCATTACACATTATTAGCGCGAATATGCACAGTGTTATGAATACGCTTTATACGCCTTCAGCCTTAAAAACCGAACTTAAAAAGAAAAAGCCACTGGAGATTTATGAATTGCTTAGTAACAGTGCCAACGGCGATTTACGAAGTAAGGTGATGAAATCGGCTTTAGATAATGGGATGACGTTTTTAGATGATAAAAGCGGAACCAATATTGATGTGCAAATCTTTGATACGGCTAAATTAAACGGCAAATATGGAAGCTGTGATATTAAAACCGAAGAAGATGCACCGGTAATTATCGTGATGGATTATGCATTTGGAGAGCAGGCTTATGAAACTATGGATGAGCTGCTGAAGCCTTACAATTTTGAAGGAAATGAGATTAAAATGAACGTAGAATCAATTTCCATTATGGGGAAAGCCGGTATCCTTGAAGGTGGAAAAGGCGATATTATGATCCCTTCTGCTCATTTATTTGAGGGAACTGCAGATAATTATCCGTTTAAAAACGAACTTAGTCCGGCCGATCTTGAAGGCAGCGGAATAGATATTGTAGACGGCGCGATGATCACAGTTTTAGGAACTTCGCTTCAAAATCGGGATATCCTTAAATTTTTCCACGATTCTACCTGGAATGTTAGCGGACTCGAAATGGAGGGCGCACACTACCAAAAGGCCATTCAGGCGGCTTCTAAATTACGGGGAAGTATAGATAGTGAAGTTAAAGTGAGATATGCCTATTACGCTTCCGATAATCCGCTGGAAACCGGTAGCACGTTAGCTTCCGGGGGTCTTGGAACTACCGGGGTAAAACCCACTTATTTAATTACTGAAAAAATCCTGGAACAAATCTTTAAATCTTAGTTTATGCACGTTGAAGAATCGCCTTTAAAAGACTGTTTTATCATTAAACCCGATATTTTTCGGGATAAACGGGGCCTTTTCCTGGAGAGCTATCACAAGAAGAAATTTATAGAGTTAACCGGGATAGAAAAGGAATTTGTTCAGGATAACCAGTCAATTTCAAAAAAAGGTGTTTTACGCGGGTTGCATTATCAAACCGGGGAGTTAGCACAAACTAAACTGGTACGTGCTATTTATGGAAAAGTGCTGGATGTGGTGGTAGATTTAAGACCAGAATCATCCACTTTTAAACAAAGTTTCAAAATAATTCTTGACGACGAGAATTTATACCAACTCTATATTCCCAAAGGTTTTGGCCACGGCTTTGTAACTCTTTCAGAAACTTCAGTTTTTGCTTATAAATGCGATGAATATTATTATCCAGGCTACGAAGCCGGCATTATTTATAACGATCCAGATTTAGCGATAGACTGGGGTTTCCCCGAAGAAGATATGATAATTTCAGATAAAGATTTAAAGCAACCGCGATTAAAAGAAGTTTTTAAATGAAGAATATTCTCGTTACTGGGGCCAACGGACAGTTAGGAGCCTGTTTTAAAAAGATTGAGGGGAATTATCCTGATTTCAATTTTGAATTTAAGTCTTCTGCCGAAGCTGATATTACCGATAAATCAAAATTACAGCAACTTTTTTCTGAAATGAATTTTGATTGGATTATTAACTGTGCGGCTTACACCAACGTTGAAAAGGCCGAATCTGAAGAAGAAAAAGCTTTTAAAATTAATGCTGAAGCTGGCAAAAAACTCGCGGAGGTTTGTGAAGAAAATCAAGCAATTTTAGTGCATTTTTCCACCGATTATGTTTTTGATGGAAAGGCAGAAAAACCTTATAAGGAAACCGATAAAACCAATCCTATAAACGTGTATGGCGCTTCCAAATTAAAAGGTGAATTAGCAATTGCTGAGGTTTTAAAAGAGCATTTTATTTTCAGGACTTCCTGGTTGTATTCAGAATTTGGACATAATTTTTATAAAACTATCCTGAGGAAAATAGAAGAAAAAGCCGAATTAAACATTACTACTTCCCAAACCGGGACTCCAACCAATGCCAACGATCTGGCTGAATTTGTTATGGAAATAATCGCTACAGAAAATAAGAATTTTGGTCTTTATCATTTCAGCAACTCAGGCAAAGCGACTTGGTATGATTTTGCGAAAGCAATTTTAGAATTTACAGGAAATTCAAAAAAAATTCGGTTAAACGAAAGCAACAAGTTTAAGACCATTGCTGCCAGACCGGATTACAGCGTATTGGACAAAACTAAAATTCAGCAGAAATTTCAGAAGCAAATTCCTGAATGGAAAGTGAGCCTTAAAACACTCATCCTTTCGTAAATCTCATAAAATTTGAGTAATTTTCGCACAAACTTCAGGAATGGCAAAAAGAATACTCATTACCGGTGCTGCCGGCTTTTTAGGCTCTCATTTATGTGATAGGTTTATTAAAGAAGGTTATGAAGTTATTGCAATGGATAACCTTATTACCGGAGATCTAAAGAATATTGAGCATCTTTTTAAACTGGATAAATTTGAGTTTTTTCATCACGATATCACCAAATTTATTCACGTTCCCGGGCAGTTAGATTACATCCTTCATTTTGCTTCTCCAGCAAGCCCCATAGATTATTTAAAGATTCCCATTCAAACTCTAAAAGTTGGCTCCGTTGGAACACTCCATTGCCTCGGTTTGGCAAAAGAAAAGAATGCAAGGATTTTGATTGCTTCAACTTCTGAAGTTTATGGCGATCCTCAGGTTCATCCGCAAAATGAAGAATATTATGGAAATGTAAATACTATTGGGCCACGAGGAGTTTATGATGAAGCAAAGCGATTTCAGGAATCTATTACCATGGCTTATCACAGATTTCACGGCCTGGAAACAAGGATTGCACGTATATTTAATACTTACGGACCCAGGATGCGATTAAACGATGGTCGTGTAGTCCCTGCGTTTATTGGTCAGGCGTTGCGGGGTGAAGATCTCACCATTTTTGGTGATGGTTTGCAAACGCGCTCGTTTTGTTATGTAGACGATCAAATTGAAGGAATTTATCGTTTATTATTAAGTGATTATGCCGATCCTGTAAATATTGGAAATCCCGAAGAAATCACTATTAAAGATTTTGCCGAAGAAATCCTGAAACTTACCGGGACTGACCAAAAAATAGTTTACAAAGAACTCCCGGAAGACGATCCTTTAAAAAGGCAACCCGATATTAGTAAGGCAAAAGAAGTTTTGGGTTGGGAACCTACTGTTTCCCGGAGCGAAGGCATGAAAATCACTTACAATTACTTCAAAAGTCTAAGCCCTGAAGAATTGGAGAAAAGCGAGCACAAAGATTTTTCCAATCATATAAGGCGATAAATTTAGTTATGGGGAGTCCCTTGGTTTCAGTAATTATGCCCGCCTTTAATGCGGAAAATTTTATTGAAGCAGCGGTGAATTCTGTTATTGCTCAAACCTATTCCAACTGGGAATTGTTTATTATCGATGATGCTTCTACTGATGCGACGCTTTCTAAAGTTGAAAAATTCGCAAAGCAAGATTCCCGGATTAAAATTATTCAAAATAAAAAGAACCAGGGCACAGGAGTAAGTCGCAATAAAGGCATTAAAGCCGCTCAGGGCGATTTTATAGCTTTTTTGGATGCAGATGACCAGTGGAAACCGAGAAAGCTGGAAATCCAGCTTGAAGTGATGCAGCAGCAGGATGCGGCAGTTTGTTTTTCCAGTTATCAGCCCATAGAGGAAAATGGAAATTCCCGAAGCGAAATTATTGAAGCTCTGCCAATTTTAACCCATCAAAAACTTCTAAAATCAAATTACCTCGGCAACCTCACCGGAATTTACAGCGCTAAAAAATTAGGAAAAATTTACGCTCCTGAAATCAGAAAACGACAGGATTGGGCACTTTGGCTTGAAGCTGTTGAAGGAGGCGGTCCGGCAATAGGTGTTCAAAGATGTTTAGCGAAATACCGGGTGAGAAAAGGTTCAATTTCAGGGAATAAATTGGAGATGCTTAAATATAATTTCAACGTCTATCACAAGGTTTTAGGCTTTAGTTTCTTTAAAAGCGTTGGTTATATGCTGGTTTTTCTCAAGGAACATTTCTTTATAAAACCAAAACAGGTAAAACGAATTTAGAAATTACACGTCATCCTCTCCCGAAATTTCGGGATATTTCAGGACCTATGTTTTGCATTAACCACCCCTTATCTTCAACAAAACTGAATTCATTCCCCTCCTTGAAAAGGAGAGGAGCCTTTTGGTCCTTTAAAAATTTTAATTCTGTACTTCTCTTATTCTTTTTTTCTTTTTAAAAACGCATAAAAGCTCCTCCCCTTATTTTCAATTGGATTCCGCCTGAATGACAAAGTCGGGCAGGGTGGCCGATAGGCCGGGGGTTTACAAATCTGAAGTAAATTGCTTCAATTTCCCGCTTTTACTTCTTGTAAGCTTCTCCTTTCGTTCAAAAGCAACTTTTAAATTTTTACCAACATAGGTCTCAATGGCCTGTAATATTTTTTGCTTCTGGTTTTCAGAAAAATCAGTCTTACTTACATATTCAATTTTAAAAGCATCTGCTGCATTTTGATTGATTACAAACTCTTTAATACTACCGGTGTCCCCAATAATACTTTTGGTTACGTAATAAAATGTAAGTCCGGGCACCACTTTTCCATCGGAAAGAGTGGCAATATCGTTAGTGCGGCCAATTAATTTTTCCAGGATTGGTTTTTTCAACGTACTTTTTTCTGAAAGAATTCCGGTATCGCCAATATCGTAGCGAATCATTGGATGAGCCTGGTTATAGAGTGAAGTGATTACGATACGGCCTTCAGTTCCATTTGGCACTGGATTATTATTTTTATCAAGAATTTCAACAAAAAGATCTTCTGAATTCACCACCCATTCATTTTCCTTATTTTCAAAAGCGATAAGTCCCACTTCACTGGCGCCATATTCATTCACCACAGGAACTCCGAAAACCGTTTCCATCAGTTTTTTATCTTCTTTGAATAATCTTTCAGAAGTAACAATACAGAGTTTTAGGCTGGGACAAACCTCTTTTAAAATCAGGTTTCTGTTTTTAAGGAATTTGGCGAAAAGTAAGACTGCGCTGGTGTAACCGTTGATATAACTAAAATTTGAATGGTGAAAACGCTTCAGAAATTTCTCCATTTTCTGCTCGCTCAGGTCAAAAATGGGAAACCTTCGGCGGAGGCTAATTCGGTCCTTGATTCGCTCCTGGGCATTTCCGTAGAAATCCAGCGGAATTCCATAAAACCTGGCCTGTAAAGATTTGTTGAGGTCAATATTGTGCCATTGGTAGCGATCCTGAAAACCTGCCCAGCTAAGCGCGTGAGCAAATTTATCTTTGGCAAAAATAAAAGGGGTCCCGCTGCTGCCCGAAGTCTTACCAATATATACAGTCGATTTTGAAAAACCTTTACTCAGCCGATTTTGGAGCTTTTGCTGTAAATTGGTTTTCGCCATTACCGGCACCTCATTCCAGTTAGAAAATGAACTTTTTCCGAAGAAATTTTTATAAAACCGATTATTATTTAAGTGATATTCAACAATTTCCTTGCGTTTTTCACTAAGGTAATTTTCATAATTTTCTGCGGGAATTTTCTGTATTTCCTGTAGTGTTTTTTGCGCCCGGTTTATGGGAAATTTATTCAGCTGCAACGAAAGTTTAAACCAGTCCAAGGGCGAAAAAGCTTTTTTATAAGAAATAATTGGTGCTTCAATTTACAAACAATTATTTTTGGTGCATAACTAAAATGACTTCAGGATGAAAATTTTAATTCTCGGCGCCGGCGGACGCGAACATACATTTGCTTATAAACTCGCTCAAAGCCCAAAATGTTCTCAACTTTTTGTAGCGCCCGGGAACGCGGGAACCGCCCAAATTGCTAAAAATATCGACTTAAAAGTGACCAATTTTAAAGCGATTAAAGAATTTGTGTTGAAGGAAGAAATAGAGATGCTGGTAGTAGGTCCTGAAGATCCTTTGGTTGAAGGTATCACCGATTTCTTTACTGAAGACGAGGCGCTAAAAAATGTAAAAGTAATTGGGCCATCTAAGCGCGGGGCACTTTTGGAAGGAAGTAAAGAACGCGCCAAAGAGTTTATGGCAATACACAAAATTCCAACTGCCGCCTACGAGAGTTTTACTGAAAAAAGCCTTGAAGCCGGAAAAGAATTCTTGGAAACTTTAAATCCGCCGTATGTTTTAAAGGCCGATGGATTGGCAGCCGGAAAAGGCGTTTTAATTATAAACGATCTTGAAGAGGCCAAAGAGGAACTTCAAAATATGCTGGCCGAAAAGAAATTTGGTGCTGCCAGTGCGAAAGTGGTGATCGAAGAATTTTTAGACGGAATTGAACTAAGCGTTTTTGTACTTACCGATGGGAAAAATTATAAAATCCTGCCAACCGCAAAAGATTACAAAAGAATTGGGGAAGGGGATACCGGTCTAAATACTGGCGGAATGGGTGCTATTTCTCCCGTTCCCTTTGTATATGATGAATTGATGCAGAAGATTGAAGAACGCATCGTAAAGCCAACAGTGAATGGTTTGCAGGAAGAAGAGATAGACTATAAAGGTTTTATATTTATCGGGCTCATTATGGTAAGAAACGAACCCTATGTGATAGAATATAATGTGCGAATGGGGGATCCGGAGACTGAGGTTGTGCTTCCACGGATCAAATCAGATTTAGTAGAGATTTTAGAAAAAGTTTCCGAAGAAAAATTAAACGAAGTTGCTTTAGAAATAGATGAACGCGCTGCAACTACGGTTATGTTAGTATCTGGCGGTTATCCTGAGGCTTACGAAAAATCTAAAGAAATTACGGGATTTGATAAGGTTGAAGATTCCCTAGTGTTTCACGCGGGAACCAAACTTGAAGGCGATAAAGTGGTGACCAGCGGTGGCCGGGTGCTGGCGGTGACTTCTTTTGGGAAAGATTACAAAGAAGCACTAAAAAAATCTTATCAAAATGCAGAAAAAATACATTTTGATAAGATGTATTATAGAAAAGATCTCGGTTTCGATTTATCCTAAAAACGAGTGTGCAGTAGGATCGCGATCTTCATCGTTAACTTCGTTGTAGTGCTTAAGTTGCTTCATCCAGAAAGCAAAAGCAGCCAAACCAACTAAAATAAAGATGAAGTTTAAGGCATTTGCAGCCCACCAGGAATCAAGTTCCAGCGATCTTAATGCATCTAAAGGAACAAATAAAATTTCCTCGAACAAGTAGGCGATACCTTCAAATATATCTCTTAACATTTTTAGAGTGTTTTAAGTTCAAATTATTTCAAAGCGATATTAAAATACCTTTGGTGGCGTTCAATAACTAACTTTGTTATATTTAAGATTACAAAAATATAAAAAACCACAATGCTAACAAGCTTTTTTGGCAAATCAAAACCGGTAAACGGGGTTGCGATAACAATTTTTCTTATCATATTTTTTATTATCGCCAATTTCAAGGAGTGGTTTTTAGATTTTAACCTATTGGTTTTTCTGGAAAAACTGGCGGTTTTATTGTCGCTTATTGTAAGTGTTTTCACCCTTAATTTTATTGCCAAAAAAAACGAACTTACCCAGCGTAGCGCCTATAAAATCTTATTTTTCGCAATTTTTACTGCTTCATTTTTTGCGCTATTAAAGAATCACCAGGTTATCTTTGCCAATTTACTGGTTCTCCTGGCTTTAAGAAGAATTATTAGCTTAAAATCTAAAAAAGTAATGCAGAAAAAGGTTTTTGATGCTACCTTTTGGATTTGTATCGCTTCCCTATTTTATTTTTGGTCTATTTTGTTCCTGGTGGTGGTTTATGCGGGAATCTTATATTACCTGCCAAAACCTAAAAACTGGTTAATTCCGCCAATTGCAGCTTTAGCGGTGGCAGTGTTAACGCTTAGTTTTCATATTATCGCTTATGATCAATTTTATACTTTTTCTCAGTGGTTTGAGTGGAGTAATTTTGATTATTCAAATTATCAAAATCTTGAGATTCTTATTCCAGTAAGTATTATTTTGACTTTGACCCTTTGGACACTGGTCCAGTTTTTTGCGGTGGTAAACAAGGCCAGCGTATCTATGAAACCTTCCTTAAACCTGGTTTTACTAAGTTTGCTCACGGCTGTTGCGGTGGCTATTTTTGCACCTACCAAAGACGGCAGCGAGCTTATATTCTTTTTTGTGCCGCTTAGTATTATCACTTCTATTTATTTTGATCAAAGAGAGGACAAAGTCTTTCGGGAAGTTTTGCTGGTTTTGCTTATCTTAATGCCTTTGTGTATTCCTTTTATTTTTTAAATGAATTTACTGGCAATTGAGACCGAATTAAAAAAGCGCTGCAAATACGAATATCGCTGGTTTCGTAAGCAAAATAATTCCTGGGACAGGCTTTCTTCCTTCGTATATTCCACTTCAAGCTGGAATAAATTAAACGAAAAAATTGCCTTAATTATCGCTACTGAAAAGTTAGATGAAAAGGAATTATTTCAATATTGCTGCAACCGCTGGTACAACTTCTGGAGTGCGATGGCAGTGTAAAATATTTTTGCTGAAATGATTTCGATTTAAAAACAAGTGTTTTCCCAAAACGTTTAATCCTTGAATTTGCTCAAAATAGTCCAGACAACCTTATTACCTGGTTGTATAAAAATCAAAGTAAACAAAGCCGGTTTCATCTGGAAAACCGATTGTTTTTAATAGTTTATGCTGAAGATGGACAGCATTGGAAACTAAAAGCCGAAATTTCTTTTTTGAAGCAGGTGATTGAAAATATGTTGCTATTTTTGAAAATTCATAAGTAAAAGAATTCCAATTTCAGCAGGGAAAAACCACTTTAGCTGATGTGATCTGGGCGGTAAAATGAATTATATAGGTTCTAAACATAAGCTTGGCGATTTTATAAAATCTACGGTAAAAGAAGTGGTTGGCGAAGATCTATCTCAATTGGTTTTTTGCGATCTTTTTGCCGGGACGGGTAGTGTTGGCAGAAAATTCAAAACCTCGGTGAAGTCAGTCATCGCTAATGATGTGGAATATTACAGTTATGTTTTACTCAAAAACTATATTGAAAATCATCAAAAATTAGAGGCCGAAAATCTCCTGGCTGAATTAAATAATCTGGAGGAAAAACAGGGGTTTATCTTTGAAGAATACAGCGAAAATGGAAAATCTAACCGACTCTATTTTTCGGAAACCAACGGCATGAAAATTGACGCAGTTAGGCAGCAAATAGAAAATTGGAAATTAAATAAAGAAATAGGGGCAAACCAGTATTTTTTCCTTTTAGCTTCATTATTGGAAAGTGCCGATAAAGTGGCTAATACAGCTTCAGTTTATGGTGCATTTTTAAAAAAAGTAAAACTTTCAGCACAAAAAGAACTAGTAATCAGGCCTGCAAACTTCCAAATAACCAAACATTCTCACCGGGTTTTTCAAAAAGATGCCAATCAATTAATTAAAGAAATAGAAGGTGATATTTTATATTTAGATCCGCCCTATAATGCACGTCAGTACGGCGCGAACTACCATATTTTAAATACCATCGCAAAATATGATACCTTTGCACCACAAGGTAAAACCGGTTTGCGCGATTATTATCGTTCAAATTATTGCAGCAGGACAAAGGTGAAAAATTCGTTTCAGGATTTGCTGGAAAATGTAAATTTCAGGTATATATTTTTCAGCTATAATAATGAGGGTTTAATGCCTTCAGCAGAAATAAAAAAAATAATGAGCCGTTTTGGAAATTACGATCTGGTAACCAGAAATTACCAACGTTTTAAGGCGGATAAAACCGAAAACCGAAACCATACGGCCAGGAATACAACAGAATATTTACACATTTTAGAAAAAAAATAGTTTATGTTTTCAGATAAAGCGAATAAGATTTTTCAGGAAGTAATTGAGAAATATCACGAAAAGGATTCGGTTGAGCAGCCGTTTACAAATCCCTACGATAGCGAAAGTGAATTGATTGAACATTTGTTGTACCGAAAATGTTGGATAGATACGGTGCAGTGGCATTATGAAGATATTATTCGTGACAAGCACATTGACCCTGTTGATGCGTTGGCGCTAAAACGCCAGATAGATGCCTCAAACCAGGATCGTACCGACACGGTTGAGTATATTGACAGTTATTTTTTGGAGAAATTTAAAAATGTTAAGCCAAAAGAAGACGCTACAATAAATTCAGAAAGTCCTGCCTGGGCAATTGACAGGCTTTCAATTTTAGCCTTGAAAGTTTATCATATGAACGAGGAAGCTAACCGGAAAGACGCATCGCAGGATCACCAAATGAAATGTAAAGCTAAACTTGATGTTTTGCTGGAGCAGCGCGTAGATCTTTCTACCGCGATAAATCAATTACTGGAAGACATTGCTGCAGGAAATAAGTATATGAAGGTATACAGGCAAATGAAGATGTACAACGACGATGAGCTGAACCCCGTTTTAAGGAAAAAATAAAGCATTTAAAATGAGCCAAACCACTCAAAATATGAATGATTCTTCTTTTATAAAAGATGAACAATTGCATATTTTGGTGATCAGGTTGTCGGCAATGGGCGATGTTGCGATGACGGTACCGGTTTTACGTGTACTTACCGCTACTTATCCGCATTTAAAAGTAACTGTTTTAACCCGTGGGTTTTTTGAACCAATGTTTAAAGGAATTCCGCGGGTTTCTGTGTATGAAGCCGATGTTAACGGAGTACATAGTGGCGTTTTTGGTCTTTGCCGGCTTGCAAAAGATTTAAGGGATCTGGAAGTTGATAAAGTTGCCGATCTTCACGATGTTTTACGAAGCAATATTTTAAAATCGGTTTTTTATATGTTTGGGATTCCGGTGAAACAAATTGATAAAGGCCGAAACGAAAAGAAAGCTTTAACCCGTGAAAACAATAAAATTTTTAAGCAATTAAAACCCACCGTACAGCGATATGCCGATGTTTTTAATGCTTTAGGTTATCCGATTGACCTTAATATCCACCAATTTCCGGAAAAAGAAAAAATTTCAGAAAAAATAAGAAGTCTGGTAGGCACCGAACCTAAAAAGTGGCTGGGAATTGCGCCTTTTGCCCAGCATAGTTCCAAGGCATATCCTGCAGATTTAATGGAAGAGGTTTTAGGAAAGTTAAGTGAAAATTCAAGGATTAAAATTTTACTTTTTGGTGGTAGAAATAAAGAAAAACAACAGCTGGAAATCTGGGCTGCCAGGTTTAATGACACCATAAGTATCGCCGGAAAACTCACTTTAGCCGAAGAACTTGCACTTATCTCAAACCTGGATGCTATGCTTTCTATGGACAGCGGGAATGGGCATATGGCAGCAATGTATGGCATACCGGTAATTAGTATTTGGGGCGTCACGCATCCTTATGCCGGGTTTAGACCGTTTAATCAGCCACCGAAAAATAGTTTACTTCCCGATCTTACCCAATATCCAAAAATACCGACTTCCGTTTACGGTAGTAAATTTCCTGAAGGCTATGAGAATGCCATTAAAACTGTTACTCCCCAAACTGTATTAGAAAAAATTCAGGAAGTACTTTTTTAACGAATGTCTTTTAGCTATCTGGTTAATTTCTTGTTTAGAAAATGATAAAATTTATGGGTGAAAGATGATTCTTAGTATCTTTCTTTAGAAGTCTAACATTAAAAAGATGCAGGAAATAATAGTTTACGATCTTAATCAAACCTTGTATAAAAAATCTTCCAAGGATGAATTTTTTAAATTCATTTGTTATAAAAAAGGCTATAAGTTGCTGCACCTCTTTCAAATTGGCTGGCTTCATGTGCTGGGAAAACTTCATATAACGAGTAAGACCTATTTTAAAGAAAATTTCTATGATTATTTGAATAAACTCCCGCCCGAAAAGGTGAAAAAGTACGCGAAACAATTCTGGGATATTGAATTTCCTGAACATTTTGAAGATGATATGATTGCCGATATTCGGGAGAAAGATAAAGCAGGAATAAAAGTTTATATAGTTACCGGCGGATTCGAAGTTTACACAAAATACCTGGAAGAACTTTTACCTTTAAAAGTGATTGGCACTATCACAAAATATGAAAATAAAGATTATAAAATTATAGGAAAAACCTGCAATGATGCTGAAAAGGTAAAACGCCTCAACTCCGAAATGAATGGAGAATACAGGCTTCTGGAAGCTTATTCAGATGATGATGAGGAGATTCTTTATAAGGCCGAAAAAGGCTATTTACTTGAAGACGGGGAATTGAAATTGGTGCAAAATAAAAACGTATAATTTACAGTATATATTTAAGTATGTTTAAGTTGGTATAAATACCATTTTAAAATATAAGAGGCAGTCGGAAAAGTTTTTAATACGTCATTCTGCACTTGTTTCAGAAAGATGTTGCTACTTAAATCATGTTAGAATCCTGAAATAAATTCGGGAAAAAGGCCTGATACAAGTTCCTTTTAAACAACCACAGTCTTAAATAAAAACCTCACAGTCCCAATGTCATCGTGGGCTGTGAGGTTTAAACTCAGAATTAAAATATCTTATCCTTTTACTTCCTCTTCAGTTTTATTTGGTAAAACATCAAAGCCCATATTGTAAAGGGTAAAGCCAAAAATATCGGCATATTCTTCAATAATCATTTTTGTAGGTTTCCCTGCACCGTGACCGGCTTTGGTTTCAATTCTAATCAAAGCAGGATTGTCACCGGTTTGCTTATCCTGTAATTCGGCTGCGAATTTAAAAGAATGCGCAGGTACTACGCGATCGTCGTGATCACCAGTAGTCACCAAAGTTGCAGGATATTCGGTTCCTTCTTCCAGGTTATGAACCGGTGAATATTCCAGAAGATAGTTAAACATTTTCTCGCTATCCTCTGCAGTCCCATAATCGTAAGCCCAACCTGCTCCGGCTGTGAAAGTATGGTAACGTAACATATCCATAACGCCAACGGCCGGTAAAGCCACTTTCATAAGATCTGGACGCTGCGTCATTGTAGCTCCAACTAAAAGTCCGCCGTTAGAACCTCCACGAATGGCCAGGTAATCGCTGGACGTATAATTCTCTTCGATAAGGTATTCCGCGGCTGCAATAAAATCGTCAAAAACATTTTGTTTTTTCAGTTTGATACCTGCGTCGTGCCATTCTTTACCATATTCACCACCACCTCTAAGGTTTGGAACAGCATATATACCGCCTTGCTCCATCCAGATCGCGTTTGCAGTACTAAAAGAAGGCGTTAAACTAATATTGAATCCTCCATAGCCATAAAGCATCGTTGGGTTCTTACCGTTAAGCTCAAGCCCTTTTTTATGGGTGATTATCATAGGGACTTTTGTACCATCTTTTGAAGTATAAAACACCTGTTTGCTTTCGTAATCGTCCGGATTAAATTTTATGTTTGGTTTGTTATAAACCTCAGAAGTTCCTTCTTCAATATTGTATTTATATATAGTACCTGGAGTCACATAATTGGTAAAAGAATAATACAATTCTTCGTTTTCCTTTTTAGTTCCGAATCCGCCGGCAGAACCAATTCCCGGAAGTTCAACTTCCCGAACCAATTCGCCATTATAATCGTATTGTTTTACTTCAGAAACCGCGTCTACCATATATTCGGCAAAGAAATAACCTCCACCGGTAGAAGGGCTCAATACGTTTTCGGTTTCAGGAATAAAATCTTCCCAGTTTTCCGGAGAAGGATTTGCTGCATCTACAGTTACTATCTTACGATTAGGCGCGTCCATATTAGTAACTATAAACAGCTTGCTGCCATCGTTTTCTATCACTCCCGTATCAGTATCTTCGTGGTCTAAAATAGTAACCAGTTCAGGATTGTTTTTGGAAAGATCCATCATAAAAAGTTTTCCTCCTGAAGTTGAATTCCTGGCAGAAATAAATAAAAACCTATCATCTTCTGAAACACTACCACCAACATAACGGTGTTTTTGCTCTTCAGAATCTCCAAAAATCACTTTGTCTTCACTTTGCGGAGTTCCCAGTTTGTGGTAAAATAATCTATGCTGGTCTGTTTTTGCTGAAAGTTCGCTCCCTTCAGGCTTTTCGTAGCTGGAATAATAAAAACCCTCGTCACCTTGCCACGAAATTCCACTGAATTTTACATTCTGAAGCGTATCTTCTACGCGCTCTTTATTTTGAGCATCGATAATGATGATTTTTCTCCAGTCGCTCCCGCTCTCAGAAATCGCATAAGCGGCTTTGCTCCCGTCTTTAGAAAAGCTCAAACCGGCAAGAGAAGTGGTGCCGTCTTCGCTAAAATTATTAGGATCAAGGAAAACTTCAGTTTCGGCATCATCGCCCTTTTTTCTATAAACCACGTATTGGTTTTGTAAACCATCGTTTTTGTAGAAATAGGTATAGTCACCTTCAACAAAAGGAGCGCCTATTTTTTCATAATTCCATATTTCTGAAAGTCTTTCTTCAAGTTCTTTTTTATATGGAATGCTGTTTAAATAATCAAAAGTCACCTCGTTTTGGGCTTTTACCCAATCTTCGGTTTCTTCGCTGCGGTCGTCTTCCAGCCAGCGGTAAGGGTCTTTAACTTCGGTTCCAAAATAATCGGTAACCGTGTCTACTTTTTTAGTTTCAGGATAATTCAAACTGATTTCTTTTTCGGTTTTGGAATCGTTACAGGAAGCCAGGACGGCAAGAGCAAAAATTCCGGAGAATGTTTTTTTCATATAATGTGATTTATTGCATAAAGTTAGTATTAAAAAATGCCTGTAAGTTACATTTTTACAGGCATTAGTTAATAAAATATGCTTTTTCCGCCTTAGACCAATTTATTCTTAATCAGGTATTCAGCAATTTGTACCGTATTTGTGGCAGCTCCTTTTCTGAGGTTATCTGCAACCACCCACATATTTAAAGTTTTAGGTTGGGAATAATCCCTGCGGATTCTTCCAACAAAAACATCATCTTTCCCTTCGGCGTAAATCGGCATTGGGTAAGTATTGGTTTCCGGATTGTCCTGTACAGTTACGCCGGGAAACTGACTCAGGATTTTTCTTACTTCAGCTTCATCAAACTCTTTTTCAAACTCAACGTTTACAGATTCTGAATGTCCGCCCACCACGGGAATTCTAATCGCAGTAGCGCTTACTAAAACCGAATCGTCCCCCAAAATCTTTTTGGTTTCTTTGGTAAGTTTCATTTCTTCTTTAGTGTAGCCGTTATCCTGAAAAACATCACAATGCGGAAGCGCATTTTTATGAATAGGATAAGGATAGGCCATTTCGCCTTTTTCACCTTTGTACTCATTTTCCAGTTGTTCCACAGCTTTTACGCCGGTTCCCGTAATTGACTGGTAGGTAGAAACAATTACCCGTTTAATTTTGAAAGCATCGTGCAGGGGTTTTAGCGCCATTAGTAACTGAATAGTGGAACAGTTGGGATTGGCGATAATTTTATCCTCTTTGGTTAATTCTGAAGCATTTATTTCCGGAATTACCAGTTTTTTTGTTTCATCCATTCTCCAGGCCGAAGAATTATCTACTACGGTCGTGCCGTTTTCGGCAAATTTTGGCGCCCATTCTAAAGAAGTATCTCCACCGGCAGAAAATAGCGCTATATCCGGTTTAATATCTACCGCTGCCTGAAGCCCAATAACTTCATAATCTTTTCCCTGATAATTAATCTTTTTTCCAACCGACCTTTCTGAAGCCACCGGATATAATTCGGTTACCGGGAAATTTCTTTCTGCTAAAACCTGTAACATTACCTGGCCTACCATTCCGGTAGCACCTACCACTGCTATTCTCATAATATTAAACTTTTGTCATTTCCGCACTTCGACAATGCTCAACATGAACTCCGGCGGAAAACTTATTTGGGTAATTTTTATTGTTTAAACGTTCTTAAAAACAAGCCGCAAATTTATTGACCATAACTTAACTAACCCACTTTCAGAAGCTAAAATTGGAAAGAATTATTGTTTTTAAACTAATTAATGATTTTCGTTAAAAAAAGACCCCACAGTTTCCTGTGGGGTTTGGTTAAATTACGATTTATATAAAAATGAGCAGTATAGCGGTGCTCGTATCTTGAATATTTCTAAGGTGTATTACCTTGTTTTTTTAGTTCATCCCTAATTTGGGTAAGCAAATCTTCCTGGGTTGGGCCTTTTGGCTCCACCAACTTTGGAGCTTCTTTTTCCTTTTTCGTCTTTTCGTAAGCCCGTAACACCAAAAATATAAAAAAGGCGACGATTATAAAATGAATAATAGTATCTATTAAATTTCCGTAGGTGATTACAGCTGCTTCAGCTTCTTTTGCAGCTTCAAGAGTCTCGTAGGAAACCCCATCTAATGAGATAAATTGTTGGGTGAAATCTGTTCCCCCAGTCAGTAAACCAAGAATGGGCATAATCACATCGGCTACAACAGAGGCAACAATCTTGTTAAAAGCCGCCCCGATTACTACCGCGGTTGCGAGGGCTATAATATCCCCTTTCAGCATAAAAGCTCTGAAATCTTTAATAAAACTCATGATAATTGGATAGATTGGTTATTAACCAACCAATGTAAGCAAAATTGAGATAGAATTTTAGCTAAAAAATCACTGAATAATCACGCGTTTTACCCGTTGGGAAATGCCGGTAATGAGTTCGTAAGAAATTGTTCCGCCGGCACCGGCAAGTTTGGTTACGTGTTGGGGGCCGCCAAAAATTATTACTTCATCGCCCTCTTGGCAGTCAATGTGGGTTACATCTATCATAATAATATCCATACATACATTTCCAACAATTGGGGCGTATTCGCCATTTACAAAAACACCTGCTTTTCCGTGGCCATAAATGCGTTTAATTCCGTCGGCGTGACCAATGGGAATTGTAGCGGTCTTGGTTATTTTTTCAGCTTTAAAAGCACGACTATAACCAACCGTATCTCCTTCTTTTAAGTTCTGAATTTGGGAAATTACCGTTTTAAGCGTACCAACCGGTTTTAATTTTTCATCCAGATTAGGATCATTTGCAAAACCATAAAGACCCAGTCCGCTTCTTACCATTGAAAATGTAGCTGAAGGATAATTAAAAATAGCTGAAGTATTACAGAGATGTAAAAGCGGTTCGTACCTAATATCATCTATAAGTTTCCCTGCTAAATCTTTGAATTTATAAATTTGTGAGAGCGTAAACTCTCGTTCTTTCCAGTCTTCACTGGCCGCTAAATGCGAAAATGCCGAAACTACTTTTACAGATTCAGTTTTCCCTATTTTCTCCGGAATATGATGATAATTGGTTTCAGTAAATCCCAGCCGGTTCATCCCCGTATTGAATTTTAAATGAACAGGGTAGTTTTTTTGTTTCTGCTTTTCAGCAATATCTATAAAAAGCTGAAGTGTTCTTGCGCTGTATAAATTAGGTTCCAGGCAGTTTTCAATGATTTCAGGATAATTTACCGGCTGCGGATGTAAGATTAAAATAGGTTTGCTAACTCCCGCTTCCCGAAGCTTGATGCCTTCTTCGGTATAAGCAACCGCAAAATAATCGGTGTCCAGTTCTTCCAGTTTTTTAGCCATCGCTACAGAATCATTTCCGTAGGCATAGGCTTTGATAACCGACATAAATTTTACACCGGGCGATAACTGCGATTTTATAGTTTTGAAATTATGGGCTAGGGCGTTGAGGTCAATTTCCAGAACACTTTCTTCGGCTTTAGGCATTCTTTTTCTTTAAGTTAGGGTGGAGTTCTTCAGCATCATTCACATCTAATTTCTTAACCCTTTCCTGCAACATTGCTTTGTAATAAGCACCGCGACTTAGGGGTTCGTATTCTTCATTTTCACCAAGAAAAACCAAATCGTCATTAATTGCTTTGCGGTAACTAAATTGCGCCAGGTTCCC
The DNA here is from genome assembly GCF_900168115.1 of Salegentibacter salinarum. Lineage (GTDB taxonomy): Bacteria > Bacteroidota > Bacteroidia > Flavobacteriales > Flavobacteriaceae > Salegentibacter > Salegentibacter salinarum. The sequence continues at coordinate 450,306 of NZ_FUZC01000001.1, forward strand.
GGTTCTGGTGCAAACCGCGTGAACTTTGGTTACATATTCGGCCGTTGCCATTAGGTAAGGCATAGGGCCAAAAGGGTTCCCTTTAAAATCCATATCAAGACCGGCAACAATTACCCTTATCCCCCGGTTGGCCAGATCGTTACAAACGGTAACAATTTCATCGTCAAAAAACTGGGCTTCGTCAATTCCTACCACATCACAACCATCGGCCAGAATCCTGATATTGGAGGCAGATGGCACCGGAGTAGACCTGATCTCGTTGGAATCATGAGAAACCACCATTTCCTCGTCATAACGCGTGTCTATGGCGGGTTTAAAGATTTCTACGGTTTGTTTGGCGAACTGAGCACGTTTTAAACGGCGGATTAGCTCTTCCGTCTTACCAGAGAACATACTGCCGCAAATAACTTCAATCCAGCCAAATTGCTCTTCGTGATTTACTGTATTTTCGAGAAACATTTTGTAATTTTCAAATCGAAATGGGAACTTGCCCTTTTTGATAAAGGTGGAACAAATTTATTAAAAATACAAGCTATAGCCGGTTGCTAACCGCTAAAGTTATTAAGGCAAAAAAAGGCACTTTTTTTGCAGAAGTTTAACTGAAAAGAAAACAGGGCTTTTAAAATAATTAGCGGGTTCATAAATATTGCTTAAAAATGAAAAACAGACTTAAAAAAGAATTAGTAAAACTTGCCGAAGAGATAATTTCTGAAAAAGAAAATCTGGATACCAAAGCGCTTAAATTAAAAGCGGCTACTTTGTATGAGCAACTTTCTATATTGAATTTTACCGAGCAAAACTTAAAGGCTTTCGAGGCTCCTGAAGCAACTCCAACTCCTAAAATTGAGAAAAAGGAAGCACTCAAAGTAGCGGTAGAACAAGAAACCAGTCATCATGTTCCTGATGGTACCGAATACCGGGAAGATGCCGATGCAATTACCGAACCCAATACCGAAAAAATCAAAGATATTGTAGCGCAAATGCCGGCAGAATCTGAGCGTGTTGACGAACTTATAGAACAGGCAAATCCAAAACCGCAGGCGCCACCTATGCAGCAACAGGCTTCAAAAGTCAAAGAAGAACCGCAACAACCAAAACCTGAAGCACCTAAAAACGATTTTAGAAATATTGGTGTAGATTATGATAATCTTCCAGATTTTGAACCTTTAAACAATAGGCAAAAGGATCAAAAGCCAAGATCTGTAAACGACAGGTTGAAGAAGGGAATAAACATTGGACTTAACGAAAGACTTTCATTCATAAAAAATCTTTTTGATGGAAATTCTTCAGATTATAATCGTGTGCTTTCCCAGTTAAATACATTTAGTTCTTTAGATGAAGCTCAAAAATTCATCCAGCTGGTAGTGAAACCAGATTACAATCACTGGCAGGGAAAAGAAGACTATGAAGAGCGCTTTATGGCCAAAATTGAAAATAAATTTCAATAAACTAAGTCGGAGTATTAAAATCCCGATTATCGAGTAATTAAAGATTTTTTAATGGGAAAATTATTCCTGGTCCCCACGCCGATTGGTAATTTAGAAGATATGACTTTTAGGGCGGTAAGAGTGCTAAAAGAAGTAAATACTATTCTTGCTGAAGATACCCGAAACAGTGGCAAACTGCTAAAACATTTTGAAATTGGCACCAATATGCAAAGTCACCATATGCATAACGAGCATAGAACGGTAGATAGAATAGTTGAGCGTATTAAAAACGGAGAAAATATAGCCTTAATTAGCGACGCAGGAACACCGGCCATTTCAGATCCCGGATTTTTATTGACACGCGCCTGCGTTGAAGCAGGAATTGAAGTAGACTGCCTCCCCGGAGCTACAGCTTTTGTTCCTGCGTTAGTAAACAGCGGATTTCCAAATGACAAGTTTATTTTTGAAGGTTTTCTCCCGGTAAAAAAAGGCCGACAAACCCGTTTGAATATACTTGCTGAAGAAAGCCGAACCATTATTTTTTACGAATCGCCTCATAAATTGCTAAAAACACTTCAGCATTTTGTGAAATATTTTGGGGAAGATCGTCCGGTATCGGTTTCCCGGGAAATCACTAAACTTCACGAAGAAACTATTCGTGGTACAGCCGCTGAGGTCCTTGAGCATTATACACAAAAGCCACCTAAGGGTGAAATTGTAATCGTAGTAAAAGGAAAATCTTAATGCAGCAGCTGCTAAAAGAAGCCAGAAACTGTACGTTTTGTGAAAAGTATTTGCCGCTTGTACCAAAACCTATAGTTAAAGCGACTAAAAATTCTAAAATTGTTTTAATAAGTCAGGCGCCGGGAAGAATAGTACATCAAACCGGGATTGCCTGGAACGACCAAAGCGGAAAGAAACTTCGGGAATGGTTAGGAGTAGATGAAACTACTTTTTACAATACCAATAATTTTGCAATTCTACCAATGGGATTTTGCTATCCCGGAAAAGCCAAAACCGGTGATGCGCCGCCGCGAAAAGAATGTGCGCCCTTGTGGCATAATCCTATCCTTTCAGAATTGAAAAATATTCAGCTCAAAATTCTAATTGGAGCTTATGCTGCTAATTATTACCTACCCGGAAATCTAAATCTTACCCAGAAAGTAAGTAACTATGAAGATTTTCTTCCGGAATATTGGTGTTTACCACATCCTTCGCCGGTTAACCGTTTTTGGAGGAGTAAAAACCCCTGGTTTGAAAAAGATGTAGTACCAACTTTGCAAAAAAAGATTGCTGAAATTCTGGATTAAAATTCAATTTTCAAGATAAATTTCAGATTATTCCTGCTTACTTACCAGGTCAATAAAATCGAACTTTTTCCCACTAAATAAGCCTTTATCTGAAAGTTTTAGGTCTGGAATTACCAATAGGGCCATAAAAGAAAGTGTCATAAACGGGGCTTTTAAGGTGCTACCTAAATCTTTCGCCATTTTATCGATTTCCTGATATAATTTTCCGGTTTCCCAACCGTCTTTATCGCTGATAATTCCTGCAATTGGAAGTGGTAACACTTTTTCATCATTTTTATCTACACTGCAAATTCCTCCCTTATGTTTTATAATGAGATTTACTGCATTGCAAATTTCTTCGTCTGAAGTTCCCACGGCGATTATATTATGAGAATCGTGAGCTACCGAACTTGCTATCGCACCTTTTTTTAAGCCGAAATTTTTTATAAAAGCAACTGCCGGAGGGTTGTTTTCATACCGATTCACTACCGTAATTTTTAAAACATCGTTTTCAACATCTGAAATGAGATTGCCATCTTTTTCTAAAGCTGGTGATTGAAGCTCGTTGGTAATAAGTTCGCCATCCATAGCTTCGATAACCTTTACAGTCTTGCCGGTTGCTTTTACTTTAAAGTTTTCCGGATTTTTTAAAGATGTATTAAAGTTATTTGGCTTTTCGAATGAAGAAGATTGGATATAAGATTCACCGTTTTCAGCGACCAATTTTCCATTTATATAAGTTTGCAGAACTTCAAAATTGGTTAAGTCTTTTATTGCAATAAAATCGGCGGGATCGCCTACTTTTAATTGACCGACTTCCAAATTGTAATGCTCCTTGGGATTTATACAAGCGACTTCCAGAACTTTAAAAACATCAATTCCTTTAGCAACCGTACGGGCACAAACCTGATTGATATGACCCAAAACCAGATCGTCCGGATGTTTATCGTCAGAGCAAAACATCATATTCTTATAATGCTCCGGTAGCAAATCTATAAGGGCTTCAAAATTTTTCGCGGCACTGCCTTCACGGATAATCACCTTCATTCCCAAGCCAAGTTTTTCTTCGGCTTCTTCAGCAGTATAACATTCGTGATCTGTAGAAATGCCGGCTTCAGCATATTTCTTCGCGTCTTCGCCCCGTAAACCGGGGGCGTGGCCATCGGTAGGTTTATTAAAATGTTTGGCCCAGGAAATTTTTTTCAGCACTTCTTCATCTTTATAAATGACCCCGGGATAATTCATCATTTCGGCAAGGTATTTTATTTCGGGAAGCGCAAGCAATTCTTTTATGTCTTCAGCATTAATAACCGCACCCGAAGTTTCAAAACTGGTAGCAGGGACACAGGAAGGCGCACCAAAATTAAATTTCAAGGGACTTTTATTTCCGTTTTCAATCATAAATTTCACTCCATCTTTTCCTAAAACATTGGCGATTTCGTGCGGATCTGAAACCGTCGCTACCGTTCCGTGCATTACTGCTAACCTTGCGAATTCAGTAGGAACTAGCATAGAGCTTTCTATATGAATATGGGCATCGATAAAGCCTGGAAGCAAAAAGTTTTTTACTCCGTGTTCTTTTTCTTCAATTTTGGTAATTTTTCCATTTTCGATACTGATTTCCGCAGGAAAGATCTTCCTGTTCTCAATATCCACGAGCTGTCCCTGTATAATTTTAGTCATCCTGGTTTATCTATAAATCTTAAAATGTGAAATTAGGTAATATAATTAAACGAAGAAATTTTTCGGAAGTTGGTTTTAGTGAATCCCTCTTATTGGGATTGAATTACAATGCGTATTTTTGAAAAAAACTTACGATGCGCTGGACTTTAAAACCAAAACCCAATTCTTTAGTTGTAAATAAACTTGCCGGAGAATTAGGGGTTTCGCCAGCTATTGCCAAGCTTTTAGTCCAGCGTGGAATCGATACTTTTGAAGCTGCAAAAAAGTTTTTCAGGCCCAGCCTGGAAGATCTTCACGATCCGTTTTTAATGAAAGATATGGATGTTGCTGTAAACCGAATTCAGCAGGCAATCGCTTCTGAAGAAAATATTATGGTTTACGGCGATTATGATGTAGACGGTGCCACGAGTGTGGCGCTAATGTCTTCCTACCTAAAAACCCTTACGCCAAATGTGGCGACTTATATTCCCGATAGATATGCTGAAGGTTACGGGGTTTCGTTCCAGGGAATTGATTTTGCTTCAGATAATGAGATTTCCTTAATTATTGCTTTGGATTGTGGAATTAAAGCGATTGACAAAGTGGGCTACGCTGCAAAAAAAGGAATTGATTTTATTATTTGCGATCACCACTGGCCCGGCGAAGCGATTCCTGAAGCCGTTGCGGTTCTGGATCCTAAACGTGAAGATTGCGAATATCCTTATAAAGAATTGTGCGGTTGTGGGGTTGGGTTTAAACTGATCCAGGCGTTAAACTTTAAAAGAGGTGGAACTCCTGAAGTTTTACTGCCCTATCTGGATCTGGTGGCGACTGCCATTGGCGCCGATATTGTGCCGATTACCGGGGAGAACAGGATTCTTGCTTATCACGGACTAAACGTGATGAATGTCGCACCAAGAACAGGTTTTAAGGCGATCTTAGCTCAGGTAAAAAAAGAAAAACTTACCATGAGCGATGTGGTTTTTATAATCGCACCAAGAATTAATGCAGCGGGTAGGATGAAACACGGTTTGCATGCTGTGAATTTACTTACGGAAGAAGACGAAGCTACCGCTTTGGAATTTGCAGCGGAAATCGAAAATTTTAATTCCGAAAGGAAAACTACCGATAAAGAAATTACAGTAGAAGCACTCGCTCAAATTGAAGATTTAAAGGAGCAGGGAAGAAATACTACCGTTGTTTATCAGGATAATTGGCACAAAGGCGTGATTGGCATTGTGGCGTCCAGATTAACTGAAACCTATTATCGTCCCACCCTGGTTTTTACAAAAAGCGGCGAGAAATTGGCGGCCTCAGCGCGCTCGGTAAAAGGTTTTGATGTGTATAATGCTTTGGAAGCTTGCAAGGAACATATTGAGCAGTTTGGCGGACATAAATATGCAGCCGGATTAACTTTAGAAGCTTCAGAATATGAAAATTTCAAAGCCAGGTTTGAATCGGTGGTTTCTGAAACTATAGATAAACGCCTGCTTATCCCAGAAATCTCAGTTGATGCTGAAATAGACCTCGATGAAATTACTCCAAAATTTTTCCGGATTTTAAAACAATTTGCTCCTTTTGGGCCGGGGAATATGACTCCGGTTTTTATGACTCAAAACCTTACCGATACCGGTTTTGGGAAATGCGTGGGTGCCGATGAAGCCCACCTAAAATGCCAGGTAAAACAGCAAGGAAAACTGGGGGTTTTTGATATGATTGGCTTTGGACTTGGAGAGAAATTTGAAACTATATCCCTTAAGAAGACTTTTAAAGCCGTTTATTCATTAGATGAAAATGAATGGAATGGGAATGTTTCTATTCAGTTAAGATTAAGGGATATGAGTGAATAATTCCCTACTGCTACAAAATGAACCAATGTTAACTTATAATAAAAGTACTTAAATAGGTACTTATGTTTATTTTTGTAGAATGGAAACAGTAAATTATAGTAATTTTCGTTCAAACCTAAAGTATTGGTTTGATAAGGTAATTAATGATGTAAGTGATGTCATTATTAAGCGAAAAGGAGGGAAGGATCTTGTTTTGATTTCCCTAGATGAATACAATTCACTTAAAGAAACAACTTATTTGTTAAGTGGAAATAACAGGGATATTTTATTAAAATCTATCCAGGAATTGGAAAGCGGATCTGTTGTACAGAAAGATATTATTGAATAATGAGACTGGTTTGGTCCTTAACTTCGTGGGAAGACTATTTATATTGGCAAAAAGTAGATAAAAAGGTGCTTAAACGAATTAATACGCTGATAAAAAGTTGTCTTATAACTCCGCAAGAAGGAATTGGTAAACTGGAAGCCTTAAAGGGAGATTTGCAGGGCTATTGGTCAAGACGTATTACTTCTGAGCATCGCCTGGTGTACAAATTTGAAAAGGATCAATTAATGATAGCAGCTTGTCGATATCACTACCGAAAATAGCCTATTTTTCAATTTTCTTCAATACAATCTTTTCCCCGTCAAAAACCGCATACGTATAAAAATTGAGCCAGTCACCGGTATTGATGTAAGTCGATTTACCGTTGAGATCTATTTCCAGGGGTAAATGCCGATGGCCAAATAGAAAATAATCGTAGTGTTTTTCCTCTAATTTTCGGCGGCAATATTGAATAAGCCACTCTTTTTCCTCGCCTAAGAATTCCTGTTCTTGATCCCCCGAAATCGCTTTGTTTTTTACTGAAAAATATTGCGCTAACGGAATTCCCAAATCCGGGTGTAACCAGCGATAAAGCCATTTTGATAACGGATTGGTAAATACTTTTTTCATCCGTTTATAGCCGTGATCTCCAGGTCCCAGGCCGTCGCCGTGGCCTACAAGAAAAGTTTTATTATTGAATTCAAACTCCTTTGGTTGATGATAAACCGGAATATTCAGTTCTTCTTTAAAATAATCACGCATCCACAAATCGTGGTTTCCAACGAAAAAATAAACAGGAGTACCGTTATCCTTTATTTCGGCCAATTTTCCTAAAACCCGCACAAAACCTTTAGGTATAGCGTGTTTATATTCAAACCAAAAATCGAATAAATCTCCAAGTAGAAAAATAGCAGCGGCATCCTCCTTAATTTCATCCAGCCACTTTACAAAACGAACTTCCCGGGGACGACTTTCTTCCCGAGTAGGAGCGCCCAAGTGGTTATCGCTGGAAAAATAGACTTTTTTGCCTTCTGGGATTGTCATAGATTATTTATTCTAAGCAGTAAATATAAATATTTAATAAAAGCCCTCACTGGTTTTGAAAACCTGTGAGGGTTGTGCTCTTTAACCCTTTCGTCTTAATCTTCGGCCGAAAATTAATTCACCTTCCCTTTAAATAGGAAGTAGCTTTTGGTTTACTCCCACTTTGGGCTTGAGGGCTTATTGATCGCTAGCATACCACTCGGCAAAGCTGGATTCGGTTTCCTGAAGTTTTAAGGAATGAAGTTTTATGTGATCTGGAAGATGTTTCTGAATTTTTTTAGCAAAATCAACCACCATATTCTCACTGGTAGGTTGATAACCCACCAAAATTACGTGATGACCGCGATTTTTTAATTCTTCGGCAAGTTCTACGTGCGGGGTATTTTTATTAAAAACCGTTGCATGGTCAAACTGGTCTACAATTTCAGCTTTTACAATCTTTTTCAGGTCTCCAAAATCTATGACCATTCCAAACTTTACGTTATCTTTATCGGTAATTGGTTCGCCAATTACACAAACACTCAGTTTATAGCTGTGGCCGTGTACATTTCGACATTTTCCGTCGTAGCCGTAGAGGGCGTGGCCGGTTTCAAAAGAAAACTTCTTGGTAATCCTAATCTTGCTCATCGCAGGTTATTTTTTGCAAAGTTAAGGGTTTTTTAGCGTTATAATTTTTGCCAACATAATTAACTTTCTGAAGTATATTTGCAGACTTTTTTATTTTTAAAATGGAATCACAAAATAGCACCGAACTTTTCGAACAACTGGATTTTAAAGAGAATCCTTTTTATGAAAATATTATTACTGATCTGGTAGAAAATCAGTACAGTATTGTAGACGATTTTTTTGATGCTGAAGAAGTTGAAATGCTTCGAAATTCTTTAAAATCGAAATTTGAAGAAGAACAATTTAAAAAAGCGGCAATAGGTAATAAAACAAATGAAATTGTTGCGAAATCTATTCGGGGGGATTTTATTTTATGGCTTAACGAAGCTGAAGCCGGAAAAGCCGAAAACCTGTTTTTCAGTAAAATTCATTCACTCGTAGAATATCTGAATAAAACCTGTTTCCTCGGAATTTTAACCAAAGAATTTCACTATGCACTTTATCCTGAAGGTACTTTTTATCAAAGGCATTTAGATACATTTCAGAACGATGGAAGGAGAAAACTTTCTATGGTTTGTTATTTAAACGAAGAGGACTGGAAGCCCGAAAATGGCGGTGAATTGGTAATTTATTCTGAAGAAAACGGGGCAGAGGTTTCCAAAGCTATTTATCCCCTGCCCGGCCGTGTAGTGATTTTTGAAAGCCAGGTTTTGGAGCACGAAGTAAAACCGGTAAAAACTGCCAGGTTAAGTATTACAGGTTGGTTAAAAACCAGATAATTACTGGATATTCGAAATTTAAATTAATAAAGTAAAGTTTTCTATCTAATACCTCGTGGACTTGTCCCGAGATATTTTATTTGTTGAATTTTTTATAAAGCACCACTACAATTAAAACCAAGGCTAAAATAAGCCAGAATCCCATTCCGCTAAGGAAGCTTAAGAATTCCCAAGTGTCTTCTCCCATTAATTCATTCGGTTTTTCTCCTGTCTTCTTCTCCAGTTGTAACGCGCATAAAAGAAAATAGCAAGAATTATTAGAATACCCACCAGGTAAAGCCAGTTATCGGCTATAAATTCCCAAATGGTAAAACCCCATTCCTCTTCCCGGGTGGCATCGCGGTCTTTTGGTAAATGTTGCTGTGGTAAGCTCATAAATTAGTTTCTAAGGTTAAAATTAAGCTTTTTAAAATAAGAAATCTGTTATAGGGATGCTAATTTCCCCAATTGAAACCACTGTAAGTTTTAAGGTGAAAACCCAAACTAATTTTTAATCTGGCGTTTATTGTTTTTAATTATTTTGTAAAGAAAAAACACAAAAAGACCAGCAATTATTAAAAGACCAAGCAGTATAAAAAGAAGGTTGTCACCAATAAAATAACCTATAGAATATCCAAGACTATGTGCCTTGTCACCAGTCTGGTCAAAGTAAAGTAGAAGCATATCTTTATTTTTTATATTTGTTTAAAGCGTTTTTCGTAAAATCTGAAAGCACCAATTCTCCCGAAATAGCTGCTCGTTCAGCCAGTAATTCGTCCCAGTGAGAAGTATTTTTCCAAAGCATCTGCTTCATTTCGTAGAGCGCTTCGGGATTATAAGAAGCCAGTTTTCCAGTAAAAATATCTATTTCTTTATCCAGATCTTTTAAACTTTCAAAAACACGAGCGTAAAGTCCTTTATCTTTAGCCCAATATGCGTTTTTCCATTCGTGGGCGGCCAGGCTTAATTCGCCAAGTGCACCAACGCCAATTTTGCGTTCTACGGCCGGGGCAATTACAAACGGACCAATGCCAATGCTAATTTCTGAAAGTTTCACCGCTGCGGCATCAGTAGCCATGGCATAATCGCAGGCGGCAACCAGTCCAACACCACCTCCAACGGTTTTTCCCTGAACACGGCCAACAATGAGTTTTTTACACCTCCGCATTGCGTTTAAAACCTTTGCAAATCCTGAGAAAAATAATTTTCCCGCCTGCATAGTTTCAATCGCCACCAGCTCGTCAAAGGAAGCTCCCGCACAAAAGGCTTTTTCCCCTTCAGATTTTAATAAAACAACTTTAACGCTCTCGTCTTCAGATAATTTTTGAAACTCTTTTTCAAGCCGATCTAATAATTCTGAAGGAAAAGAATTACTGGCGGGATGGCCAAATTCCAGGTGGGCGATTCCATTTTGGATATTGGTATATAAACTTCCGTTTTCTCGTGTGGTAGACATAAAATTGATTTTCAGGTTAGCTGAATAACCAAATTTAGAAAGATTAAAGTTGAAATATATGATTCTCCCTTAAAAAATTGGTCAAAGTCAACCCTAATCTGCCACTTAGATTGCCAACTGGAAACTACCGATTGAATTCAGACTTCTTTCTGTAAATATTTTCTTCGGAATTTAATCACCAAACCGGCGCTTCGAATAAGCATCCATACGAAAAACGCGATCCAGATTCCGTAGAGTTTTAAACCGAAATAATCTGAAATCAACAGGGCAGGAGTAAAGCCCAGGAAAGTGGCTACGAGGAGTAAATTCCGAAGGTATTTTGCTTCGCCCAAACCTTTGAATATTCCATCGAACATAAAAGCAATGGCATTTACCGGTTGCATTAGCAGCACAATCCAAAACACCGAAGAAAATATAGCGAGCACAGCCACATCTTTATTAAAAACCAAACCAATTTGGCTATAGAAAATCCCGCAAATAGCCATTAGCATAAAAGCGATCAACACGGCGTATTTGCTTATTTTTTTACTGAGTTCCCATAAATTTCTATAATCATTTGCACCGAGTAATTTCCCGCCAATTGCATTGCCAGCGTTCGCATAGCCATCAATGAAAAAGCTAAAAAACAGCCATATATTCATCAAAATACTTTGCGCGGCGATATAGTTTTTTCCGTAGTCTGTGGCGTAAGCATTGGCCAGGTAGATGGCAAAATTTAGGGCAGCTGTTCTTACGAAAAGATTGGCGGCCATAAGCAAAAGTCCTTTTAACCGCGGATTGATATTAAAACTCAGTTTTAAATGAAAAGGGGTCTTTTTAAAGAAAAACCAGAGTGCCATGATTAACATTGTAGCTTGTGCAGCAAGACTGGCATAAGCGGCTCCTTTAAGGTGCATTGCAGGAATAATTCCGTCTATGCCGTAAACGAGCAGGAAATCCAGCGCTACATTAATCCCGGCACCAGCGAGGCTGCATTTCATAGCCCAGAGGGTATTCTGAAGCCCGCGAAATACACCGAAAATTGCGAAAGTTACAAGCGTTAACGGATACCCCAAAGCACGAATCTGATAATATTCTTCTGAATATTGCAAGATCAAACCATCGGCGTTGTAAGCGCTAAAAATACTTTCGGCAAAAAAAGCGGTGGTAAAATAAATTACCAAACTAAAAGCAAAATTGAAATAAATAGCCTGCGGAATAAGAGTTTTTACAGCGTGAAGTCTGTTAGCTCCCAAATGCTGCGAAACAATGGCAGAAATTGCGGTTTTGGTTTGCGCTACTATCCAAATAATAGCTGAAAGAAATGAACCCACGATCCCGGCCGCCGCAAGTGCTTCAACCGAATTGTTTTCTACATTCCCAATTACCGCGATATCGGTAAGGGAAATGAGCGGTTCGGCAATTCCGGCGATAATCGCGGGAATGGCTATGCGGTTTATATTTTTAAAACTAACGGAAGACTCCAAAAACTGGTTTTTTTCAGCAGCAAATATAGAATGCTTTATTGTAAAGCTTTAAACAAGCCAGAATTTCTTATAATTAAACCTGATTTAATATTAATTCGTAGCAATGAAAAGGATGCTCATTTTTATGCGGAAAATAAACGTCGCCTAATTTCCTATATCCGCGGTTTTCATAGAATTTTTGATTCCGAAGGTTTTTACTGAAGGTGTCCAACCTGATAGAAATGAAATTTGATTTTTTAGCTAACTCTTCAGCAAAATCCATCATTTTTCTTGCATAGCCATATCCCCAGAATTCGGGGTGCGTAGCGAGCCTGTGAACGTATAAATTGTTACCGGTTTCGGTAAGCCATTCGATATTCTCATAAACCGCCTCCATTTTAGAGGTGAGCACCATAATAGCAATAATGCGATCCTGATCTTCGTAAACGAATAAATCTTCCCTCTGAATATCATTTTTGAGCTTTTCACGGGATGGGTAATTTTCGTTCCACTGAAAGATATTTTGCTCCTGAAGCGCTTCAGCACAAGCTTCAGTTAGTTCTTTAATTTTGTTGAGATCTTCTAAGCTTGCATTTCTAATCATTTTTATTCAGAATAATTAATAAAAGTTCTTGGTTGGAATTTACAGAAAATTATTACATTTGCCATCCAATTGGGGGATTAGCTCAGCTGGCTAGAGCGCCTGCCTTGCACGCAGGAGGTCATCGGTTCGACTCCGATATTCTCCACAAAACCACCGTATTTTACGGTGGTTTTTTGTTTCTGAGTTTTTTATTTCGATTTGTTAGGACCGGCTAGAGAATTCCTATGCAGGATCGGTAAATATTCCCTAGCATTCAATCGTATACTGCCACCAACTAATAAAATATAAAAGAAGCTATCTTAAAGGGCTTAATGGCGTCAAGCTGAACTTGTTTCAGCTTCTAACTTGTTTAGATTATCAACATCTTAGATTCTGAATTAAATTCAGAATGACGATTAAAAGCTTCTAGACAGCCTCAGTTATATATATATTGAAAAGCTTACGAATCAGCTTCGTCGTTATCTATGTATTCATCTTTGAGATCCTGAACGCTGGCATCGAGAAAAGTTGCGGTTCTATTTAATACGTGCTGAAATTCTTTGGTTAATTCATCTTTATTCCACGGGTGGGAAATTCCAAAAACGTGATCGGCATTCTCTACCAAAAGCAGTTTTGAAATCGCGCTCCATTCAAATAAATTTCCAGCATCTGCTATGGAAACGGTGGTGTCGTTACTTCCATGGGCAATAAAATGAGGAATGCCCAGCTTTTTGGTTGCTTTTTGAATATTTAAGCGCTCTCTGTTTTCTCTAAAATTCTTATAAAACTGGTAGTGATGCGGTAATTGCTGACCTGTTCTGGTATTTTTTATATACTGTACACCCTTTTTCTCCCAGGCCTCCAGTTCCTTTTCCTTGGGAAAACGGGAAGCAAAATCGCTTACCGCGGCAAGGGTAATTAGTTTATTAATCCTTTCTTCTTCAGCGGCTTTTAAAATGGCAATGCCACCACCACGGGAGTGCCCAATTAAGTTGATGCTTTTCACATCAATTTGCTGGGCTTCATTAAAATCGGGCGTTAAGAGCCAGTCTATCACTGTTTGTAAATCGTCTAACTCCTTTATATAATTATTATCTCCAAAAGCTTCAATATTTAAAAACTCGGTTGGATTATCCGGTGAAGTCCCGTTATGAGAAAAATTGAATTTCACGAAGAAATATCCTTTTTCAGCATAAAATTCTCCCATTTTATCCCAGGCGCCCCAATCTTTAAAACCTTTATAACCGTGGCAAAAAATCACGATTGGTTTGGGTTTTTTATCGTCGTTATAAATTAAATCTATAAGAATAGGCTTATTGTGCTTTCCATCTATCTGGATGTTGGTTCTTTTAGTAATTTCCATAGTTTTTTATAATTCTTTTTCCTTAAAAGGAATTTCAGGATCGCAAATTTCCGTAATTAATTTCTTTAATTCTATCTCAAATGCGTCCAGAATCTCTTTATTTATAGCAGTTTCTTTATTTTTTGTTCTTGGTTTATCTTTCTTGCCGAATTTCAGGAATCCGCTTTTTAAATTTTTAAATGAAATGATGCCAGCTTCAACCGGTAGCTCCAGTAAATTTTGGTCTTCCATCATTTTTGTGTACGCCAAAACCTGAAAACTCTTGCTGTATTTATCGTAATCTGAAGTGAGATCTTCCCAATCTACAATTTCAATTTTATCTTGGGTAACCTTCCCGGTTTTATAATCAATTATCCTGGTGGTACCGTTAGAATTTTCAGCGCGATCTACTTTACCGCGCATAAAGATCGGAAAATCAAGATGCTCTATCCTAATTTCAGATTTTAAAGTTTTCTCAATTTTTAGGATTTTAATCTCTTCGGTTTCAAGTCGATTTAATTCCAGGTTTAAAAAATTGCGGAGATAACGCTTTGCAACTTCATAAATCAGCAGATTTTTTCCCTGGTTCACCGGCCCGTTCATATAAGATTTTTTAAACTGAAGTGTGATTTCTTCTTCAATTCTTGCCTTAAATGCTTTTATATTTTCTGCTGTCAGAATTTTATCCTCCAGTGGTTTATAAAAGTTTTCAAGACTATCGTGTACCACGGTTCCCAGTGTGTTGTAAGCAACAGTTTCTTCTACTTCCTCCCGGTCACGAACGCCTAACACGTACTGACGATAAAAATCTAAAGGATTTCTAATGTAGGAAGTTAAGGCCGAAGGAGAAAAACCGGAACCAGCGAGGGATTTTAATTTCTCCATAATTTCGGGAGTTTTTTTTACTTCCCGAAGTTCATTTTTAATAGCAGGAACTTTTGGACTCACCATGGTGTGAGTGAGTTGATGTGCCGGTTGTTTCTCAATCTCCAATTGGGTAAGAAACCTGCTTTTTTCCCCCGAATTTAATCCGTCCGTTTCTGTGTTATAGAGCAAATGCACATTTTGAGCACGTTGCAGTAATCGATAAAAGTGATAGGTATAAACCGCGTCTTTTTCTTTGTATGTTGGCAGTTTGTAGGTTTGTTTTAAATCGAAAGGAATAAACGAACTCCCCGATTTCCCTGAGGGTAAAACGCCCTCATTCACAGAGCAAATAATAACATTTTTAAAATCTAAAGCCCGTGATTCCAGCATTCCCATAAGCTGTAAACCTTTAAACGGTCGTCCCTGGAAGTCTAAACTCTGGGTACTCATTATTTCTTTATAAAACTGGTAAAGCGATTTAACCGACTTTAAATGCGGATAGGTTTGATTTAAATTCTCCAGTTTATTGAAAAGAACGTGAAATTGATATAGAAACTCTAAACCGAGTTTATTTTGATCAGTTTTATAGTGATCCTTTATCTGATTAATTATTTGCTGAAAAGCTTCAATTGCTTTTAAAGGGGAATTCTCCAAGTCTTTAAAACAAGCTTCAATTAAAGGTTTTGCTCCAGCAGAAAACGAACTTATAATTTCCTTTTCTGAAAGATTTACCGTGTTTTCCGATTGAATTTTTTCTATAAAAATTTCGGTTTCCTGTTTTAATAGTTCGTGAAGGGCAGGATGATTAATAACCGAAATTACATCTTTATAATAATAACCTGAAGCGGTATTTTGATGTATTTGAAAAAGCCTGTCAAACAAGGAAGCAATTGGAGCATTTTTAAGCGGAAATCCCATAGTGATATTCAAATCTTTCACGTTGGGTGGCAAACTGTTTAATACCGGGAGCAAAAGGTCTTCTTCTCCCAACACAACGGCGGTTTCCTGAAGCGTTTCTTTATCTAAATTTGCTAATAGCTCACCTAAATATTTCGCCTGGCCTACGTTTTTTGGAACGCCGGTAACTTGAATATTTTTCGGTTTACTGTATTCACTTACATTAAGTTTTGCCTCTTTTTCCCGATAAACCGGCCAGTCTTTTACATACTGATTTATAAAAAGCGAAGCATCGTGTTGACGGTCTTTTACAAAAACCTCGTCTAAATCCCAGTAGATCTCTGCACGATCGTTTTCTACAAGATGTTGAACAATTAATTGCTCTGCCGTATTTAATGCGTTAAAACCAATAAAAACGTGCTTTGCGGTGTGTTTTTGGGTGTATTCGGGAATATTTTCTGAAGCTTTTCTATAAATTAATCCCTGGTAGCCGGTGTTTTTTGAAAGTAATTCCTCTTTTAAAGCTTCATAAAAAGCCGGTAAACTATTCCAAAACGATAAATAATTATTTATGAGATCTGTTTTGGGTTCCTGGATAGACCAGTGTTTTAGGTCTTGAATATCTGCCAGATAATTGAAAAAGCTTTTGTAATCTATTAAATATCGGTCTATTTCATTAAAATCGTGGATAAGGCTTTGTGCCCAGGCCGTAAAAGTTTCAAAATCTTCCTGTTCTTCTAGGGGCGTAATTTTTTTGTAGACGTTATAAAATTCAAAAAGTGTAAGGGTATTATCTACGGTTTTTGTTTCAGAAATAACTTCTGTGAACTCTTCAATACTGTAAACTTTAGGGGCGAAAATGTGATTTTCGCTCAAGGCAGAAAGCTCTTTTAATAGAAAACTTCCCGCACGTTTGCTGGGAAGAATAAAGATAATTTCTGAAATATTTTCTTCTGAGGAAATGAGTTCTTTAAGAACTCCTGAAATAAAAGATACCATAGGCTAAAAATAAAAAACGCCCCGGAAACCGGAGCGTTTTTCTATAATAATTATCTAACTAATTATTGATTATCGTCTTCCATAGAAGATTCAGAATCTTTTACTTCTTTATTCTTGTCTAAAGAAATTTCAACTCTACGGTTATCCTGTCTTCCGGCAGCCGTATTGTTAGTAGCAATTGGTCTTTCTTCACCATAACCTTCTGAAGTTAATCTGTTGCTTGGCACACCATTTTCTTCCAACCAAGATTCTACTGAAGCAGCACGCTCACGTGATAATTTCTCGTTGTATTCGGCACTACCTGTACTATCAGTATGGCCTTCAATATGGAATATTGTATTCGGATATTCATTCATTATATCAGCAATAGACTGAAGTGCTTCTTCTGAATCATCTCTAATTGTAGCCTTGTTCAAGTCGAACAATACAGTTTTAGAATATTCATTCAATTCAGAAATAACTTCTACGTCTGGTTCTGGACATCCGTTGTTAGCTGCAGTTCCAGCAACCTCAGGACAATCGTCGTCTTTATCTAAAACACCATCACCGTCCATATCTTCATAAGGACATCCGTCGTTTTCAGCAGGACCAGCTTCGTTTGGACAGTCGTCTTCGTTATCGGCAACTCCATCACCATCAGCATCAGGGCATCCATTAAGTTCAGCCAATCCGGCTACTTCTGGACAGTCATCATTAGGATCAGCTATACCGTCGCCATCGGTATCAGGACAACCGTCAAATTCAGCTAAACCAGCTTCATTAGGACATGCATCCATACGGTCTTCAATTCCGTCACCGTCAGAATCCGGACATCCGTTAAACTCAGGTAAACCTGGGGTTTCTGGACATTCATCATCTTTATCGTAGATTCCGTCACCGTCAGAGTCGGTTCCACCGAACATAAATTTCACACCACCTGCGTGTTGAAAGTGAGTTGCACCATCAACATCAAATACGTGCTTGTAGTTAGACTCAAGAGTTAAAGCAACATTATCTGTAAACCAGAAATTTAATCCGAATTTACCATTAAGAGTTGCTGCACTAAGATCTGAGATTGGGTAATCACCATTATCAGCAATGCTGGTGTAACCACCACCAATACCAACAAAAGGATCAAGCCAACCATCGTTTAGTAAAGCTCTTAAGCTATAATTAAAAGATCCATCTACAGCATAGTATGCCATTTGTGGAACGGCTTCAGCGCCATATTGTTCTATTTGGTTTACAGAACCCGCAAGTTCAAATACAAAACCACTTCCAATATAACGACCTACTGTTAATCTAGACATAGATGGCAAGATATTCCAGTGATCTCCAACGTTAAAATAATCGTCAAAAGTTCCTCCTACATCAGTGGTAGGGTGAAAATCTACCGCATTGGTCTGGATCCCTATAGACCAGGGATTGTTAGCATCCTGTGCAGATACCGAAGTAATGCCCAGAACCAACATTGTAGCGAATAAAATTTTGCTAAGATGTTTCATATTCAATAGTTTAGTTTTAAGTGTTAATTGTTAACAAAAGTAGACTGTTAAAGCTTATCGGCAAAGCATAAAATAATAAAGTTTTCTTAATAAACCCTTAGATAATGGCGTTTTTGAGAGCTTTTTAAGATTTGTAAAGCCTTGTTTTTGCTAATTTTTCATTATAAAGTTCAGCTACTCTTTAACATTGAAACTAAATTACTTCCAATTCTTTACCAACCTTAGTAAAGGCGGCAATGGCCTTGTCTAAATGCTCCTGCTCGTGTGCGGCAGATAATTGTACTCTTATCCTAGCCTTTTCTTTTGGAACTACGGGATAAAAGAATCCTATTACATAAATTCCTTCTTCCAGTAATCGCTCTGCCATTTTTTGAGATAATTTGGCATCGTAAAGCATTACCGGAACAATAGCCGATTCTCCATCTATAATATCAAATCCGGCATCTTTAATTCCTTTTTTGAAATATTGAGTGTTGCTTTTTAGTTTTTCGCGAAGGCTGTTGTCATTTTTAAGCATATCAAAAACCTTTAGCGAAGCGCCTACAATAGAAGGAGCCAGGGAATTTGAAAACAAATAAGGTCTTGAACGCTGTCTAAGCAGTTCTATAATTTCTTTTTTAGCAGTGGTATAACCGCCCATAGCGCCACCAAGTGCTTTTCCTAAAGTTCCGGTGATAATATCTACGCGATCCATCACTCCTTTTTCTTCCAGGGTTCCAATTCCTTTTTCTCCAATAAATCCTGTAGCGTGGCATTCATCTATCATAACCAACGCATCATATTTATCGGCCAGGTCGCAAATTTTATCCAACGGAGCTACAAGTCCGTCCATAGAGAACACACCATCGGTAACAATTAGTTTAAATCGCGCTCCTTTTTCGTTAGCATCCTGAAGTTGCTTTTCCAAATCTGCCATATCGCCATTCTGATAGCGATATCTTGCCGCCTTACATAAACGCACCCCATCAATAATAGAAGCGTGGTTCAATGAATCTGAGATTATCGCGTCTTCTTTGGTTAAAAGCGGTTCAAAGATTCCGCCATTGGCGTCAAAACACGCAGCGTAAAGAATGGTATCTTCAGTTCCGTAGAAATCGGCGATTTTTTGCTCCAGTTCTTTATGAATATCCTGGGTTCCGCAAATAAACCTAACGCTAGACATTCCAAATCCGTGGGTATCCATGGTGTCTTTTGCCGCTTTTATAACTTCCGGATGGGAAGAAAGTCCCAAATAGTTATTAGCGCAAAAATTTATCACTTCCTGTCCGGTAGAAATTTTAATTACCGCATCCTGCGGGCCGGTGATTATTCGTTCTTTTTTAAAAAGGCCGTCTTCTTCAATTTGTTTCAGTTCCTCTTGTAAATGTTCTTTTATCTTTCCGTACATAATTTTCTATTTTTTGCAAATTTACATTTCTTTTAAACAAGGCGCACTTTAAGCGCTTTATTTGTATACACAAGGTTTTTACTGCCAATTTGGTAACCCATATCCAGTAAAATCCCGGCGTAGCTATTAATTTGAGCTTCATGCGAAACATCAAACTTTCCGGTTTTATAATCTATAATATTCACCGTATTTCCTGCAAAATTAATTCTATCAGGTCTTAATCTTTTACCTTCCGGAGTTAAAATATCTCGCTCATTAAAACTTGTAGCGTTCTCTGTATAGTATTCTGAAAGCTGCGGATGGCTGGTGATTTCAATAAGTAGTTTCTCAATTTTTTCTGCGGAATCTTTAGTGATTATTCCATCGTTTACAGCTTGGGCAACCACGGGTTTTACCTGTTCTTTATAATCTATTTGCGCAAGTAATTCGTGCAGAATTTCTCCTTTTTCAATAGCTTCTTCCTGTTTGCTGTCCCAAAGCATTCCCGATTTAGTAACGATATTCACTGCTTGATTTTGCGTTGCTGAAGAATAAAATTTTTCGGAAATAATATTTGCTGACTGTGTTTCTTCTGAAGTTTTTGGGACTCCAATTTCTCCAAATTCATAAGTATTAATATTAGTATCCCATCTCCCAATTTCTTTTAAAAATCCGATTAATAAACCTGAAGTTTTATAAGACTTTTCGTTGCCTTTGGAATCAATTTCTTTCTTACTCAATAAATATAGCTGCTGGGAAGCCCGGGTACAGGCAACATACAGCACATTTAAGGTGTCGAGTTCCTTTTGATGTAATAATTCAGTATAGATATCTGAAGCTTTTGGCCCCCAATTCAGCATTTTGTCTGATGCGCTTAGATAACTCATAGGAATTTCATTTAATGGAGGCTCCATGGGCAACCAAAGCGAATCCATTCTCGTGCTTTTGGAATCTGAATTTGCATAAGGATAGATCACCACCGGAAATTCTAATCCTTTAGATTTATGAATGGTCATAATTTGCACGGCATCTTCAGCTTTTGGAACCACAATACTTAAACTCTCTTTTTCCTGAAGCCAGAGATCAATAAAATCGGAAATTCCTGCGGTTGCCTTTTGTGTGCTTTCAAAGATAAAATCCAGGAAAAACTGTACATAAGCATTTGATGTTCCTACCAGCGAAAAACTCCTGATAATATATTCTGCAGCTTCGTAAACCGAAAGGTGCCTTATTTCATCCAGGTCAAAACCGATATCATAATCCTTTAACCAGTGGAAAAATAATTTTCCGTCCTTCGGCAGATTAGATGAAATAATAGGGTAGCGGTTCTCTATTTTCAGAAAATCGGCCAGGAAATCAAAAAGTTCCAGTTTTAAAGTATTATCCTTCGGACTTAAAGAAAATTCCAACAAATTGGCAATAAAATTCACTTTAGGAGAATTGGCAACCAGCAAAGTTTCCGAAGAAACCACAGGAATATCATTTTCGCTCAAATAGCCGGCGATAGTAATACCTTCTTTCTTCTTTCTGGTTAAAATGCAGATATCTCCTTTTTTGAACTTTTTCTCCTCTAAGTTCTGAATAATTTCGAGGATTTTTTCAGGATAAATCTCGTGTTCTTTAGCAGCATTTTCGGCTTCAATAAAGTCAATATTTACATATCCAAAATTGCCTTTTTTTGGCTTTTGACCGCTTTCCTGAAATAAATTAGAATAAGCAGGATGTTGTAAGGTCCCGGCTGCAAAATTAAATAAGCTATTGTTGAAATTTACGATCTGACTTCCGCTTCGGTAATTATCTGGCAGATTCTCTACGCATTTTTCAATACTAAACGGGTTAGTATCCAAGCACAGGTCTATAAACTGTTCTGCTTTGCCGCCTCGCCAGCGGTAAATAGATTGTTTAGCATCCCCAACCAGCATCGCACTGGCCGGATCCTGGATATTTTCAGAAGAAAGTTTATTATCTATTAGCGGAATTAGGTTTTCCCACTGCATTTGCGAAGTATCCTGAAATTCGTCTATAAAATAATTTTGATAGCGTTCGCCGAGCCTTTCATAAATAAATGGTGCCGGCTGATTTTTAACCTGCGCGCTTATTTTCGGGTTAAATTCTGAAATTAAAATAAGGTTGCGCTCTTTTTTAATCAGTTCTACTTCCTTATTTATGGCGTTAAGCAAAGAAAGTTGGGTGAGGTTTTTTTTAATTGCGCTTAGAAAATCCAGGTTTAAATACGCTCTTTTGGAAATCTCGAAGAGACTAAAAATTAAAGATTGAATACTATCCAGCGCATCCTTTACCGCCTGGTTTTTATGCGATTTAGCATAAAGTGGAGCTGTTTCCAGTTTCTGCATCCAGGCTTTTTCAAAACCGTCTATGGATTTTTGATCTCTTAACTTTACAAAATGCTTATAAACATAACCGCCACTAAAATCTTTTTCTTCTATATTATTACTTTCAACAAGATCAAAAAATTCGTGGCTGGTTTCAGCAATTAAGGCTTCGGTTTTCTTAATTTCTGAACTTATTCTTTCCTTGAATTTTCGAAAATCTTCTGGAGTTTTTCCCTTTAATTTTTTTAGCGCTTCCTGGTGGTTTTCGCCAATAAGTAGTTCAGAAATTTCGAAAAGATCTTTTGCGATATCCCAGCTCTTATCGTCATCGGTTTTACTAATGGCAAAAGCGATAAGGACTTTGGTAAGATCTTTATCTGTGCCGGCTTTGCTTATAAGTCGCTCAACGGCTTCCATTAATATCTGCTGCGTATTCAGAGCAATTTCAAAGTTTACCGGAAGGCCAAGATCCTTGGCGAAAGTTCTAAGTACCCGGTGCGTAAATCCGTCTATGGTAGAAACTTCAAAAGCCGCGTAATTATGAATGATGTTTTTTAGGATTTTCGCAGCTTTGATTTTAAGCTCAGCTTCAGATAAACCGGTTTCTTCGGCAATAATTTTAAATAGCGGGTTGGTGGTAGTTGAGGTTTCTTCCGCAGTAAAATCTCTTAAACTGCTAATAATCCTGGATTTCATTTCATCTACCGCCTTATTCGTAAAAGTAATAGCGAGAATATTTTTGTATGCATCGGGTTTTTTGCTTTTAAAAAGCAATAGCAAATATTCTTTAACCAGGGTAAAGGTTTTTCCCGATCCCGCCGAAGCATTATAAATAGTAAAATTATTAGTCAAAAATGCTGGATTTTAATGAAAATTTTGAATTTTAAAGGTAAAATAAAAATGTTTTGTATTCTCTCCCGGCTTTTAAGTATTTTATAACATTAAAATGTTTTTATTAAATAGCTTAATACCTAAATTTGAGTGAATTTTATTACTAATCACTAAAAAATAGATACAAATGGCATTTGAGTTACCAAAGTTAAAATATGCATTTGATGCATTGGAACCACATATAGATGCGAAGACCATGGAAATTCACCATGGAAAACACCACGCGGGTTACACTAAGAAATTAAACGCTGCAGTAGAAGGTACCGATCTTGAGGGAAAAACTATAGAGAATATTCTTGAAAATCTTGATAAAGAAAATACTGCCGTAAGAAATAACGGTGGTGGATTTTATAACCATAACCTGTTTTGGGAAATAATGTCTCCAGACGGTGGCGGAAAACCAGAAGGCGATCTTGCAAAGGCAATAGATACCGCATATGGTTCTTTTGAAGCTTTTAAAGACGAATTTGCTAAAGCTGCTGCAGGACAGTTTGGTTCTGGATGGGCGTGGCTTTGTGTTCACCAGGGTGGAAAAGTAGAGATTTGCTCTACTGCAAATCAGGACAATCCATTAATGCCAGGAATTGGCTGTGGAGGAACTCCTATTTTAGGT
Source organism: Salegentibacter salinarum (assembly GCF_900168115.1). GTDB lineage: Bacteria > Bacteroidota > Bacteroidia > Flavobacteriales > Flavobacteriaceae > Salegentibacter > Salegentibacter salinarum. The sequence goes on from NZ_FUZC01000001.1 coordinate 473,522, forward strand.
CTTGATGTTTGGGAACACGCTTATTACTTAAACTATCAAAACCGTCGTCCAGATTATATCGATGCATTTTTTAATGTGATTGATTGGAAAGAAGTAGGAAGCAGATATGCGAAGCAGAAATAATAACTAAGTTATTATTCATTATATTAAAAAGACCGTCTTTTGGACGGTCTTTTTTTGCCAGAATGTTAAATAAAAAAAGGCGGATTTTTAGATCCACCTTTCTTTGCCCCAAATCTACCATGAACTTAACCTACTTATGTTATGGTGAGTCTAAAGTATATTGAATAAATCTTGCCCGCAAATTTTTTAGATCACTTAACCTACTTATGTTATGGTGAGTCTAAAGTATATTGAATAAATCTTGCCCGCAAATTTTTTAGATCAACGGCGTAAATATATGTTAAAGTATTGAAATTCAATATTTAATGTAAGAAAGTTTGAGTTTTTGTGTAAGATTCTGATTTCTGACGAATTTTCAAAATGTTAAATAAAAAAAGGCGGATTTTTAGATCCACCTTTCTTTGCCCCAAATCTACCATGAACTTAACCTACTTATGTTATGGTGAGTCTAAAGTATATTGAATAAATCTTGCCCGCAAATTTTTTAGATCAACGGCGTAAATATCTGTTAAAGTATTGAAATTCAATATTTAATGTAAGAAAGTTCGAATTTTTGTGTAGGTGAATTGTGTAAGGTTTTGATTTCTGAAGAATTTTCAAATTCGGGTAAAAATAAAAAAAGGCGGATTTTTAGATCCACCTTTTTTTGCCCCAAATCTACCATGAACTTAACCTACTTATGTTTATGGTTCTGCTAATGTATATAATCTTATTCCTCTAAAAAATCATTTTAGACGAAAGGCAGAAAAACTTGTTAAACTGCACTTAGTAGGCTCTTCCCGCGTTTCCTTCGTAAAAATTAATAAAAGCTCTATTTACTACACGGTTACCACCAAAGGTTGGATAATTCCCTGTGAAATACCAGTCACCCAGGTTTTTAGGGCAGGCGGTGTGCAAATTATCTACCGTTTGGTAAATCACTTTTACCTTTGCTTTCACATCGGTATCGCAAAGTAACTTTGAGATTTTATCCGAAATTTGCCCGTCGGTAAAAGGTTCGTAGATTTCTTTTACAAAATTCTTTACATCTACATCGGCAAGATCTACCTGTAATTTACATTTTTCGTAAACCTTCTCTACAATATCATATTGATTGTTATCCTTTAAAAGATCCAGTGCTGCTCTAAAAGCAACCAGGTCTTCCAGTCGCGCCATATCTATCCCATAACAATCTGGATAGCGAATTTGTGGTGCCGAAGAAACTACAACAATCTGTTTTGGATTTAACCTGTCCATCATTTTAATGATGCTTTTCTTTAAGGTTGTTCCCCTAACAATACTATCGTCTATAATTACCAAACTGTCTTCCGGTTTTACCACTCCGTAGGTTACGTCGTAAACGTGAGCTACTAGATCATCACGACTACTATCTTCAGTAATAAAGGTTCTAAGCTTAACATCTTTAATCGCAATTTTTTCGGTGCGTAAACGATGCGCTAAAATCTCCTGGAGTCTGGCATCGGTTAAAGTATCTCTTTCAGCAAGGATGGCATCGTTTTTCTGTTTATTCAATTCATCCTGTGCGGCTTCAACCATTCCGTAGAAGCTGGTTTCAGCAGTATTTGGAATAAAAGAGAAAACCGTATTAATGGTATCGTGATTTATAGATTTTAAAACCTCGGGCATTAATAAGCGCCCAAGCATTTTTCGTTCTTTATAAATTTCGGCATCACTTCCGCGGGAAAAATATATACGCTCAAAAGAACAGGCTTTTCGTTCCAGTGGCTCCAAAATTTGGGTGATATTTACTTCTCCACTTTTTTTGGTGATAATGGCGTGTCCCGGCGGGAGCTCATGTACATCATTAAAATCTACGTTGAAAGCAGTTTGAATTACCGGTCTTTCTGAAGCAACAACTACCACTTCATCGTCTTTATAATAATAAGCGGGGCGAATTCCTGCAGGATCACGAAGCACAAAAGAATCACCGTGCCCAAGCAAACCGGCCATAGCGTAACCACCATCCCAGTTTTTAGACGATTTTCTTAGAATTTTGGCAACGTTTAATTTTTCAGCAATGATAGGCGAAGCAGAAACTTTAGAATAACCTTCTTTTTTTAATTTCTTGTAAAGTTTTTGAACTTCAGAATCTAAAAAGTGACCAATTTTTTCCATTACCGTAACGGTATCGGCCTTTTCTTTGGGGTGCTGCCCTAATTCTACCAGGTTATTAAAAAGCTGGTTTACATTGGTCATATTAAAATTTCCGGCCACAATAAGATTACGGTGCATCCAGTTATTCTGCCGAAGAAATGGGTGTACACTTTCTATACTATTCTTGCCAAAGGTTCCGTAGCGAACGTGCCCAAGATAAACTTCCCCTACATATGGGAGGTTTTTCTTCTGCAAAGAAACATTATCGGCATACTCAGGATTGGCTTTAATCTCTTCGTTAATTCTGCCGTTAATCTGTTCAAAAATATCCTGAATGGGCTGAGCCGCATTAGATCTTATTCGGCTTATATAGCGATCTCCGGGAGCGGTATTTAATTTAATGTTGGCAAAACCGGCGCCATCCTGGCCGCGGTTATGCTGTTTTTCCATCATTAAATACATTTTGTTAATCCCATAAAAGGCGGTACCATATTTTTCTTTATAGTAATCCAGGGGTTTTAACAACCGTATTTGTGCAATTCCACATTCGTGTTTTAAGGCGTCACTCATAATTCGTGGCAGATTTTATTCCTGCTTTATATAAAAAATGCCCTGAAAATTCAGGGCATAAGTTTAGGTTAATTTTATTTCAAATTGAGTTAATTTCTTAAACTCTGCGAGGCGCGAATTTACTTCGGCGCCCGAAAGTTCCTCCATCCTCTCGGTTCCAAATTTCTCTACACAAAAAGATGCGAGATTGGAGCCGTAGATAATTGCGTTTTTCATATTCTCAAAGCTAATATCTCCTGTTTTGGCAAGGTAGCCTGCAAAACCACCTGCAAAAGTATCGCCGGCACCGGTTGGATCAAAAACTTCTTCCAGTGGAAGTGCGGGAGCGAAAAACACCTGCTCTTTGTGGAATAATAAAGCTCCATGCTCTCCTTTTTTTATCACTACATATTTTGGGCCCATTGTGGCGATCTTCTTAGCCGCTTTCGCCAAAGAATATTCGCCTGAAAGTTGCCGGGCTTCTTCATCGTTAATCGTGATTACATCTACTTTGGCAATTACCTTCATTAAATCTTCCAGGGCATTATCCATCCAGAAGTTCATAGTATCTAAAATGGCGAGTTTCGGAGATTTAATTTGTTCTAAAACGCTAAGTTGTACCAAAGGATGCAGGTTTCCAAGCATTACAATTTCAGCATCTTTATAAGCGTTTGGTACTACCGGGTTAAAATCGGCAAGTACATTTAATTGTGTGTCTAAGGTATCCCTGGAGTTTAAATCGTTATGGTAGCGGCCACTCCAAAAGAAGGTTTTTCCACCGGGAACCACTTCAATTCCATCTATATTTATATTGTTTTTGGTAAGCAGGTCAAGGTATTTTTGTGGAAAATCATCTCCTACAATAGATACCACTGCGCTGTCTACATTAAACTGTGAAGCCGAAAGCCCAATATAGGTACCTGCGCCTCCAAGAATTTTATCGGTTTTCCCAAATGGGGTTTCAATAGCATCAAAGGCTACAGTGCCTACAATCAGTAATTTACTCATAAATTGGTTTAAAAAATGTGCTGCAAATATACAGTTTGTTTTTCAAGGGCTCAATCAAAATTACCCGATAATCGAGATTTAAATGTTGTACGCTTTTCTTCGAAATCCATATATATTATTAATAATGTCTTTATGTCTTGCCTCAGCTAACTTACATATATAATAGTTCGCTTCAACTTTGCTGAAAACCTTCATCTATTAAAAGTCTTTTTTCTTTTGAGGCCGCCACCGCAAGCGCGTCACAACGTTCATTTTGTGGATGGTCATTATGTCCTTTTATCCACTTAAAACTTACATTATGTTTTCGAAATTCTTTTAGGAATTCTATCCAGAGGTCGGCGTTTTTTCGGTCTTTAAAATTTTTCTTTTCCCAGCCAAAAATCCATTTCTTATTAACGGCATCTGCAACATATTTTGAATCGGTAAAGACTACGGCAGAAACTCCGGGCTTTTTCAGTTTTTTTAGAGCCTCAATTACAGCAAGCAATTCCATCCTGTTGTTGGTGGTATGTTTAAAACCTTTTGCAAATTCTTTGCGGTATGCTTTTCCTACCCATTCCATCACAATGCCGTAACCGCCGGGACCGGGATTTCCTCTCGCGGCGCCATCTGTATAAATGTGTACCTGAGCTGTTTGCACTACTGTGATTTCTTTTGAAGTATTTGCTGAAGAATTTCGGGGAAATGTCTATACTCCAGTTTATGAATTTTTTGTGCGAGCGTGTCAGGCGTATCTTCTTCTGAAATTTCTGTTTTCGCCTGAAAAATCACTTCGCCTTCATCATAATTTTCATTTACATAATGAATGCTTATGCCGCTTTCTTTTTCTTTATTCTGAATTATAGCTTGATGAACGTGCATTCCATACATTCCCTTGCCGCCATATTTTGGAAGTAAGGCTGGATGAATGTTTATTATTCTGTTTGGAAAGCGTTTTAAAATGTCTGTTGGGAAAATCCACATAAATCCTGCTAAAACTATCAAATCTGGATTTATATCTTCTAAAATATGCAGAACATCGTGACTATTGTAGAGTGCATCACGGTCAAAATAAAGCGCTTTAACATTTAGATCGTGAGCTCTTTTCAGCACTTTGGCAGATCTTTTATTAGAGAAAACCGCCACCACACTGGCATCTGGCTGTTTTTGAAAATATTTAATGATATTTTCGGCATTGGTTCCGGAGCCGGAGGCAAAGACAACTATTTTTTTTTGTGCGGTATGCGTTGGATTGCTCAAAATAAGCTTATTAACAATTATTAGAATGTAAAATTAAGTCCTTTCAACTAAATTTATGTAAATTACGATCACATTTTTAAAGTAAAAATCGGTTTTAAAATAAAGTTTTTTATTTTTGCCACCTAATCAAAATTAAAATAAAAGTATTATGTCAGACATTGCATCAAGAGTAAAAGCGATTATCGTTGACAAGTTAGGTGTTGACGAGAACGAGGTTGTTAACGAAGCAAGCTTCACAAACGATCTGGGTGCTGATTCATTGGACACTGTGGAATTGATCATGGAATTCGAGAAAGAATTCGATATCCAGATTCCTGATGACCAGGCTGAGAACATTGCCACAGTAGGTCAGGCAATTTCTTATATTGAAGACGCAAAAAAATAAAAAGAGTATAGACCATATGGAGTTGAAGCGAGTTGTAGTAACGGGCCTGGGAGCCCTAACCCCCATTGGTAACAATATTGAAGAATATTGGGAGGCTTTGGTAGCCGGAAAAAGTGGTGGTGCACCTATTACCTATTTCGATACTGAAAAATTCAAAACCAAATTCGCTTGTGAACTCAAAAATTTTGACCCGCTCGATTTCTTTGACCGTAAGGAAGTAAGAAGGCTGGACAGGTTTGCCCAATATGCCATTGTAGCTTCAGATGAAGCAATAAAAGATTCCGGCATCAACCTTGAGACTGTAGACAAGTACCGGGTTGGTGTAATATGGGGGGCCGGAATTGGCGGATTGGAAACTTTTCAGAACGAAGTGATAAACTTTGCGACGGGAGATGGTACACCAAGGTTTAATCCTTTCTTTATCCCCAAAATGATTGCAGATATTGCCCCGGGTAATATCTCTATTCGTCACGGGTTTATGGGAGCAAATTACACTACCGTTTCAGCGTGTGCATCTGCAGCAAATGCTATGATAGATGCATTGAATAATATTAGGCTGGGACATAGTGATATTATTGTTTCCGGAGGTTCTGAAGCTGCGGTAACTATGGCTGGTATGGGTGGTTTTAATGCTATGCACGCCCTTTCTACACAGAACGAAAATCCCGAAACAGCATCAAGACCTTTTGATGCTACTCGAGACGGATTTGTGTTAGGGGAAGGTGCAGGTACACTTATTCTTGAAGAATATGAGCACGCCAAGGCCAGAGGAGCTAAAATTTATGCTGAAGTACTTGGAGGAGGATTATCTTCTGATGCTTACCATATGACGGCACCACATCCTGAAGGAAACGGGGTTGTTGCGGTTATGGAAAACTGTCTTCGAAATGCAGAGATGAAACCCGAAGATGTAGATGCCATTAACACGCACGGAACTTCTACTCCATTAGGAGATGTAGCCGAATTGAAAGCGATAAGTAAGGTTTTTGGTGAACACGCCAAAACGATGAATATCAATTCAACAAAATCAATGACCGGGCATTTGCTTGGTGCTGCAGGGGCCGTAGAGGCAATTTCAGCAATTTTGTCTATGAAACATGGAATAGTACCACCTACTATAAACCACGAACACAAAGACGAAAATATTGATCCTGAATTAAACCTTACCTTAAACAAGGCCCAGAAACGTGACGTAAAGGTGGTAATGAGCAACACGTTTGGATTTGGAGGTCACAACGCTTGTTTACTATTTAAAAGATTTGATGAATAACCTTTAAGTATGGGCGTTCTTCGAAATATATTAAATTCCCGTTCTGATAAAGGCGGGAATTTTTTTTCAATTTTATATAAAATTCTGGGTTTTAAGCCCAAAAATATACTTCACTACCGCAAAGCCTTTACCCACCGTTCTTTAAATATTAAAGATGAAAAGGGAAATGCGGTGAGTTTTGAACGCCTGGAATTTCTGGGAGACGCGATGTTAAGTGCTGTAATTGCTTCCCATCTTTTTAAAGCAGTACCCGGCGGTAACGAAGGTTATCTTACCAAGATGCGCTCTAAAGTAGTTAGCCGAAAGCATTTAAATGAACTTGGCAAAGACCTGAATCTTATAGACCACGTTCAAACCAATATTCCAAAAGATCAATTTGGATCAAATATTCATGGCAATTTATTCGAAGCCTTAATTGGTGCAATATATCTTGACAGAGGTTATAAATATTGTAAGCGCTTTATTTATGAAAGAGTGATAGATCCTTATGTGGATATAGAGCAATTAGAAGGCCAGGTAATAAGTTATAAAAGCCTGTTTATAGAATGGTGTCAAAAAGAAAAGCGGGAATTCGACTTTGAAGTTTATGAAGATACCGGGAACGACGAGATAAAACATTTTGCCGTAAAATTGCGGTTAGACGATAAGGTTGTGGCAAAAGCAAGGGCAACCTCAAAAAAGAAAGCCGAAGAAAAAACTGCGAAAAGGGCCTATTATGCACTTCAAAATAAAATCACTTAAAATTGTGAAAGTAGCGCAAACTATAACGTTTTCGTAGATAAATATGAAGTTTTGGCACTCTAAACCTTCATTTTTCTCAATCTTATCTTATCTTTAACCTTAAATTAAAAGCTATGCAATCTCATAAAATGCTGCTTGAGGATGTAGAAGAAGATGATTTTGGCTTAATAGCACTATACGGTGATTTAGAAGAATATAAGATGGCTTATTTATTAAATAAGCATCTTAAACTTCAATTAAAAAGAGAACGCAGGGATATAGACTTCAACCATAAATCGGTAGAAGCTTTCTACGCCCATTATACCTTTAAAGATCTGGCAAATTTCAGATCTTATCACCTTGTGGCCAATAAGTTTAAAGGAGAACCTAAAAAAATATTAAGTTCGGGTTCTTTGTTTGAAGAAGAAGAAGTGAGACCCTTGCAGGTAAACCTGGTACCTGAGTATAAAAAGGTTGATTTCTTTCTTAAAATAGACGAGGAGCTAAATCAAAAAGACCTCAATTTACTTGTTAATGCCATAAGTCAGATACCGCAGGTAATAGCGGTTTATAAAATTGACACAGATTTATTAAAATCTAAACAAAATTTAATTTTTGAATAATGCCAACAAATAAGAAGACTAAAATCGTTGCAACCCTAGGCCCGGCAACGAGTTCCAAAGAAACCTTAGATAAAATGCTCCAGGCCGGAGTAAACGTTTTTAGAGTTAACTTTTCCCACGCTAATTATGAAGATGTAAGAGAACGCATCAAAATGATTAGGGATCTGAACAAAGAAAAAGGGTATAACGCTGCAATTCTTGGAGATTTACAGGGCCCTAAACTTCGGGTAGGAGTCATGAAAGACGAAGTGGTAGTTTCTGAAGGTGATGAGATTATTTTTGCTACCGGAAAAGAATTTAAAGGAACCGCAGAACGTGTTTATATGAATTACGAAACTTTTCCGCAAGATGTATCAGCGGGAGAGCGTATTTTGTTAGACGATGGTAAACTTATTTTTGAAGTAGTAAGTACAAATAAAAAAGATGAAGTTAAAACCCTTGTTATTCAGGGTGGACCTTTAAAATCAAAGAAAGGTGTAAACCTTCCAAATACCAATATTTCCCTTCCTGCTTTAACTGAAAAGGATGTAAAAGACGCCATTTTTGCCTGTGAAATGCAGGTAGACTGGATGGCTCTATCATTTGTTCGTCATGCTGAAGATCTAAAAGAACTTCAGGATTTAATTAAAAAGCACAGCGAATATAAAATCCCCATTATAGCTAAAATCGAAAAACCGGAAGGTGTAGCCAATATCGATAAGATCGTGGCCTACTGTGATGGTTTAATGGTGGCTCGTGGAGATTTAGGAGTAGAAATTCCGGCGCAGGAAGTTCCGCTTATTCAAAAGAAATTAGTATTAACAGCTAAAAAAGCAAGAATTCCGGTAATAATCGCTACCCAAATGATGGAGACGATGATCACCAGTCTTACCCCAACAAGAGCAGAGGTTAACGATGTTGCAAACTCTGTAATGGATGGTGCTGATGCGGTGATGCTAAGTGGAGAAACTTCAGTAGGGCAGTACCCTGTGCAGGTGATTCAAAAGATGACACAAATTTTGGAGAGTGTTGAAAATTCACCATTGATTAAAGTTCCACACGATCCGCCACACGTACGCACCAAGCGTTATATCACCAAATCGGTTTGTTATCACGCGGCCCATATGGCTAACGAGATTAAAGCCAAAGCAATTTGTACCTTAACCAATAGTGGCTATACTGCCTTCCAAATTTCAGCCTGGAGACCGGAGGCGCATATTTTAGTGTATACTTCTAATAATAGAATCCTTTCACAACTCAGTTTATTATGGGGTGTAAAGGCTTTTCATTATGATAAATTTGTAAGTACAGACGAAACTATAGAAGATATTAACCGGATTGCAAAAGAGAAATCTTTTGTAGAAGTTGGTGATTTTACCATAAACCTGGCTGCAATGCCAATTGGTGAAAAAGGCATGGTAAATACTTTAAGAATTTCAGAAATAGAATAGTCCAGTAATATTTATAATTAAAAACCTCGGAATACAATGTATTCGGGGGTTTTTTGTTTAAAACTCAAATTTCAGCTGGACTTCAACTTTTTTTACTCCTTCCGGTTTCTTTTCGTTTTTATCGGTATTCAGGTTGGAAAGGGAAATTCCTAAAAGTCGCACGGAATTCTTCATTTTTTCCTGGTATAATAATTCTTTAGCATTTTCTAAAATAAGTTCCTTGCTGGAAACATAAAATGAAATGGTCTTACTGCGAGTCTGCAGGGTGAAATCACTGTATTTTATTTTAAGGGTTATGGTTTTTCCAGCAACATTGCTTTTTATGAGTCGGCGTTCTATTTCTTCGGCAATGTTTTCAAGCCTTTCCAGCATAAAAATTTCTGAAGAAATATTTTCATTAAAAGTCCTTTCCGCGCCGAGTGATTTTCTAATCCGGTTTGGTTTAACCTCGCTTAAATGAATGCCGCGAACCACGTTGTAATAATGGGCACCGCTTTTTCCGAATTTTTCGGTTAAATATTCCTGGGATTTCTGTTTCAGGTCTTTTCCGGTGAAAATACCCAGCATATACATTTTTTCAGCAGTCACTTTTCCCACCCCGTGAAATTTCCTGATATCTAAAATTTCCAGAAACTCTTCAACTTCTTCAGGATTTACCGTTTTTTGTCCGTTTGGCTTATTAAAATCGCTGGCAATCTTGGCAATAAATTTATTGACAGAAATTCCCGCTGAAGCATTTAAGCCCGTTTTCTTCTTAATTTTTCCCCGGATTTCTTTTGCAATAAGGCTTGCGCTGGGATTTCCTTTTTTGTTTTCAGTAACATCAAGATAGGCTTCATCTAAGGAAAGAGGCTCTACGAGATCGGTATATTCAAAGAAAATCTCCCGAATACGCTGCGAAATTTCGCGATAACGCTCAAAACGTGGTTTTACAAAAATCAGGTGCGGACAGTTGCGTTTGGCAATTACGCTGCTCATAGCGCTTTTAACGCCAAATTTGCGAGCTTCGTAACTCGCGGCACTAACAACGCCTCTTTGTGAACTGCCGCCCACAGCAATCGCCTTACCGCGTAAATCGGGATTGTCCAGTTGTTCTACCGAAGCGTAGAACGCATCCATGTCAATATGGATGATTTTGCGAAGAGGAAGGTTTTCGATCACTTTACAAAGTTAAAGAAACTTCATGTGGTCTGGAAAGCTATTTAATTCCCAAACCCGTTATAGAATCCTGCTACATCAGAAAATTAAAAATCGTAACTTTATAAAAATCAATTAAAAAAATGGTGAAAGAGAAAAAGCTTAAGCAACGGGTTTTGGCTTATGTTCAGGAAGCTGATGACGAATTGCTTCATCTTATAGCAAAAGTGGCTGAAATCTACAATGAGCAAAAAAAAGAAGATTGGTGGGATAAACTTAGCGACATTGAGAAAGCTGCTATTCAAAAAGGCTTAGATGATGCCGATAATGATAAAGTGCTCCCCAATGAAGAAGTAATGCGAATGTTTAAAAAATGGCATTAGCAATCTTTTGGACAGAAAATGCAAAAGCAGGTTGCAGAAATTGCTGGAATATTTAGAAGAAAATTGGACTGAAAAAGAAATACTTAAACTCGAAGAAAAGCTTAAAGTAGTTATTCAAATCATCATTGTAAATCCAGAGTTTTTCTTAAGTCCACTCAAAACCCTAAGCTTTTTAAAGCTTTGATAGATAAAAATAATTATATAGTTTATAGAGAAAATAAAGAAAAACAAAGAATTGAAATAATTAATTTTAGAGGAACCAGACAAAGACCGGTTCATTAATAAATAACATATGCCAAAAACAGCAATAATTTTAGGAGCTACCGGCCTCACCGGAGGAATGTTACTTGAGCAATTACTGGAGGATGACAGGTATGAGAAAATCAAACTTTTCTCTAGAAATTCGGTAGAAAAAAATCATCCTAAAATCGAAGAACATTTAATAGATCTTTTTAAGCTCGAGGAGCAGAAAGATAAATTTACCGGGGATGAGGTTTTCTGTTGTGTGGGTACCACCAAAAAGAAGACCCCAGATCAGAAGACGTACACAAAAGTTGATCACGGAATTCCAGTTACCGCGGCTAAACTTTGCAAGGCAAATAATATAAATACTTTTCTCGTGGTTTCTGCACTTGGTGCAAATCCTGAAAGCCGGGTGTTTTATAACCGTACCAAGGGGAAAATGGAGAAAGAGGTTTTAGCACAGGAAATCAAAAACACCTATATTTTGCAACCGTCGCTTATTACCGGCGAGCGAAAGGAAAGCAGGACTTTTGAAAAAATTGGAAAAGTAATGCTCAATTTTATTAACCCGTTTTTCCTGGGAACCTTACGAAAATATAAGTCTATTTCAGCTGAAAGTATTGCCAGGGCGATGGTTGCCATTGCGAATAAGCCCGAGTTAGACGTAGTAAGAATTCCTTCAGATGAAATTAAAAATATAGCACACAATAATTAAATGCAGGAAATTGAACGTAAATACCTTGTGCTTTCAGAAGATTTTAAAAAGGAATCATTTAAGAATTTCAGTATAAAACAGGGTTTTTTAAATACCGATCCTGAACGTACAGTCCGTTTAAGAATTACCGGAGATCAGGCTTTTTTAACCATTAAAGGGAAAACTTCTAAAAACGGACTTACACGGTTTGAGTGGGAAAAGAAAATCGATAAAAAAGATGCAGAAGCTTTATTTGATCTCTGCGAACCGGGAATTATAGAAAAAACACGGTATTTAGTGAAAGTAGGTGATTTTGTTTGTGAAATTGATGAGTTTCGAGGGGAAAATAAAGGTCTAATCGTTGCAGAAATCGAATTGAAGAAGGAAACAGATACTTTTAAGAAACCGGGGTGGCTGGGAGAAGAAGTCACCGGAGATATAAAATATTATAATTCCCAATTAAGCCAGAACCCGTATAAAAACTGGTAAAATTTAATATGAAGAAATTAATTTACATACTTGTTATTCCATTTTTAATAAATTCCTGTAAAGATATTCCAAAGCAGGAGCGTGGTATTCCCGGGCCGGAAGTAGTTGAGGAGAAAAAGCCTAAAATCAATATAGATTCTATTGCGAATAATCTAAATGAAAAAGGCTACCAAACCTTTTCCTATCAAGACAGCGATAGCACCTATTTGATGCAGCAATATTATATGGTTTTTCTGAAAAAAGGTGAAAACCGCAGCCAGGATTCTACTGAAGCTGCAAACCTGCAAAAAGAACATCTTGCTTATTTAAGCAGAATGGCAGAAGAGGGCTACGCGAGCCTGGTTGGGCCTTTTGGTGACGATGATGAAATTCGCGGAATTGTAGTTTATAATACAGCCACGCAGGAAGAAGCTGATAGTTTAGCAAATCAGGATCCTATGGTAAAATCCGGAAGGTTAAAAGTTGAAGTGCATCCCTGGTGGACAGCAAAAGGAGGGAAGCTAAATTAGAGCAGAAGCTTACGATAATCCAAAATAATTGAAATATGAAGATTGAACAACATGACGAAGAAAAAAAGGGCTTTTTTCAAGCTTTGATAAATGAAAAACAAGCCGGAAAAATAACCTATACCTGGGCAGGAAAAAATAAATTTATTATAGATCACACTGAAGTTGATCCGGATTTTAAAGGTGAAGGTGTTGGTAAAAAAATGGTAAAAGCCGCAGTAGATTTTGCCAAGGAAAATAAATTAAAGGTAATTCCGCTGTGTCCTTTCGCTAAAAAAATCATCGAAAAAACACCGGAATTTCAGGAAGTGCTTGCCTAATTTTAAAAGAACTATAATGGAAAATACTTTGCTTCCGGATTTAAAATATGTGGGTTTCGAAAAGGAGAAACTCACGCTCCATCTTTTCCTACAAATAGTTGGTAAAATCAAGTTGAAACTTACACCAAGAAAAAACCATTGGTGGTTTGTTACACATTATATCACTGAAAAGGGATTCAGCTCCGGGTCAATTCCCTATAATAATGGATTCAGCAGTTTTTCTATAGCTTTTAATATAGTTACACACCAACTGGAAATACATACCAGCGAAGGGGATTTGAGGACTTTAAATCTTGAAAATGGATTAAGTATAGCAGATTTTTATACTCAGGTTTTTGCAGTTTTAAAAGAACTAGACATCTGGGTGAAAATTCTAGATAAGCCTTATGACTTGGGAATTGAAAAAGAGTTTTCAGTGATTTCAGAATACTATCATTACGATGAATCTTATGTAGAAAAACTATGGAAAACCTTATTATGGACAGAAAGTGTTTTTAAAGAATTCAGCGGTAGATTTTATGGAAAAACCTCTCCAGTTCATTTATACTGGCATTCTATGGATTTGGCTGTAACAAGATTTTCGGGGAAAAAAGCTCCAAAAATGCCTGCAGAAGCAAGAATTTCAGATAAAGATGCCTATAGTCATGAATGTATAAGTTTTGGATTCTGGCCTGGAGACGATAAGGTGCTGGAACCGGCATTTTATTCCTATACTTTTCCTAAACCCGAAAATATTCAAAATGAAAAGTTACGACCGGCTTCAGCGAGCTGGGAAATGAGCAATGGCAGTCCAATGGCTATACTTACTTACGCGAATCTTAGGGAAGAAGAAAACCCACGCCAGGTCTTGCTGGATTTTATGGAAAGTGCTTATCAGGCCGGCGCCCGACTTGCAGATTGGCCGATAGATGATTTAAATGTTCAGGATCTTAAAGATTTATAATTCAGAAAAATAAATTACTAATATCTTATGAAATCGTCATTGGAACCCAATTTCGTGCGAAGCAATCTGTTAATGATCAGTAAGTAATAATTTTTATGAATTAGAATTGATCACTTCAATAATTTCTGCTTTCTGTAAAACCCCAGATTGTCTCCAAAGTTGTTCTCCGTTTTTAAACAACATCATTGTTGGTACACCGCGCACCTGGTATTTTCCTGCCAGTTCCTGGTTTTTATCTACATCTATCTTTACAATTTTCACGCCGTCTCCCAATTCTGCTTTTACGTCTTTTAGAATTGGCGCCAGCGTTTTGCAAGGGCCACACCAATCGGCAAAAAAGTCCACTAAAACAGGTTTTTCGTCTTTTATAATATCGCTAAAACTACTTTTCATTTTTTATAAATTTTAAGCTTTCTTAAAGTTACTGAATTTACCGGTTTAGTCGAAAATAAAATTGAATTTCAACAAAAAACAGCCCCAAAATTTAATTCTGGAGCTGTTTATTCACAAATTAACAAAACAAATTCAACACAATTTATTGCCAGCCTCCACCAAGGGCTTTATAAAGATTTACGATGGAATTTAATTTATTGTATTCAGCATTAATTAAGTTTAGCTGTGAGTTTAAAGCATTCTCTCTGGCTGTTAAAACTTCAAGGTAATTTACCATACCATTATTAAGTAATTCTTCTGAATAGCCCGATGCTTTGTTGTAAGCTTCAAATTCGTTTTCAAGAATTTCTATACGTTCTGTACTGGCCTGGTAATTAGAAAGTGCATCTGAAACTTCCCTTCCAGCCACCAAAATGGCCTGTTTAAAGTTAAGCAAAGCTTCTTCCTGCTGTGCCTGCGAAACTTCATATTGAGTTCTAATTTGCCGTTTATTTACAATGGGCTGCAAAAGCGAAGCGCCCAAATTAGCAAAAAGGGAATTTGCATTTAGTAATTTATCCAGTTCTAAACTTTGAAAACCACCTGCAGCGGTTAAAGTAAGCGACGGATAAAAGTTAGCACGAGCCGCATTAGTAAGCTCAAAAGCATTAATTAGTCCGTATTCGGCGGCAATCACATCTGGCCTGTTTCTTAGCAATTGTGCAGGAACTCCGGTATTCAATGGGCTCACAATATTTTGATCAGATAAGTCGGTTCGTTCTATTTCCTGTGGCCCAGCGCCTAGTAAAATTGAAAACGAATTCTCCAGTAAGCGAATTTGGTTTTCAAGCTGAACTACCAAAGCTTCGGCCGTATGCAGCTGGGCTTTGGTTTGTTGTACTCCAACTTCGGTAACATTCCCGGCATCTTTAAGAGCCTCTGTAGTTTCCAAACTGCTTTTCCTGGTTTCCAGGGTTTCTTTGGCTATCCTAAGTTGCTCGTCCAGACTAAGTAATTGATAATAATTATTAGCAATATTGGAAATAAGCTGAGTTTTTACCGCTTTATGCGCAGCTTCACTCTGCAGGTAAGCGGCGGTAAAAGCACGGTCGTTACTTCTTATTTTCCCCCAGATATCAGCTTCCCAAGAGAGGTTCCCGGTGATATCGTATTGTGTAATACTTCCGTCAAAGAAAGAACCAAACTGGCTGTTAGGAGATAAAATTTGATGGTTTACAGATGGCCCTGCGCTAAGCGTTGGAAAATAACTTGCTTTTCCTTGTTTTACGTACGCTTCTGCTGCCAGCATTTGTTGTATTGCAATGCGTATATCTATGTTATTCTCCAGCCCATCTTCAATATGGTTTTTCAGAATAGGATCGGTAAAAATTTCGGTCCAGGAAATCGTTGCCATATTTAAGGAATCCTGCGGAAGATTATCTGTTCTATACAATTCTTCAGAAATCTCTTCTATTTCAGGACGATCGTATTCTTTAGCTGCAAAACAGGAAACCAGTAAAAATGGTAGGGCTCCCCCAAGCAAAAGTTTATATATACTGTTCTTTCTCATTGTTATTCTTTTTCAGAAATTGATTTATTTTCTGTTTTAGCTGCTTCCGGTACACCGGTTATTTTTTCCTGTAAATGTTGGAAAATGATATAAAGAATTGGAATAATAAAAACTCCCAGAATGGTGCCAACTAACAAACCTCCAACAGCTCCGGTACCTATAGAACGGTTACCTGCAGCACCTGTACCGCCAGCAAATACTAAGGGAAGTAAACCAATAATAAATGCAAAGGAAGTCATTAAAATAGGTCTTAAACGCACCCTGGCACCATCTAAGGCGGCATCTACAATAGAAAGGCCGGCTTTTCTACGTTGCATCGCAAATTCAACAATAAGAATTGCGTTTTTGGCCAGCAGCCCTAGCAGCATTATTAAAGCAATTTGGAAATAAATATTTGCCTGAAGCCCTGTAAATTTAGTAACTAAATAAGAACCCATTACCCCAACCGGAAGTGATAGTAACACGGCGAATGGAATTAGGTAACTTTCATATTGCGCTGATAGAATAAAGTAAACAAATAGGATACTTAAAATCAAAATGAAAGTAGACTGTGAACCTGCCGAAACTTCTTCCCGGGTAAGTCCGCTATAATCCACGCTAAAATTAGATGGTAGCGATTCTGCACTTACTTCCTGTACTGCGGCAATAGCATCTCCCGATGAATATCCGGGTGCAGGCGCACCGTTTATGGTAGCCGAGTTAAACAGGTTGAACCTGGTTACAGATTGCGGACCGTAAACACGTTTTAAGCTTACAAATTCACTTAAAGGCGCCATTTCTCCATTTGAATTTCTTACAAATAAAGAATTCAAATCATCGGTGCCGGCGCGATCTTCAGGTAAAGCCTGTACATACACCCGATATTGTTTACCAAATCTGGAGAAATCTGCTGCGTAAATACTTCCAATATAACCTTGCAGCGTAGAGAAGATGGTAGAAATATCCACTCCGGCTTCTTTAGCTTTCGGAATATTTAAATCCATTTCATACTGCGGATAATTCGTATTGAAAGAACTTTGTGCATACTGAATTTCCGGTCTTTGGGAAAGTGCTGCAATATAATTTTGGGTTTGGTTGTCCAGTTCCTGGAAAGTACCTCCCGATCTATCTAATAATTTTGCTTCAAATCCTCCTGAAACTCCAAACCCTGGAATACTGGGAGGAGAGAAAAATAACATTTCGGCATCAGAAAACGAAGCGCCAATTTGAAATAATTGTCCCTGGATTGATTCAACCGATAAATGATCTTCTTCGCGTTCACTCCAATCGTCTAATTTAATAAAACCAAGCGCATAGTTACTACCTGCTCCACCAATTAAACTATAACCATTTACCAAAGAAACTCCTTGTACACCTTCTATTTGCTGAGCTTTTTTCTCTAATTCTGAAGTAATTCCTACGGTTCTGTCTAAAGAAGCACCGGCAGGTAATTCAACATTTACAAATAATATTCCACGGTCTTCATCTGGTACAAAACCGGTTGGAGTAGTTTTAGCTCCCCAAACTATAGCAAGAACTGCAGCTAAGATTATAAGTCCTGTAATCCACTTATTTTTACTTAAAAATGAAAGGGAATTTACATACTTGTCAGTGGTTACTTTAAAAGCGGTATTAAACGAGCTAAAGAAGCGCTGTAAAAAGTTCTTTTTCTTATGTTCTTCGTCTTCACGATGTGGTTTTAAGAAAATAGCACAAAGCGCGGGACTTAAAGTTAAAGCGTTCACTGCAGATATTGCAATGGCTACGATTAAAGTCACACCAAATTGTTCGTAGAAAACCCCGGTGGGCCCCGTAATAAAGGTTACGGGAATAAATACAGCACCCATTACCAGGGTAATTGAAATAATGGCTCCTGTAATTTCGTCCATCGCTTTTCTTGTGCCACTAACTGCGTCTTTGGCTCCTTCTTCCATTTTTGCGTGTACGGCTTCTACAACTACAATGGCATCATCAACCACAATACCAATAGCCAGTACCAGCGCAAATAGCGTCAACAGGTTTATGGAATACCCAAAAAGGTTTAAGAAAAAGAACGTCCCAATTATGGAAACCGGTACTGCAATGGCAGGAATAAGGGTAGACCTAAAGTCCTGAAGAAATATAAAAACTACTATAAATACCAGAATGAACGCTTCAATAAGCGTTAAAATCACTTTATCTATAGAGGCAGTAAGAAATTCGTTGGTATCAAAATTTATATAAACTGAAAGCCCGGTTGGAAAATCTTTTTCCATTTCGTCCAGCTTTTGGTGAATATTCTCAATAATTTCCTGTGCATTAGAACCCGGCGTTTGGTAAACAGCCATATTCACTCCCGGCTTGCCATTGGTATACCCAATAACATTATAACCTTCGGCATCAAGCTCAACTTCTGCAACATCATCTAACCTTAGGTATTGCCCGTTATCCAGGGCTTTTATAATAATATCCCTATATTGGTCTTCGTCCTGATATCTACCACTATAACGAAGTACATATTCAAAAGCTTCAGCATTATTCTGACCTAAAGATCCGGCGGCTGCTTCCTGACTTTGTTCATTAATAGCCGCAATAACATCGGAA
The DNA here is from genome assembly GCF_900168115.1 of Salegentibacter salinarum. GTDB lineage: Bacteria > Bacteroidota > Bacteroidia > Flavobacteriales > Flavobacteriaceae > Salegentibacter > Salegentibacter salinarum. The sequence goes on from NZ_FUZC01000001.1 coordinate 492,182, forward strand.
GGAATTAAGTTATAAGCCGCTAATTTTTCAGGCTGAAGCCAGATTCGCATCGCATATTTCTTGGCGCCAAAAACATTTACATTACCCACCCCGTTAATACGCTGCAATTCCGGAATCACGTTAATATTCAAATAATTCTGAATAAAAGTTGCGTCATATTCTTGGTTGTCTGAAAGTACGGTAAAGAACATTAAGGCACTGGTTTGTTCTTTTTGCGTGGTTACCCCAGATTGCGTTACTTCCTGTGGTAGTAAAGGTGTAGCCCGTGCTACACGGTTTTGAACATTTACCGCGGCGATATCTGGATCTACTCCCTGATCAAAAAATATCTGTATACTGGCACTACCGTTGTTACTGGCTGTTGAGGTAATATAATCCATTCCCTCAACCCCGTTAATTTGCTCTTCAATAGGAATAATTACACTTTCCAGTACTGTTTGAGCATTAGCCCCAGGGAAATTGGCCGAAACCTGAACCGTTGGAGGGGCAATATCTGGATATTGCGTTACGGGAAGGGTTGATATTCCCAGCACACCCAATACCACAATTATAATGGAAACAACCGTAGATAATACCGGTCTTTCTATAAATTTCTTTAGCATCTTAAAGTCTTATTTAAATACTGTATTAATAGAATTCGCAATACTATCAAAAGGAATTTCTTGCGGTTTTATTGGAGTGTTATTTCTTAGTTTCGCTACGCCCTGCGCAACAATTTTATCGCCTTTTTTAAGCCCGGATTCCACCACAATAAGATTATTTACTCTTGAAGTTTCTGTAATAGGTGTAGAAACGGCTAAACTATCGCCCTGGACTTTGTAAACGTAAGTTCTTCCCTGTTGCTCAAAACTTGAAATTTCGGGTACTACAATTACGTCTTCAAAAGTTTGTGGTACTCGAATCTTACCACTATTCCCGTTGGATAATAGTTGATTTGGATTAGGAAATTTCGCTCTGAAAGTAACCGTCCCTGTAGAAGGATCAATTTGTCCTGAAATTGTTTGAATTCTCCCTTTTTCCTCATATTCTTTACCGTTGGCCAGTATTAGACTTACTTCTGGGAAATTAGCTATCTTTTCTTGTATACTGCTGCCTGAAGTTTCTTGAAGAAAGCTCATATAATCTTTTTCGTTCATAGAAAAGAAGGCATAAACCTCGTCGGTTTGTGAAACTGTGGTAAGTGGCGTTGGGTCTCCTGGAGAAACGAGCGCTCCATTTCTAAAATTTATATTACCTACATAACCATCTACCGGGCTTTTAATATTTGCGTAATCAATATTTGCGGCGATACTGTTATAATTAGCCTGGGCCTGGGAAAGTTGTGCTTTTGCAGTTTCCAGTTGCACCTCACTAATAATATCTTTTTCAACTAAAGGTTTTAGTTTTTCAACTTCAACCCGGGCTGCGTTTACATTTGCCTGTGCGGCTTCGGCATCTCCCGATAAAGATTCGGTTTCAAGCTTAAAAAGCCTTTGGCCTTTGGTTACTTTTTCACCGGCATCTACTAAAACATCAGTGATATAACCAGAAACTTTTGCTCTAACTTCACTATTAACCACACCTTCTATGCTCGTAGGGTAAGAAGTATAACCGGTAACTGTTTTTGTTTGCACTTCTAATACCGGGTGAGGTTGTGGGCCTTGTGCCTGGGCCGCTTGCTGCGCTTCTTGTTCTTCCTTCCCGTTGGAACAAGAAGTGAAAACGGCCGCGCTTATAAACAAACTGAAATAAATTATCTTTTTCATTGCTTTTTAATGTGTTGTAATTAATAGATGTTGATGTTCTTCTTTAATTTATTAAGCGCTGCGGTTGCTTCATCTAAAAAGTCTAACAGGCTTTTTTGAAATTCCAAATCGAAAGGCGGATCTTCTTTATTAAGTTCGTTGCTTCTTTGCTTGTATTCCAGAACCTCTTTATGAATACATTTTTGTGCTTCCCACTTAGCGGTCAGCTCATCAACATGGTTTTCCATCAGGTCTGGTTTCACAATAAAATACCGTTTTCTATCTCCAGATTTTGTGTAATATTCAATACGGTTGGTTGTCTGAAGATGCTCTAAATGAGTAGAAACCGTACTTTTTCCTGCATTTAAATCGGTTACCAGTTGCTCAAAAGTGATCCCTTTTTTACCGGTGACGATAAGCGTGGCAAAGATCCTGGCTGCAACCGGAGCTAACTGGTGCTCTTTTTCAAACTGGACACCCAATTTTTCAATTAAACGTGTTCTTTGTGCTTGTAAGTCCGTTTTGTTCATTTTCATAAATTGAAGGCGCGAAATTAATATTTAGTTCCGAAAAACCCGAACCAATAATCTAAAAGGTTTGTTAAATTGCGTCTGGGAGGGATTTCAGAAAGTTTAATTCGTCTGCTTTTAGAACGAATCCGGCGCGAATCATACTTCGGTTTTCTTCAAAGTTGATAAGGCTTTCTGCATTTCCTTTATACCACTCCAGCATTAAATTGAAATTTGAGGAATCAAAAGGTTTATAAAGAAGCCTGGTTCGTACTGTTCCATTCCAGTCTTTAATGCCCTTTCTAAGCATAAGATCTACGAGTAATTTGTCTGGAATTATGTTATAGGTTAAGCTTAATTTACCATAGCCTACATAATCAATTAGCTCCGGATTGTCTTTTTTGTAGCGAAATGGTAACCAGCCTTTAATACTTAATAACAGGTTCTCATTTATCGCGGTGTGATAACTCAAAGAAAGGGAATTCCAGCTGCGGGAATAAATACTATCCCGCCCGTTAGATTCGTGTTCCAGCTGTAAATACGCCATTCCTGCCATACGATTACTTTTATTATAAACAGGTTTTCCTAATCCTACACCCGGATTAAAATTAAGTTCACGAAAAGGGCTTGAAAACTCATAAACATTCCAAAAAGCCTTCTGGGTGTACGTAAGAAACAAGTGCGTATCAAATGGCAAGGTATTACGTGTAAGTAATGCTTTAAAACTAATTTGATATTTTGCATCTGCAGTTTTGGAATTGAGGTCTTTATTTGTAGAAATTCCGGTTATAAAATAATTATCCTTATGATTAGAAAAAGTGGGCATTTTCTCTATAGTATCATTTATTTTCTCACGTGATAAGCGTTGGGAAAAAACCTGTCCATAGCAAAAATTGAATACTAATATTAAAATTACAGTGTAATTATTCTTCATTTTAGCATGTATTTAGAGTTTGCAAAACTAAAATTAGTTCGGGATTTTCAGAACTAACAAGATTTAAAATTGAGTTAAAAAAGAAAAGCCCAACTTTTTGGGTTGGACTTTTGAAAGTTTAAAATTAAGATAACTATTCGCTGTAGATGCCTATTTCAAGCTCCCCGTCTTTATTCATTTTTGCACGGTACATTCCGGCGGTATTGAATTCCATAGAAACATTTCCCTCGTGGTCTATCGCTATAATACCACCGTTTCCTCCCAGGTCGGGGTTTTTGTTTTGAATCACTTCTTTGGAAGCTTCAGCAAGGCTTATTCCTTTATATTCCATCATTGCTGAAATATCGTAAGCTACCACACCACGAATGAAAAACTCGCCCCAGCCTGTAGCCGAGATCGCTGCGGTTTTATTATTGGCGTAAGTACCTGCGCCAATTATTGGGGCATCGCCTATACGTCCCCATTTTTTATTCGTCATTCCGCCGGTTGAAGTTCCAGCGGCAAGGTTCCCGTTTTTATCTAATGCGGCGCAGCCTACTGTGCCGAATTTAGAATCTTTAATAAACGGATCTACAAAGGCAGTTTTCCCATCGTGATCCAGTTCTGTTTTTTCAGAATCTTTTGCTTTTAAACGTTCCAAACTTTTAAATCGGTTTTCGGTAAAGAAATATTCGGGGTCTACAATTTCCAAACTGCGTTCTTCGGCAAATTGCTCAGCGCCTTTTCCCGAAAGCATCACGTGCTCTGAATTCTCCATCACTTCCCAGGCTAAATTTATTGGATTTTTAACCGTGGTAACACCGGATACAGCTCCGGCATTTAGCGTTTCGCCATCCATTATGGATGCATCAAGTTCGTTTTTACCTTCATTTGTAAAAACAGCTCCTTTTCCCGCATTAAATAAAGGGGAATTTTCCATCACATTTATGGTGCGTTGAACGGCTTCTATCGCGGTACCGCCATTTGCTAAAATTTCGTGCCCGGTTCTAATGGCTTCTTCCAGCTTGGCTTTATAAGCCCGTTCCAGGGAATCACTCATATTTTCTTTTAGAATTGTGCCAGCACCACCGTGAATAACAATCGCGAAATTCTCTACGGAATCCTGAACTTTTTCAGCTTCAGAAGTTTGATTTATTTCGGTTTCTTTTTCAGTTGAAGTATTGCAGGCTAAAATGAAGGACAGGCTTAACAATATAAATATTTTTTTCATAAAAGATAGATTTTAAGTCGAAGATACGCATTTTGCTAAGTTTTTTATTTTGCGCCAGGGATAGCGGCGTAAAGCCCACAGGAGCCTTTAGGCGACCAGGACTTGCAGCGTATAGCCCGGTAAGGCACTCAAAAAGATAAGAAAATGGGTCTTTTGTCTAAGCTTTAAGTTGTAATTTTAAGGAATATAAATATGAAATCATGGCAGTAAATAAACCTTTTAATCTCAATAAATGGATTGATCAAAACCGGGAATCTCTTAAACCGCCGGTGGGAAATCGAAATCTTTACAAAGAATCTGAAGATTATATCGTGATGGTGGTTGCTGGGCCAAATGCGCGCAAGGATTATCATTATAACGAGACCGAGGAGCTTTTTTATCAATTGGAAGGCGAAATTGAAGTTCATATTCAGGAAGATGGTAAGAAAAAGACGATGCGATTAGGTCCTGGAGACATGTATTTGCATCCCGCAAAAGTGCCACATTCGCCGGTTAGAAAAGAAGGTTCTATAGGTTTAGTGGTAGAACGAAAACGGGTGCAGCTCGAAGCAAAAGACGGACTTTTATGGTTTTGCGATAATTGTAACCATAAATTGTATGAAGTTTATTTTCCCTTGGAAGATATTGAAACAGACTTTTTAAAGCATTTTAAGCATTTCTACGGAAGTAAAGAATTACGAACCTGTGATAATTGCGGGGAAGTTATGCCGGTAGATGAGCGTTTTGTAGCCGAAACGGATTAGCATAAAAATTTTATTATTTTAGCAGGAAACACACAAAAGAACAGATAAAATTTACAATTTAATGAGTGAAGTAGCACAAAAATTCGGAATTAAACAAGCTTTAAAAGATCTCGGTTTACAGGAGACCAATAATGGAACCTCAACCGGAAAAGATTTTTTTAGCAGTGGAGAAGTAATTGAATCTTATTCGCCTGTAGATGGCGCCTTGATAGGAAAAGTAAAAGCCACTACTAAAGAAGATTATGAGAAAGTAATTAAAACTGCTGAAGCAGGTTTTAAAGAATGGCGTACCTGGCCGTCCCCGCAGCGCGGAGAAGTGGTTCGTCAATTCAACGACGAATTAAGAAGATTAAAAGAACCTTTAGGAAAATTGGTTTCCTACGAAATGGGAAAATCTTACCAGGAAGGTTTAGGAGAAGTTCAGGAAATGATAGACATCTGTGATTTCGCGGTTGGACTTTCCCGGCAGTTACACGGCTTGACCATGCATTCGGAACGTCCCGGGCATAGAATGTACGAGCAGTACCATCCTCTTGGTGTGGTTGGAATTATTTCGGCATTTAACTTTCCTGTGGCGGTTTGGTCGTGGAATACGGCTTTAGCCTGGGTTTGTGGCGATGCTTGCATTTGGAAAGGTTCAGAGAAAACTCCCTTAACTTCGGTTGCCTGCCAGAATATCGCTGCCCGCGTTTTTGCAGAAAACGATGTGCCGGCAGGAATTTCTTCATTAATCACCGGTGATTATACAGTCGGGGAAATGATGACCAATGATAAACGTGTGCCTTTAATTTCGGCTACAGGGTCTATTAGAATGGGAAAAATTGTTGCCCAGGCGGTGGCCGCAAGATTAGGAAAATCGCTTCTTGAGTTAGGCGGAAATAACGCAATAATCGTAACCCCGGATGCTGATATTAAAAATACGGTAATTGGTGCTGTATTTGGTGCTGTAGGGACTTGCGGACAACGGTGTACTTCAACCCGAAGATTAATTATCCACGAATCTATTTACGATAAAGTAAGAGATGCGATCGTAAAAGCATATAAGCAGTTGCGAATTGGGAATCCGTTAGATGAGAACAATCACGTAGGACCGCTTATCGATAAAGATGCGGTTAAAAATTATCAGAATGCTTTAGATAAAGTAGTAGAGGAAGGCGGAAATATCCTTGTTAAAGGCGGGGTGCTGGAAGGTGAAGGTTACGAAAGCGGATGCTATGTAAAACCTGCAATTGCCGAAGCTAAAAATGAATTTAAAATAGTTCAACATGAAACTTTTGCACCGGTACTTTATATTATGAAATATTCGGGTGATGTATCTAATGCTATTGAATTGCAAAACGGAGTGGTGCAGGGACTTTCTTCAGCAATTATGACCAATAATTTAAGGGAAGCCGAGCGTTTTCTTTCCGTAGAAGGATCAGATTGCGGAATTGCCAATGTGAATATTGGAACTTCCGGAGCTGAAATTGGCGGTGCTTTTGGCGGTGAAAAAGAAACCGGCGGCGGTAGAGAATCCGGCTCTGATGCCTGGAAGATCTATATGAGACGTCAAACCAACACGATTAATTATACAACCGAGTTGCCATTGGCGCAAGGTATTAAGTTCGATTTGTAGTCTTTTGAAGAACTTAATTTATACAATCTAAAAACCTCACAGCACTCAAAGCTGTGAGGTTTTTTAATATTTTAAATTGAAATATCTTGTAACACCTTAAATTTTATATCGTTTTTATTATAAAGTACTCTTTTCAAATTATTAATTATGAGATATTTCTACAGTATAATTTTATGTTCACTTTTTATTTTCAATTCTGTAAATGCACAGAATAACGAGGAATTACAAAAAATGGCTGATGCCGACCAGGAAGAGCGCATGTCTGGGACTGACTGGAAAACAATTAATACCAACGATAGTATCAGGCTGGCCAAAGTAACCCAAATGTTTAAAGATAGAAATTTAAATACGGCCAAAGATTATTTCAATGCTGGTATTATTTTTCAGCATGGAAGGGATACCCTTGCGTCCGGTAGGGCTGTAAAAACTTTTAAAAAAGCTATAGAAATAGATTCTACACTTAACAGATGGTGGTATGCAGCTGCCGTAGATCGCGATTTAATGCGAAGGGGAGAACCACAAATTTATGGCACCCAACACGTATTGGATAGTGAAGGTAACCCGGTAAAATATAAAATGGATACTACCAGAGTTTCAGACGCAGAGAGAAAGTATTACCGTGTACCAAGCCTTGCCCAACAACGGGAAAATGACAGGTTAAGAGGATTGAAGCAGGTATCTTCTTTTTATGCTGAAAACTCAGATATTAATAAAACTATTTCTTTAATTGAATCACAGTTTAAAAAAGGTGATGAGAGCGAGTACAACGTGTCTGAAAATACTATTAATAGTTTCGGCTACCAGTTAATTTCAGAAAATAAGCTGGAGGAAGCTTTAAAAGTATTACAGTTAAACACAGAGTTATATCCCGAAGCTTCCAACCCGTGGGATAGTTATGGTGAGATTTTACTGAAGCTAGGTAGAGAAAAAGCAGCAATAAAAGCTTATCAAAAATCACTGGAGTTAGATCCGAATAATGAAAATGCGATAAAAGTTCTGGAAGGTTCAGAGTAGACTATCTCAAACCAAGCTCGTGAGGCATTTATTGGAATCCTTGTTTAATTTTCGAGGCTAGTCTGGGGCATTTTAATCTGGATTATCGAGTAAATTATAATTCACTCTTAAATTATAGTATTTATACCCGAAATTTTATATTTTGCTGTTATTCAAAAATAAAACCATGAGCAAAATAGATAAAGAAACTATTAGGAAAGAACATAAAAAGCGTCAGGACGATTTTGAAGAAGAAGATATAGATGATGTGCTGGAAGATGAAGATGCGATAAAATCTAAATTTGAAAATAAAGGAAAGTTACAGCGTTATTTAGATGATGCGGTTATACTTTTTAGTTTGCTAAAGGATTATGCAAAAGGGAATTACAGGGAAGTACCCTTTAACGTAATTGCAGCCATTGGTGGCGCTCTTCTTTATGTGCTTTCTCCCATAGATTTAATCCCAGATTTTATTCCAATTATCGGTTATTTAGACGATGCTGCGGTAGTTGCTTTTTGCCTTAATTTGATAGAAAAAGATCTAATAACTTATAAGCTCTGGAAAAAGAAGAAAGTTTAATTTATTAGATTTTTGAAGAAAAATTTTCAATAAAAAACCTCACAGTAACGATTGTATCGAAACCGTGAGGTTTAATTTTTTTATAGAAAAAGTGTCTTAAATTCTTCCGTTAGGTTCAACCCATTTAAAGATATGTTGATCTTCCGGTATCGCCATACGGTCTGCAATTCTTCGCATTCTATCCGGTAATCTCATAAGATAATCCCTCGCTTTTTCAGCTTCATCGGTCAGGGAACGCATTTTATCTATTTCCCAGTATCCATTTAATTTTTCAAGAATTTCAATATAATCGTAAGTAGTATATACGCCTAGTCTTTGTGCTGCATTAGAGAAGTTTTCAAAAGCTTCAGCAATTCCCTGTCCGCTTTCGCGTAAGAATTGCGCGGGCATAACAATCTTCTTTTTCATCATATCGTGAAAAGCAAGCATCATTTGGCTGGGATCGTGTTCAAAAATGGTTTTTACAAATTCCCTATACGCCATATAATGCCTCATCTCGTCTCCGGCAATAATATTACACATTTTTCCCAGCATTTTATTACCTTTCTTTTTGGCTAACTGGCCAACACGCTTGTGTGAAATATTGGTGGCCAATTCCTGAAAACTGGTATACACAAAGTTTCTATAAGGATCACGACCGGTTCCAATATCAAAACCATCGTTTATTAAATACTGTGTGGTTTTTTCAATTTCACGCATATTTACACGACCCGAAAGATAAAGGTATTTGTTAAGCGTGTCTCCGTGGCGGTTTTCTTCTCCCGTCCAGTGGCGAACCCATTTAGACCAGGCGTTTTCTTCACCACGGCTTTTACCGTGCTGCTTTACACCTTCCATGTCCATAAGCCAGGATTCATAGGTAGGCAGGGCTTCTTCGGTAACCATATCGGCAACTAAAACAACCCAAAAATCGTATTCAAGTTCTTTTGCTTCTTCCCTAATTTGGGTAAGCTCATTCATATAATCTTCTCCCTGTAAATTTGGAAGTAAATCTGTAGGTTGCCAGATTTCTTCTACCGGGATGAGATATTTTTCAATGAAACCGTCTACCTCTTTCTCAACGGTGTTCATTACTTCTAATCTAATATTATCGAGGGCCATTGTATGTTGATTGGAGCAGGCATTTAGGAATCCTGCTGGGATTTATAATTATGCTACAAAAATTGCGCTTAAGTTTTTACTAATATAATTTAGCTTAAATAAAAGTCAAAATCTTTAAAGTACAAAGATATAAAGAGTAAAGGCGTTTTCTGGTAAAATCGTCTTAATTTCTGCCTTCCTCATCGGGATATAGCTTAAAAACCGGCTCACTTTGCCAAATTTCCTTTGAATTTACATCTATAGCCGATAATTTACCCATAAAAGCAGCGCCGGTATCTACATTCCAGATGTTTGCCCGTTTTACCGGCACATCTTCGTTAATTCGGGTCACCGGGGTATGCCCAATAAAGATTTCATCAAAAAGTCTTAGGCGTTTTGGGTAATTCATATCATCTGGCTTTATATTTTTATCTAAAGAAAGTGCCATTTCCCATAAAGTTCTATCCCAGTAAAAACCGGTGTCATGGTATTCCTGTTCGGGCCCATGTTGATTGGTAAAACCTGCGTGTACAAAGAGCCTGTTCTTCTTATCTACGTAATAATTAACCATCTGTTTAAAAAACTGGATATGCGCTTTTATTTCTTCCGAAGAAAAACTGCGGTAAGCATCAATACTGGATTGCCCGCCGTGTTCCAGCCATTTTTCGTTCAGCTCATCCGATTCCAGCCAGCGATGAGTGAGATCGTCGTGATTTCCACGGATGAAAATACAGGTGTTTTGCTTTGCGAATTCTATTAAATAGGAAACGACGTTAGCTGAATCACTCCAACCATCTACATAATCACCCAGGAAAATTAGCTCATCATCTGGGGTGATTTTAATTTTTTCAAGGAGCTGTATTAAAGCTTTTAATCCACCGTGAATGTCTCCAATAGCAATACTTCTACCCATATTAATTGTATTTTACTTTTCTTAAAATTCGCATACTTTCTTTATAATAATTATAAACTTCCTGGCTGTATTGTTTTAAAAATGGTTTTGCTTCTTCCAGTTTATCTATTGCCTTCTCAAAGTTATTTAAATAACAAAGTAAATAAGTTGAAGGCAAATTTTTTAGATCTTTTGTTTGTTGTTTATCTAACGGAAGTTTCTTTTTAAGTCTTTCCAGAAGTGTATTGTTAATGTTGTAAATATGATAAAGCGTTTTTTTGTCGAAATCCGGTGGCTCAAATAACAATTTGCTTTCTATATCATAACTTACGCTGTCTTTAAAGCGAATAATCACTTCTTCTAACGGATAAAACTGATATTTATCGTGTAGTCCCAATTGCACATATTCCAGGATTATAAATTGTTCTTCAGTAAGACTTATGCTCACCTGGTCCAAATCTGAATAAAATAATTTTACCTGCTCATTTATCAATTCTATATCTACGCGAGAATAAAATGTTTCGTTTTTTGCCTGAATCTTTTTCCCCGCCCAACATACCACAAAATATTCTTTAAAAACTTTATAAGTAGCGTTATAGTCTTTTCTTTTCTGAAGAAAATCAAAAACTCCATCCAGTGTTAATTCTATATTGTTATGCGAATGTTTTTCTATGGAATCTACGGTTTCAGAATTCACATCGGTTATTTTGATATCAAATACCTTTGGCATACTAATACTACCATCCCGTAAGAAAACCGAGCCGCCATAGTACTTCCAGATATTCTTTCTAAGTGAACATATTTTCCCGTGATTGGGTTTAATGGTTACCAGGCCAACCACTAAATTTCCCGGTAAATGAGGAAAAGGAATATTTTCATAAGAAATTAGCGGCGGATTGCTTAAATAAGCATTTACAAGATTTTGAATTTTACTGTCGTCAAAGAAATCGGTGCCTACAATACTGTTATCTTCATCCTGTACCCCAATTACGATGTATGAATTATTCTCGGGATTAGAATTAGAGAGTGCACAAACGTGCTTTAAAAACTTGGCTTTTCCTTCGCGTTCGCCAATATTGAGCTTCAGCTTTTTATCGTAAAAGCTGTTTTCGTCGTTATGAGCGAGTAGGTTTTTTATTAAAAGCCGTTTGTTAATCATAATAAACTTGTCGTTTCCGCGAAGACGGAAAAAGCTATTAAAATTTTATATTTTTTTATCAATCATTACACCATTCTCTTCTGCAATAAACATTTCAACTAAATCTGTTATGCCTATAAGAAACTGGCTTGAGATTATAAAATGCAATTTAAAATCCTGTTAAATTTAGTTAATCTAAACACCTGGATAAAATTTAATTGATGATGCTGCGTTTTCCTGTCTAAACAATTAATAAACCTTTTTATGAAAAGAACGATGAAGAACCTAAAATTAAAAAGCTTATTGCTGGCAGCAGTAGTTGCTTTTGGATTTACCAGTTGTAGTGATGATGATGAAAATGGAATAGAAGAAGGCAACGCCCAGTTAACGGTTAGAATGACAGATGCTCCCGGAGATTACGATGAAGTTTGGGTAGATGTTCAGGATGTTATGATAAAAACCGAAGCCGAAGTTGGTGAAGAAGAAGGGGAATGGGAAAGCCTTTCTAATGTAGAAACAGGCCGCTATGATCTACTTGAATTAACCGGCGGAGTATCACAATTACTGGCCGATGTAGAAATTCCTGCAGGTTATCTTGATCAAATACGTTTGGTTTTAGGACCTGACAATGTTGTAGTTATAGATGGAGAGGAAAACCCTATGGCTACTCCTAGTGCGCAACAATCTGGATTAAAATTAAATATTCAACAGGAACTTGAAGCAGGAGAAAGTTATGAATACCTTTTAGATTTTGATGTAGACGAATCTATTGGAACTACCGGGAACGGCGGATATATTCTTAAGCCAGTAATTAGAATGTCGGCTATGGCTAATACCGGATCAATTGTGGGAGAAGTACATCCTAGCGATACTAGATCTTTGGTAAAAGCACAGAATGCTAGCCATACTATCTCAGCATATACTGATGAAGGTGGGAATTTTGCACTACACGGTGTTCCGGCCGGAACTTACCAGGTTACCATTACTCCTGATGCTGAAACCGGCCTTGAAATGGTGCCCGTTGATAATGTAGAAGTAGTACAAGGGGAAGCAAAAGATCTTGAAATTATTTATTTGGAATAACTAATAGATTTCCCTTATAAAAAAAGAGCGGCTATTTTTAGCCGCTTTTTTGTTTTTTAACCATACATTAACAGCAGAAACGCTAATAATTTTCCAATTTGCGGCCTCGAATTCAAGGTCTTAAATACGCATAAAATGATAGATAACAACGCCTCTGTAGATATTGCAAGTTTAAATGAAAAAATAGAGAGGGAAAGTGCTTTTGTAGATTTACTAAATACCGAAGTCAATAAGGTAATAGTAGGACAAAAGCATATGATGGAACGCTTGCTTATAGGTTTATTGGGGCAGGGTCATATTTTGCTGGAAGGGGTTCCCGGTTTGGCAAAAACCCTGGCAATTAATACACTTTCTCAAGCCGTTCACGGTAGTTTCAGCAGGATTCAGTTTACCCCAGATCTTTTGCCTGCAGATGTTGTGGGAACTATGATCTATAATATGAAGCTGAATGATTTCAGCATTAAAAAAGGACCTATTTTCGCCAATTTCGTGCTGGCAGATGAGATTAACAGGGCTCCCGCTAAGGTTCAATCGGCTTTGCTGGAGGCTATGCAGGAAAAGCAAGTAACCATAGGCGAAGAAACTTTTATTTTAGACAAACCATTTTTAGTAATGGCCACGCAAAACCCGGTGGAGCAGGAAGGGACCTATCCTTTGCCGGAAGCCCAGGTTGACCGTTTTATGCTGAAAACAGTTATAGATTACCCTGAAATAAACGATGAGCAGTTAATTATGCGCGCCAATTTACGAGGGGAATTTCCAAAGGTAAATCCTGTGGTGAGTATCGAGCAAATTTTACGTGCACAACAAGCTGCTAGGGAAGTTTATATGGATGAAAAGATTGAAAAATATATCCTTGATATTATTTTTGCGACCAGAAATCCTGAAAAATATAATTTAAAAGATCTAAAACCTTTAATAAGTTTTGGCGCCTCCCCAAGGGGAAGTATTAACCTGGCCAGAGCTTCAAAATGTTATGCGTTTATAAAGCGTCGTGGTTATGTAATTCCCGAAGATGTTAGGGCGGTGGTCTTAGATGTGCTTCGCCATAGAATTGGAATTACCTACGAGGCTGAAGCCGAAAATGTAACTTCAGAAGATATTGTGCATAAAATAGTGAATGAGATAGAAGTTCCATAAAACTTATAGTTCGCCAAATTATCGCATTTTCCAATTAATTGCTGTGTAAAAACACAACCGCTTCCTGATGGATACCAAAGAGCTTTTAAAAAAAGTAAGAAAGATTGAAATAAAAACCCGGCGTTTGAGCGATCACGTTTTTGGCGGGGAATATCATTCTACTTTTAAAGGCCGGGGGATGACATTTAGCGAAGTGCGGCAATACCAGTTTGGTGACGATGTTAGAAATATAGATTGGAACGTAACCGCCCGCTACAGCGAACCTTTTATTAAGGTTTTTGAAGAAGAGCGCGAACTCACCATGATGCTTATGGTAGATGTTTCGGGTTCAGAATTCTTCGGAACTCAAAATCAGCTTAAAAAAGATGTGATTACTGAAATTGCTGCAACTTTAGCTTTTTCGGCAACACAAAACAACGACAAGATTGGGCTGATGCTTTTTTCAGATAAAATTGAACTTTATATTCCGCCAAAGAAAGGGCGTTATCACGTATTGCGAATAATCAGGGAGTTAATAGAGTTCAAACCGACATCTAAAAAAACCGATATAGCGGTCGCCATAAAATACCTATCTAATGTGATGAAGAAAAAGGCCATTGTCTTTATGCTTTCAGATTTTATGGACGATAATTATCAGCAGACTTTAAAGATTGCGGGCAATAAACACGATGTTACGGGAATCAGGGTTTACGATTCGGCTGAGGAGGAAATCCCAAATTTAGGATTGGTACAAATGTTGGATGAGGAAACTGGCGAATATGTTACCGTAAATACTGGTTCTAAATCGGTTAGAAGAAATTATGCTGAATATTATCGCGGAAGAGCAGCTTATTTCAATGAAAGTTTTACCCTTAGCGGCGCAGGCGTGATCAATAATCGCGTCGATGAAAGTTACGTAAAAAAATTACTGGGTTATTTTAAAAGAAGAGGTTAGAAACAAATGAATAAAAGATTTACAACAACCATAAAAAGTTATAAAGCGGCAGCCTTACTGCTTTTTCTGTTGTTATCTTTTCAGGTTTTTGCCCAGCAACCTCAAATTAATGCCGAAATAGATTCTTCTTCCATCAAAATCGGCGAGCAAATCATTTTTAGTATTGAAGTAGAAACCGATTCTACCGATTTAGTAGTTTTTCCTGAAGGACAAACTTTTGATCCTATGGAAATGGTAGAATCTTTAGGCGCCGATACGACTACGGTAGAAGACCGCTATAGGCTTTTAAAGAAATATTCACTTACCCGGTTCGATTCCGGTGCATACACCATTCCTCAGCAAAAAGTTATTATTCAAAATCGTGAATATTTAACCGATTCTTTTAGAGTTGAGGTGGCCGATGTAAAGGTTGATACCACCCGCCAAAAAATGTATCCTATAAAACCGGCGGTAGATGTTCCAAAACCTTTCAGCATTCCAAACTGGATTTGGTGGCTGCTGGCTGCTTTAGTGATTCTTGGACTTGCTTTTTATTTTTTCAGAAGAAGAAAGAAAAGAAAAGAAGCAGAGCCCGAATTACCACCTTACGAACAGGCTATGTTCGAGCTTAAGCAATTAGATAATTCATCTTTATTACAAGACCGGGAAATCAAGGAATATTACTCCCAACTTGCATTCATTGTAAGAAAATATCTGGACAGGAAAATCTATGACAGGGCGCTGGAAAGCACAACATCAGAACTTATCGCTTACCTGGAGTTAAGAAAACAATCGGGAGAATTAAGTCTGAAAGATAAATCTATAGATAACCTCCAGCAATTACTAAAGCGTGCCGATTTAGCCAAATTTGCTAATTCGCGCCCGGATGTAATTACCGCAAAAAGTGATAGAACTAAAGCTGAACACCTTATAAAAGACATTCGCCAGGTAGTTCCCGAACCAACCGAAGAAGAACTGATGTTGGATGAAAAATATCGAACCGAGAAATTAAAGCGCAAAAGAAGAAATAAAATCCTGGCTATAATTGGTGGCGTATTGATTTTAGGAATCATTGTCATAGTGGTTTTAGTAAACACCCGGGGCTTTGATTATGTGAAAGATTCAGTTTTAGGAAATGAAACCAAAGAATTATTGGAAGGCGATTGGATTAGAAGTGAATATGGTACGCCAACGGTTACCATAACCACGCCTGAAGTGCTTGTAAGAAAAGCGGTGGATCGTGACGATGAGCTTCAAGAAATGTTGCTGGGTAGTGAAACTTTTGATTCCGGAACGCTGGAAAGCAATCTATATATTTTACTAATTACCGGGCCTGTAAATCCGGAAGGTGATTTTAACCTTGATAAAGCGGTAGATGGAATTTATGAAAATTTAGAAAACCAGGGTGCCAGCAATATTATTATGAAAGAAGAAGATTTTTCTACCATTAATAATGCAGAAGGAATTAAGGTTTTTGGAACTTTTAATCTTGAAAACCCAATTACCGGCGGACCGATTCAAAAAGAATATGCTATACTGAATTTCGGTGAGAATGGTGGTTTTCAGCAGGTGATGGTGGTCTTTGATGAAGATGATGAATATGCCGAAGAGATATTACAACGCGTAGAAAATTCTATAGAATTAAAAAATCAGTCTAATTAATGTTTGCTAACTATACATTCGAAAATCCGGAATTTTTCTGGCTGTTCTTGCTGCTTTTGCCGGCAACGGCCTGGTATTTCTGGAAACGAAAACAGCAAACGCCAGAACTTAGAATGTCTAGCGTAAAAGGTTTTAAAGTAAAGCAATCGCTGCTTTCAAAATTAAAACCAATATTATTTGTATTGCGATTACTGGCCTTAGCATTATTAATTGTTGCAATGGCGCGACCAAGAACGGTAGATGTTACCACGCAAAGCAGCAATATAAGGGGTATAGATATTGTAATGGCCATAGATGTTTCGGCAAGTATGCTGGCGCGCGATTTTGAACCAAATCGCCTGGAATCTGTAAAAGAAGTTGGAGCGGAGTTTATAGAAAATCGGCCTACAGATAGAATTGGCCTGGTGCTTTTTGCAGGTGAAAGTTTTACAAAAACGCCTATTACTAGTGATAAAGGCATTGCACTTAGGGCTATTGAAGAAATTGAATACAGCGATGTGCTGCAAAACGGGACGGCAATTGGTTCAGGTTTGGCTACTTCGGTTAACCGGTTAAAAGATAGTGATGCAGAAAGTAAAGTGATCATTTTACTGACAGATGGTGTAAATAATTCAGGATTTATAGATCCTAAAACCGCCAGTGAATTAGCGGTGGAATTCGATATTAAAACTTATACCATTGGCGTGGGAAGCAATGGTAATGCGCTTACCCCGGTAAATATATTAGCTAACGGAAAGTTTCAATATGGGGTCCAGAAAGTGGAGATAGATGAAGCTTTATTGCAGCAAATTGCCGCAGATACCGGTGGAAAATATTTTAGGGCAACTGATAATGAAACGCTGGAAGAGATCTATGAAGAAATAGATAGCCTGGAGAAATCTGAAATAGAAGAATTTAGGTATTATAATTATACTGAGAAATTCAGGCCTTATGCTTTACTGGCTTTAGGTTTACTGCTTTTTGAAGTTATTTTGAGATATACTTTATTTAGAGGGTTTATTTAAAAATTGGAAAGAAAATTTTAATGATTTTAGAAGAGAAAATATATTTATGGCTTTTACTACTTATTCCGGTAGTAATCTTGCTGTACCTTATTTTCAGGCTTTGGCAAAAGCGTTCGCGCTCAAGATTTGCCAAACCCGAACTTCTAATTTTTTTATCACCAAACAAATCGGCATTTAAGCCTGTTGTAAAATTACTGCTCATCCTTGGCGCTTTTGCTAGCTTAATTTTTGGCCTTGTAAATCCCAAATTAGGTTCACAGTTAGAAACAGTAAAACGCGAAGGTGTAGATATTGTGTTTGCGGTAGATGTTTCAAAAAGTATGGAGGCCGAAGATATTGCGCCCAATAGATTAGAGAAATCGAAACAATTAGTACGGCAAATTATAGGCAATTTAGGAAGTGATCGCGTAGGAATTATAGCCTATGCAGGGAGCGCTTTTCCGCAGTTGCCAATTACTACAGATTATGGTTCGGCAGAGATGTTCCTGGAAAGTTTAAATACCGATATGATTTCTTCCCAGGGAACCGCAATTGGGGATGCTATAGATTTAGCTACCGGTTTTTTTGACGATAACCAGCAAACTAACCGCGTAATGTTTATTCTAAGTGATGGTGAAGATCACGAAGGAAATGTTGAAGATATGGCCGAACGAGCCGCCGAAGCCGGGATTAGAATTTACACAATAGGGGTAGGAACAACTAAGGGAGGACCAATTCCTATTAAGAGAAATGGAGTAGTTCAGAATTATAAAAAAGACAGCCAGGGAGAAACAGTAATTACAAAACTTGATCCCGCAATTCTTGAAGAAATTGCTAAGGAAACAAATGGCGAATATATAGATGGAAGCGTAACTGCTGAGGTAACCGAAAAAGTTCAGGAAGAGTTGCTTACCATTGAAAAAACAGAATTTGAAGCAAAACAATTTGCCGATTATAAATCCCAGTTTCAGTGGTTTGTTGGTTTGGCAATCTTATTGCTTTTACTGGATGTATTTATGCTGGAAAGAAAAACCGGCTGGATAAGGAAGCTTAATTTATTCAACGAAAAAAGAAAAACAGAGGAGTGATTCAATGAGAGGTTTTTCAGCAAACATATTATTAATAATTTTTGGGTTTTTGCTTTCCTTGCCGGTTGTTGCCCAGCAACAAAGTGATAAGGAAAGAGAAAGAGCTCAAAAAGAAGCCCGGCAATTGATGCAGGATGCCGATGTTGCTTTAGGTGAAAATAATTTTCCAGAAGCCGAGGCGGCTTATAGAAAAGCCATCGCCAAGGATCCTGAGAACGCTGAGGCGAGGTATAATATGGGGAATATGTATTATACCCGTGAGAATACCCCGCAAGCTGCACAACGTTTTAAAGAGGCTGCAGAGGTTGCAGATACTAAGACTGCCAAACACAAGGCCCACCATAATTTGGGGAATGCTTATATGAAGCAAAAAATGTATCAGGAAGCGGTAGATGCTTATAAAGATGCATTGAGAAATGATCCCACTGATGATGAAACCCGGTATAATTTAGCGCTGGCCAAAAAGATGTTGGAAGAAGAGCAGGAGCAACAGGACGATAACCAGGACGGTGGCGATGATGAAAATGAAGATCAGGACGAGCAAGACCAGGAAAATCAGGATCAGGACCAGGAGCAGGAAAACGAAGATCAGCAGGATCAGGATGGTGAGGGTAATAATGAAGGTGATCAGGATCAACAGAACCAGGATCAGGAAGAGCAGGAAGGCGACCAGGACGAGCAGGAGCAGCCGGAAGGCCAGGGTAACCAGGAAGATGAGGAGCAGCAACCCGAGGACGGGCAACCTCAACCTTCTCAGGGACAATTGTCACCAGAGCAAATTCAAAGTTTACTGGAAGCAATGAGTAATGAAGAAAGAAAGGTGCAGGATAAAGTAAATGCGGAAAAACAAAAAGGTGCCAAAGTGCAATCTGAAAAAGATTGGTAAAATTTTTGATACACTTCTTTCCAAAATCATACTTATCTTAAAGAAAGGAATTTTATAGATGAAGTTGAAGTTTTTAATACTTAGCATTTTATTATTTGCCGGCTTTGGTTTACAGGCCCAAGTAAAGTTCGAAGCCAAAGTGAGCAAAGACAAACTTGGTGTAAACGAACGCCTTAGGGTAGATTTTGAAATGAACCAGGATGGCGATAATTTTCGTCCTCCTTCTTTTGATGGTTTTACAGTTGTGGGTGGTCCAAACCAGTCGGTGAGCAATCGCTGGATTAATGGCGATCGTACTTATTCAAAGACGTATTCTTATTATTTACAGCCCAATTCCCGCGGGAGCAAGACCATTGCCCAGGCTGAAATTACTATAGATGATAAAACGTATAAAACCACACCAATAGATATCCAGGTAACCGCTGCGGTAGACGAACCTAAAGATGGCGATAATTCAGATCTAATAGCTTCAGATAATCTCCATTTAGTTGCCGAGGTTTCTAATCCTAATCCTTATTTAAATGAAGGAATTACCGTAGTTTATAAACTATTTGTGAGTCCGCGAATTAGTGTGAGCAATTTCAGGGAAGTAGACAGCCCTAAGTTTTCAGATTTCTGGAGTCAAAATATTGAAATAAGGGAATTGAGACCGGAAAATGGTGAGTATAGAGGAGAACCTTATCGATATGTGGTACTTAAAAAAGCAGTCCTTTATCCGCAGAAAACCGGTGAGCTGGAGCTTGAACCGCTCACTTTGTCAGTTTCTGTAGATGTTCCCAGTGACAGACGTGACATTTTTGGTAGCAGGATTTATAAAACCGTTAATAAAACTGTTGCGGCCGGCACCCGAACAATAGACGTAAAACCCTTACCTGATGGTAAACCGGCGGGGTTTACAGGTGCAGTAGGACAATTTAGCTTGGATGTAAGTACCACTAAAGATAAGCTTGATGCTTCGGAATCATTGGAAGCAAAGGTTGAAATTAGAGGAAACGGGAACTTAAATTTATTTGAATTACCCTCACTTCAAGTTCCATCTTCGCTTGAAATGTACGATCCCCAAAGAGCCGAAAACGTTACTACCACTTTAAATGGAAAACAGGGCAGTATTATAGATTCCTATACTATTGTGCCCACGAGAAAAGGTCAATATCCAATTCAGCCATTAACTTTTTCCTATTTTGATCCTGAGACGCAAACTTATAAGAGTGTGTCTTCCCAGGAGATTTTAATAGATGTAGAAGAAGGTCCGGTTAATACGTCGGGCGGCGGAATTGCAGAAAACAATAAGCGCTCGGTTAATTTACCTTCCGAACAATTTAGGTTTATAAAAACGCAAACCAATCTTAGGCTGTTAGAACAACAAGCTTTTTTTAGGTCCTGGACTTATTGGAGTAGTCTACTTTTACCATTGGCCGCCATTCCACTCTTTATTTTATTCGGAAAAAAGAGAGAAGCTATCGCAGCTGATGTACATGGAAACCGACTTAAGAAAGCGAATAAACTGGCAAGAAAATACCTTTCTGAAGCCAAAAAGAACCTGGGCGATCAGCAGGCTTTTTATGAATCCCTGGAGCGTGCAATGCATAATTACTTAAAGGCGAAACTTCAGATTCAAACTTCTGAAATGAGTAAAGAACGCATTTTAGAAATTCTGAATGAAAAAAACGTTCCCGATGAAACCTCTACTGAGTTTATTGAGGTTTTAAAAAGCTGCGAATTCGCAAGGTACACTCCGGCATCAAATTCTACCCAGCAGGAAGATTACGATAAGGCGGTAAAGGTAATTGCTAAACTGGATAAAGAAATTTAATATGAAAAAGCTGGTATTATTTTTCCTGGTACTTGTTTCTGCCACTTCGCAGGCGCAGAATTCTACGCTTTTTGAAGAAGCTAATGAAGCCTATTCAAACGATGATTTTGAAACTGCCATAGCTAAATATGAAGAAATCCTCGAAAATGGAGAAACTTCAGTAGCTACCTATTATAATCTTGGAAATGCTCATTATAAATTGAATAATGTAGCTCCAAGTATTTATTATTACGAGAAAGCATTGCAGTTAGATCCTACAGATGAGGATGTGCAAAATAATATTGAATTTGCACGTAGTATGACTATAGATGATATTCCGGTGGTAGAAGAAACCGGTTTTGAAAAAAGGATTAATCAATTTCTTTCTACTTTTTCCTATAATACCTGGGCATATTTTTCAATTGCTTTATCAATAATTTTTGTGGTACTTTTCTTATTCTACTATTTCAGTAGAAAACCGCTTATAAAACGTACGTTGTTTGCTTCTGCAGTTTTCGTATTTCTATTAGGAGGAATTTCAGTATTCTTTGCATTCCACCAGCAGGAAATTCAGTTCAACAATCAATTTGCTATAATTTTTACTGAAGAAGCAGCCGTGAAAAATGAACCTTCCCCTCGGGCTGAGACTGCTTTCAGCCTGCATGAAGGTACAAAAGCTAAAGTGCTTGAAGATTACCAGGGATGGGTGAAATTAGAGCTTTCTAACGGCACCCAGGGATGGATAGAAAATAATAATTTGAAGCGACTATAAGAAAAATTGATATTAGTTTAACATTAAAGTATGAGTATTTCTTGCTAATTAGAAGCATTTCTTATTATTTTTGCCGCTGTGAAAACACTGGTCTACATCCTCACTTTTATCTTTATGGCATTTTTAGCAACGCCTAGCATTGTTGCCTATATAGATAATTCTGTAGATGTTTCTTTTGCCTTTAATGTAAATGAAGAGGAAAGTTCTTCAAAAAACCAGATTAGCCTGGAGTTTAATGTTGAAGAGCAAAACACCAATTACGCCAGTATTCATTTTCTTCAGGAACAGGATTATACCGGTGATTTCTATACCGAAAGTTATCCTGTAGTATTTTTAGACGTTATCTTTCCCCCGCCCAAAAACGCTTAATCTAATTTAACTTTTTCTGGATTTTTATAAACTTACTGCAAATTTTGCAGTGGCTATAACATTCGTATTTAGGTTGTTATAAAAAATTCTATTCAATTTTTAAAAATTAGGTATAGAGACACTACTAAGCTAATTTTGCTTAGGTCTCAATTAATAAAGCGTTTTATATGTTTAAGCATTTTAATAAAGATTTCCCGGCAAGTATTGTAGTATTCTTCGTAGCGATTCCGTTATGTTTAGGAATTGCACTTGCCAGTGGAGCCCCATTGTTTTCCGGTTTAATTGCCGGTATGGTTGGGGGTATTGTTGTTGGTAGTATTTCTAACTCTCAATTAGGGGTTAGTGGTCCAGCAGCCGGTTTAGCGGTTATTGTTTTAGGAGCGATACAATCGCTTGGAAGTTTTGAAATATTTCTTGTTGCCGTTGTTCTTTCTGGTATAATTCAAATAATAATGGGAGCCTTAAAAGCCGGAATTATTGGGTATTATTTCCCCTCATCAGTAATTAAAGGAATGTTAGCGGGTATAGGTATAACAATTGCGATATCACAAATTCCAAATGCTCTTGGTTTCGCCAGTGATATGGAGATTTTCTCTATAGATCAGGGAGTTGGCCCGGCATTCAGTCAATTAGCCAGCAGTCTTCATTTTGGTGCAATTTTAATTACCCTTGTAGCCATTGCTATTCTACTTTTATGGGAGAAAGTCCTTACCGGGAAACATAAGATTTTCAGTATTGTACCAGGTCCTTTAGTTGCTGTAGCCATAGGAGTTATTTATTACCTTGTTGTAGAAGGTCCTGCTTTTGGAATTCAGGATTATCAATTGGTTACTGTACCGGTGCCAGATAGTGCTGCTTCTTTCATTGGGCAATTCTCTTTCCCGAATTTTGCCGAAATAGTGAATTCTGAAGTTTGGATTGTAGCTATTACACTTGCTATTGTTGCCAGTTTAGAGACTTTATTAAGTGTGGAAGCGATTGATAAATTAGATCCACTAAAAAGAACTACAAACACCAACCGCGAGCTCTATGCACAGGGAGCAGGTAATATGATATCAGGACTTATTGGTGGGTTACCGGTAACCCAGGTAATTGTAAGAAGTTCGACAAATATGCAATCTGGAGGTAGAACGAAACTTTCTGCCATTTTACACGGATTTTTAATTCTTATTTCCATTATCGCCATTCCAACAGTATTGAATATGATTCCTTTAGCAGTATTGGCTGCTGTACTTTTAATGGTAGGTTATAAACTGGCGAAACCGGCCTTGTTTAAGCAAATGTTTAAATTGGGAAAAGGACAATTCCTTCCTTTTATAATCACCATTCTGGGGGTTGTATTTTTAGATCTTTTAATGGGTATAGGACTTGGACTGGCAGTAGGTATTGCAGTTATTTTAATTAATAGCTACAAAAACTCTCACTTCCTGCATAAAGAAGGTTACGATGTTAATGACGGCGAGTACAAGATCACTCTTGCAGAAGAGCTATCTTTCTTAAACAAAGGTGCAATTCTAAGAGAATTAAATGAAATTCCAGAGAACTCTACAGTAATTATTGATGTAAGAAAAACCAGGGTATTAGATTATGATGTACTGGAAATTTTAGATGAATTTGCTATCAAAGCTAAACGAAAGAATATTACTATTAAACTTATTGCGAATAAAGGTGAAGTAGTAAATCCTGATAGTTTTAGAAGATTTTTTGGACTGGACGTTCCGGTTTAAAACTATAGAATAGAATTTTTTTAGAGGAAGTTTGAGAAGTTTTTTTAATTCGTCATCCTGAACTTGTTTCAGGATCTAAGCTGAAAAAGCCCAAAGTGTGGGTGCAGCTGGAGAAATCAAAAAGCTTTTTAAACTTCCTCTTTTTCATTTCCGAAGAAATCATTTTCTTCATTCAAAATATCTCTTTCCCGGGCTTCTCGAATAATTGAGGGAAGTATTGCCGGCGCGATGGTTTTTACAGGAGCGTATAATTTAGATTCCTCAAGGCTCTCTTCGCTAACTAAATCTATTTCCTCGTTAGTTGCGCCAAAAAACATAATAACCACGCTGGTTAAAAATGCCATTTTTAATAACCCAAAAGCACCGCCAAGTAATTTATTTACAATACCAAGAGCGGCAAAACCTGCCATTTTGGTTAAAATCTTTCCGGCAAGGGAAATTAGAAAAACAATAAGAATAAATGTAATGGCGAATGCTATTAGGTTAACATAATCTGAATCCCAGTTCATATTTTCAGAAAAGAAATCGCTTAAAATATGAGAAAAATGAATGGCACCGTAAATTCCGGCTACAATACCTACCAGGGAAGCAATTTCGGCCAGAAGGCCTCTAAAAAAACCTCTAACGAGTCCGTAAAGCAGGATTAAAGCCAGGACGATATCTACTGTGTTCATATTTCAAATATAGTAAAAACTACCTCGGAGCAAGCTTACGAGGTACTCATTAGAGCCATTATTTAATTTTTAGTGGCAAGGCTCTGAAATTTTAAATTTTTATTATTGAGTAAAACAACTTTGCCAAAATTTTCGCAAATTAATTCAAAGAAATCAGTCCTGTGAAGGAGTAATTACAAATACTAAGATATTATCTTTGTGGCATGACAAGAGATGAAAATTTGAAAGGTAGATGGGAAGGCTTGCAAAAAAAGCTTTCCAACCAGTTTGCCGATGGCGAAGCAATGGATTTGGATGCTATAATTTATGTAATTGGCGTTCAGGAATTAGGTCAGCCACACAAGAAATTTAAAAAAGACCATAAAATAGATTTAATGCATATTGCAATTTGCCGTTTACTGGAACCTTATGGATATTATGAATTTGATTATTTTGATGAAGAAGGATGGCCACATTATAAGATTTTAGAACAATTACCTACTTTAAAAGCCGGTGAGCAATCGGTTTTAATGAAAGAGGCCATTGTAAATTATTTTATCAATAACGGATACATAGATTAAAGGCGCCACGTGCTGCCTAAAACTACATTTTTACTAAATTTGCCCTTCTGAAAAGAAAAGGATCTCATGATAGATAAAATAAAGCAACATATAGCTGAAGTAGAAGCTTTTAAAACCGAATCGGCCAAGGAAGTAGAAGCATTCAGAATTAAATATCTTGGTAAAAAAGGAATTTTAAATGATTTCTTTGCTTCATTTAAAAAAGTTCCCAACGAGCAAAAAAAGGAGTTTGGCCAGGCGGTAAATTCGCTTAAAAAAGCTTCGGAAATTAAGGTTGCTGAACTTAAGGAAATCCTGGAAAGTAAAGAGGAAGAGAGCGGAGTTTACGGCGATCTTTCAAGACCGGGAGAACCTATAGAGATTGGAGCGAGGCATCCTATTTCTATCGTTAAAAACCAGATTATTGAAATCTTTTCCAACATCGGTTTTAATGTTTCTGAGGGTCCCGAAATGGAAGATGACTGGCACAATTTTACCGCTTTGAACCTTCCGGAATATCATCCGGCTCGTGATATGCAGGATACCTTTTTTATTCAAACAGACCCGGATATATTATTACGTACCCATACCTCTTCGGTTCAGGTCCGTTATATGGAAGATAACAAACCGCCAATTAGAACAATTTCACCGGGAAGGGTTTTTAGAAATGAAGCAATTTCGGCGCGTTCCCACTGCATTTTTCACCAGGTAGAAGGACTTTATATTGATAAAAACGTAAGTTTCGCCGATCTTAAGCAAACTTTGCTTTATTTTACAGAGCAATTATTCGGAAAATCGAAGATAAGGTTAAGACCTTCTTACTTTCCGTTTACCGAGCCAAGTGCCGAAGTAGATATTTACTGGGGCCTTGAAACCGAAACCGATTACCGAATTACAAAAGGCACCGGTTGGCTGGAAATTATGGGCTGCGGAATGGTAGATCCCAATGTGCTTAGAAATTGTAATATTGATCCTAAAGAATATTCGGGATTTGCTTTTGGAATGGGTATAGAACGTATTGCAATGTTGCTTTATCAAATAGGCGATATTAGAATGTTCTATGAAAACGACCTAAGATTCCTGGAGCAGTTTAAATCGTCGTTTTAATTAACCTGCCTTGGCCGAAAGCTAAAGCAAAATAACTTTTTTATGAAAAAAATTGGTTTAGTAATTTTCGGAATTCTTGCCCTTGGGGTAATTATTATTTTGGTAGCCGTAGAGATAATTGAATTTGCTTTAGGGGCCATTTTATTGGTTATTGCAGCACTTATTCTTTGGGGCTTGTTCAAATGGGCGAAAAATAAGATTGAAGACTAGTGAAGAAAGACATTAATATACCAAAGCTTGAAAAAGTTTATGTAGCGGCGGTAAAAGTCTACAACGAAGCTTTTAAGGTAGAGGAGTGGAATGCATATCTTATAAACGATAAAGATGAAGCTATTGAGATGGCTTTAATTGTGAGTAAGGGTTTTGATGAAAACAAAGTAACCTCTACCATTCGCCATAAACTGGAACATTTACCTGCAAAATCTTTCGCTAAAATCGAATTCATACAGGATGAAGTGCTTGCCCTGAATAATCAGTTTCAGGTGACTTTCTTTTCTGAAGGTAAAATGTATGAGAAGAAATATGTATTCAGGAAAAACAGCGTAAACGAAAAAGCTTTGCGCGAACTCCCAATTATCCCAAACAAAGGAATTTTAGCCGAATAACTAAGTAAGCTTTTCTGCCAGTTTTTTAATTACTTTTTTGGGGTTTTTTCCTTCGTAAAGAATGCCATAGACAGCGTTGATAATTGGTGTTTTTGCACCTTTATCTTTATTTATTTTATAGGCACTTTCGGTAGCATAATAACCTTCAGCAATCATACTCATTTCCATCTGCGCACTTTTGACTGTGTAGCCTTTTCCAATCATATTCCCGAACATACGGTTTCGGCTAAATACAGAGTATCCTGTAACCAAAAGGTCTCCTAAATAAGCTGAATCGTTTATGTTTCGCTTCATCTTATGTACTTTTTTAATAAAGCGTTTCATTTCTTTTATGGCGTTACTCATCAAAACACTCTGGAAGTTATCTCCATACCCTAATCCGTGGGCAATTCCGGCTGCAATGGCGTAAATATTCTTCAGCATTGCGGCATATTCGGTACCGGTTACATCATCGCTTATTTTGCATTTAATGTATTCACTGTCCAGGTTTTTAGCCACGATTTTAGCCTTTTCTTCATCGGTACAGGCAATGGTAAGATAAGAAAGCCTCTCCAGGGCAACCTCTTCGGCGTGGCAGGGCCCGGTAATTACTCCAATATTATCGGCGGGAACGTGGTGAAATTCTTCAAAATGTTCACCCACAATAAGGCTGCTCTCGGGCACAATTCCTTTAATAGCCGAAAAGATTATCTTGTCTTCCAAAGAAACTGTTAGCGCGTCTAATTCGCGCTTTAAAAAGGCCGAAGGAATGGCAAAAATTAAATAATCTGCTGCCGCAATTGTTTTATTAATATCACTGCTTAGTTCTAACTGGTCGTTATCAAATTCAACCGAGCTAAGGTAATTTGGGTTATGTTCCTGTCTTTTAATATGCTCAATAGCGTAAGTGCTGCGCATATACCAAAAAATAGTATCTACATTTTCGCTTAGCATTTTAACTATTGCAGTAGCCCAGCTACCGCCGCCAATTACGGCAAACTTTGGAGACTTATCCATAGGTTATTTTATTGTAATTCAAAAATAAGCAATTTTCTAAGTATATATAAAAAGACTGCGCTTATAAAGCAAAACATTAATGAATAATCAAAGAAACCGAGACTAAACTTTAACATCTATAAATTTTACCAATTTACAATTCTACACAAGTTTTTGCGTTCTCTTATAGACGATGAGGTTCTTTTTTATATAAAATGGATTTTCTTAGTTTTTTTGGTTGGTTATTTAGTTGAAAACCGCAAACTCGCAATATCTATTGTGGTTTGCGGTTTTTGTTTGAGAATTGAAAAATCTAACAAAAATTTAGGACTAAGAGTAAGACGGATACAAATTTCCTTTTGTACTTTTCTTTCACTAACTTAGTAATCAAGGATATGGGAATATTTTCATTTATAAAAGATGCCGGGGAAAAAATCTTCGGAAAAGAAAAAGAACAGGAAGAAGAAAACATAGAAATTTCTGAAGCGAAGAAAGAGGTTATACGAAAAGAGAATGCAAAAGCGGCAGATAAGCTCTTAAATACTATAAAGAGCCTGGATTTAAAAGTAGAAAATCCGGTAATTAATATTGAAAATAGTTCAGCTATAGTTTACGGCCTGGCGGATTCGCAGGCTGTTCGTGAAAAGATAGTGCTTGTAATTGGCAATTCTGGCGGAATTGCGAAGGTAGATGATAGGTTGGCCGTTAAGAAAGAAGAACCTGAATCTGGTTTTCATACGGTTGAAAGAGGTGAGAATTTAAGCAAAATAGCGAAAGAGCATTATGGCGATGCAAATAAATATACGGTGATTTTTGAAGCCAATAAACCAATGCTTAAAGATCCCGATAAAATATTTCCGGGGCAGGTTTTACGAATTCCGCGCCTGGATAAGAAATAAAGATTAAAGACTGTTTAAAGTTTTTGAGGTTGTTACATTGAGGGCAGACGACGTCCTATAGCTTGTAGTTCCACAATGAAAAAAGTAGGTTCAATCAGCTAACCAGAACAGCTAACATAAGATTTTTTAAACAGTCTTTTGTTTTTTTTAATTCCGACTATTTATAAAAATTCATCAGTTTAATATAATCCCAAACCGCATCAGGCAACATGGGCTTTATAAACTTTCCTTCCTTTACCGCTTTTCTAATAAAAGTTGAAGAAATTTCTACCACGGGAGCCATTACGCGGGTTATTTTTGGATGATCTTTAAACTCATTTTCCACCTTTCCGCCTGAAATTCTTGGGTAAACATATATTTGATGATTTTCCAAAATCACTTCGTAATTCTTCCACTTGTGGAAGGTTTTCAGGTTATCCTCACCCATAATCGGGCAAAATTCGTTTGTAGGATATTTTTCCTGAAGATGTGCCAGCGTAGTACTTGTATAGTTGGGTTGCGGTAAGCCAAATTCAACATTAGAAGGCTTTAAATGTTCAAAACCTTCACAGGCTTTGTAAACCATCTCCAGCCGGTGATGATTTTCTAAAAGCGTACTTTTCTTTTTATGCGGATTATGAGGAGTAACCACCAGCCAAACTTCATCTAAATCTGAAAATTCGGCCATATGGTTGGCAATAATAAGGTGCCCGATATGAATTGGATTGAAAGTCCCAAAAAACAAACCGACTTTCCTATTCATTTTTAGCCGAATTTTTTACGCCTACATACGTTGCCACAAGATCGTAAGCTTCCTGAAGCGCGGTATCTAAATGATGATTTTCAATAATAAAATCGAATTGCGGGGCAGTTGCCAGCTCAATTGAGGCTTTTGCCACACGCATATTTATTTTATCGTCACTTTCGGTTTTGCGCTTTTTCAACCGAATCTTTAATTCTTCAATACTTGGGGGTTTCACAAAAACCGCTAGGGTTTTCTCTGGATAGATATTTTTAATATCCAGTCCGCCAACCACATCAATATCAAAAATCACGTTTTTTCCGTGAGACCAAATGCGTTCTACTTCGCTTTTTAAAGTTCCGTAGAAATTATCGCGATAAACTTCTTCCCATTCCAGGAATTCGTCGTTTTTTATCTTCTTTTTAAAGTCCTCTAAAGAAAGGAAATAATAATGCTGCCCGTCTTTTTCTTCACCTCTTGGTTCACGAGATGTGGCAGAGATAGAAAACTCCAGGTCTAATTCTTTGTGCTTTAATAAATGTTGGACTATCGTGGTTTTTCCCGATCCTGAAGGCGCCGAGAATACGATAAGTTTACCATCGCTCATTTAGAGTACGTTTAAAAGTTGTTCTTTGATTTTTTCCAGCTCATCCTTCATTTGCACCACCAGTTGTTGCATAGGGGCATAGTTAGATTTACTTCCAATTGTATTGATCTCACGCCCCATTTCCTGAGAAATAAAACCGAGTTTTCTCCCGTTGGAATCCTGCGAATTTATGCTTTCGTTAAAATAGGCAAGGTGGTTTTCCAGCCTTACTTTTTCTTCGGTAATGTCAAATTTTTCAATGTAATAAACCAATTCCTGTTCAAAGCGGTTGTCGTCAACATTCTCTTTAAGATCGGCCACCCCTTTTCTAAGGCGTTCCTTTACCGCATTCACTCTTTCCGGATCAATTCTTAATACTTCTTGAAGTAAAGCCTCAATATTATTAACACGAAGTTTCAGGTCTTTTTCCAAAGCTTCCCCTTCGTCTGTTCTAAACTGGTTGATTTCCTCCAGGGCTTCAATCACCGCGGCTTCAATTGCTTTAAATTCAGATTCGTCAATTTCTTCGCGTTCTGTAGTTACAGCATCGGGCATTCTTACTGCCATTTTTAACAACTCGGTTTCGTCACCGTCAACAATACTTTTCAGTTGTTGCATATAATTTTTGACTACTCCCTGGTTTACAGAAGCGGAAGTTTCTTCGCCGGTTATCTCTACAAAAAGGGAAAAATCCACTTTTCCGCGGGTAAGCGATTTAGAAATTGTATTTCTTAGTTGAAGTTCTTTTTCGCGGTATTGCGAGGGGATTCGGGCGTTTACATCAAGATTTTTGCTGTTTAGCGACTTGATTTCAACGGTTACTTTTTTTGATGGGAGCTGCGTTATACTTTTCCCAAAACCTGTCATTGACTGAATCATGCGTGATTTTTAAGCTTGCGCAAAGATAATCAATTCTGTAGCAGCGCAAAGCCGGCCAATGCCTATTTTGCAGATTCTGGATTTATTGGTTCCGTTCGCTTATAAATTTTAATGCTCGCTGTTCGTGATAATATAACTTTTTACGCTGAAAAAAACCAACGTGCCCACCGTGTTTCGGTATTTCAAGATGAAGAAATTCAGAGTTTTTAGCCACTTCTACCGGATAGGAATGTGGTGACAGAAACGTATCATTTTGTGCGTTAAGCAAAAGTGTAGGAATTTTAATCTTCGGTAAAAAGCCTATACAACTGCACTTTTTATAATAATCTGAAGCATCTTTAAAGCCGTGCGCTCTACTGGTGTAAAGTTCATCTATGGCGAGTAGTGAATTACATTGTGTGATTTCTTCTTTAGTGATTTCTGAAGGAAAATACGTTTGCCGAAGTTGTAATTCCTTTTTCAGGTTTTTTATAAATCGCTTTGAATAGAGAAAATTATGGGTTTTGTTAAGTTCTTCCAGGGAAGCGCCTAAATCACAAGGGGTAGAAACGGCTACTGCCGATTTAATTTCTGAAGGAATCTCATTTTGTTCTCCTAAATATTTCAGCATTAAATTGCCGCCCAGGCTAAAACCCACTAGGCCGATTTCTTTATACTTATTTTCCTGCTGAAGATGATTTATCACCGCCTCAAGATCTTCGGTAGCACCCGCGTGGTAACTGCGGTAGAGTCGGTTTATTTTCCCGCTGCAGCTTCTAAAATTCATTGAAGCTACATCCCAAGCGTTATCCTGAAAATGCTTTGCCATCCCGAGCATATAAGGGCGGTTGGCATTTCCGGCGAGTCCGTGCAGTAAAATGATAATTTTCTCGTTTTCAGTCGAATAAAAACTTCGTTCCAAATCAAGGAAATCTCCATCGCTTAATTCTATGCGATTTTTGACCTTAAAACGGAAGTCAACTTTGCGTAAAGTTGCTGCATAAATACTGGAAACATGCGCGTTTTTAAAAATCCCTGGAGCGTTATATTCGGTTTTAATTAGAGGCATATCACGCAAAGTTAAGAATGTTAAGTTTTAAAATAATTATGCGTGCATAATATTTATGCTTAATTTTATTAAAAAAATAGAGAGAATGTACACCAAAGAATTTGAAATACGCTGGAGTGATATAGATGCAAACAGGCATTTGGCCAATACGGCTTATGTAAATTTTATGAGCCACACAAGGATGGCTTTTTTAATGGAGAACGGCTTTGGGCAGAAGGATTTGGCGAAGAATAATATTGGTCCGGTGGTTTTTTACGAGCACATTTATTATTTTAAAGAAGTGTTTGCCGGTAAACCTATAAAGGTGACTTTACAGTTAAAAGGATTGGCAGAAGACGGAATGTACTTTGAATTTCTGCATAATTTTTATGATGAAAAAGGTCGAAATTTTGCCAGTTGTGAAATGATGGGCGCCTGGATAGATTTAAAGGAAAGAAAACTTACCAAATTACCTAAAGCCCTGCGTGATAATTTAGACAGTTTAGGCCATACTGATGATTTTAAGATCTTAACTAAAGAAGATACCAGGAGATTCGGAAAACGGCCACAGCATTTAGAACCGGAAAAGTTAGGATTTTAGGGACTTCCTCGGCGGAATTGATTAAATTCCCGCATCGAAAAACATCAATTTTATATAAAATCAGAAAAAGAACAAACCCGGGAGATCCTTAAATTTTCCGGGCTTGCCTTTTTGGTTTTACTCGTGTTTGTTCTTCTTGGATTAATGCTGGAATGGTATCTTCTACCCATATTTGTTGCGCCACTAATCCTCTCGGTTCTGGCACCGTTTATAGACACACCGCAAGGAAAAAAGCAGGGGAAATTAATCTATCATTCTCCACTTTTTATTACTGAAAGAGAGAAAAATGGAAAAATCATTATTCACGGCGGAACCCTTTTCGATTACTATTATTTGATTGATAGAAACTGGAAAGCGAAGCAACGAATAAGGTATATTTTAAGACAGTATATTTTAGGCCTGGTAAAACTTACAGAATCTTATAATGAAAATGAAGCCGCAGAAATCACCCTGGAAGGCACAAGCTATATCTTAAACGAAAGGACAGCTCAAAAACTGGGTTTTACGAAAAAAAGAACTGATATACTTCAGCAAATTATACTTACTTATAATTATTTGCAGATACTTCTGGCAAATTCTCTTGCGAAAAATAAATTGAGTTTTCCGGCCGTAGGAAAAGTGAATACGTATACCGCGTCACTTTCGACTATTAAAAGGAATAAAAATTATTTAAAAAAACTCGCTGAAAAGCTGAGAGATTAAAACTTAAGGTCGTATCTCGGTTTTCTTCTTGGTTACCATATATACTCCCACAAATACCAGGATGGCAGCTACTATTTTTACCATATTCAGTTGATCTGCGCCAGTTAAAATTGCATAAGTAATCGCAATAAGCGGTTGCATATAAATAAAAACACTAATGGTAGAAGCGGAAAGTTGTTTTAGCGCATAAATATTCAGTAAATAAGTAGAAAATGTGGTTCCTGCTACCACAAAAGCCATTTTCCAAATCGCATCAAAAGGTAAACTCGTCCAATTTACATCGGTAAATTCGCCTATGGTTATTGGGAAATTAATAATAACACCAATTAGAAATAACCATTTCATCAAGGTAAACGCGTGATATTTTGCGGTTAGCGGTTTCACGAGAATTAAATATAGTCCGTAGCTGAATGCGTTTACAATAAAAAGTACGTTGCCCATAGGAATGTTAGGTGCATTCCCGGTGCTTTCGGCGCTAAAAAGGACTAAAACCAAGGCGCCTGCCAAACCAACGATTATTCCCAGGGTTTTAAGTAATGTGATTCTTTCCCTGATGAGAACGGAAGCAAGGATTAGCACCATAACCGGGGAAAGTGTTACAATAACCGAACTGTTTATAGGCGTGGAAAGGCTTAAACCTTTAAAGAAAAACAACATATTAATGACCATTCCAAAAACGGCACAACCTAAAATTCTTGGCCAGTCAGAAGTTGCAATTTTTTCTTTTGGACCCAGGAAACTAATTCCCCAGAAAAGAACAGCGGCACCAAAAACCCGTAAAAAAATAAATCCGAAAGGTTCAATATAAGTGGGCATTACGCCTTTAGCAATCGTATGATTAAGTCCGTAGATCGCACTTGCGCCAATGGCCGCGAAGATGGCCAAAATACGTTTGTTATCCATGAACCGCTGCTTTGGCCGCCGCGACGGTTTTCTTTGAATTTCCTATAAAAATTTCATTATTATTAATAATTATCGGTCTTTTTAGGAATGTGTAATGATCTAAAATTAATTTTTTATAATCGGTTTCTGAAAGCTCTTTTTTATTGAGTTCTCTTTCGCGATAAAGTCGAGCCCTTCGGCTAAATAAAGCTTCATAACTTCCGGCGAGCGCTTTCATTTCTTCCAGCTGTTCTGCAGTAATTTCCTCTTCTTTTATGTCCTGAATTTTAAAAGAATCTGGTAATTCCAGTTCCTTTAAAATCTTTTGGCAGGTGCTGCAGGTAGAGAGATGATATACTTTTTTCATAGCTAATTTTAATTAGTAGTTAAGCCATTTACTTACTTTATTCTTTGGAAAAGAAAGTTTTAATTCTCCTTCGGCATAACTGGCAGCTTCGTACCGATTATAAACCAGAATAACCCGGTTTTTGGTAACGGCAATATTTTCGGGAAGTGCAAAACTATCCTTTTCAAAGAAAAATCCGTTGGAATTTATATTTTCTCCTTCCGGAATCTCATATTTTTTTCTGAATTCTTTTTCAGCAAATTCAGTGAAAGCGTCTAAATCTGAAAATAAATCTTTTTTATAAAGTAATTCGCCTGAAGTGATATCGTAATTAGCATAACGCGTGGCACCATAACCGTGCGCCCCACCGGTAAACAGGTAGAAATTTGTTTCCAGGACCAATAATTTTTTTGTCTGACTTAATACCGATTGGGAAATTTCAACTTCATATTCGGCCTGAGCTTCAGGGAAATCCCTTTTAAAATTCTGAAAATCCTGGATAAATTCACTAACCGCGGCCTTTACATTTTCAGCTTCAGAAGCTACTTCAGTATTATTAAAAATTTTAATCAGACGCTCCTGGTTGTAGCTATTCATTTCTTTCGCTGCCTCCCGGTCTTCCCTGAATTTTAAATAATTAACTCTTATTTTAGGGCATTTTTCGGTTTTACAAGCCTCAAAATCTTTAGGCAAAAAACTTTCTTCATAAAAACTCAGCGCTTCGGTATCACCCTTAACCTGTTTTACACCGGCTTCAGATTTTTCGTCCCGACAGGAAGTGAATATTAAGAAAATAACCAGGAGGGAAAGGATTTTTTGAGACATATAAAAGGCTGTTAAATACGCGAATAAAGATAAACCTATTTTGCTTAAAGACAATGAGCACGCTACATTTGCTATAAACGCAAGAATTATGAAATTTAATACTAAAACCATACATGGAGGGCAGGAAAATATAGATCCCGCTTACGGATCTGTAATGCCACCTATCTATCAAACAACCACATATTCACAAAGTACACCGGGGGGGCATAAAGGTTTTGAATATTCCCGAAGCGGAAATCCAACCCGTTCTGCTTTAGAAAAATCTTTGGCCAGCTTAGAAAATGGGAAATTCGGATTAGGTTTTGGCTCCGGACTTGCGGCGATTGATGCGGTGATGAAGCTTTTTAAACCTGGTGATGAAATAATTTCTACCAACGATCTTTATGGTGGTTCTTACAGGTTGTTTACTTCCATTTTTGAAAATATGGGGATTAAATTTAATTTCATTGCAATGAATGAAGCTGGTAATATTGAAAAATATATAAACGACAACACCAAAATGCTCTGGATTGAAACCCCAACCAATCCTATGATGAATATTATTGATATTGAAGCGGTTTCTAAACTTTCCCAAACATATAATTTACTACTTGCGGTAGATAATACTTTCGCTACTCCTTATCTCCAACAGCCTTTGGATCTCGGGGCTGATATTGTGATGCACAGCGCGACAAAATATTTAGGGGGGCATAGTGATGTAGTTTTGGGCGGATTAGTTGTAAAAGATGAAGAATTAGCTGAAAAACTACATTTTATTCAGAAAGCCAGCGGTGCCATTTGCGGTCCGCAAGACAGTTTCCTGGTTTTACGCGGAATAAAAACTTTGCACCTTAGAATGCAGCGTCACTGTGAAAATGGAGAAGCCGTTGCAAGATTCCTGAGATCACACCCCAGAGTAGGAAAGGTTTACTGGCCTGGATTTGAAGATCACCCCAACCACGATATTGCAAAAAAGCAAATGAAAGGTTTTGGCGGGATGATCTCTTTTTCAACAACAGAAGACACATTAAAAAGTGCAACAAACCTGATTGAAAAGCTGAAGGTTTTCACCCTGGCCGAATCGCTTGGTGGCGTAGAATCTTTAGCCGGGCACCCCGCCACTATGACTCACGCTTCTATCCCAAAAGAAGATAGAGCTAAAACCGGAGTGGTGGATTCCCTAATAAGGTTAAGCGTAGGCATTGAGGATGAAGAAGACCTGATTAATGATTTAAAACAAGCTTTAGAATAGTTATGTTTTTATGCCGCTACTCCGGAGCTCGTGGATTTAGAATGTTGACTTTTATAAATATATCGCTCCTACGTAGCTTAAAACTATAGATTTAGATTCTGGGTCTAATCTATGGAAACCTCATCGAGGCACAATATTTATAGAAAAACAATAGCAATAGTCGAAAGAGCTCCATAGGAACGGTAACTATACAATCGTGAATTCGTGCCTAAAAGAATTATAAAATTTTCTTTAAAATCCATATTAATCGTTGCACTTCGTCCAGGGTGTTATAATGTACCAAACTTACCCTCACCACACCGTTCTTTTCTTTTAAGCCTGCATCTTCAATAAGTTTTTTTGCGTAAAAGTCACCAAATCTAATTCCTATTCGGTAATCATCAACCTTTTCTACTATTTGATCGCTGCTTAGCTCAGTATGCACAAACGAAATTGTGGGAACTCTTTTTTCTCGTTCTGCAATATTTCGACCAATTATTTTAATATCGGGATGTTCATCTAAATAAGTGAGTAAAGGTTTACTTATTCGTTCTTCGTGCCTGCCAATCAGCTCAAAGACCTTATCCATTTTCTCCTGAAATTCGGCTTTCTTTTCTTTTGGAAATTCGTGCTTGAATAAGTGATCAAAATATTCGGTAATACCTAATAGACTGTATGTTAATTCAAAATTGAAATTCCCCGGCTGAAATTTATAAGGAACATCCTTTTTGGTAAAAAAGTAATGGTTAAATCCTTCCATTTTGTACAGCTGATTGTATTTACCATACATTACAGCCAAATGCGGACCATAGGTTTTATACCAGCTAAAAACATAAAAATCTACATCGAGTTTGCGAACATCTACCCTTCGGTGCGGTGCGTAAGCCACTCCATCTACACAAATAAGCGCGCCGGCTTTATGGACCGTTTTCGCAATTTCTTTGATAGGGTTTATACTTCCCAAAATATTTGAAGCGTGGGTTACGGCAACCAGTTTCGTGCGATTGCTCAGTAATTTGTTGAGATCGCTTATTTCCAGTTCCAGAGTGTCCGGGTTGGCTTTCCAGATTTTTACATTAATTCCTTTTTCCTTTAAATCTGTCCAGGGAGAAACATTGGCTTCGTGATCGGTATTGGTAACAATTACTTCGTCGCCTTCTTCCCATTGCTTGCTAATGCAAATACTTAGAATTCGTAAAAGCATAGAGGAAGAAGAGCCAATTACCACTTCTTCCGGTTTCCCGGCATTTATAAATCTGCTGACCTGCTTGGTAGCGTAAGTCAGTTTTTCTCCGGCTTCCCGGGAAACTTTATAGGAAGCGCCTAATTGTACATTATGATGCAATAAATATCCGCTAATACGCTCGGCAACCTTTTTTAAGGTTTGAGAACCTCCGGCATTATCCATAAAAGTAAACTCTCTTTGAAGTGCGGGAAACTGACTCCTTACAAATTCAATATCCATTAGTCTAGAAGGCTTTCGTTGAACAATTCCAGGATTCTACGGTACTCATCGGTCCAGCTGCTTGGTTCTACAAAACCGTGATCTTCTACCGGGTAAATTGCCATTTCCCAGTCTTCTTTGCCCAATTCAATTAAACGTTGGGAAAGCCTTACCACATCCTGAAAATGAACATTTACATCTACCATTCCATGGGCGATCAATAAATCCCCTTCAAGACCTTCAGCAAAATAAATAGGGGAAGATCTTTTATAAGCAATAGGATCTGCCGCCGGTTCGTTTAGGATATTTGAAGTATAGCCGTGATTATAATGTGCCCAATCGGTAACCGATCTTAAAGCAGCACCGGCTTTAAAAGTTTCGGGTTCGGTAAACATTCCCATAAGAGTGATAAACCCGCCGTAACTTCCACCATAAATTCCTACTTTTTCAGGATTGACTCCGTGATTTTCTACCAGGTATTCTACTCCGTCAACCTGATCAGATAAGTCTTTTCCACCCATATGGCGATAGATTCCTGTTCTCCAGTCACGGCCGTAACCAGCGCTTCCGCGATAATCAATGTCGATTACGGTGTAGCCAAGGTCGGTTAACAAATTATGGAACATATATTCTCTAAAATAGCTGCTCCACCATTTGTGAGCGTTTTGCAAATACCCAGCTCCGTGCACAAAGACCACCGCGGCATCATTTTTTACATCGGCTTCGGGCTTATACAATCTCGCTGGCACCATAGCGCCATCTTCGGCTTCAAATTCTATTAATTCCGGTTCTCTCCATTCGTAGTTGCTAAATGCTTCAGATTTTCCTTCGGTTAATTGTTTGGCTTCAGCATTGGCCCTGGTTTTCTTTAAATATAATTCCCAAGGTTTGTTACTGTAGGAATGTAAAATGGCCATATTTTTTTCATCAGGAGAAAGGTAAACATCGTTGTTCCCTTCCATTTGGGTAAGTTTTTCCATTTTACCTCCCAGAACCGGCATTTTATAAAAATGGCGTTCGCCGGGCCCAACTTCAGAAGTAGTTAAAAACCAATGTTTTTTATTGTTAGAAAGTTCCGGATCAAAAACTTCAAAATCACCTTCTGTAAGCGCTTTTTTACTTCCGGTAGTCACGTCTAATAAATACAAATGCGAATAGCCGGTTTCTTCACTCTGGAAATAAATATGTTTATTGTCTGGCAACCAGCCCATTTCTTCACCACCGTAGTAAGCGTAGCCAACCCCAGGCCCCGCAATCCAGGCTTCGTCCCGCTGGCGGTCTAAAGTGTTTAGCTTGCCGGTTTCCAGGTCAATTTTAGCGATCCAACGGTCTTTATTGTCTTTAGAACGAAGGTTCACCACCGCGTGTTCCCCATTTTCAGAAAAATAAACCGTTGTAGGCGCTACTTCTCTTTTAGTTTCTTCCCATTCTTTATCGGGATAATCTTTTACGTAATCGGGTAAATCGGTAATTCCGGGTAAATCGTCTGTTTTTAAAGTATAAACGGTATCCTTTTCCAAATTGTAAATGGCCAGTTCAATGCTGGTTTTATCTTCACCAACTTTACTTCTGGCAGGTAGGTTTGCAGTGTAGCCGGACTCGTCTACATAATTTGGCACATCGGTGCTTCCATCTTGCTTCCGGGTAATAAGCTTGAAAGTCGCAAATTTTGCATTGGGAGAAACCTGTAAATTACTAATATCACGATCTTCAAGGTAAAAGGTATAATCCTCTTTTTCAGCGGTTGCCTCTTGATAGGCTTCCCTGTTTTCTTTTTCGCTTTTACGTTGATTTACAACTTTCAGGAGTTCCAGGTTTTCATCCCTTACCCAGGCATCTTTTTCTGAAGTTTCATCTTCCTTTTCTTCTTCAGCCTTACCTTCAGCGATATTGGTTAGTTGTTTAATACTTCCCGCTTTTCTATCGTATATAAAAGCATTGTCACTTGAGTTGAAGCTAATTTTATTTTCTTCTGCAAGGAATTCAGCATTACTAATAGCTTCTGATAGGTCTAATAATTGAATAGTTTCACGCGATTTCACATCGTAAATAACGAGGTTGCCATCTTTGCTAAAAATCTTTTTGCTTCGGTTTTTATTAAAATCTCCGTAAGTCGGAATTATTCCTCGCTCTTCTTCCAAACTCACTTTACTGATTTTTGAAGTATTGTTCAACTCTATTTTATATAGCGAATCTTCGGCATTTTTTTCAGGATTATAATCAAAATAGATGGTTTCACTATCGGCGCTCCATTTTACATTAGACGGGAAGGTGCCCATCCAATTAGGATCCTGCATAATTTTTTCTAAAGAAAGTTCACTTGTTTGTGAAATTCCGGAAAAACTTAAACCTATAAATATTAAAAAGAGAAACTGAAATTTAAAATTGAAAGGGTTTTGCAGCGTTTTTTTCATCGATTTAAGGAGTTGTGGGTTTATTTTTTAAAACACTGCCAATATAGTTAAATAGATAATATCTGTAAAGAAACCCTGGAAAATGCCCACCAAGATTTAATTAATATCTTTACGCTGAAAAATTAAATTTTAAGAATTCAGAATGAAGAAAAATTTACGCACACTTTTTAGTTTATTCCTTGTAGTCGGGGCATTACAAGTGCAGGCACAGGAAGAGATGGTCGATAAAATTGTAAACGAGGCCAATGAAAATTCAAAATTAGAAGATCTTGCCCACGAGTTGGTAGATGTTGTAGGTCCGCGTTTGGTGGGAACTCCACAGATGAAAAACGCGCACGACTGGGCGGTGAAGAAATATGATAGCTGGGGAATTTCGGCTGAAAACGAAGAATATGGCACCTGGCGAGGCTGGGAGCGAGGCATTACCCATATTGACCTTGTAGAGCCAAGAGTAAGAACGCTCCAAGGAAGACAATTAGCCTGGAGTCCTTCTACAGGAAAAAAAGGAGTAACGGCTGAGGTTGTACTATTGCCAGAGGCTTCAGATTCTACTGATTTCGCTAATATGCTTTCTTTGGTTAAAGGAAAATTCGTGATGATATCGGTAAACGAGCCTACGGGAAGACCTCCTTATAACTGGGAAGAATGGGGCACTGAAAAGTCCTGGAAAAAGATGCAGGGCAGTATAAAAGAAACCGATTCCCTTTGGAGAGACCGAATTGGCAAAACCGGATATGGTTACAGGGAATTACCTAAAGCACTTGAAAACGCCGGAGCTGTCGGAATTATTACTTCTAACTGGTCTCACGGCTTTGGTGCAAATAAAGTATTTGGTGGTTACACCAGTGAAATCCCCACTCTTGACATTAACCTTGAAGATTACGGCTTGCTTTATCGTTTAGCTGAAAATGATAATGCACCCAAATTAAAAGTGGTTGCTCAGTCTAAAGACCTTGGCGAAATGC
This sequence comes from Salegentibacter salinarum, assembly GCF_900168115.1. Classification (GTDB taxonomy): domain Bacteria; phylum Bacteroidota; class Bacteroidia; order Flavobacteriales; family Flavobacteriaceae; genus Salegentibacter; species Salegentibacter salinarum. The sequence continues at coordinate 533,416 of NZ_FUZC01000001.1, forward strand.
CGACGTTTAATACTATTGCCAGAATTGAAGGCAGTGAAAAACCTGAAGAGTATATTATCCTTTCAGCGCATTTTGATTCCTGGGATGGTGGAACCGGCGCTACCGATAATGGTACAGGAACTATCGTAATGATGGAAACTATGCGAATTCTTAAGAAACTTTATCCAAACCCGAAGCGAACAATTATTGCCGGCCATTGGGGAGGTGAAGAACAGGGGCTTAATGGTTCCCGAGCCTTTGTAAAAGATAATCCAGAGATTGTTGCTAATGTCCAAGCCTTATTCAATCAGGATAATGGAACCGGAAGGGTTAAGAATATTAACGGACAGGGTTTTCTGCACGCTTACGATTATATAAGAAGATGGCTGGAGCCGGTTCCGCAGGAAATTAAGGGAGAAATTGAAACTTCTTTCCCAGGGACTCCATCCAGTGGAGGAACAGATCACGCTTCATTTGTAGCAGCCGGTGCACCTGCATTTATGCTTAATTCATTAAACTGGTCTTACTGGGACTATACCTGGCATACCAATTTGGATACGTATGATAAAATTGTTTTTGACGATGTGAGAAGCAACGTAATCTTAACCGCGATTATGACCTATATGGCAAGCGAAGATCCTGAAACTACTTCCAGGGAAAAAGCAGTTTTACCAATTAGCAGAAGATCTGGTGAGCAAATGACCTGGCCTGAGCCAAGAGATGCAGAAAGAAAAGGAGGACTGGATTAAACTCCCTGTTTTTTCTGAATAAAAAGAGGTTGCTTGAAAATAATTCTATTTTCAAGCAACCTCTTATCTTTTAAAAATCTCAAAATTAACCTTCAAGATCGGCCCCTACGGGAATCGAGCAATCGTGATAAGGCTCACCGTGAGCAGGGTTTTTAGTCGGTTTTGATTCTTTTAGTCTAATTGGAGACGATGTCATCTCTGAATCTGAACCTGCATTGGTGTTATTATTACTACTTGCTCCGCTTAAAGAAGCACCAACCGGCATATCACAACGGTGACCCGGTTCTCCATGCGGAGGGTTAATATCTGGCGTTTCTGCATTTCCAGAAGTATTTCCGCTCATTTCGGTATTTGGAACAGTTTGGGTTTCTTCAGTAGTTTTTTCTTCTGCGTCTTTACAAGAAGTAAATGCGGCAAGTGATACAACCGCAAGTCCAAGCATAACTTTATTAAAATTGATTTTCATAACAGCATTATTTTAAGTTATAAAGATACTAAATCTATGAGGATTACTCGGTAAGCATCTCCATTTCCTCTTCGGAGACATCTATGAGTCCGGCTTTTGGTAACCGCTTCAGCATTGTTCTCCAATTTTCGTCCTCTTCAAAAATTCTATCAAAAATTTGTTTTGCTTCGTCCAACCTATCACTATTGGCAAGCGCCACAGCTTTCCAAAAACGCATTTCCAGGTTATCTGGAAACATACTTTCAGCCGTGCCATATTCCTCTAAAGCTTTTTCTACATTTCCTTCTTCCATAGCAAGATCGCCGCGGTTCATAAATTCGTATGCTCTCGCCGTTTTTAATAAACGGTCTAATTCTTCTATAGGATTCTCGTGATCATCTACCCTGAGATCTATTTTCTTGTCTTTCCAGACTTCTTCAACTTTATCTGGACCAACCACGATTAAAGCCGCCGATTGTTTCCCTCGAATATCCCCGCCGGCATCCTGTGCGGCTTTTAAAACAGCAATAACTCTTTCAGCTAAGGGTAAATTTGCATTTTCAACAAAAGCTTCGGCCATGGCGGGCACAACCTCGTCATTTAACATCATATTTGCCTGGACCGAAAAATTATCTCCGTTTAAATGTTCAGCTTCTGCTACACATTTTTGCCCGGTATATGCAGCATTATCGCCAGACTTCCCTAAAATGGCAAGTTGTCTAAAATCACGACCTTCATCATTATTGATAAGACTTTCCACGGCTTCCTCGGGTGTATAACCCTGGTCTAATAGCTTCAGTCCTTCGGGACCAAAAGCGGGATTTACAAAAGATTGGGTGGCGACCACTCCAACGCCAGATTTTCCCCAGGCCACGAGTGGGCCAACCGAAAACCAGTGACTTTGAACCCCCACGACCATTTCACCGGTTTTTGCATCCCGAGCCACAATAGAATATGTGTGTGCGAAAGCGTCTCCGCTAATTTCAGCAGTTTGGGCTTTGGTATTTATGGTTGAAATAAATATTAAAGCGAAAAAGAGTAAAAATTGCTTCATAATTCAGGTTTCTGATTAGAAGCTAAAGATAGCGAAACTCTGCTGAATAACTTAAAATGTATGGTGCAGGCTAAGCTGAATTTGTCCTTTGCTTACTGCATCTGTAGTTTGCTTCATATACCCGGCCTGGACTTTTAGATTGTCTTTTAGGGCATAACCCAGGGCAGAATAAAATCGGTTACGATCAAATAATTCTACACTTCGGCCATTGCCAATTTCGCGTTCGCCGTTAATGAATAGTTCGTTATATAAAGCGAGGTAAATAGCATCTTTATTCAGGTTTGGCTGATTTAGTGGAATATTTAAGAACAGGTTGTAACGATAACGGGTTCTAAAATCCTGATCCTCTACCCAGCGTTGCTCGTATCTAAAACGATGGGTAAGGTAGAATCTGTCGCTCAATTTATGCGGAAGCAAAGTCTCCTGGTAAATCCTGCTTTCCCCTGCAGTATTATTACCTTCACCAAATTCTCCCGAAGTAATATTACCATATCCAAGCGTGAATTTTACATCGGCATTTTTAGGGGAATAGGTGAGTCCGCCGCGAATAAGTAATTGCTCCAAATCCCCGCCAAGATCCCAGTTTCTATATTGAATATCCCCCTGAAGTCCCCATTCACTTTCACCAAAATTTGTATTCCAGAAATACATATACCACGCGCCGGTTTGCTCTTCGTCAATTTGAGCATGGACAGAAAATGACATAAATAAACTAAACAGAACTGCGGAAAGGAGTGATTTTTTCATTTTTGCTTTTTCCGCAAATATAACATTCCGTAAGAAAAAAATAAGGATTTGCTATTCTTTCACTTCGGTAACTAGAATATAATCCGGACCACCATCTACAGGATAACCTTCAATTTTTGACCCCGAAATAGTGACTTCCTTACCAACATATTCGTCCAAACTTACTTTTTCACTTTTCAATGCATAAAACTCATCTTCAGTATTTAAAGTGTGAGTTCCATATTGATAAGAAGTTATTCCCTGGCTTTCTATGGTTCCGGTAATTTGCATTTGTTCTTCAGAATTTTGCCTGTCACAATTAGTACTCAAAAAAATGAGACCTGTAACCAGGCTTAAAATAATAGCTTTCATAAAGATTTGGTTTAAAATATAAGCAGGAATAAAAATAATAAAAGGAAAGTAAGCAATTGAAGTTTTAAGTTTTAATATGATGAATTTCTGAAAACATTATTATTTTTGCGGGGCTTACCCGGCCTCGTAGTTCAACGGATAGAATAGAAGTTTCCTAAACTTTAGATCCAAGTTCGATTCTTGGCGAGGTCACTTTAAATGAAATGGGGTGCTTGCCATAAAGCAGGCTGAGATGATACCCAGGAGTTTTACTCGATAATCGAGATTAAAATATTTACGATGTTTTGTCTCGAATCAAGTTATATTTTCTAAAAATGCTTTCTGGGGCTTGCCCCGAGGTCATTTACTCCGAACCTGATCCGGATAATGCCGGCGTAGGGATTTTCTTAGCTGAGGATGCATTACTGCAATTTTCAGCTATTTCATCTCCTCATTTCATTGAAATAAATGAAGACAATGATCGAGGATTTCTTTACACAACTTACCTGGCTACAAGCCCTGGGCACTACTTTTGGAGTGGTTCAGGTGTTACTGGCACGTAAAAACAACATTCATAATTACTTATTCGGAATTGTCTCCATTCTTATAAGTTTGTTTGTAATGTACCAGTCTAAACTATACGCCGATATCATTTTAAACCTTTATTACCTCGTAATGAGTATTTATGGCTGGTTTTACTGGAGATATGGTAAAAAAGAAGAAGAAACTCCCATTTCCTATTCCAGTAAATCTGAACATTTAAAGGCCCTGGGAATTGTATTGACTTGTTTTGCAATAATGAGTTATTGGCTTCGCATTCATACCGATTCTGATGTTCCGTTTTGGGATGCGGCGGTAAGCGGATTCGCCTGGGCGGGAATGTGGCTTATGGCCAAAAGAAAAATGGAAAACTGGATTTTTCTGAATATCAGCAATAGTATTGCTATTCCTTTGCTTATTTATAAAGAGTTGTACATATATGCCGGTTTAACCGTTTTTCTGTTTATTGTAGGGACTTCGGGATATTTTAAATGGCGAAAAATTGTTAAGAATGAAAGAAGACAACAAGCAGCAAGCGCTTAGAGAGCTATGTTTGGGCATAGATATATTTCCTGACGAAGTTTTAAGCTGGATAGTAGCAGAAAATCTCTGGAATATTTGGGTGCCCAAAAAATATGGTGGATTGGAATATACGCTTACTGAAGGACTTTCAAAACTGCAGGAATTAGCTCGAATTGACGGTAGTCTTGGCTGGACGGTAACTTTATGCAGTGGTGCTAATTTCTTTATTGGAAACCTGGAACCTGAAGTTGCAGAACAGATTTTTAAAATTCCCAAAAGTACAATTTTAGGAGGCAGTGGCGGCGTTTTTGGAACAGCTGAAAAAATTGGAGATAATTATAAAATTTCCGGAACCTGGCGCTACGCAACAGGCGCAAATTATTTGACGCATTTTACCTTGAATGCTGAAATTTATGAAAATGGTAAAGCTTTATTAAATGAAGATGGATCACCATACATACGATCGTTTATTTTACCTAAAAACGAAGTAAAAATTATTGAAGATTGGAACACGATGGGGTTAAAGGCTTCGGTTACGCATTCTTTTGAAGTGAAAAATATTCTGGTCCCGGCAGGTTTCAGTTTTATTTATAATGAATTTTACCAGCCGCAGGATATTTTTAAAATTCCGTTTTCTTTTTTTGCCGATTTAACGCTTTGGGTTAATTATGTGGGAATGGCCGAGCATTTTCTGGAAGAAGCACGCAGTTTTACTTCAGCAAGTATTCTGAAGAACTTAGAAAAATGTATTGCTGTTTCCCAGGATGAAGTTTCAGCATATTCCAAAGCTATTGAAGATGAAATTGCAGCCGGCAATAAAATCTTAGATCCTTATTCAGAAGAAATTCATTCTTCAGCTTCCCATTCAGTAAAAAATCTTTCAAAAAATATTATTGAAATCTACCCATTTTTAGGCGTAAAAGCCAGCATAAACGGTCATCATTCAAACCAGGTGTTTAGTGATTATTTTACCGCAACCCAACATCATATTTTTACGAAATAGAACTTTTTAAAATTTGCGAAATTGAAATAAGATTTAAAGTTAATTCATCTGTTTAGTGTTAGAAAATGATTATCATGATCAATGCGGTAAAATATTTAAAAACCGATTAAAAACTTAAGATGAAATATAAAATAAATATAGAGAAAGTTCAAACAGTGGATGAAATCCGGGAATATTGGTCAAAGGAAGATTATATAGAATTGCTAAAAAGATTTGATTATCCTGACGCTGAAGATTCCGATCCTGAAAGTTTAAGGGAATTGCTATTTATGGCCATAACCGATTTTGAACCCGGTGAAGCGGCTAAAGTGATTCTAGATTACAAGCTGGGCGAGGAATTATCTGAAGGGCAAATTGAGCAAATCTCCAACGATATGTTGATAGATACGGTTTGTGAAGAGTATCCTGAAATGGAATTACAATCCAGATTATTCCACGTGAACCAACTGCTTTTTAAAGCCTACAACGGGAAATTCCCCAGTTCCAGCGCTACGATTATTAATTGTTCTATAACTTCTTCAAATTCCGATTCCAGCCTCGATGAAGCTACGATATTGAGAATATTAAACGACGGACTTTCTGACAGGAATATCGTTAAAAGATTGTTTGAAGAACAATTGAATGGAAATGCCGAATTTCCGGAAGCAGAAAATATTATCTGGGATTTAGAGGTTTCAGAAAATGCGCAATATAAGATCATAACATCAGGAAATCTTATTAAAAAAGATGAGGTAATTGCTTCAGAATGGGAGAAGGAAATAGAAGAAGATTCAGATAAATAAACTGAAAAGAATTGTTACAGAGGGATAGAAATTTTATCTATTTTTATCCCTCTAAAATGTAATTATGAAGACTACTTTCTTGCAATTTCTTGCTTTAACCTTGCTATTTGTTTCCTGTTCTACCGATAATAATAATCCAGGAGGTTCAGAAAATCCGGAAACAGAAATTGAAGACACTTTCAATTATTTGGCCCTTCGGGCCGATGGAAATTTATACGAAATTGGGAATAAAACAGGAGAAGTTTCGGCTGTTGGTTCAATTTCAGCAATGCAGAATAATCTAAATATGATTCCCAATGCAGTAACGGCTTCAGAAGAAAAAATCTTTATATACGAACATCTTTTTGATCCCTTTCAGGGTAGGGTTTTGGTAATGGATAAAGAAACCAGGTCTGTAGAAGTTTTTGTACTTGATTTTCCGGTGGAAGTATATGGTGAAAATGCTGGCTTGAATAGTTTAGACTGGGATGCCGGGCAAGGAAACCTGGTAGGAATTGTAAAAGATGAAATGGATTATAATAACAATAATACTAGCCGGGTAGTAAGGATAGATCCCGAAACTATGACCCTGAGTTATGAAGAAATTTCTTTTGAGCATAATTTCACCCTTTCTACGAGCCTGCTTGGTAACAAATTGTTTGCACTAAGCTCCACCACCGGGGAGTTGGAAAAGGCTGAACTTCTGCAAATTGATTTATCCGCCAAAACGCTTAAGCCGCTTGAAATTTCTGATACCGAACTTTTTATAAGCAACCTCGCTAACAACGGAACTGATGATTTTCTTTTTGGTTTATTGCCGGTTAGGGGTAGTTCTTTGATGGGTGAAATGGAAGCCTATAAACTGAATCTTGACAATAATGAATTTGAAGCGCTGCCGGAGGTAGGAAGGTTCTCGGCCCGTCAACTTGCCCGAAAGAGCTTCTGCAATAAGAAATTTAATGAGTTTGCTGAACTGGTTTTTAAAGAGGGCAAAAATCATTTACTCCAGTATAATCACCAGGAAAATGATTTGAGTCTCCTGGAACTAAGTGGAGCCGAGGATTTTGGTTCTTCTATTATTATAATTGATTATGTTGAGGTTCAGTAATATGGTTAAGATTTTTAGCTGAATAATTTTTATTTCTTTTCTAACTAAATACCATTAGCCATTATGAAAAAAGCTTGTACATTATTTCTTTTCAGCCTGTTTGTTTCTCAAAGTTTCTCCCAGGAAAAAATAAAGGTTGCGGTGGCGGGCTTAACTCACGGTCATGTAAATTGGATTTTTAACCGGGAGGGAAAAAACGATATAGAAATTGTTGGTATTTATGAAACCAATAAAGAACTTATTAAGAAATATTCAGAAAACTACGATCTTGATAAATCTCTTTTTTATACTGATTTTGAAGAAATGCTGGATAAAGTAAAACCCGATGCGGTTTCAGCATTTGGGGCTACCAACGAACATATTAACGTTATGAGGGCGTGTGCACCAAGAAAAATTCACGTCATGGTAGAAAAACCATTGGCTACTACCGTAAAAGATGCTAAAGAAATTGAAAAGCTGGCTAAACAACATTCCATTCAGGTGCTTACTAATTATGAAACTTCCTGGTATGCGAGTAATCAATATATAAAAGATTTAGTTGAAGAAGATCAACTTGGGGATATTAGTAAAGTAATGGTTAACTCCGGTCATCAGGGACCAAAGGAAATTGGGGTTAGTGAGGAGTTTCTTGAAATTCTGGTAAATCCTGAGAAAAACGGAGCCGGTGCCTTAATGGATTTTGGTTGTTACGGTGCCAATTTAATGACCTGGCTAATGAAGGGAGAAAAACCTGTTTCGGTTACTGCGGTAACCAATCAGAATAAACCTGAGATCTATAAGGAAGTTGATGATGAAGCCACAATTATTCTTCAATATGGAAAAGCACAAGCTGTAATTCAGGCTTCGTGGGACTGGACTTTTTCAAGAAAGGATATGGAGGTTTATGGTGAGAATAGTTACGCAATAGCCAGCGATGCTACCACTGTAAAAATGCGAACCGATGCAGATAAACCTGAAAATATTGTGAAGCTGGATTCCCTGGAAGCGCCTTACGACGATCCATTTTCTTACCTGGCGGCAGTTGTAAATGGGGAAATAGAAGTAAACGATTTCGGTTTGTACAGCCTCCCATTAAATCTTATTGTTGTAGAAATTTTAGAGAAAGCAATGGAATCGGCTAAAACCGGAAAGACCATACATTTTCAAAAAAATGATTTCTAAAATGTTTCCATAAAAAAAGGGGGATTGACTTTTATTTCAGAATTGCCCCCTTTCTTACCCCAATTATACACTTCAAAATTAACTCAGTTAAAGCTTATTCAGGTTAAATCAAGGTCAAGGAAATACTAAGATTGTATTATCGGTTAGATTTATTTTTAGATTAACATTCATTTAAAAATCAGGAGACAAGCCTTAATTTTTAAATAACCTATCCCAGAATTTTAGGGTCTAATTTTGCTGAAAATAATACTAAAAATTAAGTTATGACTTCAAATGAAAAGAACAATTTGGCTTTGGAAACTTTAAAATTTCCGGTTAGGTACGACAACAGGCAACAAACAATATGGGATGCCAAAGACATGATGGTTTGTGATATTCGCGGCTGGGGAAAAATTCAATTTATGAACAAATCTGAAGCACGCCAGGATGCTATAGGTGAATTAATTGCCAATTTGCTCAATAAATTTCACCGCAACGAAAATTCCAAAATAGACGAAGAACTTTTTAGGATGTTGGCCTCCTAGGTTTAAGTATATTTAATTGATTATGTTAAATCCATTATTAAATTTTAAAGAATTGAATAAGGACCTTATATTTAGCTGCATTATCCTTGAGTATTTTATTAAAAACCGCCCTTCCGGTTTGCTTAACCAACGTCAACATGCGGCAACAATTTATACTTCTATTTTCTCTAGCCCTACTTAGCACTAACCTCAGCGTTTTTTCGCAGGAATACAGGGAAGTATTTAAAAATTTTGATGAGCTCGTAAATATTGAAAACACCAATTTATTATACGGGAAGGAATATGTAGAACAGCACGCCACTATAAATAATAAACATAAATTTTTTCAAACTTCTGGGTTTTTGAATGGAGACGTAGTTTACAGCGGGGAAACTTATTACGACCTCGACTTAAAATATAATGTTTTTGAAGATTTACTTATTGTAAGAGTTAAAAAAGAAGGCGGGGAAGCAACTTATCAATTATTTAAAAATAGAATTGAAAGCTTCAGGATTGATGGGCGAAATTTTATAAATATATCGCCGAAAAAAAATGCCGAAATTCAGGGATTTTTTGAAATATTTAGTGAAGACGCTTCGCTAAAACTACTCAAAAATCATCGAAAGAAATTAAAGAAAATCCTCACTACAAATTTTACTTATTTTGAATTTGAACCGGAGCCGACGCAGTATGCCGTAGCTATTTCAGGGAAATATTTCAAGGTAAATTCCCAAGCGGGTTGGTTAGATGTTTTTCCCGAACATAAGGAGAAGATCGAAAGCTATTTTAGCTCCAATCAGGCTTTAAAAGAAACTGACCCCGATAACTTTTTGCTTCGATTATTTAGCGAGATTTCTGAATCATATAAATCGAATAACTCTTAATTCGAATGAGAATATTTCTAATTTTTCTATTCTTTCTCTGCAATGTTTTAAAGCTTTCAGCCCAGGAAAATCCACGAATTGATCTAAGTTTTGAAGATGCAACGGTAGAAGAAGTTATGATGATGATTGAAGACCGGACCGCTTACAAGTTTTTTTATTCCGAGGAGTGGATCGATGATAGTTTAATTTCAGGTTCATATAACAATGAAGATATAGAAACCGTACTTACTGAAATTTTTAATGCTACAAATCTAAATTTCTTTATTCTCAATGATCAAATTATTATCACCAGGAATAATGTTATTTATGATGAATTGCCCACTAGTTTTTATCCAGAAAGAAGCGCGGATACTTTAGCCAATGATAAACCCGTGGCGGTGAGTGAAGATTCTGAAGAAAGAAATCATCAGCCTGTTTTTTACCGGGAATCAGGAACTGTTGCAGCAGAAGAAATTGAAACAATTTACATAGGGAAGGAAGATAAATCAAACCCCAAAAATCGGTTTATACTTTCAGGAATTGTCACTAATGCTGAAACCGGTTTGCCTATTTCAAATTTATCGGTGGTAACCGCAAGTGGAAATCAGGGTTCGGTTACTAATGAGGAAGGTTATTATGAACTGGAACTTCCGGCAGGCGCCAGTATTATTGAAACTATTTCGCTGGGAAATTTAGACGTTAAAAAACGGATTGTAATTTATAATGATGGTCAACTAAACCTTAGCCTGGATGAAAGTTTTGAGCAGTTAGGAGAAGTTTTGGTAGACTCCGAAGCCGATCGTAATGTGAGGAGCGTTATTGCCGGAGTAGAAAGTATAGACGTAAGCCAAATTAAAAATATTCCCCTGGTACTTGGCGAAAGGGATATTCTAAAGGTTGCCACTACTTTGCCAGGAATAACAACCGCAGGGGAAGGTGCTGCCGGTTATAATGTTAGGGGCGGAAAAACCGATCAAAATCTTATTTTACTTGACGATGCGGTAATTTATAATCCTGCCCATTTCTTCGGAATTTTCTCAGGAATAAACCCTTTTACAACGGGCGAGGTAGATATTTATAAAGGAAATATTCCTGCCGAATACGGCGGTAGGCTATCATCGGTATTTGATATTAAAAGTAAAGACGCTAATACTGAAAAATTCGTGGGGGAAGTTTCAGTGGGTCCCGTAACCAGTAATGTTGCTTTAGAAATTCCTATTGTAAAAGATAAATCTGGCTTGATGCTGGGCGGAAGAAGCACTTATTCCGATTGGATCTTGAGAAATCTGGACGAAGAATCTCTTTCCAACAGCAGCGCATCGTTTTATGATCTTATCGCAAAATACAATCATAAGTTCAGTGAAAAGACCAGTTTGAGAACTACGGGGTATTACAGCCGTGATGTTTTTAGTATTACTTCAGATTCGCTTTTCAGGTACAGCAACCTGGTTTTTTCTGCAAACCTTAATCATAAGTTTAATGAGCGCAATGAGATGGAGGTGGTGGTCTCAAATAGCGGTTACCAGTTTGATATAGATTACGAGAGTGAGTTTAATAATAATTTCACTTCCGGGTATAACATCAATGAAACTGAAGCGAAAATAAAGATGAATTACCGGCATAGTTCTGCCCATAATTTTGAATATGGTTTAAGTAGCAAACTTTATCTTGTAGATCCCGGGGAAATTTCTCCCCTGGGTAGTGAATCTATAGTTGAGCCTTTTCAAATTGACAGGGAACAAGGCCTGGAGAGTGCAATTTTTATTTCTGATAATTTTAAAGTGAATGATGAGTTGCTGATAAGTGCAGGATTGAGATATTCATTGTACGCAGCTATGGGACCAAAATCGCAAAATACCTACGAAGAAGGTTTACCCAGAAACGAATCTACTTTAACAGGATCGCGGGAAGTAGGAAATGGAGAAGTAATTGAAACCTATGCTCGGCCGGAGTTCAGGCTTTCTGCCAGGTATGCTTTTTTGCCCGATTTTTCTACTAAAATAAGTTACAATAATACCTATCAATATATTCATACGCTTTCCAATAACACCACTATTTCGCCCACTGATACGTATAAGCTAACCGATCTTAATATTAAGCCCCAACAGGCAAAACAATATTCCCTGGGATTATATAAGAATTTCAAGGAAAATATGTACGAGTTTAGTGTTGAAGGCTATTATAAAGAATCAGATAATATTTTAGATTACAAAGTTGGAGCCCAGTTATTTTTAAATGAAAATGTAGAAACCGAAGTATTACAAGGCGATGGAAAAGCTTACGGAGTAGAATTTCTACTGAAAAAATCTGAAGGAAGGCTTAATGGGTGGCTGGGATACACTTATTCCCGGTCTTTACTGAGGTTAGATGGGGAGTTTAGGGAACAAAGGGTAAATAATGGAGATTTTTTTCCAGCAAACTTTGATAAACCTCACGATGTTAGCCTGGTTGCTAATTATAAATTAACTAAAAGGTTTAGTTTTTCAGCTAACTTTGTCTATCAAACCGGAAGGCCAGTTACTATACCGGTGGGTAAATTTAACCCGGGAACCGGTCAGCTGCCTGTTTACAGCGATAGGAACCAATTTAGAATCCCCGATTATTACAGGTTAGATCTTAGTTTTAATGTAGAGGGGAATCACAAGATTGAAAAATTCGCACATAGTTTCTGGAATATTTCAGTGTATAACGTGTTGGGGAGGAACAATCCGTATTCGGTATTTTTTGTAACCGATGATGGTGATATTCAGGCATACCAGAGTTCTATTTTTTCAATACCAATTCCTACGATTACGTATAATTTCAGGTTTTAATTTAAAAGATTCAGGACCATGTTTTCAAAACAACAAATATTAATACTGCTTTTTACCGGTTTTTGCCTGTTTCAGTCTTGCGTAGAACCTATAGAATTTGAAACCGATGAATATGAGAATATCCTTGCGGTAAGAGCCACAATAACCGATGATTTAGAAACACAGAAGGTTTATTTAAGCCGAACATTTCTTTTTGGCGAAGATGGTCCCGCGCCTGAAAGCAATGCCTCAGTTCGGATTACCGATGAAGTCGGAAACGAGTATGAATTCAGGGAAGCCGAAAACGGTGAATATCATTCTGTAGATCAATTCAAAGCCCAACCCGAAACCGATTATCAACTTCAAATTGAGACTGCAAATGGCGTTTCTTATACTTCAGAGCCTACCCAATTGGCAAGTAGTTCGCCTATAGATAATGTAGAAGCACAGCGACTCACAGTAAACGGAGAAAACGGGATTGCTATTGAGGTAGATAATTATAATACCAATGACGCGACTCAATTTTATCGTTATGAATATGAAGAAACCTATAAGATAGTTTCGCGTTATAGTTCCGACTCCGATCTTATTTATGAAAACGGACAATTTAAAGTTATTCCTAAAACACGGGAAGAACGGGTTTGCTATAATACCTTAAATTCTACCAATTATATCCTGGCAAATACCAGCAATTTAAGTGAGAATAATGTAGAAAAATTTCTGGTTAAATTCGTTGAAACAGCCAACCCAAAACTCTCGCAACGCTATAGTTTGTTGGTAAGGCAAATTGGTATTAGCAGGGATGCGCATTATTATTACAACGCCATGGAACGTCTTTCAGGCAGCGATAATTTATTTTCTCAAAATCAGCCGGGTTTTGTAGAAGGAAATATTATTTCTGAAAACCCCGATGTAAAGGTTTTAGGTTATTTTAATGTTTCTTCGGTTTCTACCAAAAGAATATTTTTTGATTATCAAGATTTTTACAGCATTGAAGATCCTAGGCCATATTTTAGCGAAGACTGTAATCCTGCACATCCTGTAACGCCTGCAGATTTGGAAAAACTCATTCCAGTGTTGCAAAGTGGTTATGTGAAATTGCTTAGAACCAAATTTCCAACCTTTGAAGTTGTGGAAACCGAATGTATAGATTGCAATGTATGGGGTACAAATGTTAAACCAGACTTTTGGGAAGAGTAAAAAGTTAAAAATGAATAATTTATTTAAAATACTCTTAGTTTTCCTTCCGCTTTGTGAGATGTGGGCACAGCCTGTAACGTCCAATATGCAATTGCAGGAATCTTTTAAAGAACTTCCACAGGAAGAGGTTTTTGTGCATTACAATTCTTCCCTTTTAATGCCCGGCGCTCAATTTTATTACAAAGTCTATGTGCTAAATACTGCTGAAAATAAATTAAGTGGACTCAGCAAAGTAGCTTATGTAGCATTGATTGATAAGAACGGTGAAGAAGTTTTTAAACATAAAATTTACCTTGAGAATGGAGTAGGAGCGAGTGATTTTTTTATTCCAAATTCGGTCAATTCGGGTCATTATAAGTTGGTAGCCTATACCCAATGGATGCAAAACGGAGGTGTTAAAAACAGCTTTAGAGCAGATCTTTTGTCCATAAATCCATACCAGAATGAACAGGATATTATTGATACAGATAAGGAAATTAGTGCTGTGAATTTAAAAGATAATAATTCCGGTGAATTTCTTTCGCTTTCTGTACTGAAAACTACCTATGAAAAAAGGGAAAAAGTCATCCTGGAAATTTTAAATACAGAAAAGATTATAGGAAATTTTTCCATTTCAGTTAATAAGCTCGAGGAATTTGAAGTCCCCGAAAAACCAACCAGCGCTAACTATGGCAGAAATTATGAAATTGAAAATAAATCCAATTCAGAATATTTTATTCCGGAGTTAAGGGGAGAGTTACTATTGGGAAGTATTTCACCTATGCCCATCAATTCAAATCGTAAACCACAAGTTGCTTTATCAATTAATGGAAATCAACAAATTTTTAGAACTTCGGTTGTGAACAACACGGGAGAGTTTTTCGTTAACCTGGATGAAAAGTTTGATGGTGAAACCGCGCTGCTTCAGGTTTTAAACGACGAGGATTCAAATTATAAAATTCAGTTGAGGAAAAAGGAAAAAATCAATACTTCAGCCTTAGTTTTTAAAGATTACAAAATAAGTGCGGAAGCCAATGATGAAATTTTACAACGCAGTATTCATCACCAAATAGAAAACGCTTTTTTTGAAGTAAAAGCTGATAGTCTTCCGGTTGCTGAAATGGAAAATAAAGAATTGTATCCTGGGGAATCACAGTTATATGTACTGGATAAATATACCCGGTTTAAAACGCTAGAGGAGACTTTTGTAGAATTCATTTATTTGGCGAGAATTAGAAAAGATGAACAGGGAGAGCCTGAGTTTAGGGTAAGCGGCATTCAAAACTCCCTGGATTATGGTTTGCCGCCATTATTATTGGTAGATAATGTTTTAGTAGAAGACCATTCTCATTTTATTAATTATCCTTCAGAAAAAGTGGAAAGTATAGAAGTTTTTCGCAATAATTTTTACCTGGGTCCTACGGTGGCGCAAGGTCTAATAAAGGTGAAAACTATTGAAGGTGATTATGTGGAAAGTTTAGATAAGCTAACCGAAATTAAAATTAAAAGTCCGCAGTTGGATAAAAATTATAGTTTTCAAAACTATAATCAGCCTGAAAAATTTAATAGAATCCCCGATTTTAGGTATCAACTTTTCTGGATGCCTCACATTGAGCTTGAAGAGAAAAATAAGGCGATTGAATTCTTTACTTCAGATGTTACGGGCACTTTTGAAATTAGCCTGGAAGGTTTCACTCGGGATGGAGAGCCCATTAGTTTAAAGAAACAATTTGAAGTGAAATAAACTTTTCTCAAGGCTAATTTGCTTCCCAAAACTCCTTAAAACCGTACTTTTGTAGATTCACACACTTTAAAGTAGAATTTATGAAAAGTCGCTTAATATTAAGCCTGTTTTACCTGGCTGTTTTAGGGAGCCTGCAGGCGCAAACGCTTGAATCTCCCAATGGAAACCTGCAATTGAATTTCTCCCTTGAGGAAGATGGTACCCCGGTTTATAAACTGGATTATGAAGGAAAAACTGTAGTAGAAACCAGTAAACTGGGAGTAGAGTTAAAAAATGAAGAACACGCTCTCACTTCAAATTTTAGCATAGAAAATACCGAAGAATATGCTTTTGATGAAACCTGGACACCGGTTTGGGGTGAGGAAAACGAGATTAGAAATCATTATAACGAACTTGTGGTTCATTTAAATCAGGAAGATTCAGAACGTAAAATGCTGATTCGTTTCCGTTTGTTTAATGATGGTCTCGGATTTAGATATGAATTTCCGCAGCAAAACAATCTGGCGCACTTCGTGATTTCAGATGAAAAAACCGAATTTGCCATGACCGGAGATCACACTGCTTTTTGGATCGCCGGCGATTACGATACCCAGGAATACGATTATACCGAGAGTAAACTTTCAGAAATAAGAGGATTGATGGAAAAAGCGGTTACCGCTAATGTTTCCCAAAAGTCTTTTTCCCCAACCGGCGTGCAAACTTCGCTGATGCTTAAAACTGAAGACGGGATTTATATTAATTTACACGAAGCTGCTTTGTTGGATTATCCTGCGATGCACCTTAACTTGGACGATGAAAGTATGGTTTTTGAATCCTGGTTAACTCCGGATGTTAATGGCGACAAGGCTTTTATGATTTCCCCGGGGCAAACTCCCTGGAGAACTGTAATTGTTAGTGATAATGCGAAAGATATCCTGTCTTCCAGAATCACTTATAACCTGAATGAACCTAATAAAATTGAAGATCCTTCCTGGATTAAACCCATGAAATATATGGGTGTTTGGTGGGAAATGATCACGGGAATGAGCTCCTGGGATTATACCGATGAATTTGCTGCGGTTAAACTTGGCGAAACCGATTTTGAAGCGGCCGAACCAAACGATACCCACGCCGCGACTACCGAAAATGTAAAATATTATATTGATTTTGCTTCAGAACACGGCTTTGACGGTCTGTTGGTTGAGGGCTGGAATGTAGGCTGGGAAGACTGGTTTGGAAATTCTAAAGATTATGTTTTTGATTTTGTAACGCCTTACCCCGATTTTGATGTAGATGAAATTAGGGAATACGCGAAAAGCAAAGATGTAGAAATGATTATGCACCACGAAACTTCAGCTTCGGTTAGAAATTACGAAAGGCATTTAGATACGGCCTATCAGTTTATGAAAGCCAATAATTATAACGCCGTAAAAACCGGTTATGTAGGGGATATTCTTCCGCGGGGGGAAAATCATTACAGTCAGTGGATTGTTAACCACTATCAATATGCACTGGAAAAGGCTGCTGAATACGAGATTATGATCAATGCGCACGAGGCTGTAAGACCCACCGGAATTGCGAGAACCTGGCCTAACCTAATCGCCAACGAATCGGCTCGTGGAACCGAATATCAAGCCTTCGGCGGAAACAAACCAAATCACGTTACCGTTTTGCCGTTTACACGTTTAATTGGCGGTCCTATGGATTATACACCGGGAATTTTTGAAATGGATATCAGCAAACTGAATCCAGATAACAATTCCCACGTAAATAGCACGCTGGCGAATCAGTTGGCTTTGTATGTCACGATGTATTCTCCATTGCAGATGGCAGCCGATTTACCTAAGCATTACGAGCAGTTTATGGATGCATTTCAGTTTATAAAAGATGTTGCGATAGATTGGGACAAAAGTGTTTACCTGGAAGCTGAGCCCGGAGATTATATCACCATTGCCCGAAAGGAAAAAGACGGGAATAACTGGTTTGTTGGAAATGTAAACGGGGAAACCCCAAGAATTTCAGAAATTGAATTCGATTTTCTTGAAAAAGGAAAATCTTATATCGCCACGGTTTATGCCGATGCCGAAGATGCGCATTACAAAGAGAATCCGCAGGCTTATGAAATCAAAAAATATCGCGTAAACAGCAAGTCTGAACTTTCACAAAAATCTGCTCCCGGTGGTGGTTATGCAATAAGCATTATGGAAGCTGATAAATCTGAAATCAGGGATTTAGAGAAGTTGTAATTCGTATAATGTAGAATTTAGATTGTATACTGTAAAAAATAAAGTTGAAACCCTCGTCAATTGGGCGGGGGTTTCCTTTTTAGAAACCTTAATTCAGTAGAAATTAATAAATAATTTATAGTTTTAAGCAGAGTTGATCAATCACAATTGCCAGAGCTCTACTTTGGGATGGGGTTTTACGATTTAGCATCGTTCAATATATGGCACTGAGATTTTTATAAATTAATAGCTATAAATTCTATAATTTGAACATAAGTCAATTCATAGAAAATACCTTTAAAAATCTTATTCCGGCGCCCTTTACTTTAGCGGTGCTGCTTACGCTAATTACGCTTTTTGTCGCATTTTTCTTTACCGACCAAACAAGCATCACTTCTGCAATTCAAATCCTCGATTTCTGGCAAACAGGGATGTGGGATCCTGCCCTCATCGTCTTTATGGTGCAAATGATGCTCATTTTGGTTCTAGGACACGTTTTAGTGCTTAGCAAACCTGTTTCCTGGCTTACGAGTCAGTTAACTAAAATTGTGACCGGAAATGCAAGCGCAGTGATTATTGTTTCGGTTTCCACAATGCTGGTGGCGTTTTTTAATTGGGGTTTGGGATTAATCTTCGGGGCTATAATGGCCAGAAAAGTAGCCGAAGCAGCTCCACCCGCGGATTTAAAATTAATTATCCCTTAATTGGAGCAGCCGGTTACGTGGGTTTAATGGTGTGGCACGGCGGAATGAGCGGTAGTGCACCACTAAAAGCCGCACAGAACGGGCATTTGGCCAGTCTTTTTCCGGGCGCAGATTCTGAGTTTCTTTCACAGTTACCTAACAACCTTCCTACTTCATGTACTATTTTTTCCTATTGGAATTTATTGATTTTCGCAATTTTATTGGTATTAATTCCGCTAACGCTCTATCTTCTTTCCAGAATCAGCGGAATAAAAACAGTGAAAACTGAATATGAAACAAAATCACATCACATCGCAAGAATTACGGGTGCCGAAAAATTAGACCATTCAAAATGGTTGAGGTTAGTTTTTGGGATTTTACTGCTTACAGCTTTTTTTGCGAGTTATTCCGAAGAACTTTTAATAGGGAATCTAACCCCTAATATGCTAAATTTTCTGATGCTATGCTTGTGTATATTGTTGCACGATTCTTTCTTTTCATTCTTAAAAGCTTTGCAGGAAGCGATTGGAGGAGCGGCTGCAATTTTAATTCAGTTTCCGTTGTATTTTGGGATTATGGGCGTAATGCGCGAAACGGGTTTAGTTGGAGATATTTCCAGCTTTTTTGCAAGTATCGCTACAGATGTTAGTCTGCCGGTTTACAGTTTCTTCAGTGCAGGTTTAGTAAATATTTTTGTTCCCAGTGGTGGTGGTCAATGGGCAGTACAGGGTCCCATTATCCTGGAAAGTGCTTTAAAACTTGGAGTTCCGCTAAACAAAGCGGTGATGGCTCTGGCCTACGGAGATCAAATAACCAATATGCTGCAACCATTTTGGGCTTTACCATTGCTTGCAATTACAAAACTAAAAGCTCGCGAAATTCTTCCTTATACCCTGGTGATGATGCTGGTGGGAACATTGGTTTATATAACCGGGTTGTTATTGGTATAAGTAATTTCAGATAAATTGAAAAAATCACTAATAACAGTTTAAGATTTCTTATTTTATATAGGAATCAATTTTTCTCATTATGGTGCCACCCAAGAATAATCCGATAAAAAGGCATGAAGCCATTCAACCTTTAAGCAGAGAGCACCACCAGGGGCTTTTACTTTGCTGGAAAATCAGGAAAGGTATTGAAACCGGTGTGGAACTGCAGCGTATAAAAAATTATACCGATTGGTTTTGGAAAAACCAGTTACAGGAACATTTTAGAATTGAAGAAAAATATGTATTTCCGGTTTTAGGTGCCAAAAATGTATTGGTAAAACAAGCCTTGGAAGAGCACGAACATCTCGCATCATTATTCTGTCAGAATAATGATATTGCCCTTGCATTAGAAATGATTAAAAACGATTTGGAAGGTCATATTAGGTTTGAAGAACGGGTACTTTTTAATGAAATTCAGGAGAAAGCTTCAGCAGAAGAACTTCAGTATATTGAACAACACCACGGCAAAGAAATCTCCTGCGGGGTTTGGGAAGATGAATTCTGGGATTAAATTTATCTAATTCATAAACTTATGCAGCTTTTCGTAAATGTTGCCTACCAGTCACTTCCTGTTTTAACCTAAAAACAGTGTCTTTTTCATAGGCCAGAAAATAATAGATCACAAAGAACAGGAAATACATAATCATTGATTTCTGTCTAAGGATTATTCCAAGATTAGACATTACAAATGTCATTGCAAAAGAGGTAGTAAAAAATAAGATTAGGCTGAGTTTTACGTGGCCCGGAGCTGTTTTTAAGAATCCGAAAAAACTCTTTTTAAACAATTTCCCGAACAACAATAAATAGACTAAATTTTCTATAGAAACTATTACTCCCATAATTCCGGGGGCATCAAAAAACAGGGGTCTAAACCAAAAAGTAAAGAATTTTTCTAAAAGCGAATAATCTGTCATTGGTACACCCGATGTGGCATTATCAAGGTTGTTGGATCGGTTTTCAGTAAACGATAAGAAATCTGCAATTAGGTTTTGAGAATTCCCAAGGTTTACCACATCCAGAATTTGTTTATGAAAAAGCAATAAAACCCCGGTTATAGCGCCAACAAAAATGGCTTTTTGCTTTAAACTAATCTGATTTTTATTGATGAATATACTCAGCAACCCGGCTCCGGCCAGTAGTAAAAACATATGTGGTCTTATGGCAAAAACCAGTAAGGATCCTAAACTTAAACTATAAATTCTGGTTTGGGGTTTTCTAAGTGCATAAGCGAATAACATTAAGCCTAAAAAGATAGGTGCTCCTTTGCCCAGAGATGCCGTCCAGAAGTGCATATTTGGTAGAAAAAGAATCAGAACCAAAAAATCTATTTTTTTAAAGATCTTGATATTTATAGCTATATTTTCTTTGAAAAATAAGTAGGCATAAACAAAACCCATAAAACCAATCCAGCTAAAAAGCAACATCATCATTTCGTAGCTGAAGCCGAAGAAATTTATAAATGGATAGGATAGAAAATCTATAAAAGATGTTCCGGTTTCTAAAAATCCGCTCCAGGTTTTCCCCTCTTTTCCCGATACGCTGAAATAGCGCTTTGAATCTGAAGGATTAAAAAAGGCGTAGGTGTAATAAACTCCGGCAAAGATTAGATGATAATAGAACAATTTATTCATCAGGTTTGCTGAGAAAAAATCGTGTTTTTCACTAATCATTTTGAAAATATATTGGTTTGCCAGGTGCAAAAACGGAATAAGCATTACCGCCTGCAACAGGTTATGAATTAGGTTTATATCTGGGGACATTTTTTAAAATCTATTTATCCCCTTAAAACCAATTTTCTTACCTAAAACTTTTAATTATGATAGCTTTAAGTTTTAAGCCAATAATTAACTGAATTTAAGTCTATAACGATGAAATATTTCGAAGTTAACAATTCTTTCAAATTCGAAAACTGTGAACTTCTACAGAAGTGTTTCCACAGGTGTGTAAATTTCAACAATGGAATTTAGAATTTAAAACCAAAGGTGAAGGTTAACCTTCCGCCATCGTCTCCGTAATAATAGCCCGTATTAGCTGTAAAAGCGTTAAAGCCATTAATCCAGATAGATCCGCCATAGTTGTTTCTCCATTTATCTGAAGTAGAATCCTCTTCCCAAACACGTCCGTAATCAAAGCCTGCGCTTACTCCAATTTGAAGCGGAATAAAATTGGTTCGGATTCGGCTTATTCCAACCCTAAGATCGGTAGAGTGGTAGAAAGATTGTTTCCCGTTGAAACGTTCCCAACGATAGGCTCTCAGGTTTTCGTTTCCGCCTAGGATAGCACCATCATAGTACTCATAATTATCCCCGAAGATGGCTTTACCGCCAACTTTTGTTGCTAAAACTGCAATTCCGCTTTCGTGCAACGGATAATCTATTGCCAGCGACGGACTCAAATAGGCAAATTCGTTATTGTAGCCGTCAATATTGGTTTTATACCCCGTGGTGATATCAGCTTCAAATCCGCGGGAAGGATATGATGGATTATCCCGATTTTCATAGTGGTAATTGACTTCCCCACCTGCATAAAGTTGCCGTTCAAAAAGGTCATTATCTTCAGAAAAAGCATCAGCTATAAATCGTTCTTCATCATAGGATACTTCTCTGGATTGTAAAAAGGGCTTCGCATAAAAACTTCCGCCGGAATTTCCGCGCCATATTAATGAAGGAGCAATTTCCCATTGTTCTATTCTTACCCTGTTATAATCCCGGCCATCAGCATCGCGATCGTATTCAGAATTTATTCCTTCTCCAAAATAATTTACTGCAAAATTAGGACTGGTATAACGCGCAGCAATTCCCAGGTTCCAGTTATAGAAAATATGGGCAAATTCCCCAAAATACCCTACTTCAAACCCATTGGTTGCAAAATAATATGATGCATCAAAAGTATGTTGGGTATTAAAAGGATTATTAGTGAGACCGTAAGTTGTGAAAGTGTCTCTTAAGCCTAGTGATAGGCCTTCATCTCCATTGTAATCTACCTGGGGCATAATTTTATTCTCACTTTTCTTACGCTTATCGGGATCAAAAGCGTTGATCTCATAAGAATCTACCAACCATTTTTTAGATTTTGGGTTTTCAATAATGTTCTCTTTACTTTTCTGATCGAATAATTTTACGTTTCTAGTATTTTCAAAATTATAAATGTCTTTTCCTTCTCCACCTACTATTTTTAATTTTATAGGATTATCTCCTTCCCCGGTTACACTAAAGCTGTCTTCATTATCTAAACCATAAATCCAAATTTCTTCAGTTTCATCGGCCTTATAGGTGTGATTAAAAGTTTCGTTGCCATCTTCATCTTTTACAATTACTTCGGTTAAACCATCATTTTTTCTCGTAATTATAAAGCTATCGTCTTCTTTTGTGCCGGTTAGAACCTGGAAATCATTTAAATATTTGTAATATCTCCTGGCAATATCCTCAAGGTTTTCACGGCGTTTTTTAAGATTTGCTTTTATGCTGTCTATAGTTTCATCCTGAACATTTTCTGGTAAAAGTGCGAAAGATTTTTCAATTTCTTCGTCGGTTAATTTCTCCTGAATAAAATCTACCTGTTCCTTCCATTGGTTCCATCCTGCATTTTTAATAATTCTTTGATCTAATGAATATCCTGAAAGATTGAACCATTTTACGTTATCTACATTCTCATCATAAGTTTCCATTTTCCTCACTAATGGAAAACCAAGTTTAACAAGATCTAAAACAGGGCCATCGTATTTAGGAAAGGCGAAATCACGGTCTCTCGGGATTGGCCTATAGGATTTTTTCCCGTTGTCTTCTTCGAATTCTGCCCATCGCCACTGGTCAAAATGCCTGTCCCAGTCACCCACAAGCATATCTAATAAGCGTGCTTTTATAAACTCGCCTTCATCGGGTTGGTTGTCTTTGCTTTCTTTTAAAGCGATTAAAAAGTCGGTAGTGCTTAAAATGTCGTTAGGTTGTCCAAATCTTTCAAATTGTTTGTTCTCATCACCTACGTGAGCTTCAAACATATATAATTCGTCACCATAGTCGTCATTATTGGTACCCAGGGCTTTTTGTTTTGGCACATAATAAATATCCGGGTGACCGGCAATAATATCAAGGGTTTCAGTAATACGATTTAAAGAGAAAGGTGCATAAGGATGGGCAGTTGTAAATAGGTCTAAAGCATAACGCTGGGCAACTGTATTTTCTATATAATCTTTTATGTAATGATCTTTTATGGCTGCAGCCTGTAAAAAGCGGGTGGCACTCTTTCTAAGGGCACGAATGGTAAATTCATGATCCTCTTCGCCAATAAACCTGAGAGATCGCGACTGCATGCCGCCACCTTCTTTTAAAGGTTCCAGATCACCATCCAGGGTATCTAAGAATAATACTCGGGCATCTATTTTTTTACTGTAAACATCTCTATAATGATCACCCCAAATAAGGCTGTAAAATTTAGATTTATCAGTTTCTTCTTCAGAGTAAATTGAAGCGCTAACGGTATCTCCAACCTGTTCCTTGGTTTTATAAGAAACCTCTTCCATTCGGCTTTCTTTCCGCTTTATTGGAGCTGTAAAGATTAAGCTATCTTCCAAAGGTTTAACTTCATAGAATTCAGCAAGTGAACTTCTATCTTTAAAGATCTTTAATTTGGCATATCCCATTTTCGTAGAAGCAAAATGCTCGTCTTTTCTCACTTTTGCTTTTTGAATATCTTTAGTATAGCCGCTGATTATTTGAGGGATACCATCGTCTTTTAGAAACTGCATATTGGCATCATTTCCGGAAACAAAAATTACATCGTCAAACTGGCTGGCAATAGTTTCCAGGCGACCACGCAGGTAACTATATTCTTCGTTATAATATGCCTGGGGAGAAAAACCGCCAATTTTTTCAAAGAATCCATTTTTGGTGTTGCTTAAAACAGGATGAGGTACCGAAACCACAATGGTTTTTCCATGATTATCTTTAATGTCATCTTTAAATTCTATGAAAAATTGTTCCCTGGTTTTTATTTCACATTTGGTATTGATGATGGGGTGCTCGTCCCAGTCTTCCAGGTACCACTGCGAGTCTACAGTAATTAATTCTACCTGGTCTGTAATTCCATTGCGTTCTAAAGGGCAACCATCATCCGGCCAAACTTCAATATTAGATTGATTATCCTGTAAAAAGGATTCTAAATCGTCTATTGCACCCTGACCTTCTTTAGTCCATTCATTATAGCCGGGCGTGAAAATAACATCGCCATTAAAATCTTTAAGCGGTTCTAAAAGGTATTTTTTTAGTAATTCTTGATAGGCTTCGCGCTCTCTTTCATTTTTTGGATAACCTTTAGGTTTAAGAAAATTCCCGGGTACCAAAAGAGTAGCCTTTTCTTCTTTTTGAGAAGCTTCTACTATAGATTTCATTATTTTGCCAGCATCCCCTTCTAAATCGTTGCCAATATTCCCAGCGACATAAAAAGTATGTTCTAAGGCTTTGGCATTTTGATTTTCAGCAGGGCCATTTTCCTGGGCACCGGCAAAAAAAACCGTAAGTATAAAAATATTTAGAAATAAAAGTGTATTAATCTTCCCCATGTGTAAGTGCAAAGTTTGAATTAGAATAAAATCCAATTTTTTAAAAAACGGCGATACAACAATAGGTTTTAACGCATTATAACACTTGTCTTTAGTAAGTCTTTAACGTTGGTTAATTGAGTGAATTAATTTAAATTTCGCTTCTCTATAAAAAAGCGTTTAAGTAATGCTGAAGCCTCTTTTGCCAGAATACCGGATTTTACTTCGGTTTTTGGATGCAGTTTAACCCCGGTTTTTCGGTAACCGCGCTGTTTATCTTCTGCAGCGAAAATCAGTTTTGAAATTTGGCTCCAATATAAAGCACCCGCGCACATTTGGCAGGGCTCCAGGCTCACATACATGGTGCAATCTTTTAAATATTTTCCGCCGATAAAACTGGCAGCAGCGGTTATAGCCTGCATTTCGGCGTGAGCGGTCACATCGTTCAAGGTTTCGGTTAAATTATGTCCGCGAGCGATTACCTGATTATTAATCACCACCACAACCCCAACAGGAATTTCGCCTCTTTCAAAAGCTTTTTCGGCTTCATCCAGGGCTTTTCGCATAAAATATTCGTCATCGTAAGGCTGCAGCATTTAAATAATCTTTTCCACGGAAAGATAAAAATTATAAAATTAGCTTCTGAACAAATCCTTATAAGAAATAAGTTTTCAAAGCTTAACTTTGCGCACTATGAACCTCAAGATTTTAGAAGATATAAACTCACCTGAAGAACTGCGAAAACTCCCGGCTGAAAAGTTACAGGAAGTCTCGGCAGCGCTCAGGAAATTTATTATAGATATAGTTGCAACCAAAGAAGGGCATCTTGGTGCCAGCCTTGGCGTGGTAGAATTAACACTTGCTTTGCATTATGCGTTTAATACTCCTGAAGATTTATTGGTTTGGGATGTGGGACACCAGGCTTATGGTCATAAAATTTTAACCGGTAGACGAGAGAATTTTCATACTAACAGACGACTAAACGGAATTAGCGGATTTCCAAAAAGGGAAGAGAGCCAATACGATACTTTTGGCGTGGGGCATTCTTCTACCGCAATCTCGGCCGCCCTGGGAATGGCTATAGCTTCAAATCTGAATGGCAAATTTAAAAAGCATCATATTGCGGTTGTGGGAGATGCTTCTATTGCCAGTGGGATGGCTTTTGAAGGATTAAATCACGCTGGAGTAACCAAAGCTAATTTATTGGTGGTACTCAACGATAATGCCATTGGGATAGATCCCAGCGTTGGAGCTTTAAAACAATATTTAACTAAAGCGCGGGTTGGTTTTAAGCCAAAGCAAAGCAATATTATTGAAGCGCTTAATTTTAAATATTTTGGACCGGTAGATGGGCACGATATTACGGGCTTGCTTGAGGTTTTTGAACAAATGAAGCAAATTGAAGGACCAAAGTTTCTTCACGTGATTACCACCAAAGGTAAAGGTTTAAAAAAGGCTGAAGAAGACCAGGTGAAGTATCACGCGCCGGGGAAATTTAGTCCTGATACCGGTGAACTTTTACCTTATGATACCGCCGGGCTTCCTTTAAAATACCAGGATGTTTTTGGACTTACTTTGGTAGAATTAGCTAAAAATAACGAAAAAATTATCGGGATTACGCCTGCAATGCCAACGGGAAGCTCTTTGAAATTTATGATGCAGGCTTTTCCCGAAAGGGCCTTTGATGTTGGCATAGCCGAGCAACACGCCGTAACACTCTCTGCAGGGATGGCTACCCAGGGTTTTAAGGTTTTTTGCGCTATATATTCAACTTTTTTACAGCGCGCTTACGACCAGGTTATTCACGATGTAGCCATTCAAAAATTACCGGTAGTTTTTTGCCTGGATAGGGCAGGGCTGGTAGGGGAAGATGGCGCTACCCATCACGGCGTTTTTGATATTGCATATTTAAGATGTATCCCTAACATTATAATTGCCGCGCCTAGCGATGAAAATGAACTTAGAAACCTGCTATATACCGCCCAGCTCGATTTAAAACTCCCCATGGCAATAAGATATCCACGAGGAAGAGGCATTAAAACAGACTGGGAAACCCCTTTTAAAGAAATAGCAATAGGAAAAGCCAGGCGCCTGAAAGAAGGTGATAGAATTGCTGTTTTAAGCATTGGAAATATGGCCCAAAATGCTGTTAAGGCCATAGAAAATATTACAACAGAAAAAATTGGGCATTTTGATATGCGCTTTGTAAAACCGCTGGATGAAGAGCTACTGCATATTCTTTTTCAAAAATACCAAGCCTTTATTACTATTGAAGATGGAGCGGTAGTCGGCGGCTTTGGTAGTGCTATTTTAGAATTTGCCTCAAAGCACGATTATAATGTTAAAATTAGGAATTTAGGTTTGCCAGATAAATTTATTGAACAGGGAAATATAGATGAGTTACAAGAAATTGCGAAAATTAGCGTTGAATATATTGAGAAAGAAATAGTCACTCTTCTTCAAAATCTTTAATTTTGCCATTCCGAAAAATCTAAATTAACTAATGAAAACCAAAGTCTTATGTCTTTTAGCCTGCTTAATTTACTTAACCACAACCGCGAACAATTCAATTTCAGATTACTATTTTGACATTTATAACGATACTATAAAACCTTCAGATTCTATTAAAGTGGTACAGGATACTACCGAGGTAGATTCGGTGGTAGTGACGTTTTGGACAGAAAAGAATGAAGTTGGAGTAAACCTAAGTGAGGTTGCTTTTATTAACTGGAACGCCGGTGGAAACAATTCAATTTCTGCATTGGTTTACGGTAATGTGGAACGAAATTATAATAAAGACCATCTTAACTGGCGTAACCGGGCCACGGTGCGCTATGGTATAAACTCTCAGGAGGGCCAGGAGCTTAGAAAAACCGAAGACGAATTACGTTTAAATTCATCTTTTGGATATAGAAAAGATTCAGTTTCCAACTGGTTCTATTCGGCAAAATTTAATTTTAACACGCAGTTTACTAACGGGTATAAATATCCGGACACCGATAGTCCTATTTCGAAATTTATGGCTCCGGGGTATTTATTTCTGGGTATTGGTACAGAGTATTCAGATCCTGTAGAAGATCTTACCATATACATTTCACCGGTAACTCAAAAATCGACTTTTGTGCTGGATCAAAGATTAGCTAACGAAGGGATGTTTGGTGTGACGGGAGCCGTTAGGGATACGCTTGGCAACATTGTAGAAGAAGGAGAAAATGTGAGAACTGAATTTGGTTTCCTGGTTACCAGTGATTTTTCAAAAGAAGTTTTTGAAAATGTTGAACTTGATAACCAATTAAGTCTGTATTCAGACTATCTCAATAAATTTGGAAATATTGATGTGGAGTGGCAGTTAAACGTGAATTTAAGAGTAAACGATTTTATAAAAGCTAATGTAGGTTCCCATTTGCGTTATGATGACGATGTGAAATTTAAGGAAGATACTAATGGCGATGGAGAACTGGAAACCACCGGGCCCAGGGTGCAGTTTAAGCAAATGCTTGGGGTGGGGCTCGTCTACGAATTTTAAAGGTGCCGGCTGTCTAAGCCAGCACCTTTTTATAATTTAATTCCCTTATATTTTTCAAAAGAAGCAACGGTAAAACCATCGGTTAAAGAGGCGGTGTGTGAGCAAATTGCAAGTAAGCGTCTGTAAACCGAATTCTCATCCTGGAGATACGCTAAATTTGGAACTGATTTTAATACCAGTTTATTGAAATTAGAATTTTCTTCTGCTTTCTGCGGAAGTAAGGCTTCAGTATAAGTATCTAAAAGGTGCGAAAGCATTTTATAGCCTGCAATTTCTTTACTAATTACCTCTTCACTCTCGTAGATTTTTTCAATACTAATTTTAATAATATCGTCTATTTGCGCTTCGTATTTACTCCTATCTAACAATCCCTGATGAAATTTTCCTGAAAGGATTGCATCTTCATTTTTCAAGAAGGTTTCTACCGCTTCAGTAATTAAGGTATTTATGGCAAGCGCTCTTAGGTAACTTAACCTATCTGCGGTATTGGTGAGACTGTTGTACTTCCCGGTATTTATATTGTCTTTTACAAGTTTTATAAGATATTCCAGCGCATAATCCTCATCAATGAGCCCCAGGTTTATCCCATCTTCAAAATCTATTATAGTGTAGCAAATATCATCGGCTGCTTCTACCAGGAATGCCAATGGGTGGCGGTAATAACTTACATCGCCCCCTTTTCCGGTTTTTATTAAGCCGAGTTCGGTTGCAAGCTCTTCAAAAATCTCTTTTTCTGTCTGGAAAAAACCAAACTTTTTATCAGCAACATTTTGTGTGGGTTTATGCGGTAAAGATTCTTTAGGATATTTTATAAAAGCTCCCAAAGTTGCATAAGAAAGCCGAAGCCCCCCGTCGCTACCCGGTCTATTTTGGGTAAGAATCTTAAAACCGTTGGCGTTCCCCTCAAATTTTACAAGATCCTGGTATTCTTTTAAAGAAAGTTCATCTTTAAAACGTTTTCCATTCCCGTGACTAAAATATTCCCCGATCGCTTTTTCACCTGAATGGCCAAAAGGCGGATTTCCAATATCGTGAGCCAGTGCCGCTGCGGCTACAATGGCGCCAAAATCGTTCATTCTATAGGCGTGGGTTTTCTCAAGCTGAGGATGTTTCTCCAGAATTTTTTGCCCTGCCAGTCTACCTAAGGATCGGCCAACTACCGAAACTTCTAAACTATGCGTGAGACGGGTATGCACAAAGTCGGTTTTTGAAAGTGGAATTACCTGGGTTTTATCCTGCAAACTTCTAAAAGCCGAAGAAAAAATAATTCGGTCATAATCTACCTCAAACCCAAGTCGGGTTTCATTTTGTTCTTTTCGTAAGCGTTTATTGGTATCTCCAAAACGTTTTAAGGAAAGAAGTTGCTCCCAGTTCATCATAATTTAATGCTGTATAAAATTGAATTTGTAATGCAGGTTCAAAAATAGAAAAAGCTTAGGAATATTGGCCAAATGAAAGCGTTTTGCTGAAAGGTCTTGATAGTTTCAGTCAGACAATTTAGAAATTGAAGGAGGGTGAAACCGGGCAGCGGTGGATAAAAAAACTGAAACAGCGACATATTGGGGAGCATGGCGCCGGTTCCAGTTTTTACAAATCAGTTTTTTTACTGACTTTATTAAACTCCTTGTCTGTTTTATTAATTTGAGAAAAATCCTGTGCTCTCTTGCTAACTAAGATTTCTTTGGCTAAATCCTCTCTTATTATGCTTCGGTTTAGCATTAAATCGGTAAACAATCTTCTGCTTTCGTACTCCAGGTATTCGGTTAAAGATTTCGTTTTCAGTTCAATTAAATCTAAAGGAAGAAATTCAGCAATGAATTCTTTTTCTATAGCTACAGCTTCACCAATAATTTGCTGTATTTTTTTATCTGAAATTTCCTCTAGAAGATGATCTCTAAATAACTGCACTGCAAAATCACGATGCAGGGCTTTATCGCGGTAAATCATCTCGTAGGTGTAACAAAGTCCTGGTATTAAACCGCAATTTTTTATCCAGAAAATAGAAGCAAAACTACTGTAGGAAAAGATACTTTTTGCCGTTGCAAGGGCTACTAATTTTTCAGCAAAAGAAGTGCTGTTCGACCATTTTTGCAACCATTCTTCCCTCGCAATCGTAGCAGGATGCTTTTGAATTTCTTTAAAAATCTCTTCTTGTAAAGTGGTATTAAAAAAAGAATTTATACACATACTATAAGCTTCTGTATGTGTATTTTCCATGACTAGTTGTAAATCCAGAAAGGATCTGGCCTCAGGAAGATTAATCTTTTCGCTAATTTTTTTGGTTAAACCGCTCAGGTTTTTTTCTGTAGAAAGAATTAAACCAAGAACTTTATTAAGAAACTGGCGTTTCTCCCCATTTAATTCTTCCCAGGCTACTAAATCTTTTTGAATATCTATTTGTCCTAAAGTCCAGAAGTTAGCTTCAATAGCTTTATAGGCATCCCAAATATCGTTATGCTTAACAGGAAATATTACAAATCTGTCTTTGTTATCCCGAAGCAGGGGTTCCTGTTTACTCATTTATGTGGGGTGTTACCGTTTATTTAAAGGTTCAGTAACAAATATTAAAAAATATTCTCATTTTGTTAATATTATTTGTTTAATATTTTTACAAAGTTTTCAACACAAAAAACTAATAATTAGCAGTTTGGAGTGTCTGATATAGCTAATAATGCAAAAAATACAACTAACAAATGTTGAAAAGTATAGGGCGAAACAAATGTTAAAACCCCTAATAGCCTGCTTTCGGGAGAATAAATATATTAATCTTACTTTTCAGCAGAAAAATACCAGTTAATTTCTGAAGGGATATTTTCAATGCGTTGAATTTCTGTTGTTTTTGGAAAAATCTTTCCGGTAGAATCTTCAAAAACTTCAGTGATGTGATATTCAATAAGATTCCATCCTTCTTTTAAATCTAAAGAATAGTTTTTTGACGCCTTAAAACTTTCATTTTGGTTCTTGGTAAAAGTTGTATTGATACAGGTGCCTTCTACGGTAGCCGGTTCATCGAGATATGTCCACTCTAAATATTTCCCCGTATCGCTATTTTTTTCGCTAAAAGTAAAGAAAAAGTCTGCAACTGCTTTATTAGATGCGGGCATTAGCAAACCCAGAATTTCCTTTTCATTTTTAAACACTACCAGCTGTCTGGGGAGACTGCTTAGGTTGGTCTCTCCATTTTTATAAGATAAACCGCCAGACAGGCATGGAAAGGTTCCAGAAACGGTTTTTAAGGATGCCTGCCAGTCGTCGGGAGATTTTTCCTGTTCCTTCTCCATTTGTTCCTTCATTTTTTGAAGAAAACCAGGCTGCAGTTCAAGCGTTAAATTTCCGTTTTCATCTATACTTCCAAATTCCTGGGTGCTGCCCGAAATAAAATCCAGCACTCCAATTTTGGCTGTACCATATTCCCAGTTCTCCACATTAGCTTCAATCAGGTTTTGAGAAATTGCATTAAAACTAAATAGAAAACAGGTTAATAAGCTTAGAATTAAAGTTTTCATCTTTAAATATTGGCAAACCATTTCTCAAATTGATGCCCAAGAATGGGAACCGGTTTTGTTTTATGATTAACAGCGTTAATAAGCCCCATAATCCATAAATACAGCAAGAAAATTGAACCGAGGAAACTTAGGATCCATCCAAGAATCGGGATCATTCCAATAATAAAAAGTCCTAAACTAAGCACTACCAATCCCAGGGATTGTTTAATATGAAATCCTGCAAATTCGTCTTTTTTATCGTTGTTTAATACAAAAGCTACCACGAGCCCAATGATGGTTAAATAAGCAATAATTGCTATGGTTTTTGGATCAAAAGTGCTCTTCGCGTCGTTAGTGTGCTGTGTGTTTGAATTTTCCATGATTTTATTTGCTATTTAGATGCGCCCAGGGCAGAATAATTTTCTTTGTTTATTGAAAAAGATTTTTTCTCAAGGCTGGTACAGCGCATATTGGTGTTATGATCTGAATTATTTTTATCTACCATTATCATTTCCATCATTAAAGCATCGCCATCTTCCAACCAGTCAGCATTCCAGCCTTTTGGGATATTGCTTTTCTCATCACTGTACATATTAGCAAAACTAATGGGAGCTTCCCGTGTAAGATAAAAGGTAAACTTGTGTTCTTCGGTTTCGGTTTCATAACCCTGGCATTCGTAACCCAGAATATTTTTTGTACCAATTTTCTTTAACTCTGAATTTTCATAAGGGTTCGCTTCTTCTTCAGTATTACTGAGATCTATTTTACTGGCGGTAATAAAGTTGGTATCTTCAGAAGAGAGATACATAACGGTAAGTTTTTTATCCATATCAAGCACCATAAACATACCCTCGGCTTGCGGCACCCGCATTCCAAAATAGGGAGCATCCTCCTTAAGAAGATAGGTCATGTCTACATTGCCATCTTTGGTTTCCATACTTAACTGGTATTCCCAGTTAAAATCGTAAGATTGTGGAACTTCGCTAACATCCACGCGATTAGCGCCCATTGGTATAGGACTGTTCTTGAGGTCGGTTTCCCACATTTTGTTGAGGGACTTGTTAGCCTCGTTAGCAGCTTTATCAGAAATATTCTCGGTAACTGCATGTTCAACTTTTTTTTCAACTTTTTCTTTTAATTTCTTTAAAAACTGGGCCTCTGTAGTAGAAACACATAATAAAAGAGAGCACCCTAATAGAATTAGTTTTTTCATAATTTAAATTTTAAGTTATAAAATATACTGCAAGCGAAAACTTACGGGTAGGGGTAAAAACTGAAAAATGTAGGGGAATAATTCAAATACCGGTTTGAGGGTGAATACCGATTTTTTAAGGGGCGAAATTCAAAAATTAAAGGTACAAAATTTTTTAGAATATTTAAAATAATACCCTGTAAATCAAATGTATGGGTGGGAATCTCAGTGTTTAGAGGTCTTTTGCGGCTGCTTCTAACTGGTTGTACCAATCTTCGCCAAACTTTCTAATGAGGGCGTCTTTAGTGAATTTATACACCGGCACCTGAAGTTCGGCTCCAAGGCTGCAGGCATCATCACAAATTTGCCATTTATGATAGTTTACCGCAGAAAATTCAGAATATTCCTGAATCCTTATAGGATATAAGTGGCAGGAAATAGGTTTCTTAAAATCAATATCGCCCTGGTTGTAGGCTTCTTCAATTCCGCAGAGAGCAATACCGTTATCATCAAAAGTAACGTAGGCACAATCGGCGCCATCTATTAACGGGGTTTCAATTTCGTCAAGATCGGTGGTAATATAGGTACCTTGTTTTTCTATGGCATCTATACCTTTTTGCCTTAAATAGGGTTTTACTTTGGGATAGATTTCGTCTAAAATTTGACGCTCTTCGGGTGTTACCGGTGCGCCGGCATCGCCATCTACACAGCAAGCACCTTTGCAGGCCGAAAGGTTACACACAAAATCTTTGGTTAAGATCTCTTCTGAAACTATGGTTTTTCCTATTTGAAACATTTGGCAAATATAGTTTTATCGGGATTTTTATTGAAGAAAATGTAACTCAATTTTAATAAAAAATTTACCTGGTAATTCCTTGATGCTGTGTTTTTAAAAATTAATTTTGCGCAAAATTTTTCAAAAAGTGAGTTATGTGGAAATTGCTCGATGCAAAACAAATTTTTACCGCGGGAATGATCCTTTTTGCGGTAATTGATATTATTGGAAGTATCCCCATTATTATAGACCTGAGAAGAAAAGTAGGTCACATTCAAAGTGAAAAGGCCTCGGTTGTGGCAGGTTTTATTATGATTGTATTCCTTTTCGTGGGGAAAGAGATTTTGAATTTAATTGGGATAGATGTAAACTCTTTTGCAGTAGCAGGAGCGTTTATATTATTTTTTCTGGCCTTGGAAATGATTTTGGGAATTACACTCTATAAAGATGATGAACCAGAAACTGCATCAGTAGTGCCGTTAGCGTTTCCATTAATAGCCGGTGCAGGTACGCTTACCACCCTGGTTTCACTTCAGGCAGAATATGAAACGGTAAATATCATTGTAGCAATACTTATCAATATTATCTTTGTATACGTGGTGCTAAAATCTTCTACCAGAATGGAAAAAGTTTTAGGCAGCCAGGGAATTAGTGTAATTAGAAAAGTATTCGGCGTAATTTTGCTGGCTATTGCCGTAAAATTATTCGCCACAAACATTCAGAGTTTATTTTCATGAAGTTATTTATTTATACCGTAATTTTTTTCGCAGTGGTCATTATTGGCTATAGCGCAACTGTATTGAATTTTGATGATCTTTTAAAAGGCGATAGCGGGACATCAGTACTTGTTATTGTAGCGAGTCTTTGCGTAATTATTCTTATGGGGATTTTATTAACCTCAAGAAGCATTGCGAAAAAGCATAATTCTTAATATGAAATTTGATGTTCTTATTATAGGCGGTGGTGCGGCAGGCATGTCTTGCGCCCTTATTTTGGGGTCTGCACTGCAGAATAATATTGTCTCTAATAAAAAAGTGGGAATACTTATTCATCAAAAAGCTTCGCATTTAAATTCGGCGCTTCTAAATAATGTTTTGGGGGTTGTACCGGGAACTCCAGGACAGCAAATTCTAAAAGAGGGAATTCTACATTTAGAAGAACAATATCCTGAAATTGAACAACTAGCTAAAGAAAAGGTGAAGGATATTATTCAGTTAAATGAAGGTTTCAGGGTAGTTACCAACAAGAACACTTACGACGCTGAAAATGTTGTGATTGCCACAGGTTATACCAGTCCTTTTAGAATAACAGGATTAGAAGATGAAATAATTCAGCATCAAAAAGCTAAAGCTTCTAAAGATCGAATTCAGTTAAAAAATGAAGATCATTTAGTAAAACCGGGATTATATGTTGCCGGTAGCCTTGCAGGATGGCGCAGTCAATTTTCTATTGCTTGCGGGAGTGGTGCAAGTGTAGCTACAGATATCTTAAGTTTGTGGAAAGGAGAGCACACTAAAGTGCACGATAAGCTTTTATAACATAATATAGCCTGTGACCATCAAAGGGATTGATAGTAACATTAAAATTAGGCAGGTACGGTGCAATCTTCTGTAAAGAAGGGCAAGCCTTAATTTCTCTTTGAATTCTATATCCT
The DNA here is from genome assembly GCF_900168115.1 of Salegentibacter salinarum. Taxonomy (GTDB): domain Bacteria; phylum Bacteroidota; class Bacteroidia; order Flavobacteriales; family Flavobacteriaceae; genus Salegentibacter; species Salegentibacter salinarum. The sequence continues at coordinate 568,940 of NZ_FUZC01000001.1, forward strand.
CGGTTTTTTTAATCTGATTTTTAATGGAAGTAACCGAAACGTTCGCTGAAGAAACCAGAATATCTTTTTGTAAAAAGAGTAATGCACTATTGTCCAAAAGCCGGAAGCTCACCGCGATTATGAAGAAAAAAAGCGGGGAAACGGTTAAAAAAATTATAAAATTATCATGATTCGCACTCACGAATGCAAGCTATTAATTTTTTTGCGATAATTCAAGAACTTTCTCAATAGCAGGATCATTTTCATTAATTAATTTCTCGAAAGCTGTGGTACCGTAGAGTTGTTGGGCAATTACCGCTTTTAGGTATTGCTTTAATAAAGTAGTATGGTTATTTACACTAAGGCGAATATTTCCATTCCCAACAAATCGAACAAAGTCCTGTACCATTTCGTTAGAGATTGTCACTTTTTCATCAAAATCTTCACGCTTTACATTGTTGTAAAAAGTACGGTTTTCTTCCAGTACGTTAAAGATAAACCGACTCATATAACCGCCGTGTAAGAGAAGTTTTATATTGTTTCTTTCATTATTACTGTCTTGCGGAATAAACACATCGGGAATAATTCCCCCACCGCCGTAGACAATCTTTCCTTCAGGAGTTTCGTATCTAAGCGAATCGTCTACATTTATGCTATCTGCATTACTAAGCTCCCCGTTTTTATAGCGCCGCATATAATCTTTAAAATAGCTTTCGTTCCCGTTGTCATAAGGTTTTTGAATAGAACGGCCTGTTGGTGTGTAATATCGGGCAATGGTTAATCTTACTGCACTACCGTCTCCCAGATCCATTTCCCGTTGCACAAGACCCTTGCCATAAGATCTGCGACCTACGATGGTTCCACGATCATTATCCTGTAAAGCGCCGGCCACAACTTCACTTGCCGAAGCCGAATTTTCATTAATAAGAACAAAAAGATCACCCTTCTCTAAAAGGCCTTTTCTTTTGGAAAAAGTTTCTTCAACCGAGCCACTTTTGTTTTTGGTATAAAGTATCAGTTTATCGTCTTCCAGAAATTCATCTACAATCTTAATCGCTTCAGAAAGATATCCGCCAGGATTGTCCCTAAGATCCAGGGCTATTTGATTGGCGCCTTCTTTCTTAAGTTTTTCTAAAGCCTCTTCAAATTCTTTATAAGTGGTTTCAGAAAATCTATTCACTTTAATATAACCTAACTCAGGAGATAACATATATGCAGCATCTACACTTTTTAAAGGAACACGGCCACGTTTTACTTTAAAGGTGAGCAAGTCTTTAATCCCTTTTCGTTTTACTTTTAGCGTTACGCGGGAATCTTCTTCACCTTTTAGATGTTTGGTAAGCGAATCGTTAGTGATATCTTTATTAAAAAGCGGAGTGCCATCGGCGTACAAAATACGGTCGCCACCCCGAATCCCAATTTTTTCACTGGGACCGCCTTCCAGGGCCTGAATTACAACTACGGTATCGTTGACATTGTAGAAACTAACACCAATTCCCACAAAATCACCCTGCATATTTTCTATAACACCTGCATATTCTTCTTTTGGAATATATACCGAATGCGGATCAAGATTTTCAAGAATTTTATTAACCGTAATATCTACAATACTATCGGTATTTACATCGTCTACATATTCATAGTCTATGTAGTCTATAAGTCGGTTGAGTTTTTGTTTTTTCGGGTTTGAAGAAAATAAGGCATCAGAAGAAGAAAAATCCAGTTTCCCGCCCAACAAAACACCTGCGGCACAAGCTGTAGCGAGAAGGATAGGGATTAATATTTTTTGCCTGGTATTCAATCTTCTAAATCGTTAATTTGTTCGAGGGTTACTCCCGCTTTTTTAAGAAAATCCAGCCCGGAATTATCTTTATAATCTATATGATAAACCAACCTGGTAATTCCTGCCTGGTGAATTAATTTACTGCATTCCTTACAGGGAGACATGGTGATGTAAAGTGTTGCACCATTACAGGATTGCGTAGATCCTGCAACTTTTAGAATAGCATTGGCTTCAGCGTGTAGCACATACCATTTGGTGTAACCTTCATCATCTTCACAGTAATTTTCAAAACCTGTGGGAGTGCCATTGTAACCATCAGAAATTATCATTCTATCTTTTACAATAACTGCGCCAACCTGCTTTCTTTTACAATGTGATAATTTACTCCATTCGCGGGCAATTCTTAAATATGCTTTATCGTACTTTAATTGTTTTTTCTGATCCATATTAGCGGTATAATCCGGCATTTTTAGGCTTCATTTTTCGCCTTATTTTTAATTCACTAATTTATTAAATAGCCTGAAAATTTTCCTGAAGAATTGGTAAAATAATACCTATTACTATGGCTGAAGTTACTAATATCCAGTCCCTTTTGGACACCGAGAAGATATTTTGGGCAATAAAACTAAGAATAATCACAGCAATCACTACAAGTACCTGTGCGGTTTCTATACCAAGGGCGAATTCTAAAAGTGGTAGAAATTTACTTTCGGTATTTGAAGCTACCATTTTAAAATATGATGAAAAACCAAGCCCGTGAATTAAGCCGAAAAAAACGGTGGTGAAATACAACGGATTATGATTCTTATTGCGTTCTTTTCTACTTGCTGTAATAATATTGTATAAAGCAGTGAGGATTATTGTAACAGGAATTAGCAATTCTACCCAGGCCGAATCTACTTTAACAATTTCGTAAACCGAAAGAAATAAAGCTAAGGTGTGGCCAATGGTAAATAAGGTTACCAGCCAGAGAATTCGTTTCCAGCTGCTAAAAGTATAGGCTGCAACCAGAACAATAAGAAATAAAATATGGTCGTAAGCCTGCCAGTCAAGAACGTGTTCCAGACCTAATCTAAAGTACAGCCAGAATTGGGACATAATAAAAATATTAGAAAAACCCGAAAGTACAACTTATTCAGAATATTGCAAAAGCTTTTGAGGCTCTTAGTTTTATACCTTAATGTGTATAAAATGGCATTCTAAGAGCCGTTTTGGGAACTATCATTATAATCGACTTTTTATTACTTTTTGCTGAAGAAAATTTTTGGGTTTTTGTTGTTTTAAATTGAAATGAAGGATTGGTAGAATATTTATTGTTGAATTTTTTCCGCTATAAACTCAACATTAACGTTGGTTTAAAGAGTGTTGAATATGATTTTAGGTAATTTTGCTTGTTAAGCAGATTGCGAAATACTGGTTTTTAGGGTTTCCAAAGAACTTTTAATAATTAGAATTGAATTTATTTCACCGCTAAAAAATCGACTATGAAGAAGAATCTAATGAATATGCAATGTCTTGATATCTATCTTTCCTCCTTAAGCCAGGAAGAATATGAAGAAATTGAAGACGAGATTACTGTTTCTGATATTAAATTGATGCCACTTCGTAGCTGGGATATTTATAATGAGCATTTCGCAAATCAAATATTGAGTTTAAAACAGCAAAAAGCAATTAATTCGTTTAAAGAATTGGCCAGGAAATTCGACTGGAAGAACAATTGGAACGAAATATTTAAAGACAAAACTTTTGATGCTTTGGTTTTAACTAATCAGGAAGTTAAAATTCAATGGGTGAGTGAGGGCTTTACCGATATGACCGGTTATAGCAGCAGGTTTGCGATAAATAAAACACCTCATTTTTTACAGGGCAAAGATACCGACAGGGTTGTTTTAAACCGAATTAAACATAAACTATCTCGAGATGAGCCTTTTACCGAAGTTTTGGTGAACTATAAAAAAGATAAAACTCCTTATAAATGCGAAATTAGTGTCATCCCGTTGATTAATGAAAGAACTACACATTATTTAGCCCTGGAGCGCCAGGCATAGACCTTTCGCATTTCCTTAAATTTTTGTAATTTCTGATGAGAAATCAGGATTATGAAAAAAACCATCCAGAATATTAAAATTGAAGTTTCCCGGGGAGATATAACTAATCAACCCGATTTAGAAGCTGTGGTGAATGCCGCCAATGCCGAACTTGCTAGCGGCGGTGGAGTAGCCGGTGCAATTCATCGCGCCGCGGGCCCAGAACTTTATGAAGAATGTAAACCTCTTGCTCCCATTGCTCCGGGCGAGGCTGTAATAACAGGCGCTTATAATTTGCCAAATCGGTTTGTGATTCACTGTTTAGGTCCTGTTTATGGCCGCGACAAGCCTGAAGATAAGCTTTTGGAAGATTGCTATAGGAACGCTTTAAAACGAGCTGAAGGGAAAAAAGTAAAGTCGATTGCTTTTCCCGCAATTTCTACCGGAGCTTTTGGTTACCCTATAAAAGAGGCGACAATGATCAGTTTTAATACAATTTTAGCCGAAATCCCTAAACTTAAACACCTGCAAAAGCTTAAATTTGTGCTATTCAGTGAAGCAGACCTTGAGATTTACGAAGCGATGCTTGCCGAAGTTTAAACCAACCAAAAGCTATGCTAAATTTTTCCGCTACTTATACCGACCAGTATCAACTGGCAATGTCGCAGGTATATTTTAAAAACGGCCAAAAAGACCACACCGCGATCTTTGATTACTATTTTAGAAAACTTCCTTATCACGGTGGTTATGCAATTTTTGCCGGACTTCAGGATTTACTCAAAATTATTGAAAACTTAAGATTCAGCGATAAAGATCTGGAATATCTGAAAAAACAGGATTTTGATGATGATTTCCTGGAATACCTTAAAGATTTTAAATTCCGCGGGAATATTTATTCGGTACAGGAAGGTGACGTGGTTTTTCCCACACGGCCTATTTTGCAGGTAGAAGCCAATATTATTGAAGCACAAATTATTGAAACTATTTTACTTAATTTACTCAATTTTCAAACTTTAATAGCGACAAAAGCCAGTCGAATCAAACTGGTTTCTGGAGAACGCACTTTATTGGATTTTGGTTTAAGAAGGGCACAGGGTCCCGGCGGTTATTATGCAACCCGCGCCGCAATTATTGGTGGTTTTAACGGGACCAGTAATGTTATTGCTGGAAGGGATTTTAATATCCCGGTTTCGGGAACTATGGCACATTCGTTTATTCAGAGTTATGATGACGAACTTTCTGCTTTTAGAGATTTTGCTGAAGGCAGGCCTAAAGATTGCGTTTTACTGGTAGATACTTATGATACCTTGAAAAGTGGTGTTCCAAACGCTATTAAAGTGGCAAAAGAAATGGAAGAGCACGGTCAGAAATTAATGGCAATAAGGCTTGATAGTGGCGATTTAGCCTACCTCTCCAAACAGAGCAGGAAAATTCTGGACTCTGCCGGACTCGACTATGTAAAGATTGCAGCGTCAAATCAGTTAGATGAAAATGTAATAAAAAGTTTGCTGGAGCAGGGCGCAAAAATAGACGTTTTTGGTGTGGGAACAAATCTCGTTATTGGTAGTCCTGATGCGGCATTAGACGGAGTTTATAAATTGGCTTATTCCAACGGGAAACCAAGGATTAAAATTTCAGAAAGTATTGTAAAGGTTACGCTTCCGCATAAAAAGCAGGTGTACCGTTTAAGAGATACCGAAGGTAATTGCGTGGGCGGTGATTTGGTAGCTCTTTTTGAAGAAGAAAATATTAAAAATATGATCCATCCTTTTGAGCCTTATAAACAAATGAGAATTGATAGTTTAGAAAAAGAAGCTTTATTAAAACCCGTAATGGACAACGGGGAAAATAAACTGGAAGAAAAATCGTTACAGGAAATCGCCGAATACAGTAAGGACCGTCTAGCAGAACTTTCTATAGAGTATAAACGTTTTAACAATCCGCATATTTATAAAGTGGGTATCAGCGAAGCATTAAAAGCCGAACGCGATATATTAATAGCATCTTTTAAAAATTAAGAACTATGAAAACCTTGATTATTATAGATCCTCAAAACGATTTTATGCCTGGTGGCTCACTTGCTGTACCCAATGGGGATGAAATTATCCCGGCGATAAATAAACTCCAGGAAAAGTTTGATTTAGTTATTGCATCCCAAGATTGGCATCCTAACGGGCACGCCAGTTTTGCCAGCAGTCATAAAGGAAAAAAAGAGTTTGAAACCATTGATTTAAACGGGATCGAGCAAGTGATGTGGCCGCAGCATTGTGTAGAAAATACCGCAGGTGCCGAGTTTCACAGCGATTTAAAAACCTCAAAAATTGAAGCTATTTTTAGAAAAGGAACCAATCCTGAAATAGACAGCTACAGCGCTTTTTACGATAATCAACATCTAAAATCTACGGGACTTTCTGGATATTTAAAGGAAAAGAAAGCAGAAGACCTATATTTCTGCGGGCTTGCGGCTGAAATTTGTGTTCATTTTACGGCTAAGGATGCTATAAAAGAAGGTTTTAAAGCTACAATTATTGAAGATGCGACAAGAGCACTAAATAAAGAGGCTTTTAAAAAAGCAAAAGATGAATTAAAAGAAATGGGAGGCAAAATTATTACTTCTAAAGCTATTGAAAATTGATATAATAAACATAGCCCACATTCACCCAAAAAATATAATCGTTGAATTTATTCTGCGGCGCGTCAATATTTAATCCGTCAAGCCAGTCGCTGCCGTAATATTGTCCGCGGGCTTCAATTAAAAGATCGTGTCTAAATCCCAGTCGGTAACGTAAACCCAATCCCCCAATTATGGAATAAGTGCTGCCACGTTCAAAGTTTATCCCGCCTATAAAAGTCGGGAACACGTTTTTAGGGTTTTCCAAAGAACCTAAATCGGAATATGCATCAGCTTTATGAGATACATAATGCCCACCTAAACTTATATAAGGCGAAAACATATACCCCGAATGTGTAAAATCCCGAATTCGAAAAGGATGGTATTCCAAATGTATTCCACCTTCAATAATTTCACTTTCACCGTGCATTGCTCTTAATAACTGGCCGCCAAGGGTTGGTTTGCTGGCTACAGGACCAAAATGCTCTAATTTGGAATAGAAATAATCCAGTTCAGTCCTAATTCTAAAATGATTGGTAAAAAAGGAAGTGGCTTGCGAGTAATGGCAATCGGTTTTATATGCAAAATTCATATAATGGGAAATCCCAATTCCGTAGCCTGCATTGTTAAGGTTGTTCCTAACATTCCAGCGTTCGCCATAATCGGTAAAAAATGAAGCCGGCCCGGCCTTAACACCAATTTCGTGTGCAATACCAAATTGAGCATAACTCTTTCCCTGAAAGAATAATGTAAAAACTAAAAGAGCTGTAAATATCTTGCAATTATGCATAGTTCAGGCTTGGGGGTGCAACAAATATATAAAAACTACTTTAACAAAAAATTAGATAAATTATTCGATTTATAAAATGCTGAAAGTAAGAAGTTAATTTTATATGAAAAGATAAAAATTTGAGGTCAATTTTTATAGAACTCATATATTTGCAGTACAAAACACAGCTTTTTTTATAAACTATTTGAAGTATCACATAATATGGAACAAAATATTCAAGATTTCCTAGATAAAGTATCAAAAAGGAATCAAAATGAACCTGAATTCATGCAGGCCGTGCACGAGGTTGCGGAAACAATTATTCCTTTTATAGAAGAGAATAAAAAGTACCAGAACAAGCAACTTTTAGAGCGTATGGTAGAGCCAGAACGTGTAATTATGTTCAGGGTTTCCTGGTTAGATGATGAAGGTAATATTCAGGTGAATCGCGGTTTTAGAATTCAAATGAATTCAGCAATCGGGCCTTATAAAGGTGGCTTGCGTTTTCACCCTTCCGTAAATCTTAGTATTCTTAAATTTCTTGCTTTTGAGCAGGTATTTAAAAACAGCCTTACCACCTTACCAATGGGTGGCGGAAAAGGTGGATCTGATTTTAATCCAAAAGGAAAATCAGATAATGAAGTAATGCGTTTCTGCCAGAGTTTTATGACGGAACTTTATCGCCATATAGGCGCAGATACCGATGTTCCTGCTGGTGATATTGGTGTTGGTGCCCGTGAAGTTGGTTATATGTTTGGCCAGTATAAAAGATTGCAAAATGAATTTACCGGGATTTTAACCGGAAAAGGACTTTCCTATGGTGGTTCTCTTATTCGTCCTGAAGCTACCGGCTACGGAAATGTGTATTTTACACAAAATATGCTTAAAACACGTGATGAATCTCTTGAAGGTAAAACTGTAGTGGTTTCAGGATCTGGAAATGTAGCGCAATATGCTGCAGAAAAAGCTCTTGAATTTGGAGCGAAAATCTTAACGATGAGTGACTCTGGAGGATATATTTATGATACAGCCGGAATTGATTCAGAAAAGCTTCAGTTTATAATGGATCTTAAGAATGTACGACGTGGAAGAATTAGCGAGTACGTAGATCAATATCCTTCAGCTAAATATTATGAAGGAGAAACTCCATGGGGTGTAAAATGTGATGTAGCGCTTCCTTGTGCTACGCAAAACGAACTTCAAAAAGCTGATGCCGAAAAGCTAATTGAAAACGGCTGTATGTGCGTTGGCGAAGGTGCCAATATGCCATGTACTCCAGATGCTGTTGAGGTATTTAAGGAAGCAAAAATCCTTTTCTCTCCCGGTAAAGCTTCAAACGCCGGTGGTGTTGCTACTTCTGGTTTAGAAATGAGCCAGAATTCTATGCGATATAACTGGACGTCTCAAGAAGTAGATCAAAAACTTCACGCAATTATGAACGATATTCACGATCGGTGTGTGGAGTTTGGAAAAGAAGAAGATGGTTATATAGACTACGTAAAAGGAGCAAATATTGCCGGTTTCGTTAAAGTTGCCGATGCCATGCTTGCACAGGGAGTAGTTTAAAATTACTTTTTAAATACAATAAATTAAGGTCGCTGTTCAGGCGGCCTTTTTTAATTACCTTCGGATAAATAATTTTTCAATAATGCTTGTTACCACTCCGGCAATTGTAATTAGTGCTTTAAAATATGGCGAAGCCGATTTGATTGTGAAGGCCTATACCTATAGCGATGGCTTAAAAACCTATATGCTTAAGGGAGTGCTGAAGTCTAAAAAAGGAAAGTTTAAAGCTTCCCAGTTTCAGTTACTTACCCAATTGGAGATCGTGGCAAACCACCGCAACCAGGGAAAAATGGAATACCTGAAAGATGCTAAGGTATTGCACACCTACACCAGCCTGCATACCAATATGGTGAAAGGCGCGATGCTCATGTTTTTAGCCGAAGTTCTAAAAAATGCAATTCGGGAAGAAGAAACCAATCCGCAGCTGTTTAATTATCTTGAAAATTCCCTGATGTGGCTGGATTTGAATGATAAAATTGCCAATTTTCATCTTTTGTTTTTACTGAATTTAACCCGTTATTTGGGCTTTTATCCTGATGTAGCTTTTAAGAACCAAAATTACTTTAATCTTCTTGACGGGGTTTTTGAAATGAATAGTATCAATAATTACTGTAGAGAAGGGCAAAATGTCGCTATTTTACGCCAGTTATTAGGCATAAATTTTGATACCCTCAATGAAGTAAAGTTAAATCAGCAAAGTCGGTCTAATTTTTTAAGTATGCTGCTTTTGTATTACGAGTTGCATATTGAAGGTTTTAAGAAACCAAAATCGCTCGCCGTGCTTAACGAAATTTTTAGCTAAATGCGAAGTCTAACTGGAGTAATACTCCTTTTTTTTATGGTTAATTGTATCTACGCCCAGCAGATACAGGTTTTGGATGAAGAAAGTCACGAACCTCTTACCAGCGTGGCCATCTATAATGCGAACAAGTCTAAAAGTGCTCTTACTAATTTTGATGGTGAGGCCGATATTTCAGCATTTGACCTCGATGAAATTATACAATTTTCGCACGTTAATTATTCCAACAGAAGTCTTCAGAAGTCCCAGATTCTTCAAGATGAAAATAAAGTTTATCTAAAGGGTAATGATAACGAGTTGGAGCAGGTGGTACTGTCGGTGGCGAAATTTGAAATGAATAATGATGAAATTCCGCAGAAGATAGTCAGTTTTTCAGCTAATGATATTATTATGGCCAGCCCGCAAACTTCGGCCGATCTTTTGGAAAGCAGTGGGCAGGTGTACGTTCAAAAAAGTCAGTTGGGAGGCGGAAGTCCCATAATTCGTGGTTTTTCCACAAACAGACTTTTAATTACGGTAGATGGTGTAAGAATGAATACCGCAATTTTTAGAAGCGGAAATCTTCAGAATATAATTTCTATAGATCCGCTGGCAGTAGAAAATACCGAAGTAATCCTTGGCCCGGGCTCGGTGGTTTATGGAAGTGATGCCGTTGGTGGCGTGATGAATTTCTATACCTTGAAGCCTAAATTTTCTTTCGGAGATAAAGCTTCTGTTTCCGGAAATGCATATTCCCGTTATGCTTCTGCTAATAATGAAAAAACGCTACACGCCGATGTTAATATTGGGCTGGAAAACTGGGCGTTTGTAAGTAGCGTGACTTATTCAGATTTTGAAGATTTAAAAATGGGATCTCACGGCCCGGAAGAATATTTACGAAATGAATATGCAGTGAGAAGAAATGGAGAAGATGTAATTGTTTCCAATGACAACCCACGGGTGCAAAAACCAACTGGTTATAATCAAATAAATTTACTGCAAAAGGTAAAATTTATGCCGCATAAAGACTGGGATCTTAATCTCGGACTTATATATTCCACAACATCAAATTTTCCAAGATTTGACAGACTTTATAGAAAACGCGATGGTGAATTGCGTTCAGCAGAATGGTATTACGGTCCGCAGGAATGGTTTATGGGGAATTTTAAAATCAACAAAAAAGGCTACGGTGCATTATATGATAAAGCCCAGATGACCGCTGCATACCAGTTTTTTGAAGAGAGCCGGCATAACCGGGATTTTGGGGAAGACTGGTTATATAACACCCAGGAAAATGTAAATGCATATTCGGTGAATTTTGATTTTGAAAAGACTTTTGAAGAAAGCCGTTTATTTTATGGAGCAGAATATGTTTTTAATAAAGTAAACTCCATCGGGAATGCACAAAATATTTTAACCGAAGAAGAAAACCTTACCGCTTCCCGATATCCAGACGGTTCTACCTGGCAATCTATTGCAGCTTATACTACTTATCAATGGAAAATTCAGGAAGATTTTTCTTTTCAATCGGGACTTCGCTATAATTATATTCTGGTAGATGCTGAATTTGATGAAAACTTATACGATTTTCCGTTTCAGGAAGCCAAAATTAATACAGGGGCTTTAACCGGAAGCGCTGGAATTAATTGGCAGCAAAATAGGTTTATAGGTTGGCGATTAAACCTTTCCACAGCATTTAGAGCGCCAAATATAGATGATGTTGGGAAAATTTTTGATTCTGAGCCGGGAGCTGTTGTAGTGCCAAATCCAGATTTAAAACCTGAGTATGCGTATAGCAGTGAACTTGGTTTTGATTGGAAGCCGGCAGAGAATATCAGTTTTATCGCTACTGCATTTTACACTTATTTAAACGATGCAATGGTTCGCAGGGATTTCAATTTAAACGGGGAAACCGAAATTGATTACCGGGGAGAACCCAGCCGGGTGCAGGCTATTCAAAATACTTCAAAAGCTCACGTATATGGTTTTGAAAGTGGCATAGAAATAGACCTTTCGGTGGCCTTAAGATTCAGTTCGCAAATTAATATTACTGAGGGGAAAGAAGAGCAGGAAGATGGTTCTACAGCGCCACTTCGCCATGCCGCTCCAATTTTCGGAAATACACATTTAACCTGGCATAAAAAACGACTGAAACTCGATCTTTTTGCAGAATATAATGGTCAGTTCGATTATGAAGATCTTGCCCCTTCAGAACAGGGAAAAGCTTTTTTATATGCTGTAGACAATAACGGAAATCCATATTCTCCTTCCTGGTATACCATTAATTTAACGGGGCAGTATAACATAAGTAAAGATCTCCTGGCCACAGTTTCTTTAGAAAATATTACCGACCAGCGATACCGCACTTATTCTTCGGGGATTGCGGCTGCAGGAAGAAATCTAATTCTGGCGTTGCGCTATAGTTTTTAAAAGTTTTGAATGTTAAAACTCAGTGATCTTCTTGAGTTTTATAGCTGATTTTTGAGGCAATATCTTTTGGGTTAGCTTTTTCCGTTTTTCTATCGCACTCTTTTCTTAAATTTGATTATTTTCGCGACTCATTGGAAATTTTGAAGAAATGAGCAATAAGTTCCCTGAATATAAAGGACTTGACTTACCTAAAGTAGCCGAAGAAATCTTAAGTTACTGGAAGGAGAACGATATTTTTGAAAAAAGCGTTTCTACACGGGAAGGCAAAGAACCGTTTGTGTTTTTTGAAGGGCCACCTTCAGCAAATGGGCTTCCGGGAATTCACCACGTAATGGCGCGTGCCATTAAAGATATTTTTTGCCGATATAAAACCCAAAAAGGATTTCAGGTTAAACGAAAAGCCGGTTGGGATACTCACGGTTTGCCCGTAGAGCTTGGAGTAGAAAAAGAACTCGGGATAACAAAAGAAGATATTGGAACCAAAATTTCTGTTGAAAAGTATAACGATGCCTGTAAAAATGCGGTAATGCGTTACACCGATGTGTGGAATGATCTTACGGAAAAAATTGGCTACTGGGTAGATATGGAAGATCCATTTATTACCTATAAATCAAAATATATGGAAACGGTTTGGTGGCTGCTTTCCGAAATTTATAAAAAGGGCCTTATTTATAAAGGCTACACCATTCAGCCGTATTCGCCAAAAGCAGGAACAGGATTAAGTTCACACGAGCTAAACCAACCGGGAACTTATCAGGACGTAACCGATACTACGGTTACCGCGATGTTTAAAATTGCTGATGCTTCAGCGGCTGTAATAAATAATTTAGAAGGGGCTTATTTAATTGCCTGGACCACCACTCCGTGGACTTTGCCTTCTAACACTGCATTAACCGTTGGTCCCAAAATCGAATATGTTTCGGTAAAAACCTATAATCAATATACGTTTGAACCGATTACGATTCTTGTAGCGAAAGCACTGGCGAAAAAGCAATTCGATAAGAAATTTACAGAAGTTCAAACCGAAGAAGACTTAAAGGCTTATACTGAAGGTGATAAAAAGATTCCATTTTTAATCGGGGAAACCTTTTTAGGAAAAGATCTAGTTGGGATAAAATATGAGCAGTTATTGCCTTATGTGCTTCCGGCCGAAAATCCTGAAAATGCATTTCGCGTAATTTCAGGAGATTTTGTAACTACAGAAGATGGTACCGGGATTGTACATACTTCACCAACATTTGGTGCAGACGATGCGATGGTGGCAAAACAGGCTACACCGCAAGTCCCGCCATTATTGGTAAAAGATGAAAACGGGAATTTAGTTCCGTTAGTAGATCTTCAGGGAAAATTTAGACCAGAAATGGGCGAATTTGCCGGGAAATATGTAAAAAATGAATATTATGACGATGGGCAGGCGCCGGAGAAATCTGTAGATGTTGAACTTGCCATTAAATTGAAAGAAGAAAATCGTGCTTTTAAAGTAGAAAAGTACGTTCACAGTTATCCAAATTGCTGGAGGACTGATAAACCTATTTTGTATTATCCGCTAGATTCCTGGTTCATTAAAGTGACCGAGTTCAAAGATCGTATGCACGAGCTTAACCAGGGTATAAACTGGAAACCAAAATCTACCGGCGAAGGCCGATTTGGAAACTGGCTGGCCAATGCTAACGACTGGAATTTATCCAGAAGCCGTTATTGGGGAATACCTTTACCGATTTGGAGAACCGATGATGGTAAAGAAGAAAAGCTCATTGGTTCTATTGCAGAATTAAAAGAAGAAATGGCGAAGGCGGTAAAAGCCGGAGTTATGGATAAAGATATTTTTGAAGGTTTTGAACCCGGAAATATGAGTGAAGAAAACTATAATTTGGTTGATCTTCATAAAAACGTGGTAGATGAAATCACATTAGTTACAGATTCTGGGAAACCGATGAAACGCGAAGCCGATCTTATAGATGTATGGTTCGATTCTGGTTCTATGCCTTATGCACAATGGCATTATCCGTTTGAAAATAAAGAAAAAGTAGAAGGAGGAGACAGACAGGCCGATTTCATAGCCGAAGGCGTTGACCAAACTCGTGGATGGTTTTATACCCTGCACGCAATCGCGACTATGATCTTTGATGATGTCGCTTATAAAAATGTAGTTTCTAACGGACTAGTTTTAGATAAAAACGGCCAGAAAATGTCTAAACGCCTCGGGAATGCGGTAGATCCATTTGAAACTTTGGCGGCTTACGGGCCCGATGCTACGCGCTGGTATATGATCTCTAACGCGAATCCATGGGATAACTTAAAATTTGATATTGAAGGAATTGCTGAGGTGCGTCGTAAATTCTTCGGTACGCTTTATAATACTTATTCTTTCTTCACCCTATACGCGAATATTGATAATTTCACTTACGAAGAGAAAGATGTCCCGCTGGAAGAAAGACCTGAAATAGATCGATGGATCCTTTCAGAATTACATACGCTTATCAGGAAAGTTGATAAATTCTATGCCGATTATGAGCCTACAAAAGCAACCCGGGCAATTTCAGAATTTGTTCAGGAAAACCTTAGTAACTGGTTTGTGCGATTAAGCAGAAGAAGATTCTGGAAAGGCGATTATCAGCAGGATAAAATTTCGGCCTATCAAACCCTTTATACCTGCCTGGTTGAAGTGGCTAAATTGGGAGCACCGGTAGCGCCATTTTTTATGGACAGGCTTTACAAAGACTTAAACCACAGCACACATAAAGAAAACTTTGATTCAGTACATTTGGCTGAATTTTCAAAGTATGATGATAAGTTTGTTGATAAATCTTTAGAGCGAAAAATGGAGAAAGCTCAAACCATTTCTTCGCTGGTATTATCTCTTAGAAAAAAGGAGATGATAAAAGTGCGCCAGCCGCTGCAAAGGGTAATGATCCCGGTGCTTGACGAGCAGCAACGTGAAGAGATTCAGGCGGTTGAAGACCTGATAAAATCTGAAGTAAATGTAAAAGAACTTCAGCTTATAGATGATGCTTCAGGATTGCTGGTAAAGCAAATAAAACCAAATTTTAAGGTGCTTGGCCCAAGATTTGGAAAGGATATGAAGCTGGTAGTCAATGAGATAAATAAATTGGCTCCCGAAGATATTAAAATGATAGAGCGCGAAGGCGGTATTGCTATAAACCTTAACGGAGAAATGATTAAATTAGCTGCTGAAGAAGTAGAAATTACTTCTCAGGATATTGAAGGCTGGTTAGTGGCAAGTAGTGGGAATATTACCGTAGCTTTAGACGTTAGTATCTCTGAAGAATTGAAAAAAGAAGGAATTGCCAGGGAATTGGTAAACAGGATACAGAATATGAGAAAAGATTCTGGCTTTGAAGTTACCGATACTATTGATGTAACCCTACAAAAGGACGGTATTGTCGAGGATGCCGTTAACCAAAATATAACCTATATTAAGAATGAAACATTAACTGCAAGTCTCGAATTTGTAGAGGTGGTAACCGAAGGAGCCGAGGTGGCTTTTGACGATATTACTACCAAAATGTTTATTAAAAAACATTAGAAATTATGGCAACTGAAGTAAAAGAACGGTACAGCGATGCCGAATTAGCTGAGTTTAAGGCCCTGATTAAAGGCAAAATCGCGAAGGCACAGGAGCAATTGGAAATTTACGAAAATGCTTATAAAAATGATGGAAATAACGGTACCGATGATACTGCTCCTACATTTAAAGCTTTTGAAGAAGGAAGCGAAACTATGAGTAAGGAAGCGAATTCTCAATTAGCCATTAGGCAGGAAAAGTTTATCCGTGACCTTAAAAATGCTTTAACCAGGATTGAAAACAAAACTTATGGAATATGCCGTGTAACCGGAAAGTTAATCGCCAAAGAGCGTTTAAAACTGGTGCCACACGCTACCTTGAGTATTGAGGCTAAAAATATGCAGAAATAAATATTCTTCTGTTAATTATATTATTTATAGCGTCCCTCTGCTTATGCTTTGGGACGTTTTTATTTTAGAGATTAAACAATTATAAAAATGCTTCCCAGAAGCTGATTTTTAGCCGGGTAAAAACTAAATAATATTAGTATTTTAGCGGCGTTTTAAATTCCACAGAGTTCATGTCCTTAAAAAAAGCGGGTATTATTATCGTTTTGGTTCTTTTAATAGACCAAATTTCAAAATTTTATATCAAAACAAATTTTTCGCTTGGCGAAGAGGTGCCGGTTTTTGATTGGTTTAGAATTCTATTTGTAGAGAATGAAGGAATGGCTTGGGGAACCAAAATCCCGGGAGAATACGGGAAGCTTTTCCTTACTTTATTTAGACTGGTGGCTATAGTTGGTATTGGTTACTGGCTGTGGGACTCGGTTAGAAAAAATGGTTCGCGGATTTTAATTACTGCAATTGCTCTAATTTTCGCCGGAGCTTTCGGGAATATTATAGACTCTGTTTTCTACGGAATTGTCTTTAACGACAGTTATGGTCAAGTAGCTGAATTTATGCCGGCAGAAGGCGGCTACGGTACCTTATTTCACGGTAAGGTGGTAGATATGCTTTACTTCCCTTTATGGCAGGGCAATTTACCCGAATGGATTCCTTTCTGGGGCGGAAATTACTTTACATTCTTTGAACCAGTATTCAATATAGCGGATACCGCAATTAGTGCGGGCGTAATTTTACTTCTGCTTTTTAATAAGCGCGCTTTCCCGAAAGAAGAGGAAGACGTTAAAGAAAGTAAATAACTAAGCCGCTGCGTTCCCGTTTCGCTCAAAAATCTTTTCGAATTTTTTCAATTCTATTGGCTTAATCAGGTAATCTGTAACCAAATTAATAGATTTGGCACGTTCCAGATCTCTTGGATCTATAGAGGAACTTACCACGTAAAGCGTAATCTTCTTTTCAAAGTTATTCTTTATCTTAATAAACTCATTTAAAAACTCCCAACCGTCCATAACTGGCATATTGATATCTAAGAAGATAATATCGGGAAGTCTTTCTTCGGTAGCGTTTTCAAGGATCAATTTAAAATGATCTAAAGCTTCCATACCGTTTTTAAAAATGAGAAGATTATTAGAAAGTTTTTTAATTTCAATAATCTTTTTAACCAGGTTAACGTATATTTTGTCATCGTCAATAATACACGCCAATTCTACTTTTTGCCCCATGAGAATTAGTTTAATTTTTTAAAATTTAATCTTAAATGTAGTACCTACATCTACAGTGCTGGTTACCGAAATTGAACCTCCAAGTGTTTCCACCTGGTTTTTAGTTATAAAAAGTCCAATTCCACGGGAATCCAGGTTCTCATGAAAGGTTTTATACATCCCAAACATCTTGTCACCATATTGATCCAGGTCAATGCCCAAACCATTGTCACTCACCTCCAAAAAAGGAGTTTCATTCTTCAAATAGGTTTGAATATAAATTACCGGTCTTCTACCGGGATGTTTATATTTAATGGCATTTGTAATTAAATTTAGTAAAATACTTTCAAGATACTCAGAGATATAGCTAATTTCTTTTAGGGCGTGAAATTCAGCTACGATTTTTGCATTTTCCCGATTAATTAAAGATGAAGTTGAAGCCATTACCCCACTTAGGGCTCTTTCGAATGAAACAATTCGGCGCTCTTTTTCTAAAACTGTTTGTTTATTTACAATTTCGTTGAGCTCATTTATAGCTAAATCCAGATTTTCAGAAATATCTGCTACATTCGGGATTAATTCAATTTTATCTTTATCGGTTTTGGCGTCTTTTAGTAATTCTACAATAAGACAAAGATTGCTACTGTGGGAGCGCAAATGGTGAGAAACAATATGTGCGAAATTGAATAAGCGGGAATTTTGAGAGGCAACAAGGTCCAGGGAATTCTGTAAATTCAGTTCATTTATTTTTTGGTCGTTTATATCCTGGAAAACTCCCCGAATTCCTATAATATCCTGTTCTTCGTTATAAACTGGTTTTCCGGTGGCACGCACCCAGAAATCTTTGTCATAAAGATTCCGCATTTTTAATTCAACTTTAAACGGGATCCCATATTTCTCACATTTATCAAAAGCCGAAGTTACTTCAGGGTGTTCCTCGGGCGCATAAAATCGTAAATGTTCTTCGTAGGGCGGTTGATAGTCCAGGGGGCATCCAATTATCTTTTTCGTAACATTATCCCAATAGATATTCTTGTTTTGGGTGTCTATGTACCAACCACCGGTATTGGTCATTTGCGCGGTTTCGCGATAATAAAAGAAGTTTTCTTCAATGGTGTATTGGTCGCGCTTATTCTGATGAATATTTACGAAAAGAAGAACTGCGGTTTCTTTCTTATTCTCTTTATTTTTTAAATTTCGGCATTCAAACCAGCGGTATTTACCGTTATTAAGTTTCAGTTTAAGCTCTATGCTGAAAGCTTCATTTTCTTCAGTAAGTTTATCAAAATAAAGCCTGAAATCATAGCGATAGTCCTGGTGCAGAATTTCCTTTAAAAAATATTCAAAATGGGATTCAGAAAAAATGGGTTTACCAACAAGCGTGTCAAAATGCTCTGACCAGCTCACCTCTTTATTCAGAAGATTGATCTTCCAGTAGGCGATATCAAAATCTTCAAGAATGCTGTTTAATTGAAGGTCGTTTAGCATTAAAGGGGGCGAAAGTTTTGTTAAAAATAACAGAATACTTCTTAATTCCCTAATTTTTAAAGCTATATATTTTATTTGGTGTAACGCAGAAATCTAAAGGAATATCGCTGCTAAAGATTTCTTTAAAAGGAGTTTCTGCTTCAAAAAAAGAGAGTCCAATTTTTATCACTTCTGGCTTGCATTCGCTTAAAAAATTATCGTAAAAGCCTTTGCCGTAACCTATGCGATGGCCGTGCTCATCAAATGCAAGAAGCGGAACAAATACCACATCTATTTGCTTAGGCGGGATAGGAATTCCTCCTTCAGGCTCTGGAATATTCCAGTTATTCTTTTTAATAATGCTGGTATCGGTAAGTAAAAAATGCTCTAATTTATGATCTTTGACATTGGTTTTAGAAAGCACCACATTTTTATCTTTCCCTTGCAGAATATGCAAAATATTTTCGGTATCAATTTCCTTTTGTTCCGCAATGCTTAAGAAAAGATGGTAGAATTCTTTTTCCCAGACCGGTAAATTCAGTAATTGATTAGCAATTTCCAGGCTGAGCTCTTCAATTTTTTCTTCGGAAAGTTCTAAACGTAAAGCTTTGTACTTTTTTCTTAATTTGGCTTTATTCATCTTTTGGTGGTGCTGAAATATGAAAAACTGCATCTCCCTGGTACACGATGGGAGATTCGTTTATATTAATTACATAACCGGTATTCACTGCCTTAATTTTATGTCTGAATTTTCCATAAGGATCGGTAATGGTACCAATGTATTCTCCTTTTTCAACGTGTTTTCCGCAGGGAATTTTGATATGCAGGAGTCCGCTGTATTTTGCACGCATCCAGTTGGTATTTTCAATCACTACCGTTTCGGTAATCGCATCAGGATATTCAAACTTTGGATTTAGCATTTCCAAAAAGCTTAATATTCGCATCGCGCCTTCTACACCGTGTTTGGCAATATCTTTATTACTGTCTTGAGATTTTCCACCTTCAAAAAGCAACACCGGAATTCCTTTTTTAGCACAGGTTTCACGATAAGATTTTGTAATTGTCTTAGAGTAAATTGTAAAGGGAGCGCTAAATATTCGCGCATATTTTAAGCTTTGCTCATCGCCGCGTTTAACCCTGATTTGTGGAGCATTAAACCTGCTCGCCCCACCGGTATGAAAGTCTAAACAGAAATTTGCGAGCGGCAGTATTTTCTTTACAAACTGAAAGGCAAACCTACTGGCCAGGGAGCCGTGTTTGGTTCCGGGGAACATTCGGTTTAAGTCACGACCATCAGGAAATTCCCGGTGTAAATTTAAAAAACCAAAAATATTCACTACGGGAATACAAATAATAGTTCCTTTTTGAGGCCTGTTGATTCCTTTAGAGATAATTTGTCTAACAATCTCAACACCGTTTATTTCATCACCGTGAATTCCTGCGGTTATTAATACGACTGGGCCGGGTTTTTTTGAACGCTCAATAATTACCGGCACCTCTACCGAAGTAGTGGTGTAGAGTTTAGCCATATTAAAGTTAATAGTGGCGCTTTTTCCCGGCTTTACTTTTTCGCCGAGTATTTCCAGAACATTGTCACTGGTTATTTTTGACATAGGCTAAACGTTCCTTTCAATATATCTTATTATAGATTTGGCAATATCTTTCCCGGTAGCTTTTTCAATTCCTTCTAACCCCGGAGAAGAATTTACTTCCAGGATTAGCGGTCCACGTGCACTTTGTAGCATATCTACGCCGGCAACGCCAAGCCCCATTGCTTTGGTAGCTTTAACGGCGGCAATTTCTTCTTCATCTGTTAGTTCTACAACCTGCGCACTACCGCCCCGGTGAAGGTTAGATCTAAACTCTCCTTCTTTACCCTGTCTCTTCATTGCGCCCACAACGTGGCCATCTACCACAAAAGCCCGGATGTCTCCACCTTTGGCTTCCTCAATAAACTCTTGCACAATTACACGAGCCTGTAAACCGTTAAATGCTTCAATTACCGATTCTGCAGCGTTATTGGTTTCAGCAAGTACCACGCCAACACCCTGGGTTCCTTCCAGTAATTTTATAACCAGGGGTGTTCCGCCAACTTGTTTGATTACTCCAGAAACATCCCTGGAATAATTAGTAAAAACGGTTTTTGGTAAACCAATTTTTGCACGAGAAAGTACCTGTAAGCTTCTTAATTTATCACGGCTTCTCACTAAAGATTCAGATTCCGTGGTGGTAAAAGCTCCCATCATCTCAAACTGGCGTACCACCGCGGTACCGTAAAAAGTAACCGAAGCTCCAATTCTTGGTATTACGGCATCTACACCTTCTATATATCCACCTTTGTAGTAAATATTAGGTTTACGCTTCTCAATAACAATGTCACATTTTAGAGGATCTATTACTTCTACTTCGTGCTTGCGTTTTGTAGCGGCTTCTACAAGACGTTTTGTAGAATACAAATGGCTATTACGCGAAAGGATTTTTATTTTCATTTTTGTTTAAGATTGTAAGAAACGTCAGTTAATTCGGTGTCCACGATAAATTTTTTGGTAAGGAATTTTCGGCCAATTAGCACCGGAAACCTCATCTCCTGTCGGGAGGACAAAGAAAGCGAAATTTTATAGACCTTATTAAAAATTTTAATAGTAGATGTTACCTGATATCTTTTTTGAATAATTCCGTTACTGCTGCGCACAAAAACGATATCATAATCTGTAAAAGTAAATTTTTTTCCGTTGTACAAAGGATGCTCTTCATCAAGAAAAGTACATTCTAAAATTCCATCTTTTTCAACAATATTTTCACAGTGAATAGATGAAGTATAAGCACCGGTATCAATTTTAATAGCTATATCATTTAAATGCAGCGCAGGGAAATCTGCTTTGTCAAAACGCCCAATTACTGTTTTCTCCATACCGCAAGGTAGTAAAATACCCATCTATTTTTTTTATAGAAATTATAAAATTTAATGAACGTCAAGCCCATAGCTAAGCTGGTTACCGGAATTTCAACCTTCGAATTAATATAAATTTAACATTTACTGGCGCTACCAATTTTTACTGCTACGCATAATAAATTCTACCTTTGGGGAAATGGAAACGCTAGCTTTAGAAGTACAATTACAAACCCTCCCCAACAGTCCCGGAGTATACCAGTATTACGATAAAAATGGGAAGATTTTATATGTGGGGAAAGCCAAAAACCTTAAAAAAAGGGTGACTTCCTATTTTACCAAACGCCACGACAGTCATAGGATTGGCGTGATGGTAAAGAAGATTAAAGAAATAAAGCATATAGTAGTAGCTTCAGAAACTGATGCTTTACTTTTAGAGAATAACCTTATAAAGAAGCATCAGCCGCGGTTTAACGTGATGCTTAAAGACGATAAAACCTACCCGTGGATTTGTATTAAAAATGAACGTTTCCCTCGGGTTTTTCCCACCCGAAAATTAATAAAAGACGGTAGCGAATATTATGGGCCTTTTACCAGTTTTAAAACGGTAAACACTCTTCTAGATTTAATTAAAGGACTTTATAAGCTTAGAACCTGTAATTATGATCTTTCAGAAGAAAAAATAAGGAATGGGAAGTATAAAGTTTGCCTGGAATATCATTTAGGGAACTGCAAAGGGCCTTGTGAAGGGAAACAGGCTGAGGCAGAGTACAATAACAATATTGAAGCGATTCGGCAAATTGTAAAAGGGAATTTTAAAGATTCGTTACAGCAGTTTAGAGAGCAAATGAAAGCTCACGCTGAAAAAATGGAGTTTGAAGATGCGCAGCGTATAAAAAATAAGATTGATGTTCTCGAGAATTACCAATCTAAATCTACGGTAGTAAATCCAAAAATCACCAATGTAGATGTGTTTTCCATAATATCAGACGAAGGTTATGGTTATGTAAATTTTCTTCAGCTTTCTCACGGTGCAATTATTAGGTCGCATACTATAGAAATGAAGAAAAAGCTGGAAGAAACCGATGAGGAACTATTGGAACTGGCCATTACCGAAATACGGCAGCGCTTCAGTTCAAATTCCAAAGAAATATATGTGCCTTTTAAGGTTGATGCCGGCGAAGAAGTGAAAGTAACTATTCCAAAGTTGGGGGACAAAAAGAAGATTGTAGATCTATCGCTTAGAAATGCTAAATATTACCGTCAGGAACGATTTAAGCAAATGAAAATCGTAGATCCAGACCGGCACGTAAAGCGAATTATGGCTCAAATGAAGGAAGACCTTCGATTAAATGTAGAGCCTCGACATATTGAGTGTTTTGATAATTCTAATATCCAGGGAACAAATCCGGTTGCGGCTTGTGTGGTTTTTAGAAATGGGAAACCAAGCAAAAAAGATTATCGTAAATTTAATATTAAAACCGTGGAAGGGCCAGATGATTTTGCTTCTATGGAAGAGGTAGTTTTTAGGCGTTATAAACGGTTAATGAATGAAGGTGAAGAATTGCCGCAACTCATTATTGTAGATGGGGGTAAAGGTCAGCTTTCTTCGGGTGTGAAAGCTCTTGAAACTTTGGGTTTACGCGGAAAAATAGCTATTATAGGAATTGCAAAACGCCTGGAAGAGATTTTTTATCCGGGAGATACTATTCCGCTTTATTTAGATAAAAAGTCTGAAACTTTAAAAATTATCCAGCAGCTTAGAAATGAAGCGCATAGGTTCGGGATTACTTTTCATCGTAACAAAAGGAGTAAAACTGCGTTAAATACAGAGTTGGAAGAAATTACCGGCATTGGAGAAAAAACCGTGGTAGAATTATTAAAACAATTTAGATCGGTAAAACGAATAAAAGAAGCCTCAGAAAAAGAACTGGCCGAAGTTATTGGAGTTTCTAAAGCGGGAATAATTTACAATCATTATCAATCAAAAAAATAAACCGGCATTTTGCTGAATAAAAATTCAAATTACAAATGAGAAAATTACTGCTTTTACTTTTTCTGTTTGTAATGCTTCCTGGAATTTCCCAGGAGCAGGAAGATTTAAAAGTCGGCCTGGTTTTAAGTGGTGGTGGTGCAAAGGGCCTGGCTCATATTGGCGCGCTAAAAGTAATTGAAGAAGCAGGAATTAGAATAGATTATATTGGAGGGAGTAGTATGGGCGCAATTATTGGTGGTTTGTATGCTTCCGGATATACTGCGCACGAGTTGGATTCAATTTTTCACGAGACTAATTTCAATATTTTAATTCAGGATAATATCCCGCGTAGTGCAAAATCTTTTTACGAAAAAGAAGACGCCGAAAAATATGCGATTAGCTTACCTTTTGATGATTTTAAAATAGGTTTCCCTGCAGGACTTTCAAGGGGACAAAATATTTATAATTTAATGTCCCAGCTCACTATGCACCTGGGAAATGTTGATGATTTTAAAGAATTACCCATTCCATTTTTTTGTGTTGCAGCCGATGTTGAAACCGGCGAAGAAGTGATTTTAGATGAAGGCTCCCTTGCCCAGGCAGTTTCTGCCAGCGGCGCAATTCCTTCTATTTTTAGTCCTGTAAGTCTCAACGGAAGACTGCTTACCGATGGCGGGGTCGCGAATAATTATCCGGTAGAAGAACTTAGAAAAAGAGGTGCTGAAGTGATTATTGGCGTAGATGTGCAAGATAGCCTGGTTAATAAAGACGATTTGCGGAACGTTTTTGACATTCTTGCCCAAATAAGCAATTTCCGGACAATTAGTGATATGAAGGAAAAAATTCCTAAAACCGATATTTACATCAAACCAGATATAAGTCCGTTTTCAGTGTTGTCTTTTGAAAAAGGGGAGGCGATTATAGATTCGGGAAGGGTTGCTTCGCTTAAAAGAAAAGATGATCTCGAAAAACTAGCTGCGCGTCAAAACAGTTCTCCTCGAAATATTTTAATTCCGGAGATGGATACCCTGCAAATAAGTACGCTTACATTAGAGGGAAATAATAACTATCCTCGTTCTTATATTCTGGGAAAATTAAGGTTGAATTATTTCACAGATTTCACCTTTAAGGAGCTTAACGAAGGCATAAATAATCTATCTGCTACCGGGAATTTCAACCGAATTAATTACCGGTTAATTCCAAATAACGACGATCACCTTTACACTTTAAGCCTGCAAATAGAAGAAAGTGAAAATAAGAGTCAGCTGCGGTTGGGGGTTCACTATGACGAGCTTTATCAAATTGGTGCTCTTATTAATTATACCCATAAAAGTTTGTTGTTTACTAACGATGTCACTTCTTTAGATGTGGTGGTTGGAGATCAATTTCGGTATAATTTTGACTATTATATAGACAAAGGATTTTACTGGAGTATTGGAGTTAAATCGCGGTATAATAATTTTGACCATCCGGTTTCTTTTGACTTTGCCAGTGAAAATGCCCAATTACAGGATATTGGGGTAAACAGGATAGATATAGATTACCGGGATTTTACCAATCAATTTTACGCCGAAACTTTATTTAAGCAGGTTTTTTCCTTCGGGTTGGGAGCAGAGCATAAATTTTTAAGAATTGCTTCTGAAACTTTAAATAATCCAAATCCGGAAATAAGCGATAACAGGCTTTTTGAAAACAGCCATTATTACAGTGCTTTTAGCTATTTAAAATATGATTCTTACGATAATAAATATTTTCCGTCTCGCGGTGTTTATTTTGATGGAATTTTTCATCTTTATTTATTTTCTTCAGATTTTAATAATGATTTTTCTGAATTTTCTATCGCAAAAGGAACTTTAGGGTATGCTTTTTCTCCCCTCAATAGATTTTCTACCCGAATTGTAACTGAAGCAGGATTTAAAATAGGAAACGACGGCGTAAATACGCTGGATTTCTTTTTGGGAGGTTATGGAAATAACCTTATTAATAATTTTGTTCCGTTTTATGGGTATGATTTTATAAGTCTGTCGGGAGATAGTTATATAAAAGGTCTCGTGGAGTTTGATTATGAAATTTTCAGAAAAAACCACGTTATTGCCAGTGCAAATATTGCCAATGTAGGGAACAAATTATATTCATCTGGAGATTGGTTTAGCATGCCAGATTTTACCGGTTACGCACTTGGGTACGGCATAGATACCTTTATTGGACCTTTAGAAGTAAAATACACCTATTCCCCCGAAATTAAATCCAGCCAGTGGTTTTTTAGCCTTGGTTTCTGGTTTTAAGTTATTCAGATTTAATTCTTTTTTTGAATTAGTTGTTGCTAATTTTCTCTCCAGGAATTTACTTTTCTGCTGCAGGTTTTTAGAGATGTTTTAAGAATGTTTCCTTAAAAATTCCCGATATTTGTTTTAAAGTAAAATAACACTGAAAAAAATAACAAATTCTCAATATTCTTTTCGAAATTGGGGGTTGAATTAAAAATATCAGATTATGCCTTTTTATCATAAACTCGGTAAGATTCCTCATAAACGCCATACGATTTTTAAAAAACCCGATGGAAGCCTTTATTACGAACAACTTTTTGGTACCATTGGTTTTGACGGGATGTCTTCTAATCTCTACCACGAGCATCGCCCAACGCAAGTAAAGGAAGTAAGGGGGAGTTATAGTGTAAAACCAAAAATAGCCACAGAAAACAATATAAAATCATATCGACTTAAAGGATTCCAGGTAAAACCTGATCCCGATTATCTTGAAAGCCGAAAAGTGGTTTTAACCAATAGCGATGTAGATATCACGCTGGCGTCTCCACAAGGTTCTACCGATGATTATTTTTATAAAAATGCTGATTCAGATGAATTGCTTTTTATTCATAAAGGAAGTGGAAAATTAAGAACACATCTTGGAAACCTGGATTTTAAATACGGCGATTATTTATTAATTCCGCGGGGAACTATTTATAAAATAGATTTTGATGATGAAAATAACCGATTATTCATCGTAGAATCAAGAAGACCAATCTATACGCCTAAACGCTATAGAAACTGGTTTGGGCAGTTATTGGAACATTCTCCATTTTGTGAGCGCGATCTAAGACAACCACACGAACTGGAAACAAACGATGAAACAGGAGATTTCCTGATTAAAATTAAGAAACAGGGAGAAATCTTTGATATGGTTTACGCTACGCATCCATTTGATGTAGTGGGTTACGATGGTTACAACTACCCGTATGCTTTTTCCATTCACGATTTTGAACCTATTACGGGAAGAATTCACCAACCACCACCGGTGCACCAAACTTTTGAAACAGATGCTTTTGTGGTATGCAGTTTTTGTCCGCGTAAATACGATTACCATCCGGAAAGTATTCCGGCACCATACAGCCATAGTAATATAGACAGCGATGAGGTGCTTTATTATGTAGATGGTGATTTTATGAGCAGAAACGATATTGAAGCGGGACATATTTCACTACACCCGGCGGGAATCCCCCACGGGCCGCACCCGGGAGCAGTAGAACGCAGTATTGGCCAGGTAGAAACCGAAGAATTAGCGGTAATGGTAGATACTTTTAAGCCACTTATGCTTACCGAAGACGCGATGGAAATTGCCGATGAAACCTACCATAAATCCTGGTTGGAAGACAACCATAATTAATCAAAGAAAGTTCAAATAGCTAAAAAGTAGCAATAAAAATTATAAAAATGAGTACTGATAATACATCACTTAAATTAGAAAAGGTAATGCAGGATGCCGAAGATTTTCTGCCAATCCTGGGAACCGATTTTGTTGAACTTTATGTTGGGAATGCCAAGCAGGCCGCATATTATTATCAACACGCCTGGGGTTTTCAGCCTGTGGCTTATTCCGGCTTGGAAACCGGTAGAAAAGACAGCGTTTCTTATGTACTTCAACAAGGAAAAATTAGAATTGTACTTACTTCCCCGCTTCAGCCCGAAGGCGATATAAATGCCCACATCAATAAGCATGGTGACGGGGTAAAAATGGTGGCTCTTTGGGTAGACGATGCCAGGAAAAGTTATGAAGAAACCACGAAACGTGGAGCGAAATCTTTTGTTGCACCTTATGAAATGGAAGATGAACACGGTAAAGCTGTGATTTCGGGAATTCATACTTATGGGGAAACCATTCACCTGTTTGTAGAACGAAAAGATTATGAAGGGCCATTTCTTCCCGGTTATAAAACCTATGCCACCAAAGTACAGGCAGAAGATACCGGGTTAAAATACATAGACCATATGGTGGGAAATGTAGGTTGGAATGAGATGAACAAATGGGTAGATTTCTACGCTAAAGTAATGGGCTTTGCGCAAATGGTATCTTTTGATGATAAAGATATTTCTACAGATTATACGGCCCTTATGAGTAAGGTAATGAGTAACGGGAATGGGAGAATTAAATTCCCCATTAACGAACCTGCTGAAGGAAAGAAAAAATCCCAGATAGAAGAATATATAGATTTTTATAATGGTGCGGGTGTACAGCATATCGCGCTGGCTACCGATAATATTATTGAAACCGTAACTCAACTTAGAGATCGCGGGGTAGAATTCCTTTATGTTCCGGAGACTTATTATGATACTTTATTAGATAGAGTAGGAAAAATAGATGAAGATCTTGAACCATTAAAAGAGCTCGGAGTATTGGTAGATCGTGATGATGAAGGTTACCTTTTACAGATATTTACCAAACCGGTTTTAGACCGTCCAACAATGTTTTTTGAGATAATTCAACGAAAAGGAGCCCAATCTTTTGGAAAAGGAAACTTTAAAGCCCTTTTTGAAGCAATCGAGAGAGAACAGGATTTGCGAGGAACCTTGCAATAAATTTTAAAATATTTACTTTAACTAAAACTTATAGTTAAAAAATTGAATTACTGAAAATTTTTGTGTTAAACTCAATTTTTCGGTTGTTATAACTCCATTAAATACGGACTTTTGCGCTCGCATTTTTGGAGTGGTTACCAATAATGTAATTAATTTTTCATAATTTAAGTTTTAGTTGGTTAATAAGACAAAAACCCCGTCATTAATTTGATGGGGTTTTTTGTTTTAATACATTTGGAATAGAAATTGTAAATATCCTTAGCCCAAGAACTCTGTAGATCAGTATTTAAAAATTTGGTATGAAAAAAAGTATATTTACAATATTCCTTCTTCTTTTAACCGGCGTCGCGCTTCAGGCTCAGTCCCAAAAAGCATTTAGTGCGGGTGAATGGTTTAAATTCCGCATACATTACGGTCCCTTTAATGCCAGTTTTGCAACTTTAGAAGTTGATGAAACCAGTATAAATGGGAAACCGGTTTATCATGTGGAAGGCAAAGGGAAATCTACAGGTTTACTGCATTGGTTTTTTAAGGTAGATGATAACTATCAAACTTATATAGATAAACAAGACGGGAAACCGTATAAATTTATTAGAAAAATAGATGAAGGTGGCTATACCAAAGACCTGGAAATAGACTTTGATCACAGTGATAATAAAGCATACGTTTTCGACAGAAAACACAACGAAAATCACACCTATACTACCAAGCCGAAGGTACACGATATGTTATCGGCATTTTATTATATTCGCAACAATATAAATACTGACGAGCTTCAGCCAGGGGATGATATGAATCTCAATCTTTTTATAGATGATGAGAACATGGATTTTAAACTGAAATTTTTAGGCAGGGAAGTAATCAAAACCAAATTTGGTAAGGTTGCAACTTTAAAATTCAGACCTTATGTTATGGCTGGCAGAGTTTTTAAGGAAAAAGAAAGTCTTACTTTTTGGGTAAGTGACGATGCTAATAAACTGCCTATTAAAATTGAAGCGAATCTCGCTGTTGGATCTTTAGATGCCGATTTAGATGAATATAAAGGCCTTAAGCATCCGTTTAAAATAATTATGGAATAAATAATACATGGAAATAAAGCCGGAAATTGCAGAACGTATTTTTGCATTAGAGGAAAAGTTTAAAAATTCAGGTCAGGATCTGGCTTCCTATTTAGACGGACTTTTATATGACAGATACCTCACGTATTGGGATTATTTAAGTATCGACACTTTATTAAGTCTGCAAAAAACCTTAACCCATTTTCCAGACGAAAAAATCTTTATTACCTACCATCAAATTACCGAACTGTATTTTAAACTCATTATTCACGAGCAAAAACAGATAATAGAAGCTAAAGCTCCAGATGCCGGGTTTTTAATTGAAAAATATAATCGTTTAAATCGTTATTTCAGAATTCTGACCGATTCTTTTGATGTAATGATCAAAGGAATGGAA
Source organism: Salegentibacter salinarum (assembly GCF_900168115.1). Lineage (GTDB taxonomy): Bacteria > Bacteroidota > Bacteroidia > Flavobacteriales > Flavobacteriaceae > Salegentibacter > Salegentibacter salinarum. The sequence goes on from NZ_FUZC01000001.1 coordinate 598,655, forward strand.
AGAGAGCAATTCCTTAAATTCCGAATGTCTTTGTTGCCGGCAAGCGGATTTCAATCTGCACAGTTTAGAATGATAGAAATCTATTCTACCCCTTTAGAAAATTTGGTTTCCTTTAAAATAAGAGAACAGTTTTCTAAAGAGAATAGTTTAGAAGATTTGTACGAAAATATTTACTGGAAAAAAGGTGGAATTGATTTAAAAACCGGGGAGAAAACTTTAACCTTAAGGCAGTTTGAGAAACGCTATACAGCGCGTTTTCTTAGAATAGCTTCAGAATATAAAGGAAGAACTCTTTTTCATAAATATCAGGAGCTTCCAGATTCGGTTAAAAATAATAAGGGATTAAAAGAAGCATTACGTAATTTTGACGCCAATGTAAATATAAATTGGCCCCTTATGCATATGGGTGCTGCTTACAGGTATTTAAATAAAGATAAAGAAACTATTGCTGCGACGGGTGGAACTAATTGGAAAGAATTTTTACCGGCCGGATTTCAGAGAGTTAGTTTTTTTCCTTATTTATGGAGTGAAGAAGAATTAGAAGATTGGGGCAAAGAATGGGTAAACCATATGTTTAACACACAGAAAGAAAATTGCTAAAAAATTGAAGAAAATAAGTTTCCTACTGGTATTGATGTTGGCTTTCACGGCCTGTGAAGATGACACAAAAGAAACCGCCCTTAATGAAGAAAAGGTAGAAAAGAAAGTGCCTAAACCTGTTAAGAAAGAATTCGGATTTATTCTGGATAATTTTGAGGTTGTAGACGGCACGGTAGAATCTGGAGATAGTTTTGGCTATATCCTGGATCAACACGGGGTAGATCGAGGTAAAATTTACCAGATTTCAGAAAAAGTAAAAGATACCTTTAATCCCGCTAGAATTACCACCGGGAAAAAATACAAAATACTTAAGGCAAAAGATTCAGCTAATACGCCTGAATTTTTTATCTATCAGAATGACAGGGTGAATTATACCGTGCTGGGAATTGGTGATAGTATAAGTGTTGAGCGTAAAAAGAAACCGGTAAGCGTAAAGAGAAGGGAAGTATCTGGAGTTATTACTTCTTCGCTTTCAGAAGCAGTTCAGGCGCAGGGCTTGAGTAATCTCTTGGTTTATGAACTTTCAGATATTTACCAGTGGAGTATAGACTTTTTTAAACTTCAGAAGGGCGATCAGTTTAAAATGATTTATTCTGAAAAATATATTGATGATACCATTTTTGTTGGGATTGAGAATGTTGAAGCCGCAGTTTTTAAACACGGCGACAAGCCTTTTTATGCTTTTGAATATGAAACCGATTCTTTAACCGGGCAGCCCAGTTTTTATGATGAAGAAGCAAAAGCGCTACAAAGTTTCTTTTTAAAGGCACCGTTAAATTATAGCAGAATTTCCTCCAGATATACCAAAAGAAGATTTCATCCGGTTCAAAAACGATGGAAAGCTCATTTGGGAACAGATTATGCCGCAGCCCACGGCACGCCAATTGTAAGCACTGCCGATGGAACGGTAATCGCTGCCAGCTACACTTCGGGTAACGGAAATTATGTAAAAGTTAGGCATAACGATAAATATACCACGCAGTATTTGCATATGAGCAAGAGAAATGTACGTAGTGGACAAAGAGTGAAACAAGGCGATGTTATTGGTTATGTAGGTAGCACAGGGCTTGCCACAGGGCCGCACGTTTGCTATCGTTTCTGGGTTCACGGCAAGCAGGTAGATCCTTATCGCCAGAATTTACCCACCGCAAAACATATAGAACCTGAGCATAAGGAACAGTATTTTGCAGCCATTGAAGATCTAAAAACTTCGTTGGATGAAATTCCATATAAAGATTATAAAAAGTAAATTTCAATAGATAATCAACATAATATTTAAGTGAAATAGATTGAATAAATCTGTAAATTTCGCTGATTTAATAGAAGAGAATAGAATTAAAAATTTTTAGGCCTAGGCCAGGAAAGAAGAAAATAAATGAAAAATATTAATCCAACCCAAACAACAGCCTGGAAAAAATTAGAAAAGCATTTTAATGAAGTGCAGCAGTTGCAGCTTAAAGAGCTATTTGAAAAAGATCCTGAAAGGGCTTCTGCATTTACCATTGCCTGGGAGGATTTTTACCTGGATTACAGCAAAAACCTGATAACTAAAGAAACCCGTGATCTACTACTCGAGTTGGCAGAAGAATGTGAACTGAAATCTGCAATAGACTCTTATTTTGGTGGTGATGCGATTAATCAAACCGAGAATCGTGCGGTTTTACACACAGCATTAAGAGCTCCCGCCGATGTAAAAATCACCCTGGAAGGTGAAAACGTAGTGCCTGAAGTACAGGAAGTAAAAGAGAAAATCAGGAAATTTTCTGATAAAATAATTAGCGGAGAGAAAAAAGGTTTCACCGGAAAAGCCTTTACTGATGTGGTGAATATAGGGATTGGAGGTTCCGATCTTGGTCCGGTGATGGTAACTGAATCGCTTCAGTTTTATCAAAACCATCTTAAAGTTCATTATGTTTCCAATGTAGATGGTGATCACGTATATGAAATCTTAAAAAACTTAAATCCTGAAACCACTTTGTTCCTTGTAGTTTCTAAAACTTTTACCACGCAGGAAACTCTAACAAACGCTACTACTATAAGAAACTGGTTCAGAAAAACTGCTCCGCAGGAAGCAGTTGCAGAACATTTTGCAGCAGTTTCCAGCAATTTAAAAAATGTAGAAGAATTTGGTATTACTATAGAAAATGTTTTCCCAATGTGGGATTGGGTTGGTGGCCGTTTTTCTTTGTGGAGTGCAGTAGGATTATCTATAAGCCTGGCGGTAGGTTATGGCAATTTTGAAGCTTTATTAAATGGCGCACATATAATGGACGAACATTTTAAAACTTCAGATTTTAAAGAAAATATTCCGGTACAACTGGCTTTATTAAGTATTTGGTACAATAATTTTTATAAAGCAGAAAGTGAAGCGGTAATTCCTTATACTCAATATTTGCACAGGCTCCCGGCGTACTTGCAACAGGCAATTATGGAGAGCAATGGGAAAAGTGTGGACAGAAACGGGGAAAAAGTAGATTATCAAACAGGGACCCTAATTTGGGGTGAGCCGGGAACCAATTCCCAGCATGCTTTTTTCCAATTAATTCACCAGGGAACTAAATTAATTCCTGCGGATTTTATAGGATTTAAAAAATCCCTACACAAAGATGAAGACCATCACAATAAACTGATGGCGAATTTCTTTGCACAAACTGAGGCTTTGCTTCAGGGGAAATCTAAAGCGGAAGTAAAACAGGAACTTGAAGCCCAGGGATTATCTAAAGATGCAGTAGAGAAGTTATTACCATTCAAAGAATTCGATGGTAATAAACCTACCAACAGCTTACTTATAAACAAACTTACTCCTGAAAGTTTAGGAAAACTTATCGCGATGTACGAGCATAAAATATTTGTACAGGGCGTAATTTGGAATATTTTCAGCTACGATCAATGGGGTGTGGAATTAGGTAAGCAGCTTGCAAGCAAAATTCTTGCGGAAATCGAAAGCAAATCAACCGATTCTCATGATTCTTCTACCAAAAACCTATTATCCTTCTTTTTAAAATAAAAATTACACTTTTGTTAACACTTGGTTGAAATCTATAGTTTTCAAAGAATCAATTAGTTGAAAATTTGTTTTAGTTTTGCGCCGAACAAGATGTTAAAGTTAAATTTCTTAACATTTCCGTAAACTGCGGGTTGTAGGATTTAGTTTCATTTGCATCGAAATTTAAACTCAAAACAAACAAATTTTAAACATGAGGAAATTACTAGCATTAGCGTTGTTTCTAACATCAGCTACAATTTTTGCTCAAGGAACTCTTACCGGAACGGTGATTGATTCTGAAATGGACGGCCCACTTCCGGGCGCAACCGTTATGGTTGTTGGTACTAACAATGGTACTACTACAGACTTTGATGGAAATTTTTCTCTGGATGTTGAATCTACTTCCGGGAAAGTAAGTGTAACCTTTGTGGGTTACCAAAAGCAAACTATTAACTTTGACGTAGCAAGTGGGGCTACACAAGATTTAGGTACAATTACTTTAGGTCCCGATGCAGATGCTCTGTCAGAAGTAGTAGTAATTGGTAAAGGAGTTATTGATGTTGCTATAGGTCGTCAAACACCAGTAGCTGTGAGTACTGTGAGAGCTGAGGAAATACAAAAGTCAGCCGGAAATATGGAATTCCCACAACTACTTAGATCAGTACCTTCAGTTTACGCTAACACCCAAGGTGGTGGTTATGGAGATTCTGAAATTAGAGTACGTGGTTTTGACCAAAGTAACACAGCTTTCCTTTTAAACGGGCAACCTATTAACGGGATGGAAGATGGTAATATGTACTGGAGTAACTGGCAAGGTGTGAAAGATATTGCTAATGCAGTACAGGTTCAGCGCGGACTTGGAGCTTCGAAATTAGCAATTTCCTCTGTAGGGGGTACAATAAATATTGTAACTCAAACCTATAATAATATTGAAAGAGGTTATGTTCAGCAGGAAATAGCTAATAACAACTATACAAAGTCTACCGCTTATTATTCTACAGGAAAGAACGATAAAGGATGGTCCTCTACATATATGTTGTCTTACTGGCAAGGTGACGGTAACTTTTATAAAGGAACTCAAGGAAAAGGAATTACTTACTTCTTTTCAGTTGGTTATAAGCCTTCTAATGAGCACGCTTTCAACCTTCTTTTAACTGGAGCTCCTCAAACGCACGGACAAGCATACCAGGGGAGCATTGGTGATGCCCTTACTTATGGGAGGGATTATAATGAAAACTGGGGATATAGAGACGGAAGTCTGTATAATGAAAGAACCAATTTTTATCACAAGCCGGTTTTAAACTTTAACTGGGACTGGAATATCAATAGCAGAACAGATCTTTCTACTGTAGTATATGCTTCCACAGGTAGTGGTGGAGGAACAGGACCTTTGGGTTATTATGAGAATAAATTTAATAGTAATGGGCAAATTAATTTTGACCAAATTATTGATCATAACAGAAATTTACCTGCTACAGATATAAATGGTACTAATTACAAAGTTGGAGATCATCCAGATCTTGATGAAGAACTAGGAAATGGTTACATTACTCGAGCTTCTATGAACAATCACTATTGGGTTGGAGCGGTTTCTAACTTTAATCATGAAATTAATGAAAACCTTGAATTCAACATTGGTGGGGATTATAGATTCTACCATGGAGATCATTACAGACAAGTAGTTGATTTTATGGGACTTGATGGCTGGTATGTAGATAATAATGCTTCTATACCTCAGGGTCAGACCGTTTTCGCTAATTATGACGTAAACTTGCTTGATCCTACTTTTAACCGCGCTAGAGCTGATCAGCAAATAGGATATAGTAACTCTGAAGATATCTCGTATATTGGTGGTTTTGGTCAATTGGAATATAAAAATGATGAATTTTCAGCTTTTGTTCAGGGAGCTTTATCAAGTCAGTCTCACACTCGTTATGATTATTTTGTATATAGCCGACCAGAAAATCAGGAATCAGATAAGATTACTAATACCGGTTATAATGTGAAAGCAGGGGTTAATTACAATATTAACGAGCAGCATAATGTATTTGTAAATACTGGTTTTTATTCAAGACAACCATTTCATGATAACTTGTTCTTAAACTTTTCAAACGATATTAACCCTCTTACCGAGAATGAAGAGATTACTGGTATTGAAGTGGGGTATGGATTTCAAGGCGAAAATTTCGGTCTTAACTTAAATGGATACTATACTAAATGGGGTAACAGAACAGATACAAGAACGAGCTTCTTTGATTTCGATGAAGATGGAGTAGATGAAGAATATCTTGCAAACTTTAACCTATTGGAGCAAACGCATATGGGTGTGGAACTAGATTTTCTTTTTAAACCAACGAATGCTTTAACCATTAACGGGATGGCTTCTTTGGGGGATTGGACATATTCCGATAACCCAATCCAATCTTTATTTGATGCCGAAGATTTAACTGTGGTACCAGGATTTGATAATGTAGAATCATTTATTGACGGAGAAAAAGTTGGTAATGCGCCACAAACTTCTCTGGGAGTAGGTGTAGATTATGCAATTATGGATAATCTTTCAATTGATGGTGATTGGTTCTATTATGGAGATCTTTATGCAGGTATAGACCCAGTATCCTTTACAGAAGAAGGCGGTGAAGTTGTAAAATTACCTTCGTATGACCTTGTAAGAATCGGAGCTTCTTATAACCTTCCGTTAGGAAATAATACATCTCTTGACTTTAGAGCAAATGTTGACAATCTATTTAACGAAGTTTATCTAACCAGTTTAGCGACCAATAGACCAGGGTCTGCAGGTGATGATCTTTACAAAGGTATAAACATTGCTAACCGTGGTTACTTCGGATTTGACAGACAATGGAGTTTAAGTGTAAAGTATAACTTCTAATTTTAAGTCCTTAATTTTTATAAAACCACCCCAAATCGGGGTGGTTTTTTTGATTATTCCTGAACCTGGAAAATTATTGGTAATGCATAATTTACATTAACTGGTTTTCCGCGTTGTTTCCCCGGTTGCATTTTTGGTAAAGATTTTATAATGTTTTCGGCTTCTTTTTCCAACTCCGGGTGTGGCGCTCTTGCCTGAATATTTACAATTTCACCCTCGGTATTTATTTGAAAAAGGATATTAATTCGATTAACTCCTGAAAGACCTAATTCGCTTCCCAAATCCTTATTAAAGTTCTTGTTTACATACGCGGTTATTTTTTCACTCATACAACTTTTTCTCGCTGAATTATCCTCAAGTGCTTCACAACCTGGAAATATAGGCACATCTTCAATTAGTGTGAAGGGAACTGTTTCTATTTCTTCATCGGGCTCATGCTCAATTATTTCTTCCGGTTCTACAATATCATCAAGGTTTGTTTCGGTAGATTCAATTTCGTCTTCTTTAGCTTCGGGATCATCTTTAATAACCTCTATTTCATCTGGAATTACCGGAGGTTTGGGAGGCGGAGTGTTTGCCAACTCGGTAATGGGAATAACTTCTTCTTCAAGCTCATCTAAATAGACCTGTTCTTTTGTGAATTCTTCCTTGTCATAGGTTTTCCATTCTATTAAAAGTAAGCTGGCCAGTAAGGCTAAAATAAGTCCGAATGATAAAAACAAATTCGATTTTTTCCGAAGATCGGCTTTGGCATTTTTCTTAGGTTTCATAAGATATTAGATTAATAGTTAGTAAATAAATAATAAGAAACTTAATAGAATGATTGGTATTTTGCATAACTATCAATTAAAATGCCAAAAAACTAAAATATAGATACACTGTAATTAATTTGTATTTAAATACGTGATCTTAAACTTAGAAGTACAATGCAGCTGCAATTTTATAGAAAATCCTATATTTACTAAAAATTTACTCATATGTATCCAACTGTACAATTCATACATTCCTACTGGGCTTATTTAGTATTAATCGTTTTATTCGTAGCCTCAATAAACGCAATTATTGGTTATGCTTCTAATAAAGAATATGGAGCGACTAATTTCAGGATTGCACTTTTCACACTTATCACGTCGCATATTCAGCTTTTAATAGGAATAGTTTTATACTTCGTATCTCCTTATTTTTCGGTGCTTCTGGAAGAAGGAATGGGTACGGTAATGCCAGATCCAACATTAAGACTTTACATTCTGGAACATCCCTTAATGATGATAATTGCTGTAGCTTTAATTACCATTGGATATTCAAAACACAAGAGTAAACTTACTTCAAAACCTAAGTTTAAAATCCTTGCTATATTTTATACCTTAGGATTATTGATAATGTTATCCCGTATTCCTTGGAATGCTTGGTTTTAAAGTTTAAAATCTTAATTTACTTTCCGGCATCGGTGGAGCTTGAAGAGACTTCTTTAAGCAGGTAAATATATACCGGAAAATGGTCACTGTAGTCACCTGGATAGCCGCTATTACCATAACTTCGGAAGGAATATCCCTTGTATTGTCCGTTTTCGGTAATTAGGTATCTGTTATTAAAAATTCCAGCTTTATAAAACTGAAATTGGAAATAGCCTTTTCCGGTTAACGCTTCTGAAACAAGAATTTGATCAAATAAATTCCGACCATCACGATAGGCCAGAATACCTATCCGTTTTTCAATATATTCTCATCTATAGTAGTTTCATCGGTATTAAATGCTGAAACCCGAATATATCTATTCCAATCAAATGTTCTCGGTTCAAACGCCTTACCGCCTTTTTCATTTATATTTGTCCATCCATTATTTTCCAATACAGCAATATCCCTACGGTGGGAATTTCAGGTTTATCCTGCAACACCAATTCTTTATAAAAATCGTCTCTCCATCCCTGAAAAACGCATAAGCCGGCTGGTGAGTTCCCCAGTAGATTTAGATAGTGTTTCCCGCGCACATTTGTTTTTTGAAATTATGTCTTCTATGATAATGTCACTATTTTGAATGTAATGGTAATTGAAGAATTTACCGGTAAATGATTTAACACCGAACTGGACTCCGCTGGATGCTGTAATTCCTACAGGGCCTACTAATCAATGCAGGAAAAAATTCGTGAAAAGTGAAATAGATAGTTCCTGTTTAAAGGGTGATATTCATTTCGCCTATAGATATTTAGGTGCTGCGTCAGATAAAAGCACAACTTATGATATTGATAACATACGCATAAACGGGAATTGAGTAAATTGTAAGATTATTTAAAATCAACGCATGAAGCAAACATTACTCTTTCTATTTTTAATTGCAACATCTTTAGGGTTTGCCCAGCATTCCCAGGATTTTGCCGGGAATTGGTTTTGGGAATCTCCAGACGGCCAAAATACTATGGAACTAGAACTGGAGTATGAAAGCCAGGGAAGTATTAAAGGCAATCATTGTGTGATTTTCTCGCAGGGAGAAAATACCGATTGTAAAAGAAACAATGGAAATTCGTTTACAATAAATTTGGTGAAAATTGCGGAAGGTGTGTACGATGGGACTATTGAAAGCGCTGTGAGTTTTACCTCAGGAAAGATACGTTTGCAGTATATAGATAGCGAAAAGGCGATTCGGTTTTATTTAAAAGAAGTGCCTCCCGGAGAATTCTATATGCCCAAGGAGGCTTTTTTAGTTAGATGATTTTCTTAAATATTATTTCTGATAAGCTTCGCTATATGGTGACCAGATTTCATATATAGGATCTCCTTTTGAGCTTTTTCCTTTGTGATGCCATTTACCATCTTTTACTTCATACTGAAATTCTAAACTCGCGCCTACACGGCTGGCATCTCGTGAGAAGAATTCAATATTTTCAGTGTATTTTCCATTTTCAGCAGTGTAGGTTCCTCCGCCGGTTCCATTAAATTCTTTGGTAGCCGAATTAAAAGCAATCCATTGAAATCTTCCGCCACTTAAGATTTTAACTGTTCTTCTGTCCCCGGGAGTCATCGTATTCATTTCTCCGTTTCTTTCACGACCGGTAATAACCCAGGTGCCCGTTAGCGCATCTGATTTCTCTGAAACACGTTCCCATATTTTTGTCGTATTTCCGTCAGAGATTTCCATTTTGTCCTCACCATCCCAGGAAATATTATAGTCGTGCTCTGCCCCGATTTCTTCGGTGTCATAAGTGTCAAAATCCCTTAGTTCCGTCAGGGTTTCATCTTCCAGGCTAAGTTCTCCTCCTGCAGCACCTAAAAATTCATTATTACTTAAATTTTTAGAGCCCAGGGCAAAATAACCGTCCTGTATAATTTTAATTACTTCTCTGTCATTAACAGCTTTACCGTCCTTTTCAGTTAATTTCCAGGCTCCATCCAATTCCTGAGCTGTGATTATTCCGAAGAAAAAAAGCAATGGTAATAAGATTAATTTTTTCATTGTAGTAATTTATTGGTACACTCTAAATTACTAAAAAAACAGATAAGGTTTTAGAAGTTTTTTAAGTCGTCGCCCTGAATTTATTTTCAGGGGCTAAGCTTGTAGATATTATAAACCTATTAGAATCCCGAAGTAAATTCGGGATAACGTCTGAATCCATCCCGAAACTTCGGGACAGATTGACGTCTCTAGTTTTTCCCTCTAGTCTATTTTTCTTCTCCGTATTTATCGTATTCCGGGTACAGAAAATTATTGTAAGGAAAGCGGGTGATATGAATCTTACGAACCGCTTCGTAAACTTTTCTTCGGAAATCTTCCATATTCTCCTTATTCAAAGCAGAAATAAACAACACATTATCTCCCATCTTATTCATCCAGGTTTGCTTCCATTCTTTAAGGGTGTAATGAGCTTTGGTTTTTTCAGTAATTAAATCGTCGTCTTCAATTTCTTCAGCTTCATATTGATCAATTTTATTAAAAACCATAATAGTTGGTTTGTCATTACTCTTAATCTCACTCATAATCTGGTTTACAGACTCTATATGATCTTCAAAATTGGGATGCGAAATATCGACCACGTGCAGTAGCAAATCGGCTTCCCTAACTTCGTCTAAAGTAGATTTAAAGGACTCTACCAGTTGCGTGGGGAGTTTCCTAATAAATCCTACCGTATCGGTTAAAAGGAAGGGTAAATTGCGAATTACTACTTTTCTTACCGTAGTATCTAAAGTCGCAAAAAGTTTATTTTCGGCAAAAACCTCACTTTTGCTAATAGTATTCATTAAAGTAGACTTTCCAACATTGGTGTAGCCTACAAGTGCCACCCGAACCAACTGCCCGCGGTTGCCACGTTGCACTTCCATTTGTTTGTCTATAGTTTCGAGTTTCTTCTTTAAAAGCGCAATTTTGTCCCGCACAATCCTACGGTCAGTCTCAATCTCGGTTTCCCCTGGTCCGCGCATTCCAATACCACCACGCTGGCGCTCAAGGTGAGTCCACATTCCAGCAAGTCTTGGTAGTAAATATTCATATTGCGCGAGTTCCACCTGGGTCCTGGCGTAACTGGTTTGTGCACGTTGGGCAAAAATATCAAGGATAAGCGTAGTTCTATCTAGAACTTTACATTTCAGGATTTTCTCTATATTTTTTTGCTGGGCTGGAGAGAGTTCATCATCAAAAATAGCGGTACCAACCTCATTTTCGTCTACGAATTGTTTAAGTTCATTCATCTTCCCTGTCCCAATAAAAGTTTTGGGATTGGGTTTATCCATATTCTGGCTAAAACGCTTTATCACTTCCCCGCCGGCGGTATAGGTTAGGAATTCTAATTCGTCCAGGTATTCTTTTAATTTATCGTGCCCCTGCTCTTTGGTAACAATACCAATTAAAACAGCTTTTTCGTGGGTTAGGTCGGTTTTTTCAATCATAAATACAAAGTTACACAATAGATTGCTACTGCGATTTTTGCGGAAATTATTTCAACATATATTTAACTAAAATCGCTTAAAAACAACAAACCTGCCGGAATGGGCAGGTTGTATTTTTATTTTTTTGTTTGTTTTGGCGTTACGCTGAACTTGAATGACGTTACGGCTTAAAATCCGTAGTTAAATCCTAAACCGAAAACTTCTCTTATTTGAAAACCTTTTACAGCATTATCATCATAGATAGCCTGGAAAATAAGGTTTGTAGAAAGATAATCGTTGATTTTCATTTTCATGTTCATCGTATAATCGATATCTACATTCTGGGGATCTTCCAAATAGTTGGAGTAGAGGTTGATTAAATTCTCCATGGTCACATTTTCGATTATATTGAATTGAGCGTATCCTGAAACCGATGCACCAAATTCAAAACGCATGGCTTTTTCGGCATCTACCCCAAAATAATCTCCATCTACATAATCTGGTCCTGAAGTGAAATCTTTATCTACAAAGACCATTCTTCCCGTAGCCGGAGCAAGATTTAAATATAAATTTTCACTCTTTTTCCACATCATACCGGGACCAAATTGAAGGTAGGCGGGGGATAAAAAATTGGTGTATTCTGTTCTGGTGGTTTGACCGCTTTCAGGGTCTTCACCGAATTTATATCCTTTTGTAATTTGTGTTCTGAAATTTAGAAAAAGGGAATAAAACCAGTTTGATTCCTGTACCTGCTTTCCGGCGATCGAGTTGAATTCTAAGCGGTCACTGGTTTTCCTCGCAAATTCGTCGCTTCGCTGCTTGGTTATACCATAATCAAGGAGTAATTTATTATCCCAGGTAAAATCGTTTTTCAAATAATTAAAGTCGTAGTCAAAAAGAAAATTCCCTGCAATGTTGGAAGTTCCTCCGCCTGTCCATTCTTCATTAAAGGCCGACTGATTAAAAAGTAAGGCGATATTTCCTTCTTTAGTCCATCCTTGTTTTTGTTCTTCTTCCTCTTCCTGTGCCGATAAATTAAAAATTCCGCCAAATAGGGCGAAAGCAAGTACTAATTTTTTCATTTTTTATAATTCTGAATGTCACCTGAACGCTAATACAGTAATAATCACTTTCTGGTATTGTTGATTGCGACCAGCATCATACTGGTTCATCTTAATTTTTAGGTTTTTTATACAAAGGTACCGATGAGCAGGCCTCACCATACATTAAACTTTTTACTACGGGTTGTAGTTTTTCTATCAAAAGTAAATAAGCATTCTTTGGAACCGGTTTGTGCGAACAGCCTTTAATAATCACAGGTTTATCTGTAAGATCACTAACATCCATTTTGTTAATAGCTTCGGTGTAAAGTACAGTTTCCAGTGTTTCCAGGTTTCCGGTAATCACTTTTTTGGCATAAGGCTGCAAATAGGTGGCTAAAAGCATAAACGCCCAGGCCGGGATTATCGCATCACTGGAGCAGGTAAGGGCTATAAATTTACCCTGATATTGGCTCCAGTCGTGGTTTTTTGCATGTTCCCTAAATTCTCCTTCTCGCAAAACAAAACCTTCCAGAAGCCAGTCTTTCACATCAAACACCACGCGTTCCCCTTCAGGATAATAATCCTCAAGGTTGAAGGTGATAAGTTTACTGTTGGCTATGCGGTTTACAATTTCTTCGGCCATAAATGGAGTTGAATGTTAATGGTTAAAAGTTAATCGGTTAAAACTTTTAGAAACTATAAAAGGCCCAATTCCAATTTTGCTTCTTCACTAATAAGGTCCTGGTTCCACGGTGGATCGAATGTAATTTCTACTTCGGCGTCTTTTACAGTATCTATAGAAGCTACCCTTTCCTTTACTTCCTGCGGCAAACTTTCGGCTACAGGGCAGTTTGGTGTGGTTAAGGTCATTAATATTTTTACTTCGTGATCGGTGTTTACCATCACGTCGTAAATAAGCCCTAATTCGTATATATCTACGGGAATTTCAGGGTCGTAAATGGTTTTTAAAACCGTTACGATTTTCTCTCCTAATTCCTCGGTGTTTATTTCTTTTTCCATCTTAATTGAGTTGTGTTTGGTATGCCACGGCATACATTTTAAGTTGCTTGATCATACTCACCAAGCCATTGGCGCGAGTAGGAGACAAGTGCTCTTTTAGACCAATATCATCAATAAATTGAGTGTCGGCTTCAATAATTGCCGAAGGGTGATGATTGGAAAATGCCCTGATTAAAATAGCTACTATTCCTTTGGTAATTATCGCGTCGCTATCGGCAGTAAAAATCAGTTTTTCATTTTCCAGCTCGGCGTGAACCCACACTTTACTTTGGCAACCTTTAATAAGGTTTTCGTCTATTTTATATTTTTCGTCTATAAGCGGAAGCGCTTTTCCAAGCTCTATCATATACTCATAACGCTGCATCCAGTCGTCGAACATTGCAAACTCGTCTACAATTTCTTCCTGTATTTCCTGTATCGTCTTACTCACTGTTTTCTTTTTTTTGCAGGTTTAAAAGCTCCTGATTTTCTTCAGATAAAAATATTAAATCTTTATCGCTAATTTTAACATTTCTAATCTCCGGGATTACTTCATTAAAAATTTCTTCATATTCCATCTGTCCTTCGCAGTACATTTTTGTTCCAAGCGGCGGATTGAATTTTACAATAGAATCTTCAATCTTATAAGCCGTTACAAAATTATTGCACCCGGTTTTTCCCGAAAGTCGTTGTTCTGAACCATTAAAATTTAAGATAAAACCTTCGGAAGAAATATCTTCTCCATCCATTTCCAGCAATTCATAATCGCCGTTAAGTGAATTCAGATCTGCGGGATCTTCTGAAATTTTTTCTTCTGAATTTCCGCAGGAAACAATTAGAAATAAACTTAATATAAATAGTAATTTCTTCATTATGCTGTATTTAAGAAAGCATTGATTTTGCTTTTTTAACCGCATCAATAAACCGGTCAATTTCTTCTTTTGTATTATAAAACGAAAAAGAAGCTCTAACCGTACCCGGAATTTTATAAAAATCCATAATGGGCTGTGCGCAATGATGCCCGGTCCTTACCGCGATACCCATTTTGTCGACAAGTGTACCAATATCATACGGATGAAGCCCTTCAATATTAAAAGAAATCACTGCGGTCTTGTCTCTGGCAGTCCCGTAGAGTTTCATTCCTTCAATTTCCTGAAGTTTTAAAGTAGCATAACCCAGCAATTCTTCTTCGTAGCGAGATATTGCTTCAAAACCTATAGCGTTCATATAATCAAGTGCAGCAGCGAAAGCAATACCGCCACAAATATTTGGCGTCCCGGCTTCAAATTTATGCGGGAGTTCCGCATAAGTTGTTTTTTCAAAACTTACCGTAGCAATCATCTCGCCACCACCCTGATAGGGCGGGAGTTTGTTAAGCCATTCTTCTTTCCCGTATAAAACGCCAACTCCGGTTGGGCCACACATTTTATGGGCAGAAACCACGTAAAAATCCACATTCAAGGCCTGTACATCCGCTTTAATATGGGGAGCGGCTTGTGCACCATCTATTAAAACGGCTGCGCCTTTTTCGTGGGCCTTATCTATAATCTTTTTAATAGGATTTATGGTTCCCAACGCGTTTGATACGTGATTCAAGAAAACCATTTTTGTTTTTTCTGAAAGTAATTTTTCAAAAGACTCATAAATAAGTTCTCCCTGCTCGTTCATAGGAATAACTTTCAGTATTGCGCCCGTTTTTTCACAAAGCATTTGCCAGGGAACAATATTGGAGTGGTGCTCTAATGCGGAAACCAGAATTTCATCTCCCTCTTTCAGGACTGAAGCGAAACCACTTGCCACAAGATTAATCCCATGCGTAGTTCCTGATGTAAAAATGATTTCGTGAGTTTTTTCAGCATTAAAATGTTGCTGAATCTTTTTCCTGGCGCCTTCGTATTTATCGGTTGCTTCCTGAGACAGGCTGTGCACACCACGATGAATGTTGGCATTGTAATTAGAATAATAATCTACAATTGCATTCATCACCTGCTTTGGCGTTTGCGAAGTGGCCGCATTATCCAGATAGACCAAGGGATAACCATTAACTTCCCTATTTAAAATAGGGAAGTCTTTTCTTATTTCTTCAACGTTAAATGCTATATTATTAGTAGCAATGCTCATTTTTATATTGATTTGAGGATCCTTTTAAAGCTACTTTAGATAGCGATTTACAGGTTGAATCCTAATTCTACACCCAGTTTAAGGGCTATAAGTTTATTAATTCTCTTTTTAATTTCCGGGATTTTCACACTTGCCAATACATTATTTGCAAAAGCGTACATTAAAAGTCCGCTGGCTTCTTTTCTTGGAATCCCACGTGATTGAAGATAGAACAAAGCTTCTTCGTCTAACTGCCCAATAGTACAACCGTGGCTACATTTAACATCATCTGCAAAAATTTCCAGCTGAGGTTTTGAGTTTATGGTTGCTTTATCGTTTAATAAAACATTATTGTTAGACTGATAAGCGTTTGTTTTTTGCGCTTCTTTTTCAACAACTACTTTTCCGTTAAAAACACCGACTGATTTTTCATCAAAAATACCCTTGTAATCCTGGTGGGATTCGCAATTTGGTTCAATGTGATGCACCAGGGTATTGTGATCTACGTGTTGTTTTCCTTCAATGATAGTTATACCTTTCATTGTAGAATCTATGCGTTCTCCTCTTTGATAGAAATTCAGGTTGTTTCGGGTTAATTTTCCTCCCAGGGAAAAAGTATGTACCGAACAGAAACTTTCTGATTTCTGTTCTATGTAGGTATTATCAATTAAAGAAGCAGAAAGTTTATCGTTCTGAACCTTGTAATAATCTACAATAGCACGTTTATCGGCAAAAATTTCAGTAACCGAGTTGGTAAGCACCGGTTGATCTGTTAAACTCTGGTGACGCTCAATAATCTGGCAGTGTGAATTCTCGTCTACCACAATTAAATTACGAGGCTGTACTAATAAAGAAGATTCATTTCCGGTAGAGAAATTAATAATCTGAATTGGCTTATCGGCCAGAGTATTCTTGTGAATATGAATAAAAGCACCCTCCTTGGTAAAAGCAGTATTCAACGAGTTTAGTCCGTTTTTTGGAGCAAGTTTGTTGAAATAATTATCAATTACCGGCTTATAAAGATCTTTATTCAAAGCCGAAGACATTAGGCAAACATCAATCTTATCGTGCGTGGTGCTGGATAAGTGTGATGAGTAAATACCGTCTATAAACACCAAGTCGTAAGTATCAATCTCGTGTATAAAGTATTTTTTAATGTCCTTGTATTCTAGAGCGTTTTCCTTCTTTGGGAAAAGACTGTAGTCTTCCTTTAAAATCGATTTAAGGGAAGTGTATTTGTAATCTTCTTCCTTTCGGCTAGGGAAACCTATAGTTTCAAAATCCTTAATCGCCTGATTTCTTATTTTATGAAGATCATCGTTAGTCCCTGTGTACTCTTCTTCAAAAGCCAGGAAAGATGATACTAATTTCTCTTTTAATTCCATTATAATGTATTTTGTCTTTCCCGCATAGGCGGGAAACTTGGCCAGTCTTTAAAAGACTAAAATAGCTTTTCTTACTTTTCTCGAAATAAGTTATTAGATCGCTTTTTCAGCTTTAACCCATTCGTAACCTCTTTCTTCCAGCTCGAGTGCAAGTTCTTTGCCGCCAGATTTTACTATTTTACCATCTATCATTACGTGGACAACATCTGGTACAATATAGTTAAGTAAACGCTGGTAGTGAGTAATAAGCAATACTGCGTTGTCTTTGCTTCTTAATTTGTTCACTCCATCGGCAACAATTTTAAGCGCGTCAATATCCAGACCTGAATCGGTTTCATCTAAAATAGCCAGTTTTGGCTCTAACATTGCCATTTGAAAGATCTCGTTTCTTTTCTTTTCTCCACCTGAAAATCCATCATTTAAAGATCTTGACAAAAATTTACGGTCAATTTCAAGACTTTCGGATTTCTCTCTAATCTTTTTCAGCATTTCATTTGCTGGCATATCTTCGAGTCCGTTGGCTTTTCTATGAGCATTGATTGCTGTTCTCATAAAATTTGTAACTGAAACTCCGGGAATTTCCACCGGATATTGAAAAGAAAGAAAGATACCTTTATGAGCTCTTTCTTCAGGATCCATTTCTGAAATCTCTGTGTTTTCAAAAAGTATTTCTCCTTGGGTTTGTTCAAATTCCTCTTTCCCGGCAATTACCGAAGAAAGTGTACTTTTTCCTGAACCGTTAGGTCCCATAATGGCGTGAACTTCTCCCGGATTAATTTCAAGATTAATTCCTTTAAGGATTTCTTTATCTTCTATACTCGCGTGTAAATTCTTTACTTTTAGCATAAATTATCTGTATGCATCCCGAATAAAATTTGGGATTGGTTTATTATTCTTCTTCCTGATTTTCTAAAGCCTTCTCAGACTCCAGAATTTCTATAATTTCTCTTATTTCTATATTCTCGTCCCAGCCTTCCTGTCTTGGGTTGGGAACAATTTTTCCTTTAACTCTTACCGGAACCATATCAAATTCTTCTTTCTGAAATGGTTGTACCTGTTCGGCCAGTACTTTGGACATAGAGTCTATGGTGACCCCGTAAACAAAATCGGTTCCTCTTAAAATTGCTGCATCGCCGGCATAGATGAATTCCCCGGTTAGCGTTTGAATGCTATCGGGAACTTTTTCTGTTTCAGGCTGGTTCATAAGATCCTGGCGGCCTTCGTCCTGGCAGGAAAAAGCCGTAACAGCAAGAGTAAGAATTAGCAAAAACTTCTTCATTTCTTCAATCTTCATTTTCCCTTTTTATCCTACAGATCCTTCAAGGGAAATTTCTAATAGTTTTTGTGCTTCCACAGCAAACTCCATAGGCAATTTGTTCAATACCTCTTTACTAAAACCGTTTACGATAAGTGCAATAGCTTTTTCGGTATCAATACCACGCTGATTGCAGTAGAAAATCTGGTCTTCCCCAATTTTACTGGTGGTAGCTTCGTGTTCTACCTGCCCGGTTTTATTTTTAACTTCAATATACGGGAAGGTATGCGCGCCACATTTATTTCCCATTAAAAGGGAATCACATTGGGAAAAGTTACGTGCGTTTTCGGCTCTGGCGTTTATTTGCACGAGTCCGCGATAGGAGTTTTGCGACTGTCCTGCAGAAATACCTTTAGAAATAATGGTACTCTTGGTATTTTTACCTAGGTGAACCATTTTGGTGCCGGTATCTGCCTGTTGGTGGTTGTTGGTAACCGCGATTGAATAAAATTCACCAATAGAATTATCTCCTTTTAAAATACAGGATGGATATTTCCAGGTTACTGCCGATCCGGTTTCAACCTGTGTCCAGGAAATCTTCGCTCCTTTTTCGCAAATTCCACGTTTGGTTACAAAATTGTAAACCCCACCTTTTCCTTCTTTACTTCCAGGGAACCAGTTTTGAACAGTACTATATTTAATTTCCGCCTCGTCTAAAGCTACTAACTCTACTACCGCCGCGTGTAATTGATTTTCATCACGGGTTGGTGCAGTACAACCTTCAAGGTAACTAACATAGCTCCCGGGCTCTGCAACTACAAGCGTACGCTCAAATTGCCCTGTCCCGGCCTGGTTAATTCTAAAATACGTTGAAAGTTCCATTGGGCACCTAACGCCTTTTGGAATGTAGCAAAACGAACCATCACTAAATACTGCGGAATTCAATGCCGCGTAAAAATTATCGGTTGTAGGTACTACTGAACCAATATATTTTTTAACAAGCTCCGGATGTTCTCTGATTGCTTCTGAAATTGAACAGAAAATAATTCCTTTTTCAGCAAGTGTCTTTTTAAAAGTTGTAGTAACTGAAACAGAATCCATAACTACATCTACGGCAACACCGGCAAGTTTTTTCTGTTCGTCTACCGAAATTCCAAGTTTTTTGAAGGTATCCAGCAATTCAGGATCTACTTCGTCTAAACTCTCGTATTTCGGTTTTTTATTAGGAGCCGAATAGTAAGAAATATTCTGAAAATTAGGCTTTTCGTAATGTACGTTAGCCCATTCAGGTTCTTTCATGGTTTTCCAGTGGCGATATGCTTTAAGTCGCCATTCAGTCATCCACTCGGGTTCTTCTTTCTTCTTGGAGATCGCTCTAACAATATCTTCATTTAATCCCACGGGAAATGTATCCGATTCAATATCGGTATAAAACCCGTACTCATATTCTTTCGTTTCGAGCTCTTTTTTTAAATCATCTTCAGTATATGCCATCTCAATTTTTTCTAAAATTATTTAAGGAACAATGTTTAAAATTCTTGTTTTTAAATTTTGTTCCTTCTAATTAATTACAGAGAAAAACTTTCTCCGCATCCGCAGGTTCTTTGGGCGTTTGGATTATTAAATACAAATCCCTTGCCGTTTAATCCGCCGGAAAATTCTAAAACGGTTCCCGCCAGGTATAAAACACTGCGTTTATCTACTACTATTTTTATATCGTTGTCTTCAAAAAGTTTGTCGTCTTCGGCTTTAGATTTGTCAAAATTCAATTCGTAGGACAAACCGGAGCAGCCTCCGCTTTTTACACCTACACGAACAAAGTCTTGCAAATTGTCAAAACCCTCTTCACTCATAAGTGCGGCAATCTTTTTTTTAGCGCTTTCGCTTACTTTTATCATAGCTTAAAAAGATTAATTCTAAATTGGGTACAAATATACTATAAAACAAGCGGTTTACCATAGCGCTAGTATATGTTTTAAGAATACATTGATAAGTCCTGCCAATTCTAATTTTTGAAATGTCACTTGCTTTTAAATAACTGAAAATTAAGGCATTTAGTATTTAATTTCAATTCTTTCTGAAATAAGTAAACCGTCGTTTTTTTAATCTATGCCTATCTTTATAATGGCAGTTGAATAATATTCAGTTATTTTGCAAATTAAAATAATTAGTTATGTTTCAGGATAGTCAGGATATGCGTACAAACCTTTCAGAATTAGGTGAGTTTGGCTTAATAGATCACCTTACCAAAGGTTTTGAGCCCAAACTTTCTTCAACCGTAAAAGCAATTGGTGATGATGCTGCGGTATTAAATTTTGAAAATAAACACACCATAGTTACTACCGATCTTTTGGTGGAGGGTGTTCATTTTGATCTGGCCTACATGCCTCTTAAACATCTGGGCTATAAAGCCGTAATGGTAAATGCTTCAGATGTTTACGCAATGAATGCAAAAGCTACTCAAATTACCGTTTCTATTGCGGCTTCCAATAGGTTTCCGGTAGAAGCTCTGGAAGAATTATACTCCGGAATTGAGCTGGCTGCAAAATTATACAATATTGATGTAGTTGGTGGGGATACTACTTCTTCAACTTCAGGATTATTAATTAGTATTACTGCGCTTGGCATTGCCGAAAAAGAGGATATTGTTTACCGAAGCGGGGCAAAACCTAATGATCTTTTAGTGGTTACCGGTGATCTTGGTGCGGCCTATATGGGATTGCAAATTTTAGAGCGTGAAAAAGAGGTTTTTAAAGCGAACCCGAATGCCCAACCCGATCTTGATCCTTATACTTATCTAATTGAAAGACAGTTAAAACCTGAAGCCAGAAAGGACATAGCGCCTTTGCTGAAAGAGCTTGGAGTAAAGCCAACTTCTATGATAGATATTAGCGACGGACTTTCTTCTGAAATTATTCATTTGTGTAAAAACTCGCAGGTTGGAGCGAATTTATATGAAGAAAAAATTCCGTTAGATCCTGCTGTTATCTCGGTTTGCGAGGAGTTTGATATAGATAGTACCACTATTGCTTTGAGCGGTGGTGAAGATTACGAATTGCTTTTCACTATTTCCCAGGATGATTTTGATAAAATAAAAGCAAATCCAAATTTAAGCGTTATTGGACATATGACAGAGGAAAAAGAAGGAATGCATTTAATAACGCGTGCTAATCAGAAATTGCCATTAATTGCACGAGGCTGGAATTCTATGGAAGATAAAAATGAAAATTCTGAGAAAAAGGAATAAACTTTCGGAATTTTAATTCCGAAAAATTTAAGAAGCGTGGGCATAATGTTTACGCTTTCTTTTTTGATGAATTTTAGAAATATAATCGTTGGTTTCTTTAAATTTTGGGGTTAGGCGAGCCAGAAAGCCATTTGCGGTATCGGTCATTTCCATACCACATTTCCCGCATTTGTATTCGTGTACGTGATCGGTAACATTTTTAGATACACGTAATTTATGTCCGAAAATGCTGCAAAAAACCTTTCCGAACGAAAATCTTGTAGGGTTTTTATCTTTCATAAAAGCTTGATTTTCTTGTTTCTGAAAGTCTAAAGTATAAAAAAAAGTTAAACTTTCGATAAAAAGTTAAAATTAATCGATAAAATGCAAAATTTTCGAGAGGTTATCTTTATTTTCCAAGAAAGCTAAGTGCCCACCAGGAAGACTTTCAAACTCACTTTCACAACGTATAGCTATTGCTTTTATTGTGTTAAAATCCATAACAGAATCTTGTTTTCCTGCAATGATAATTTTTTGTCCATTAAATTTTGCAAAAAGCCCGGTATGATCTGTACGAATTTTCATACCCTTGATAGCCGCGTAGATTCCTTCAGTAGAAAACTTAAGGGCGCGATTTTTTAATTCTTCAATTTGAGATTTGAATATCTTATTATTTTCAGGCGTCAATAAATTTGAGATCGCCATACTCACAAAAGCCCTTTTATTTTTTAGAACCAAAGCGACCGCGCGGTCGCGATTTGCTTTTCGTTCTTCAGAATCTGCTTGCGGGGTAGAATTTACCAGCACCAGACTGTTGCACATGGTAGGAAAAATATTTTGGAATTCCAAACTCACATATCCGCCCATTGAATGACCGGCGAACGATGCTTTTTTAATTTCCAACTCATCTAAAACCGACTTCACTGTTTCAGCCATTTCTGCCATGCTGTGAACCTCTGATATATTCCCCGATTCGCCGTGACCGGGAAGATCTATACAAATTACTTGTCGCTTAACCGAAAGTTCTTCGGCGAAATCTTTCCATATTTCTTTCGATTCCAAAAATCCGTGAAGAAGCACCAGCGGATTACCGGTTCCCTGGCTTGTAAACGAAATTTGAGTGTTTTTATAGGTTATTTTCATTAATGCTTAAAATAGAAAAAGCCACGAATTTTCAAATGGGTTCGTGGCTTTTGATTTTAACTCGTTATCCTGAACTGGTTTTCAGGGTCTAATATAATTCTTGTTAGTCTCATGTTTGAAGCTGAAATAACCCGAAGTATCGGGACAGCTTGACGGTAAAACATACTAAGCTAATTGTAAATATTCTTCAATTAAGAATTCATAACCTCTTCAATCTCTTCAACTTCAATTGGGATATTGCGCATCAGGTTGAAAGGCTCGCCTTCGGGCTGGATTACCACATCGTCTTCCAGGCGAATTCCGAAGCCTTCATCGGGCAAATAAATTCCCGGTTCTACGGTAAAAACCTGGTTCGGCTTCATCGGTTCGGTTAAAATCCCGTAGTCGTGGGTGTCTAATCCAATGTTATGCGCTGTACCGTGCATAAAATACTTTTTATAGGCTGGCCATTTTGGATCTTCGTTTTGAACATCGGCTTTGTCCAGCAAACCTAAATCCAATAACTCTGAGGTCATTAATTCACCGACTTCTTTATGGTAGTCTGCCCAAATAGTTCCAGGTACCAACCATTTTGTAGCTTCTTTCTTTACCTTGTTTACCGTTTTGTAAATCTGTTTCTGACGATCGGAAAACTTCCCGGAAACCGGAATAGTTCTTGTCATATCGCTGGAATAATTGGCATATTCTGCACCGGTATCCAGGAGGATTAAATCTCCCTCTTTACATTGTTGATTATTCTCGGTATAGTGTAGCACATTTGCATTATTCCCGCTGGCAATAATTGGAGTGTAAGCGAATCCGCGACTGCGATTTCTAATCATTTCGTGCCAGTATTCGGCTTCAATTTCGTGTTCCCAAACTCCAGGCTTTGTGAATTTCAGGGCTCTGCGGAACGCTTTTTCTGTAATATCACAGGCTTTTTGCATTAAATCCAATTCAACAGGATCTTTAACTGAACGTAACCGCTGTAAAATAGGATTGCTTTTCGCTACCTGGTGTGCAGGATATTTCTCCTTACACCATTTTATAAATCTATCGTCCCGGGTTTCTGTTTGTACATTGGCTCGGTAATGTTCGTTCGTATTGAAATATACCGTTTCACATTGCGACATCACTTCAAAAAAGATCTTTTCAAAATCTTGAAGCCAGTAAACAGTTTCTACACCACTAACTTCTAGGGCTTTTTCCTTATCTAATTTCGCACCTTCCCAAACCGCGATATGCGGATTGGTTTCAGTTAAAAATAAGATCTCACGATGCTCGGGTTTTGGAGCATCGGGGAAAAGTACCAAGATCGCTTCTTCCTGGTCTACACCACTTAGATAGAATAAATCCCGATTTTGCTGAAAGGGCATTGTACTGTCGGCACCAATCGGGAAAATATCATTGGCGTTAAAAACTGCTAGGCTGTTGGCTTTCATTCCGGCCATAAAGCTTTTGCGGTTTTTTATAAATAATTTACTGTCTATTTGATCGTATCTCATATTATTATTTATGAAGAGACTGTCTTAAAAGTTATTTAAGGCGTCATCCTGAATTCATTTCAGGATCTAAGTTTGGGGAAATTAGAAAAAGTTAGAAGCTGAAACAAGTTCAGCTTGACGATACATAACCATTGAAAACAGTATCTCTGGTTTTTATTGTTTTGCAAAGTTATCAATATCTAAGAGAGTAAAAAGTTCTCGCATTATTCATATAAACCTAACCGGTTTTTAAGCTTGCGATTTTGTTTTTGCAATATTTTTACCTGCCTAATTAAATGTTGAATCGCTTCCAGGCCTTCTACATTGATATCCAGGTCGTAATGTAACCGCCTTAATCTTTCAAATTCTGAAATTTCATCGCAGTGCACATACTCAGTTTCTTCTACGGTCACGATTTCAATCAAACCGCTTTCGTAAAGGGAGCTTACAAAAGTTCGTTCCACTTTATATCGGGAACAAATCTCATCGGTGGGGATTAAATCTTCTAAATTCATGAGCGTAATTTTTGAAGTTCTTTAAACAGTTCTTTCTCCCGGTTGCTTAAGTTGGTAGGTATTTTTATGTTGTAAGTGATAATTAAATCACCAAACTGGCCTTCCTTTTTATATTTCGGAAAACCTTTTCCTTTTAATTTCACCTTGGTCCCGGGTTGGGTTTCGGGATTTACGTTTAATTTTACTTTTCCACTAAAAGTATCTACGGTAATTTCCCCGCCAAGCAAAGCTGTGTAAAAATCAATTTCTATCGTAGTGAATAAGTTTTCTTTTTCCCTTTTAAATTTTGTGTTGTTTACAATATTAAAAGTGATAAAGAGATCGCCTTTTGGTCCACCCTGGACGCCTGGCCCGCCGTGGCCTTTAATTTTAATGGTTTGTCCGTTTTCAACTCCCGCCGGAATGGTTAACCGAATATTTTTTCCGTTAACGGTGAGGGTTTGTTTGTGACTGGTATAAACATCACTTAGGTTTAGCTGAAGTTCAGCATTAAAATCCTGGCCTTTATAATGCCTGCCACGGCCAGATCCCTGAGCTCTTGCACTGCTGCCAAACATTTCTTCAAAAAAGTCTGAAAAAGTATCATCATCAAAATTTCCTGAATAAGAATATCCACCGGCCTGGCCACCACCAAATCCGGATCCGCCAAAACCTCCACCAGAATAGGCTCTTCCACCCGATGCTTGTTGCTGTTTCCTGGCTTCTTCGTAGGCATCAGCGTGTTGCCAGTCTTTTCCGTATTGATCGTATTTTTTTCGTTTTTCGGGATCGCTCAACACCTCGTTAGCTTCATTTATTTGCTGAAACCTGAGTTGCGCTTCTTTATCGTTGGGGTTGAGGTCTGGGTGATATTTTCTGGCCAGTTTTCGGTATGCCTTTTTGATATCGGCCTGGCTGGCAGATTTATCTAATTCCAGCAATTTGTAGTAGTCTATAAAAGCCATTAAAATCTATGAATTAGTGGTGAAATTCTAACCCCTGAAATTACTAAAAAGCTAGCTCAATTCCCGTTAAGTTTTTGTAAAATTGGGGATAGAGTGATAATTATCAGGTTGAATATTCTTTTAAAAATTATCCTGGTATTTCTTTATTATTTAATTCAACAAATATTAAACTTCTTTGTATTAGTTCTAAATAGCAGGTAATTTACATCTCAAAGTTTGTGAGTAACTCTTTTGAGATGTATTTTTGCTGTTAAATTTCTATAAAATAATCAAACCAATGGGTGGATTTCTAAATTCAACCATAGCAAGAAAAGTTGCTATGGCCTTATCGGGACTTTTTCTGGTCTTATTTTTAGCTCAGCATTTTACCATTAATTTTCTTTCAGTATTTAGTAAAGACTTGTTTAATGAAGTTTCTCATTTTATGGGAACTAACTTTTTTGTACAGGCTTTATTACAGCCGGTTTTAATTTTTGGAGTTATTTTTCACTTTGTAATGGGTTTTATCCTTGAAGCGAAAAACCGAAGTGCAAGAAATATAAAATATGTGAAGTTTGCCGGAAATGCAAATTCCAGCTGGGTCTCAAGAAATATGATCTATACCGGTCTTGTAGTATTGGCTTTTTTAGCGCTACACTTTTACGATTTCTGGTTTCCGGAAATGATTCATAAATATATTGAGTCGCATCCAGAAGATACTGCTCGTTATTATGAAGAGTTAATAGCAAAATTCCAGAGCCCGGTTAGAACAATATTATATGTGGTTTCATTTGTATTTTTAGCCCTTCACCTTTATCACGGTTTTTCTTCTTCTTTTCAATCCGTTGGTTGGAGAAATAAATACGCCAAAGGTCTTAGAGGATTCACTCAGGTTTATGCGATCATCATACCACTAGGATTTATTTTTATAGCCCTTTTTCACTATATTAATAACCTTTAATACGTAAGATTTATGTCAGTTTTAGATTCAAAAATACCTAAAGGGCCTCTCGCAGAAAAGTGGACCAATCATAAAAACGATATTAACCTGGTAAACCCGGCCAATAAGCGTAATATTGATATTATTGTTATTGGAACAGGTCTTGCCGGAGGAGCTGCAGCTGCAACTCTTGCCGAATTAGGTTATAATGTGAAAACATTTTGCTACCAGGACTCTCCAAGACGTGCGCACTCAATTGCGGCACAGGGAGGTATAAATGCTTCAAAAAATTACCAGGGGGACGGTGATTCTGATTATCGCCTGTTTTACGATACAGTAAAAGGTGGTGATTACCGTTCCCGGGAAGGAAACGTTTATCGCTTAGCCGAAGTTTCCGGAAATATTATAGATCAATGTGTGGCTCAGGGAGTTCCTTTTGCCCGTGAATATGGAGGTTATTTAGATAACCGTTCTTTTGGGGGGGTTTTGGTATCCCGTACTTTTTATGCCAAAGGACAAACAGGACAGCAGTTATTGCTAGGAGCATATTCAGCAATGAACCGCCAGATTAACCGTGGAAAGATCAAGCCTTACAACCGTCACGAAATGATGGATTTGGTATTGGTAGATGGTAAAGCCCGCGGAATTATCGCCAGAAATATGATTACCGGCGAAATTGAACGCCACTCGGCTCACGCCGTGGTATTGGCTTCCGGTGGGTATGGGAATGTTTTCTTCCTTTCTACCAATGCGATGGGAAGTAATGTGACTGCCGCCTGGAGAGCACACCGTAGAGGCGCATATTTCGCGAATCCTTGTTATACACAAATTCACCCTACCTGTATTCCGGTTTCAGGAGATCATCAATCTAAACTTACGTTGATGTCTGAATCACTTCGAAATGACGGAAGAATCTGGGTGCCAAAGAAAAAAGAAGATGCCGAAGCCATTAGGGCCGGCAAGAAAAAGCCAACCGAGCTTGCAGAAGAAGACAGAGATTATTACCTAGAGCGTCGTTATCCTGCTTTTGGGAACCTGGTACCTCGGGATGTTGCCTCCAGAGCAGCCAAAGAGCGTTGCGATGCCGGTTATGGTGTAAATAAAACTGGCCAGGCAGTTTACCTGGATTTCTCTAACGCGATTGAGCGATACGGAAAAGAAAAAGCTTTTACCTCTGGTCATAAAAATCCTTCGAAAGAAGAAGTTGTGAAATTAGGAAAAGCAGTAGTAGAAGCTAAATATGGAAACCTCTTCGATATGTATCAGAAAATCGTAGACCAGAATCCGTATGAAACTCCAATGATGATATATCCTGCTGTTCACTACACTATGGGCGGACTTTGGGTAGATTATAATTTACAAACTACCATTCCGGGTTGTTACGCTGCAGGAGAAGCAAACTTCTCAGATCACGGGGCTAACAGGCTTGGTGCTTCAGCATTAATGCAGGGGCTGGCAGATGGATATTTTGTATTGCCTTATACTATTGGAGATTATTTATCAGAAGATATTCGTACCGGAGCAATTCCTACAGATTCACCTGAATTTGAAGAAACCGAAAGAGCCGTAAAAGAGCGAATTGACAAATTGATGAATGCCGGCGGTAAGAAATCGGTAGATTCCTATCATAAGGAATTAGGATTAATTATGTGGAATAAATGCGGAATGGCTCGTAATGCTGAAGGCTTAAAAGAAGCGATTGAAGAAATTTCTGCTTTAAGAGAAGATTTCTGGAAAAACGTGAAAATTCCGGGAAGTGCAGCTTCCAAAAATGCCGAGCTTGAAAAAGCTGGCAGAGTAGCCGATTTCCTTGAGCTAGGAGAATTGTTCGCTAAAGATGCTTTACATAGAGATGAATCTTGTGGGGGTCATTTTAGGGAAGAATATCAAACCGAAGAAGGTGAAGC
Source organism: Salegentibacter salinarum (assembly GCF_900168115.1). Taxonomy (GTDB): domain Bacteria; phylum Bacteroidota; class Bacteroidia; order Flavobacteriales; family Flavobacteriaceae; genus Salegentibacter; species Salegentibacter salinarum. The sequence goes on from NZ_FUZC01000001.1 coordinate 626,883, forward strand.
TTTAAGGGACGATGAGAACTTTAGGTATGTTGCCGCCTGGGAATATAAAGGAAAACCTTCAGATGCTGTTCTTCACAAAGAAGACCTAGTATTTGAAAATATAGAATTGAAAACAAGAAGTTATAAATAGATTTGAGATTTCGGTATTGGGTTAAAAACTCGGTACTAAATACTCACTACTCAATACTTTTAAGATATGAAGCTTAACTTAAAAATATGGCGTCAGGAAAATGCCACTGCTAAAGGAAAAATAGTAGATTACCCTATAGATGGAGTAGACGGGGATATGTCTTTCCTTGAAATGCTGGATATTCTTAACGAGCAGTTGGTAGAAAAAGGAGAAGACACTATTGAATTTGATCACGATTGCCGTGAAGGAATTTGTGGTTCCTGTTCTTTGCAAATTAACGGTGAGCCTCACGGCCCCGATAAATTAATTGCTACCTGCCAGTTGCATATGCGTTCTTTTAAAGATGGTGATACCATTTATATAGAGCCTTTCCGTGCAAAAGCTTTTCCGGTAATAAAAGACCTTATTGTAGATCGTACTGCTTTTGACAGGATTCAGCAAGCCTGGGGATATGTTTCGGTAAATACTTCTGGAAATACCGTAGATGCGAATACAATTCCTGTTGAAAAGGAAAAAGCAGATGAATCTTTTAATGCGGCAACCTGTATTGGTTGTGGAGCTTGTGTAGCTGCTTGTAAAAATGCGAGTGCTATGCTGTTTACTTCAGCTAAAGTTTCTCAGTATGCTTTGCTTCCGCAGGGGCGCGTAGAAGCTACAGAGCGTGTTAGAGCGATGGTTAGACAAATGGACGAAGAAGGATTTGGAAATTGTAGTAATACAGGAGCTTGTGAAATTGAATGTCCTAAGGGGATTTCGCTCGAAAATATCGCGCGTATGAACCGTGAATATCTTGCAGCGAGTGTAAAAGGATAAAACTTCCTTAAATAAGAAGAAATCAATCCCAAATTCTTTTTGAATTTGGGATTTTTTATGGTGTGCCGTGCATGGCATATCACTTGACGGTGCAAGTCCGTTATGGGGGTTTATAGCTACCTATCATTAGCCAAAGGCAAGGGTGTCCATCGTGAGGTGGAATCTGAAGGAAGCCTGCGGCAAAGTTCCGGTCCGAGGAACACGAACATCATATAAGGCATAGCTGATCTGGATGAGCTTGCCATACAAAGCGAAGTCCTAAAGCTATACGGAGATCAGGGTGTAGATGATGCGGATATATGGAATGAAAGTGATATGTCTTACCGCGGGAGATCTCACAGACATAGGTGAAACAGTGTATGAGCCTATGGTTGAAACAAGATTTATTGTGAGAATTCAGCA
>NZ_FUZC01000012.1 GCF_900168115.1 Salegentibacter salinarum
TATTTCAATTCACACACAACTTTTGAGAATGATCCGTCACCACTCCCCTTTCGTGCGTAAAAGCCAAAAAACTTTCTATACCGTGATATTTTCCCATTCCGCTGTTTCCTACACCGCCAAATGGCAGTTTATGATTGGCTACATGTAAAAGCGTATCATTAATACAGGCACCACCGGAACTTGTTTCTCGTAAGACTTTTTCTGCACCATTATTTTTTCCGAAATAATATAGCGCCAGCGGTTTTTCATTCCTATTGATATAAGATAAGGCGTCATCTATTTCGTTAAATTCCATCACCGGTAAAATGGGCCCGAAAATTTCTTCCTGCATTATTTCATCTTCAGGCTGTACGTTATTCAAAATTGTAGGAGCAATATATTTTTCTTCTAAGTCTACTTTTCCGCCGTAATAAATATCGCCATCTAAATATTTCATTAAACGATTCATAGCGGTTGGATTTACAATTCGACCATAATGATTGCTATTCGCAATATCCTCTCCCAGCATTTCTTCAAAAGCTTTTAAAATTTCAGCTAATAAATCATTTTTCACCTCTTTATGAACCAGTAAATAATCTGGTGCGATACAGGTTTGTCCCGCATTTATAATTTTACCCCAGGCAATTTTTTTTCCGGCGATTTTCAGATTTGCTTTTTTATCTACAATACAGGGACTTTTACCTCCCAGTTCTAAGACAACTCGACTTAAATGTTCGGCAGCGGCTTTCATTACGATTTTACCAACACCCGGGCTTCCGGTAAAAAACATAACATCAAACGGAAATTTAAACAACTCCTGGTTGGCTTCTTTCCCTCCCTGCACTACCGCGATATATTCAGAAGGAAAATATTCTGAAATCATTTCTTCTATTACTCTGGCAACATTTGGAGTATCTGGCGAGGGTTTTAGAACCGCACAACACCCGGCAGAAATTGCGCCAATTAACGGATTTATAGTAAGCTGAAACGGATAATTCCACGGCGCGATTATCAAACCAATGCCAAGCGGCTCAAAATAGATCCTTGAAAGCGAAGGCTTAATTTGTAACGGTGTGCCTACTTTCTTAGGCTTTGCCCAGTTTTTAAGGTTTTTAATATGATAATTAAGTTCCTCTATGAGCAAACTGGTTTCAGTAAGAAAGGCTTCTTCTTTAGATTTATGCAGGTCTTGCCATAAAGCTTCATTCACTTTATCTTCATACTGCAGAATAGCTTTTTTCAGCGTTTTTAATTGTTGAAGCCTAAATGCTATACTTTTGGTTTTCTGAGAGGCAAAAAAAGCTTTTTGTCCTTTATATATTTCAGAAATTGTACTTGCTGAAGTTTCTATCATAATTTTATTTTTTTCGGCCTGCCTTTAAATTCGTCCATCGTTTTATAAACTCCAATTACCCTTCCTACAAACCAATCGTAAAACCAAATTGGAAAAAGTCCCTGTGAAAATCTTACAAAACGCATACTCCACGGCATGCTTAAATAGCTCTTATTGCTTTCTATAGCCTTAATTATCTTTTTAGCCACCTTATATTGGTCGAGAATAGGAATATTAGATTTCACCCCGTGAAACATTCCGGTATTTATATAATAAGGAGTAACCGTCGTAACGCCAACACCGGTTTTAAGCTGATTCATTTCCAGCCGCAAACTATCAGACCAACCGGTGGCGGCCCATTTGCTGCCGGCGTAAACCGCCATTTTTGGATTAGAAACCAAACCAGCAGAAGAGGTTATATTACAAATATGACCTTTTTTCTTTTTTAACATGCCGGGCAGAAAAGTCAGGGCAAGTTGCATTGGAGCAATTGCATTGACCTTCATTGTCTTTTCTATTTTTTCTGAAGAATTCTCGTGAAAATAACCCCCATAAACAATTCCGGCGTTATTGATTAAAATATCAATTCCGCCAATTTCTTCCTCTACCTGCCTGGCCATTTCCTTTACCCAAACGGAATTGGTAATATCTATGGTATATCCATAAACCTCGCCTAATTCCTCAAATTCATTAAGCGTTTTTTGTAAATTGAGCTTATCAACATCCCAAATAACCAGTTTACCCCCCTGCTTTAATACTTCCCGGCCCATTATTTTTCCTATACCAGATGCACCACCGGTTATAAGAACAAGTTTTGAGGAAATCTTCGTCATAAATTTTAGTGTTTAACTTTTTAACTAAACCATTAAACATTTTAACACTTCCATAAAGTGTTTAATGTTCAATTTTAGTTAGATTTGACTATCTTAAACACAATATGGAACTAATTAAGCAAAATTTCAGTATAAAAGACCTTGAAAATTTAAGCGGAATCAAGGCTCACACCATAAGAATTTGGGAAAAAAGATATAATATTTTAAATCCTGATCGTACTTCTACAAATATAAGGACATACGATAGTTCTAATCTTCAAAAGATCTTAAACGTCGCTTTCTTAAATGAACACGGTTATAAGATCTCCAGGATTTCCAAGCTGAGTGATGAAGAAATTGCTAAAATGGTACGAAGTATTTCTGCAAGCACCAGTAAAGAAAACCGCGCTCAAAATTCATTTAAACTTTCTATGATGAATTTTGATGAAGAGCTTTTTAATACTACCTACGAGACACTGCGAAAGGATAAAAACTTCAGGCAGATCTTTCACCAGGTTTTCCTTCCGCTACTGGAACAAATTGGGATGCTGTGGCAAACTGATACCATTAAGCCAATTCACGAGCATTATATTGTAGATCTCATTAAACAAAAATTATATTTTAATCTTGCCGAAATAAAGAAGGAGATCAAACCTACTTCCGATAAGTTATATGTACTCTTTCTTCCCGAAAATGAAATTCACGATATTGGGATAATTTACCTGTATTATGAACTTCTTTATCACGGGAACCAGGCAATTTATCTGGGGCCCAGTTTACCTTTAACCGATCTTGGCTATCTGTTAGAGCGTCATGATAACCTGAGTTTTGTAAGTTATTTTACCACCGCCCCCGGAGATGTTGAAGATTTTATAAATCAATTTAACGAGGAAGTTTGCGAAAAGAAAACTTACGAGCTGTTGCTTTTTGGACATAAAGTAAGAGAAATTCAGCATAAAGAACTTCCCGCCTTCGTGAAGACCCACACTAACCTAAACCAATTTATAGATAACCTTTAAATATGAAGAAGAAAGTTGCTGTAATTGGTTCCGGATTTGCTTCCCTCGCTGCCGCCTGCTACCTTGCAAGAGATGGCTATAATGTTGAAATATTTGAAAAAAATGCAAATATTGGCGGGCGCGCACGTCAATTAAAAAAAGACGGATTCTGCTTTGACATTGGCCCAACCTGGTACTGGATGCCCGATGTTTTTGAACGCTTTTTCGCCGATTTTGGTAAGCAGCCTTCAGATTATTATGAGCTGAAAAAACTGAGTCCCGCTTATAAAGTTTTCTTCGGAAAAAATGACAGCATTACCATAGAGGACAGTCTGGAGAAAATTTGCGCAGCTTTCGAAACCGAAGAACCCGGAAGTTCAAAAAAGCTGAAGCAATTTATTGAAGAAGCCAAAAACAATTACGATATCGCGATCAAAGATTTGGTTTATCGCCCGGGTGTTTCTCCTTTAGAATTAATAACGCCAACCACCGCAGGGAAAATAGGCCAGTTTTTTAGTACGATTTCAAAAGAAGTCAGGAAAGAATTTACCAACCAGAAACTAATTCAAATTCTTGAATTTCCTGTATTATTTCTTGGTGCTAAAGCCAGTAATACTCCCGCTTTTTACAGTTTTATGAATTATGCCGATTTTGGCCTGGGAACCTGGCATCCTAAAGGCGGAATGTATAAGGTGATTGAAGCTATGGAAACCCTGGCGAATTCACTGGGCGTTAAAATAACTACCAACGCGCCGGTTTCTGAAATTTTTGTTGAAAATAATACCGCAACAGGAATGCAGGTAAACGGCGAAAGAATAGAAGCCGATTATATTCTTAGCGGTGCCGATTATCACCATACCGAAACTTTACTGCCCGAATATAAAAGACAATACAAAGAATCTTACTGGCAAAAGAAAACCTTTGCTCCTTCTGCCCTATTGTTTTTTGCAGGTTTCAACAAAAAATTGGAAAACGTAACCCACCACACTTTATTTTTTGACACCGATTTTGAAAAACACGCCAAAGCAATTTACGACGATGCCGAGTGGCCAGAAAATCCTTTGTTTTATGCGAGTTTTCCTTCAGTAACAGATGATGCTGCAGCGCCAGAAGGAAAAGAAGCTGGTATATTTTTAATTCCGCTGGCACCAGATGTAGAAGATACTCCTGAAATCAGAGAAAATTATTTTCAGAAAATCATAACCCGTTTTGAAAGTCTAACCAACCAAAATGTGACCGATCATCTTCTTTTTAAAGAATCGTTTTGCGTAAAAGATTTTAAAGAAGATTATAACTCTTATAAGGGTAATGCCTATGGACTGGCAAATACACTCTTGCAAACTGCATTTTTAAGACCTAAATTAAAGAGCAAAAAAGTGCACAAATTATTTTTTACCGGGCAGCTAAGTGTTCCCGGTCCCGGGGTACCTCCTTCCCTAATATCAGGAAAGCTCGCTGCGGGATTAATTCAAAAAGAAAATTAAATTATGAAAGCCATTTTTGACAATGTTTCACGGGCTTGTAGTAAAACTGTTACTCACCAATATAGCACCTCGTTCTCTACGGCAACCAGGATGCTCGCGCCCTCTATTCGTCAGGATATTTATAATATCTACGGCTTCGTGCGCTTTGCCGATGAAATTGTAGACACATTTCACGACTATGACAAGGAAAAATTATTTAATGATTTTGAGGTAGATCTTTATAAAGCAATTGAAGATAAAATTAGTTTAAATCCTATTTTAAATGCCTTTCAGGAGACCGTTCACAGATATAAAATAGATGAATCACTTTATCGTGCTTTTATGAAGAGTATGCGCTTAGATTTGCATAAATCTGACTATCTTAGTGTTGCCGAATACAAAGAATATATCTACGGAAGTGCAGATGTTGTAGGCCTTATGTGTTTAAAGGTTTTTGTAAAGGGAGACACAAAAAAATATGAATCCCTGAAGCAATCGGCAATGAGTTTAGGTTCGGCTTTTCAGAAGGTGAATTTTTTAAGAGACCTTAAAGCCGATTTTGAAGATCTTAGCAGAAGTTATTTTCCCGGCACCAATCTTGAACAGTTAGATGAAGCCAGTAAACAAAAGATTATAGCTGAAATTGAAGAAGATTTTAAACACGGCTTAAGCGGGATTTCACACTTACCGGTAGAGGCTAAATTTGGCGTTTATACCGCATATATTTATTATAGAAAATTACTACATAAGCTTAAAAAAGTACCTTCTTTAGAAATTAGGAACAGCAGAGTAAGAGTTCCAGATTATCAAAAAGCAGGACTTTTGGCCAAATCGTATATTTCTTATAGACTAAAACTTATTTAATATGGATATTTTATTATGGATTCTGGTTTTTCTGGGCACCTTTGCAGGAATGGAAGGAATGGCCTGGTTTACCCATAAATATATTATGCATGGCTTACTCTGGAAACTGCACAAAGACCACCACCACAAAAACCACAGCCACTGGTGGGAACGCAACGACCTTTTCTTTATTTTTTATGCGCTGGTTAGTATTGGTTTTTTCCTGCTTTGGCGTTACGAAGATGTTTGGATTGGTTTACCCATTGGGTTAGGAATTTTAGCTTACGGAATCACTTATTTTACGGTTCACGATATTTTTATCCACCAGCGTTTTAAGGTTTTTAGAAACGCTAATAATAGCTATGCGAAAGGAATTAGAAGGGCACATAAGATGCACCACAAACATCTTGGTAAAGATGATGGCGAATGTTTTGGAATGTTATTCGTACCTTTCAAATACTTTAAAAAATAAAATGATAATGCTGCGTTAGTAATTCTATGCTAGGTCCCGTATATTTCTATGTTATTATTGGTGGAGGACTTGCAGGCCTTCAATTAGCCCGGCAACTTAGCCGGGATGTTTTTTTTAAAGGAAAAAAGATTGCCATAATAGATTCTGATTTTTCTCTGCCGGTTAAAACCTGGTGTTTTTGGGAAAAAGGAGCCGGCAAATGGGATCATCTACTTACCCAATCCTGGAATAAAGGAAAATTTATAACTTCTGAAGAAAATATAGATTTACAACTCTCTCCTTATTCGTATAAGATGATAAAAGCAGCAGATTATCATCAAAAATTGCAGGAAGAAATAGAAGAATCTGGCGACATAGAATTTATTACCGATGAAATTCAGAAAATTGATCCGGTGACTATGAAGGCCAAAGGTCGAAAAAAATCTTACGGTGCTACCCATTTTTTTGATAGCCGGATAGATCCTTCTTACCTCGAGAGTAAAAAACACACTACTATTTTTCAACATTTTAAAGGCTGGGAAGTAGAAACCGAAAAACCCATTTTTACCCCCGATTCTTTTACGATGATGGATTACCGGATTAAGTATCCCGAAGCTACTGCTTTCACTTATATTCTGCCCTTTACCGAGAAAAAAGCTTTAGTTGAATATACTTTTTTCTCTCCCTTTTTAACTGAAGATAAAGTCTATGATGAAATGCTTCAGAAATATTTTGAAAAAGTTTTAAAAACAAAAGAATTCACGGTTAAAAGCACTGAAACCGGCGTAATCCCAATGACCGATTTCCCATTTAATAAGGCAAATACAAAGCAAATTACCAAAATTGGCACCGGTGGTGGCTGGGTTAAACCTTCTACCGGTTATTCGTTTAAAAACACAGAAAAACGCATAAACCGAATTATTAAAAATATTAAAAGCGGAAAATTACCTGGAGAAAACTTAATCAATGAGAAATTCAGAAAATATGATGCTATTTTCCTGGATGTACTTGCCCAGAATAATCAAAAAGGAGAAGAGATTTTTACCAAATTCTACACTAAAAATTCCCCGCAGGATTTTTTTAAATACCTGGATGAAGAAACTTCAGTTTCAGAAGATTTAAAGATTATGTTTACGCTTTACAGCTTTGATTTTGTAAAATCATTTTTTAGGAAAACCTTTTAAGTTAATCGGTTAAAAGCTGACTTAATAAGTTTCTAAAATTCTGGCTATTCCAGTCGGCAGCGCCTTTTTTATCAACTACAATGGTTCCGTTTTTATCAATTACATAAGTAGAAGGCAACGTATAACCATCCAAAGGTTTTGGGTCTTCAGAGAGCATCCTGTAACTGGAGAAGTTGTAACCTTTACGCTTCAGGAAGTTGTTGGTAGTTTCGTGATCTTCGCCAGAGATAAAATAGAATTCTACATCGTCTTTATAATCGGTATAAAGTTCCTGGAAACTCGGCATTTCAGCAATACAGGGTGGGCACCAGGTAGCCCAGTAATTTACGATTATCACTTTTCCCTTAGATTCAGCAAAATCAACTCTTTTTCCATCTTTTGTTTCCAGTGTCCAGTTATAAGTTTCCAGTTCTTTCCTGTCTGCTTCATCTGTAACCGAAGGGCTAAATGCAAAAATCTTATTGACAACAATTTGAATGGGCTTCCGGGTTTGTGGGATAATCATCACCAGGATAATTACAATAAAAATAATGTTAGTCCATTGATTCTTGAAAAGCTTCTTCATTGCCGAATTTTAATACTTAGACGTAAATAACAAAGGTACTTAACATCTGAATTTAAGCCATAAAAAAGAGGCTGATTAATTACCTTCGCTCCGTCATTCTGAACTTATTTCAGAATCTTAGATTCTTTGAAGTTAGACCCTGAAAAAGTTCAGGGTGACGTTTGCAAAAAAAATAATCAGCCTCTTAAAATTTATAAGCCAATCTTAATTAAGCGGCGTTTTGCTTCTTAATCAAGTTTAAAGCAGAACCATGCTTATACCATTCAATTTGAGGTTGGTTATAAGTATGGTTTGTTTTAATAGTATCTTTACTACCATCAGCATGTACAATCTCTACGGTGATTTGCTTGTCTGGAGCAAAATCTTCAAGATCTATAAAGTTAAAGGTATCGTCTTCCTGGATAAGGTCGTAATCGGCCTCATTATCAAAAGTCAATCCTAACATACCTTGTTTTTTAAGGTTGGTTTCGTGAATACGGGCAAAAGATTTTACCAATACCACTTTCACTCCAAGGTGACGAGGCTCCATAGCCGCGTGCTCTCTTGAAGAACCTTCCCCATAGTTATGATCTCCCACCACTACGGTTGGAACGCCTTCTTTCTTATAGGCACGTTGTACAGCAGGCACACCATCGTACTCACCGTTAAGCTGATTTTTTACAAAGTTTGTCTTTTTATTATAAGCGTTAATCGCTCCAATAAGACAGTTATTAGAAATATTATCTAAGTGACCTCTGTAACGCAACCACGGTCCTGCCATAGAAATATGGTCTGTAGTACATTTTCCAAAAGCTTTAATTAGCAATTTAGCCCCCATAAGGTTTTTACCATCCCAGGGCTCAAACGGAGTTAATAACTGTAGTCTTTCACTGTCTTCAGCTACTTTTACAACTACAGAACTTCCATCTTCATTTGGTGGTACATACCCATCTTCTTCCACAGCAAAACCATCAGAAGGTAATTCGATTCCTGTTGGTTCGTCTAACATCACTTCTTCCCCATCTTCATTGATAAGCTTATCCCGAGTTGGATCAAAATCCAATCGACCTGAAATTGCAATTGCAGCAACCATTTCAGGAGAACCAACAAAGGCGTGGGTATTTGGGTTACCATCAGCTCTTTTTGAGAAGTTTCGGTTAAAAGAATGTACAATAGTGTTTTTCTCATCACCTTTTCTATCACTTCGATCCCACTGCCCAATACAAGGTCCGCAAGCATTAGTGAAAATTGTAGCATCAAGATCTTCAAAAATCTTTAGCAAACCGTCACGTTCTGCAGTAAACCTAATTTGTTCAGATCCCGGGTTAATACCAAAATCAGATTTTGCTTTTACTTTCTTATCTACAGCCTGTTTTGCGATAGATGCGGCACGGGTTAAATCTTCGTAAGAAGAGTTGGTACAGGATCCTATTAATCCCCAGTCTACATTAATTGGCCAGTCGTTTTCTTTTGCTTTAACACCCATTTCAGAAATAGGAGTTGCTAAATCTGGAGTAAACGGTCCATTAAGGTGAGGCTTTAATTCAGAAAGATTAATTTCAATTACTTCGTCAAAATATTGTTCAGGATTTGCATAAACCTCATCATCTCCTGTTAAGTGTTCTTTAATCTCATTGGCTGCGTCTGCAACTTCAGTACGAGCTGTAGCACGCAGGTAACGGTCCATAGACTCATCGTATCCAAAAGTTGAAGTGGTTGCACCAACTTCAGCTCCCATATTACAAATAGTTCCTTTACCGGTAGCTGACATAGAGCGGGCTCCTTCGCCAAAATATTCTATAATTGCTCCGGTTCCACCTTTTACGGTAAGAATTCCGGCAACTTTTAAAATTACATCTTTTGCAGCGGTCCATCCGGAAAGGCTTCCGGTTAATTTAACGCCAATAAGTTTTGGAAATTTAAGCTCCCATGGCATTCCGGCCATAACGTCTACCGCATCAGCACCACCAACACCAATCGCAACCATTCCAAGTCCGCCGGCATTTACTGTGTGAGAATCGGTACCAATCATCATTCCTCCGGGAAATGCATAGTTTTCTAATACTACCTGGTGAATAATACCTGCACCCGGTCTCCAAAAACCAATTCCGTATTTATTAGAAACAGATTCAAGGAAATCAAAAACTTCACTACTTGATTTATTGGCAGCTTGTAAATCTATTGCCGCTCCCATTTTGGCCTGGATAAGGTGATCACAATGCACTGTAGTTGGAACTGCAACTTGTTTTTTCCCGGCTTGCATAAATTGAAGCAAAGCCATTTGGGCAGTTGCATCCTGGCAGGCAATCCTGTCAGGCGCAAATTCTACATAGTCTTTTCCTCTTTGGTAAGCCTCTTTGGCCGAACCATCCCATAAATGCGAATAAAGGATTTTTTCTGAAAGGGTTAAAGGTTTTCCAACCACCTCGCGTGCAGTATTCACACGTTCGGCCATTTGGCTGTACACCTTCTTGATCATATCAATATCGTATGCCATATTATTATATATTTAGTTCTAAAAAAGTCTAGCAAATTTAAGGATTTCGAGTGGATTTTGAAAATAAGAAGTGATTATCAAAATTTAATGAAAATAATTTTATATTTCACAATTTATGATGACTTAAATTCAACTAAGGATAATATTAGGGTTGAATATTATGAATTCCGTAAATTAAGATAACTGAATTATCAAAAATTTAATTACGATCCTTGAAGAATCTAAAATTTAAACCCATTCTTGATAAGAAACCACGTTTTAGAGCTTATTAAATTTCTAAACATATTATTTTGAAGATGAATTAATTTTTTTCTTCGGAATAAATAACAGGGGCAAAAAAGGGAATGAAGAACATAGAAAGAATCAAAAGGTTTTATCCTTGAGTTTTTGTTCGATCATATATCTACAAGAATAATTAACCAAAATATAAACAGAATTGCTACCGCTGTCCAGTTTACCAAAGTACTTGTTTTTTCACGTACGTCTAAAATATTGGAAAAAAAAAATCTCTCCCCCATAAAAATATAGAAAAGCACACTTAATAAAACCCGGTCTAAGTTTTAACCATTAATAGAGGTCCCTGATAATTTTTTCTTCTGAAATCCCTTCGGCTTCAGCTTTGTAGTTTTTAATAATTCTGTGGCGTAGTATTCCAATGGCTACCGCCTTTACATCTTCAATATCTGGAGAGAATTTTCCGTTAACCGCTGCGTGAGATTTAGCGGCAAGAATTAAGTTTTGCGAAGCTCTAGGTCCTGCACCCCAATCGAGGTAATTCTTCACAAATTCTGGTGCTTCAGCAGAAGCCGGCCTGGTTTTTCCCACCAGCCTAACGGCGTATTCCACCACATTATCAGCAACAGGAATTCTTCTAATTAATTGCTGAATTTCCACGATTTCTGCCGCAGAAAATAAAGCATTTATCTTTTGAGTTTTATCTGAAGTTGTGCTTTTCACCACATCTACTTCTTCCTGAAAACTTGGATATTCCAGTAAAATGGAAAACATAAACCGGTCTAACTGAGCTTCGGGCAAAGGATAGGTCCCTTCCTGCTCAATGGGGTTTTGGGTAGCCAGTACAAAATAAGGATTAGCCAGTTTATAATTGTGCCCTGCTACAGTAACCGATCTTTCCTGCATAGCTTCTAATAAAGCGGCCTGGGTTTTAGGCGGAGTTCTATTAATTTCGTCGGCAAGGACGATATTTGAAAAAACCGGGCCTTTTATAAATTTAAAGGTCCTATTTTCGTCCAGGATTTCTGCACCCAAAATATCGCTGGGCATTAGATCTGGAGTAAATTGTATTCTTTTAAAATCGAGGCCTAAAGCCTGGGAAATGGTATTGACCATTAAGGTTTTGGCCAAACCTGGAACCCCAACCAGCAACGAATGCCCTCCTGAAAAAACCGAAAGCAGGATCTGGTCTATAACCACATCCTGCCCGACTATTATTTTGGCAATTTCTTTCTTTAGATCCCGGTGTTTAACTACCAGTTTTTCTACTAGAGCAACGTCTGACATTTATAAAATCTAATTTTTTAACCAGTTACTGCTATACTCACAGTCTTTAAACTTTCCGTTTACTTTAATATAAGTGTCGCCTATTTTCTCTTTCTGCCACTCTTCTATAGCTTCTAACTGTTTGTCGCGTAATGCAAGCTCTTTGATCTTTGTAAAATCTGTAGCGTAATTGGCTTCGTGCTCAGCAATTCTTTTATTCACTTTTATCAATTTAAAAAACGGACGCCCGGTTCTATCCTGATCACGCATTCTTAAAGAAAGTTCACCTTCCTGTAGATCTCCAACTTCATCATACAATTTTGGGTCTATCTTAGAAAGTTCAAAACGGGTATCACCGGTTCTTGGGTTAATCAGTTTCCCACCATCTGATCTTGTTTCTTCTTCATCAGAAAATTCACGGGCAGCTTCAGCAAAATCCAGAACTCCTTCGTCTATTCTTTTTCTAATGCTATCTACTTTCGCTTTAGCTTCTTCAACAGAAGCATTGGTAACATCGGGGATAAGTAGAATATGTCTTAAATCTACCTTTTGCCCTCTAATTCTATCTACCTGTATAATATGATAGCCAAATTCCGTTTCAAAAGGTTCGCTCACTTCCCCGCCCTGAAGGCTAAAGGCTACATCTTTAAATTCCTTTACAAAATTATCTTTTCTTGAAAGAGAAATTCTACCACCATCCCTGGCACTTCCTGGATCTTGAGAATACAAAACCGCTTTGGTTGCAAAACTAGCATCATTATCTAAAACATCCGCCCTGAAATCTTTTAAACGATCTATTACTTTTTGCTTTTCACTTTCAGGAATTTCAGGCTCTACTACAATTTGAGAAAGCTCTACTTCCTCTCCAAAAACCGGCAATTCATCTTCGGGAAGACTTTCGTAATAGGCTCTTACTTCTTCCGGAGTAATTTCTACAGTTTCAACAATTTTTTGCTGCATCCTGTTGGCAAGTTGACGCTCTTTATTAAGCTCGAATAATTCACTTCTAAATTCAGCTTCATCTTCTTTATTATAAAATTCCAGGACTTTCTCCATAGAACCTACTTGGCGCACCATTTCAGAAATTTGCTGATCGATATAACTATTCACCTCAGCATCCATCACAATAATACTATCCTGAATGGCGTGGTGAGCATAGAGTTTGTTTTCCATAAGAGAACCTGCCAGCTGGCAATCGGTCACATCTGCAGTAGACATTCCCTGGCTTTGCATATCCTTGTACATCATATCTACATCGCTGTCCAGAATAATGTAATCACCAATTACGGCAGCAATTCCGTCTACTTTGCGGCGCTCTGAGTTATTGGTTTCGGTAACGGTATTTTGCGCGATCTCATCCTCTGGTTGAATTGAGGTACTATCGGTTACAATCACATCTTGTGAATACCCGGTAAAGCCCAGTAAAACGGCCAAAAGAAAGCCGATATTTTTAATTATAGATTTCAAATTGTTCATTTTTAATTGCATCTTTTGTAATATCTTTTTCCAGTTCTTTTATTAAATTTCTTTTTCGCTTATTAAGCAAAATCTTTTCTATGGTAGGCTCTGCGTACTCAAATGGAGCGTCCTGACCATGTTCTAATACGTCATTTACATAGATCAAATATACACCTAATGAATCTTCTACCTGAAAAAAATTAGATTTGTTTAATAGATTATCCCTATTATTAGATGATAACGCAGGGATTTTATCGTAAACCGTCTTTATCTTCACCCAAACCGAATCGTTTAAAGAGTAATTTTTAAACTGAAGCGATAATTTATCAAGTTCTTCTTTGTCCTCTTCATTAAATCGTGTGAGATAAGATTTTATTTCATCTATATTGGTGTTATTTTCTTCCAGGCTTACATACCTCAATTTCAATAAATCTTCAGTAAGCTTAAAATTTCCTATGTTTTCTTCAAAATAGATTTTTTTTTCTTCCTTCGTTAAACTACTGTCTAACTGCCGGCCCACTACCGCATCTTTATAGGCACTTGTATAAAGTTCATTTTTATAGTTTTCTATAAGATCTCTAAACTCTCTTTGCTGACTTTCAGGAAGGTTTAATTGAGCCCGGTCTATAAGCAATTGCTGTGTTGCCCAACGTGTAATATAATTAGATACAATAAGACTGCTATCTTCTATAGACGTATTCTCGTTAATTAAAGCGTTTATATCTTCTTCATACAAGTAAGAATCATTGACCCTTACTATCACCTTACGCTCTTCTTCTTTTTCAAAAAATGTACAACCAGCGAGCAAAACAGCGGCTATTAAAGAAATTATAAAAAACGATGATACCTTCAAATTCATTAAGTTGAGATAGCAATTTACATACCATTTTCAAAAGACTAACAGCCTGTTATTTGCGCGTAGGCAAAAATAAGAATTCCTGTAGGTTCTACAAGCTTATGGCTAAACGATTCTAAGCCTCTTAAAATTATAATTTTAAATTGAATTAATGTGTTAATTTGAAGATCAGCCAAAAGTATTATCTCGGCACAATACTTTTAAGAGATTTTGTATGAATAATTAAAAGCTGCTATTATATTTGCCTAAAACAATATTATTATGACACGCAGCAGTTTATTAATTGCTTTTTTATGTTTTAGCGTTTTTGTTAGCGCACAAACAAAAGTAGGAACCATAGATACCGATTACATCCTTTCACAAATGCCCGAAATGGAAGAGGTAAATGAAGGCTTACAAGCCTACGATCAGCAATTGCAACAGGATTTCCAGGGGAGTGTAAAAAAATATGACACCCTGGTAAAAAGCTACCAGGCAAATACCGAAACCCTGGCCGATGAAGCCCGCCAACAGAGTGAATCTGAAATTATTGAACTGGAAAACCAGATTAAGCAATTTAGGCAAAGAGCGCAGGTAATGATGCAAATGCGCAGAAACGAACTTACCGATCCGCTTTATGAAAAGATTGATGTCGCAATGCGCGCCGTAATCCAGGAAGAAGGTTTTACACAAATTCTTCACGCAGGTGGAAACAGTCTTGCTTTTTCTGCTGAAGAATATGATATTACGGAAAAAGTAATGAATAAAATGGGAATTGAAATTCCTGCTCCTTCTGAAGTAGAGGAGGAAGAATAAACTTTAATATCTATCGAAGTTTAAGTTTGAAAAGTTTTATTTATTCAAGCTATCCTGAACCTTCGGGATTCTAACATAATTAAATTATCCACGTCTTAAATTCGGGATGACGTATTAAAAAAAACCTCACAAATTTCAAAATCTGTGAGGTCTTTTAATTTATAGGGTAAAAAAATTTACCTACTGTAATTAGGAGATTCGTTAGTAATAGTTACATCGTGCGGATGGCTCTCGTGAATTCCTGAAGCGGTAATTTTCACAAACTTTGCATTTTCCTTTAGCGTGGGAATATCTTTAGCGCCGCAATAGCCCATTCCTGCTTTTAGGCCACCAACAAATTGATGAATACTTTCTTCCAACTCTCCTTTATAAGGAACCCGACCAACAATACCTTCCGGTACCAGTTTCTTGATATCATCTTCCACATCCTGGAAATAACGGTCTTTAGAGCCTTTTTGCATAGCTTCTACCGATCCCATTCCGCGATAAGATTTGAATTTTCTTCCTTCATAAATAATGGTTTCTCCCGGAGATTCTTTTGTTCCGGCCAATAATGAGCCAAGCATGACACAGTCGGCTCCTGCAGCTAAAGCTTTTGGAATGTCACCGGTATATCTAATTCCGCCATCGGCAATTACTGGAACGCCGGTTCCTTTTAGTGCTGCTGCAACTTCAAGAACTGCGGAAAATTGAGGAAAACCAACTCCCGCCACAACTCGTGTGGTACAAATAGATCCGGGACCAATTCCTACTTTCACTGCATCTGCTCCTGCTTCAGCTAAATATTTAGCAGCTTCAGCAGTAGCAATATTCCCTACTACAACTTCCAGATCAGGAAATTTTGCTTTTACATCTTTCAAAACAGAAACTACGCCTCTGGTATGCCCGTGGGCGGTATCAATAATAATCGCATCTACACCTGCGTTTACTAAAGCCTCAGCACGATCTACCGCGTCAGCAGTTACGCCAATGGCTGCGGCTACACGAAGTCTTCCGAAGCTATCTTTATTTGCATTAGGCTTTTGGGTAAGTTTTGTGATATCCCTAAAAGTAATAAGCCCAACAAGTTTGTTATCCTTATTAACCACAGGAAGTTTCTCAATTTTATTTTCCTGTAAAATATCTTCTGCCTGGTCAAGGGAAGTACCTTCGGCAACTGTTACCAGGTTCTCTGAAGTCATCACCTCAGCAATCGGCCTGCTATTATTTTTCTCAAATCTAAGGTCCCTGTTTGTAACAATTCCCAGCAATTTGCCATCATCATCTACAATTGGGATTCCTCCAATACTATGTTCGCGCATATTTGCTTTTGCATCACTGACAGATGCTGTAATAGGTAAAGTAACTGGATCTATAATCATTCCGCTTTCGGCACGTTTTACTTTACGAACTTTAAGTGCCTGCTGCTCGGCAGTCATATTCTTATGCAAAACACCAATTCCTCCTTCACGGGCCATAGCAATAGCCATTCTGGATTCGGTAACCGTATCCATCGCGGCCGAAATTATGGGCACGTTTATAGAAATATTTTTTGTGAATTTTGTACGAATACTTACTTCTCGAGGTAGTACTTCAGAGTAAGCGGGAACAAGCAATACATCGTCGTAAGTAAGGCCCTCTCCTAAGATTTTGGAATCGTGTGCGATCATAGCAATTAAAGATTTAATTGCGTGCAAATATAAGCTTTTTATAGCAAAAACAGGCTTAAAAGCTATTAGTTATCAGAAAATTACTTCGGAAGGTTTAACCGGCAAATTCCAGTACATCAGTAGAGTTAAAACCAATTTTTATCTTATCGGCCACATTGGTGTCTTTAGTTACTACTGAAATTTGATGCCCGTTATCCAGTTTCAGCAGCAAATGGGTGCCATTTCCCATAAAGGTTTTCTTTAATACCCGTGCGTGGGTTACATATTCGCATTCCTCGTTAATACTAAGGTTTTCGTTGCGAATGGCGTGGCTACATTTTGGATTTAAGGGACAATCAAATGCGGTTTGTAATTCTTTATTCAGCTGAATGGTATTTCCGAAGAGCGAAGCCACATAAACCGAATTTGGCTTGATATATAAATTTGAAGCCTGGTCTTTTTGAATCACTTTTCCATGCTGAAGAATAAGAATTTCATCGGCTACAGAAAGTGCATCCTGGGTATCGTGGGTTACAAAAATTGCAGTTACGCCGGTTTTCTTAATAACTTCAAACACCTGGCTACGTAGCTGCATTCTAAGCATTGCATCCAGGTTACTAAAAGGTTCATCTAAAATCAGCAAAGAAGGATTTGGGGCCAAAGCCCGGGCCAATGCCACTCGCTGCTGCTGCCCGCCAGAAAGTTGATGGGGATAGCGTTTTTCGAGTCCACTAAGTCCGACCAGCTCTAGCATTTCCAATGCACGTTCTTTTTTATTTTTAAGTTTAGAAATTCCGTAGGTAACATTTTTAAGCAGATTAAAATGCGGAAATAAAGCATATTCCTGGAAAACCAAACCTATTTTTCGTTTTTCTGGCGGAACAAGTTTTTTTACAGAAGAAAGTTCTTTGTTATTGAGAATAATGCTACCGTGATCGGGGCGTTCCAGGCCGGCGATTAGCCTGACCAGGGTGGTTTTTCCACTTCCGCTTTCACCCACAATGGCGCAAACATCTCCTTCCTCTAAATTAAAGGAAACCTCATCTAAGGCAAAAGTTTTGCCTTTATCGAAGCTTTTAGAAATAGAATTTACGCTTAGCATTTTATTCTTTTATCAATAATTTGTTTAAAAATATCACGGGAATGGTAGCCGTGAAGATAATAAATAAAGAAGGAATTGCAGCTTCCATTACCATTTCGTCACTCGCATACTCAAAAGCTTTCACGGCGAGAGTGTTAATATGAAATGGTTTTAAAATTAAGGTTAATGGTAATTCTTTTAAAACATCTATAAATACAAGGATCACCGCGCTTAAAATTCCGGTTTTTATCAAAGGAAATTCAATTTTAAAAAAGGTTTTAAAATTCCCTACTCCCAGCATTTTAGAAGAATCAGGAATACTATTACTTACTTTTAAAGCCGTGGATTCTATAGGATTATAAGCTACCGCTAAAAATCTAACACTATATGCATAAACCAGTGCGACTAGCGTCCCATTAAATAAAAAGCCCGTTTCTACACCAAAAACCGAATCCATGGTGTTGATAAACCACTTATCAAAAGCCAGGGTTGGAATCATAATCCCAATAGCCACCACCGCCCCGGGAATGGCATAACCTAATATCCCTAACCTTGAGATACTTTTAATTCCGTTTATACTACTCCATTTCGCAAAATATATAAGTAAAGTTGCAAAAAGAACAGTTACTAAAGAAGTGACTAAAGCAATTCCAAAACTTTGCAGGGAGAGCATAATAAAATCGAGATCAAACACTTTTTCAGCGGTTAAAAACGCCCAATAGATCAGTTGTCCCACGGGGATAAAAAAGCCCAAGATGACAGGGATTAAAACCAAGAGAAACTTTAACCATTGCATGGGTTTGGTTCCTAACTTTCTGTGGGTACGGCCGGAGGCTTTGTTTCCGGTAAACCGGATGTTTTTACGCTGCCATTTTTCGAATAAAATAAGGGCAAAAACAATAAAAATAAGTAATGCCGAAAGATAGACCGCGGTTTCCGGTTCTTCCAGAGAAAACCAAGCCCTGAAAATTCCGGTGGTAAAGGTATTCACCCCAAAATATTGAGCAGCGCCATAATCGTTTAAAACTTCCATTAAGACCAGGATGAGTCCGGCGATAATTGCCGGCCTTGCCAGGGGTAACATCAACCGGAAAAAAGATTTAAATTCTCCTACTCCAAGCATTGTAGAAGCTTCGAGAAGATTTCCTGCCTGATTTAAAAAGAATGCACGGGAACTTACATATACATAAGGAAAAAGTGAAATACTAAGTACAAAAGCCAATCCGAATTTATTCATAATATCTATCCGAATAAATTCGAGGTTTAATCCTCTTAAAATAAGTTCCAGGCTTCCGCCATAATCGAAAACTCCAGCGTAAGCATAAGCCACGATGTAAGAAGGAATAGTCAATGGAAGAATAAGCAACCATTCCAGCTGCTTTCTAAATGGGAATTCAAACCGGGCCACCAACCAGGCGGTGCCGACTCCCATAATAAGTACTAATAAGCTACAGAAAAAAATGAGAAAAAAGGAATTTCCAATATAATCTACCAAAAGGTTATCTACCAGATGCCCCCAGGTCTCCCCGGGTCCTGCCAGTAATTTTACGGCAATGGCGATAACCGGTAGGGCAATAAAAAGAACGATGGCCAATGTAAATATTGACCATCGATTTGTATCTCTTTTAAGTCGCCGTAACCTTGATTTTATCGAAAATATATCACTACTTCCAGCCTGCTTCATCAAATAGCATTACTGCTTTTTTATTATTCTCTCCCAGTGTAGATAGATTAAGTGTGTCTTCTTTAAATTCTCCCCATTCCTGGAGTAAATTTGCAGGAGCTACATCTTCGTTCACCGGATATTCATAATTGGAATGCGCGAATATTTTCTGAGCTTCTTCAGAAATTAAAAATTCAATAAACTTGATCGCGTTTTCTTTATTAGGAGCGTGTTTTGCAACGCCGGCACCACTAACATTTATATGGGTACCACGACCATCCTGATTGGGAAAGAAAAGTTCAATATTTTCTCCCGCCTTTACTTCTTCAGGATCTTCAGAATTTAGCATTTTTCCGATGTAATAAGTGTTCACCACGGCAAGATCACCTTCCCCCGCAACCACGGCTTTTACCTGGTCACGATCGTTTCCTTTGGGTGCCCGTGCCATATTTTCTACGACTGCTTCTGCCCATTTTTTAGCTTCTTCTTCCCCGTTATGAACCATAATAGAAGCCATTAACGATTGGTTATAGATATTTCCCGAAGAACGAATCAATAATTTATCGTTCCATTTATCTGAAGCCAGATCTTCGTAAGTAGATAATTCACTTTCGTCTACCCTATCCTTTGCATAAGTAATAACCCGGGCTCTTTTTGTAAGTCCGAACCAATGATTATCGGCATCCTTAAGGTGAGAGGGAATTGTTTCTTCAAGAATATCTGAAGATACGGCTTGCAAAAGATCACTGCTTTTAGCTCTTTCTAATCTCCCGGCATCAACCGTTATTAAAACATCTGCAGGAGACTGTTCCCCTTCCATTCTCATTTTTTGAATAAGTTCATCGGCGCTAGCGTTAATCACGTTTACGGTAATTCCGGTTTCCTCTTCAAACATTTTAAACAATTCCTGATCAGATTCGTAATGCCTGTGGGTATAAACATTTACTTCTTCTGAAGTTTTAATTTCTGCCTCATCTTTCTTATCAGAATCTTTACAAGACATTAGCAAAATAATACTGAAAATGGCAACTATTAATTTTTTCATTTTAATCACTTTTAAATTGGAACAAATATAATTATTTAGAATAGGTTTAAATAAAATGTAGATAATTTTTTATGCACTGTTTGTTAATCAAATTCTATAATTTAAACTGAAGTGTAGTATACCAGGTTAATGGTTGCGCGGGTATGATTCCCGGCCCGGGATATCCGGTAGCTCTTCTTGTAAAATAGCTGTTATTTAATAGGTTATTTATACCGGTTTCAAGTTTAAATCGCTTGTAGGAATAGGAAAAAGAAAGGTCCATGATGCCGTAAGCCGGAATTTCACCTTCAATCCCTCTTTGCGAGTCCCGGCGATCTTGTGCTGCATTGGTAGCATCGGTATACTGTTCAGATAGATAAGTATACTGTAAGCTGCCCAATAGGTTTTTATATCCAAAACTCATCCCCGCCTTTAGGTTTACTGCAGGAATGAATTCTACCTGATTTCCTTCTACATTGGTCTGTGCAGAAGAAGTATATTCAGAATCGGTAAAAGCAGCATTTAGAAAAATGCTGGACAGATAATCTTGATTCTCCCCAAATAATATATTTTTTAAATTCCATTCTCCAAAAGCTTCCACTCCATAAATAAAAGCATCTCCAATATTTCCTCTAAATCTAACCAAACGACCGGTCTCCACCATTTCTCCCGAGGCATTTTCCCTTTCTTCTGCTCTAAGAACCTCTCCTATCCTGTTATTATATCTAAGTCCAAAAATACCGGTATCATAAGAGAAATCTTTGTATCTGCCTCGTAAGCCTAAATCGGCAGTAAAACCTTCTTCATCGGTAATATTGGGATCAACCTGGAAAACAGGATTCACCACCCGTATATCATTAAAAGTCACCGAACGGTAGTTTTGAGAGAAGTTACCATATAGCTCAGTTTGCGGAGTGAATTTATAAGCTGCTCCCGCACCCAACAATACAAAACCTCTTTCAAAACCCCTGTTATCTGCGATTGTCTCATTTTGTAGAACATTCCCAGCCAGATCGGTGAAAATGTTTTTAAAGCTGCCTTCGCTTTGTGTATGTATGTATTCAAATCTAAAACCCGGTGTAATTGAAAAACGCTCGGTAAGATGAAAAATGTTTTCCCCGAAAATCGCCAGGTTTTTATTCGGAAACTGGAATTCGGACTGCCGTGGGTAATTTGGATATGATGAGGAGGCAAAACTAAAATCAGGATTAGCTGCAGCGCTTCCGGGCCCTTGTCTTTGGGTATTATCAGCATCATAATATTTACTTCCTATAAGAAATACCGATTCTTCTCCCAGAAAATTATAGCGAGTAAGCAAACGAGCTTCGGCGCCCCAGTTATTAAATGCATCAAATAATAGTTCTCTTGGCTCTTCGGGGTCATCTGGTTGTGAAACCCTGTTTTGACGATATCCCAGTGCCTGCCGGGAGGCATCAAGACCAAAAAGATTAAGACTGAAATCTGTTCTATCAGAAATCTCATGCTGA
The DNA here is from genome assembly GCF_900168115.1 of Salegentibacter salinarum. Taxonomy (GTDB): domain Bacteria; phylum Bacteroidota; class Bacteroidia; order Flavobacteriales; family Flavobacteriaceae; genus Salegentibacter; species Salegentibacter salinarum. The sequence continues at coordinate 21,597 of NZ_FUZC01000012.1, forward strand.
AACTTTAACGCAAATAGATTCCAGTTTACATCAAACCAGTTTCGCGAACGATTGCTGTAATTAGGGTTTTCATAAAACTGAGCATCGGTTAAACCGCCGGGCTGCTGGGCAAGGTAATCCAGCCAGGTATATTCAAAACTCAACTGGGTTTTCTCACTAAATTTCCAAGCCAGATGCGCAAAAGCATTATGAGATTCATATTGGGAATTTGGTCTAAATCCATTTCCCGATTTATAATTATAATAAGTGTAATAACTAAATTTACCTACAGTTCCACTCGCACTATTAAAACTGGTAAAAAGATCGTAAGATCCTACCGACTGCCGATTGATAAATTCGAATTTTTTAACCGGATTTGGCTTTTTAAACCTGAAATTAATAAGGCCGCCAAACTGGGTTCCATACTGAAGCGAAGCAGCTCCACGTACCACTTGTATCTCGCTCAAAGCTGCGGGTGGCGGGGTATAATAACTTTCCGGATAGCCAAGAACATCTGCCGAAATATCATATCCATTTTGGCGAGTATTAAAATTTTGCGTGCGGTTTGGATCCAGCCCTCTTCCTCCTATATTTAACTGTAAACCGGCATCTCCATTATCATAAATATTTAGTCCTACCACATGGTTATAAATTTGCCTGGCATTATTTGCGGCTAAATTCCCGGTTACTTTATCCATTAACACCACTTCACTTTTTTTACCGGCATAGATGGCGGTACCTTCTACTTCTTTAAGCCGACGTAAAGCAAATAATTGCTCACGGCGTTGGGTAATAACCACTTCAGAAAGACTTTCAGCTAAGGGCTCAAGTTCAAATATTACTTCGGTATTTTCGGTAACTTCAATTTCTCTTTCTTCAATTTGAAATTCAAAGCTATAAACCACAAATTCATAAGTTGCCGGCGGCAGTGCTTCAATAGCAAAATCTCCATTCTCATCGGCAAGCGTAAGATTTCCGGTTGTTTTATTATAAATTTCAGCATAGGGAACGCCGGAATTATCTTCAGAAGAAATCACCTTCCCTTTTATAGACTGGGCATAAGACCCGGTAAAAGTCAGGAAAATTAAACAAAAGAAACTAAAGGCCCTTGATTTGGTCATGGAATGGTAATGTAAAAGTTTTGTGCTTAAAGGAGTCTTTCTCCTCTAGCAAATTGACGTTAGGATCTATATAAGGCGCACTTTGTCTTCCGTTAAGTGCTACATAACTTTCCACGTAAATTTCGATATTTTCGTGACCATCTTTTTTAAAATGATCTGCCAGATAATGCGCGTATTGCAAAATAAAATCTGGTTGTGTGGACATTTGTTTTTCCTGAAACGGCGTTAAAAAATCTGAATTATCTACATAAAAACGTTTTCCGGTTTCTCCATCCACTACTTTGAATTGTGCATAACCGGCTTTTTCCATCAACATTACCCGCCAGGAAAACCTAAAACCTTCTTCGGTCCAGAAAAGTTCACCGGGATAAAGTAAATATCTCCAGGGGAGCAATAGCTGAACGATAAAGAAAAGGCTCAAAAAACTTAAAAGAAATTTCCTTTTGTTCGAAAGATAATTTAACGCCCTGCCATTATCAAAACGCGCTTTTACAATTCCGAACAGGCGGGAAATCTTTTCCAGGATTTTATGATGAATTCCAGGATCAAAAAAGATAATGGCACTTACAATCATAATATACGGGAACATTCCAATAGGAAATAAAACCCGGGTTAATACGTGAAATATCACAACCATTACAAATGCAAAAAGCCGGGTTGGGCGGTACAACAATAAGAATGGAATTAAAAGATCATATAACATCCCACTCCAGCTGAATGCGTAATGCACCCATTCCTGTTGCAGCAAATCACCTAAAAAAGGAAGATCGTATTTAGACGGAAGCCATATTTTAAGAGGCATAGCCTTTAAAAGCCAATCGAAATTTATTTTGGCCAAACCGGCATAGAAATAAACTATCCCAAGCAGTAGTTTAATACTGTCTATACACCAGCGGGGAATTTTTTGAAAAGCAATACCTGTATTTTTCTTTGCATCTAAAGAGAAATAGGCATTTGCAGGAAGAAAAATGAGCAAAAAACTGAGGATACTAATAAAATAATAATGGTTTAAATAGGTGGTTTTATCCATCAGCTCTATATAAGTAAAGCTGATAAAAAAGGTGATAATGGCCAGCCGATACTTATAACCAATCCCAACGAAGAATGCTGAAAGTCCACAGATTAAAAAAATGATGTAGGTAAAATTACCCAGGGGTTTTACCCATTCAAAACCGTAATAGGAAAATGAAAATTCAGGGAGGATGTATAATTTTTCAATCCATCCATTTAACCAGAATCGAATAATACTGGCCAGCATCATAAAACCGAAAAAAACCCGAAAGACTGCTAAAGGAGCGGCCTGGGTTTTTTCGTTAAAATATGATGTAATCTTCTGATTCATCCGGAAATATTAATCGCCGTCAGAATCAACATAATCTACACTTATTGAAAGTGCCTGCATCATATCTACTTTCAGCAAAATTACATTTTGCTGTAACTCATCATAAGCCGCTAACATTTCGTTATTATTGTTTTCAACCTGGCTAACAAAACTGTTGTCCAGCACCTCCGCATGTGCTCTTATTATATCAAACTGGCTGTTTATAAGCTTGCTTAAATCTTCACCGTTTTTAATGCTGTTAAGATAATCCAGGTAATCATCATACCCGGGGCCTTCCTGGCTGCCGTTAAAATGACGGCCGTTAAAGAAATTCTGAGTAGTTTGTAAAGACTTTAGATACAGATCTTTTGAAAGTGAAGGTGAATAATATGCTTCTACCGCACCCGGTACCGGATTTCCTGTGAAAACACCCGCAGGTATTCCTATTTTTCCCGAGCGAACAAATTTTTCGTAATAGAGAACGTAATCATTTGTTATACGATCTACTGCGCCTGTACTGGACGAGCCTGTATTTGAAACAAAATCATCGCGAAAAGAGTCCTTCCATCCTGAATGCACTGTATTAGTTAACGCATTTATCCTTTTAGAAACATCATTTAGATAATTTTTATAAACCTCTGCATTTTCGTGAGAAGTATAAAATTCTACGATTTCTGTATCGGTTTCAGCAAGTCCGTTTAGCAGGTAATCAAGTGCAGGAAAGCCCTGTTCATCATAAGCAGAAGGCAATTCCAGATTATAATCATCAGTAGAAATTTTTCCGTCCACACCGGCTGCATCTAATGGGTAAGTATTTAGATTAGAACGATAATTTATAGCTTCAGCCTCTCCTATTTCAAATAATGAAACCGTTTGAAACCCAAGGTAACCGTCCTCGTAGGCGCTGCGTAATTCATTTAAAGTTGTTTCGGAAGGATCACTGGTAAAAGCAAACGTTTTCTCTTCCAGAGTTTGAGTGATACCTTCAAAATTTTCAAAAGATGGAATAATTATATTATCTGCCCAATTCTGAAGCATTTCTCCACGATCAAAAGAATCGGTATTTGCACCATCATCAGTATCTTCCGTATCACTACAGGAAATCACTGCTGCAAGTAAGAACAAGGTTGAAAATCTTAGTATCCTGATCATAATTATAATGAATTAAACCAGGGTAAAAAAAACTACTTTAACCCTGGTTGTTTTGTTTGCAAAAGTTATTCAGATGCCTGCTCCACAGTAAAATCAAATGAAGCAGCAATTTCTTCAGAAATAGTATCAAGAGTTTCCGGGGTCACATCCCAAAAACCATCTCCAGCCATTAACTGCTCCAGGTAATCTTCTACCTTTTCAGCCGAAATATAAGGAGATCCTGTTGCCGGATTATGAGTAAACATAAGGCTATAAATAAAGCCATAGCCTTCAGAAAGAGAATGGAAGGCTACTCCATCCTGACCTTCAGCCAGTTGATTTTTACCGGCTTGTAGATAATAGATGGCACGCACTGCGATTATGGTTGAAACGTTCTCACGAATAATAGCAACCTGTTGGTCACGAAGATCATAATCCCCGGCAACGATTGCAGCTCTACCGGTTTTGAAAGCTTCGAAAGTTTCTTCAGCAATACCTTCAAAATCACTATCATTATTTACACTTCCCATATATTTAAAAAGAAGGATGTCATCACTTTCATTTAAATCAGTATTAGGATTTTCAGAAGGAATGGAAGAATCTCCATAAAGGTAGCCATAAGCCTCGTCCCACTTATGTTCCATAGTAGTATAGCTTTTTCCTTCCTCTACATTTTCTTCGTCGTTATTAACAAGATTATCTCCTTCGTCAAGCACTTCTACAGAAAGATAATTGTTAAGCATTTGGTCGGTTACAAGCGCACCAATTAATCCTTTAGCAAAAGCCTGATCGGGCTCTAAACCTTTTTCGTCTATATATCGCTCTGAAGATCCGGCTGCAATTTGACCTGCTTTCCCGGGAGCTGCAAGCTCATTTTCATTAGGAAAAACCTCATTAGCCTGAATACTAATAAATTCTTCAAAATCGTTTTTTATTTCGTTACTGGCTACTGTATTTGTAGAAAAGTACAATCTTGAGGCAGCTACTTTGCTTTTAATGCTTTTTGAAGTTTCGTTCAGCTCAGGGCTTGTAAAAGGATCGTTTTCATTAGAAAACATATTAGACATGCTGCTTTGAGTAGCATTCTCGAAATTATGGAATTCGGCAAACAATTCCTTTACCATGCTTAATCTTTGGGTTTGTCCTGTGTAACTTACGGTTGATTCCCCATCTCTCTCAAACGAGTATTGAGCAGGAACTTCAATTTGCTCATCTTCAGGTATTGTATCATCATCTGATGTACACGAAGTAAAGGCAAGGCCACTAAGAACAAGAGTTGTCAAAATCTTTTTCATTGTTACTTTATTTAGACTGATTAAATATAGGTAGCAAATATATAATTGTAATTTATTTGCAACAACTATTATTAAGAATAATTTTAAATAAAATAATTAATGATATGCAGAGAAGATTTTAGAAGCTTCATTATAAGCCGATTCAAAGCTGGTCATTTTAATATTAGAATCTGCTTTTTTTGAATTGAAATAGGAAAGCATTTTTTCGGAAGGCATATTTCCGGTTAACTCATCTTTGGCCATTGGGCAACCACCAAAACCTTGGATTGCGCCGTCAAATCTTCTGCAACCTGATTTATAAGCAGCATCAATTTTTTCGTGCCATTTTGTGGGTATGGTATGAAGATGGGCTCCAAATTCAATTTCAGGATATTCTGGAATTAAATTTGAAAATAAATATTCAATGATTTCAGGAGTAGAACTCCCAATGGTATCAGATAAAGAAAGGATTTTTACTCCCATTCCAGATAATTTTTCTGTCCACTCCCCTACTATTTCTACATTCCACGGATCTCCATACGGATTTCCAAAACCCATGGATAGATAAGCTACTACGTCTTTATCAGTTTTTTCGGCAATCTCCAGGATCTCACTTAATATTTCTACCGATTCAGCGATAGTTTTGTGAGTATTACGCATCTGGAAGTTTTCAGAAATAGAAAAAGGATAACCCAGATAATTAATTTCCGGGTGTACCGAAGCATCTTGCGCACCACGCGTATTTGCAACAATTGCAAGCAATTTGCTTTTTGTAGTACTGAGATCTAATTTGGCTAAAACTTCAGCAGAATCTGCCATTTGCGGAATTGCTTTTGGAGAAACAAAACTTCCAAAATCTATGGTATCAAATCCGCAGCGCAGTAAAGATTGAATATACTGCACTTTTTTTTCTGTAGGAATAAAGGTTTTAATTCCCTGCATTGCATCTCGCGGACACTCGATAAGCTTGATTTTATCCATACCTTCAAAGATAGTATTTTAAGGAATATTTAAAAACCTTTGGAAATTAATTCATTTTATTTAATTGAAAGCTATTAATTACTAATTCCACTAAGCTTCTTACAAAGAATAATACTGAATTCTTTTAAACGAGTATAAAAACTGCAATTCCGATAAATACTACAATTTGAAGCCATTTTAAAACCACCCCCGAATGTTTATGTTTTTTAAGATAGGTAGAGATTTTTCCTGCCAGTAAGGCTACACTTCCAAAAATCATAATGGTTACAAGCATAAAAATGCCCCCCAGGATATAAAATTGTACCACTGTATTCCCGCCGGGTACCCAAAGAAATCCAGGAAAGAATGCGAGAAAAAAGATAGTTACTTTGGGGTTCAATACGTTCATTATAAAACCTTGCTTAAAAAGGGAAAATAAGGGCTTTGCTTTAATTCCTTTAGCAGAATAGGCAATTTCAGGATCACTTTTGTAAACCTGCCAGGCGAGATATAAAAGGTAAACGGCACCGAAAAGTTTGATAATAAAAAAGAGGGTTTCAGAACTCTTAATTATTGCCGAAACCCCAAACGCAACCAGGCTGGTGTGAATTATAATCCCGGTAGCGAGTCCAAGAGCTGTGACAAATCCGTGTTTTTTCCCATTGGCCATTCCCTGTACCATTACATAAATAATATCGGGACCGGGTGAAATGGTGAGAATCGCCGATGCAGTTAAAAAGGGAATAAGTTGCTCTAACAATTTTTGCGATTAAATATTCTTATGATTAATTTTTATTCTCAGTTTCAAGTAACTTCATATTAATCTCTTTTATTAAGCCCGGACCTTCATAAATAAAGCCCGTATAAAGCTGGACTAAACTGGCACCTGCTTCCAATTTTTCCAAAGCATCTTCGGCAGAATGTATTCCACCTACCCCAATAATTGGAAAAGCCTTATTACTTTTTTCAGAAAGAAACCGAATAACTTCGGTAGCACGGTTTTTTAATGGTTTTCCGCTTAATCCTCCGGTTTCGTTTTTGTTTTCCGATTGTAAACCTTCGCGTGAAATTGTGGTATTAGTTGCAATCACACCGGCAATCTTGGTTTCTTTTACAATATCGATAATATCCAAAAGTTGCGCATCGGTAAGATCGGGTGCAATTTTAAGTAAAATTGGTTTCTGTTTTGGTTTTTCAGCATTTAAACCTTGCAGCGTATTCAACAAATTGGTGAGCGGTTCCTTATCCTGTAATTCTCGCAAATTTGGTGTGTTAGGCGAACTCACATTTACCACAAAGTAATTCACATAATCGTATAAAGCTTCAAAACAAATCTTATAATCGTCTACAGCATTTTCATTTGGGGTGATCTTATTTTTCCCAATATTTCCACCAATAAGCACATTTTTATTTTCCTTTAGTCTTTCTACCGCTGCTTTTACACCATCGTTATTGAAACCCATTCGGTTAATGATCGCGCCGTCTTCTTTTAATCGGAAAAGCCGTTTTTTTTCGTTTCCGGGTTGTGGCTTTGGAGTTACCGTTCCTATTTCAATAAAACCGAAACCAAGATCTGAGAGTTCCTGGAATAGCTTCGCATCTTTATCAAATCCAGCGGCAAGCCCCACTGGGTTTTTAAATTTTAAGCCGAAAACTTCCCGTTCCAGGCGCGGATCTTCAACTTGAAATTTCTTTCGTACGAAACTTTTAAAAGCAGCAGTTTTGCCCACTTTCTTAAGCGTTTTAAAGGTAAAATGATGCACCCATTCCGGGTCAAATCGAAATAATAAAGGCCTAAGCGAAGATTTATACATGGTAGTTGGTTTGTGCAAAAATAGCAGAAATCATAAAAAACCGGCAGTAAATCTTAAAAGGTTTTGAAGCTGAAATGTGAATGTTTAATTTTGGATTAAACTACTAACCAATGATTAACAAACAGCGCATCATAGATCGTTTTATTAGCTATATCACGATTGATACCCAAAGCGATCCCAATAGCACAACCACCCCGAGTACCGATAAACAATGGGTGTTAGCCCGAAAACTGGCCGATGAGTTAAAAGAAATGGGAATGACCGAAGTTAGTATAGACGATCACGCCTATGTGATGGCCACGCTTCCGGCTAATGTTGCTCATAAGGTTCCGGTGATAGGTTTTATCTCGCATTTTGATACTTCTCCGGACTTTAATGCTACCGATATAAAACCTCAAATTATTGAAAATTACGACGGTAATGATATTATCCTCAATAAAGAGAAAAACATCATTCTGTCTTCAGAATATTTTGATGATTTAAAGCAATATAAAGGTCAGACCATAATTACTACCGATGGCACCAGTCTTTTAAGCGCCGATGATAAAGCCGGGATCACCGAAATTATGACGGCGATGAAATATTTGTTGGATAATCCTGAAATCCCTCACGGGAAGATTCGGGTAGGATTTACACCCGATGAAGAAATAGGCCGTGGCGCACATAAATTTGATGTAGAGAAGTTTGGTGCAGAGTGGGCTTACACTATGGATGGCAGCCAAATTGGCGAATTGGAATTTGAGAATTTCAATGCCGCAAAAGCTATTGTTAAAGTTCAGGGCAGAGGTGTGCACCCAGGTTACGCCAAGGATAAAATGGTAAACAGCCAGTATATTGCCGTAGATTTTATTAATTCCCTACCGCGATTGGAAACCCCCGAGCATACCGAAGGCCGGCAGGGATTTTTTCATTTAAGTGATATGCAGGGTGATGTAGAAGAAACCATTCTGGAATACATAATTAGAGATCACGATTTAGGACATTTTGAAGCGCGTAAGGAAATGATGCAAGACCTGGCTTCAGAAATTTGCTCGCAGTATGAAAGCGACTGTATTTCAGTCGAAATTACCGACCAGTATTTTAATATGAAAGAAAAAATTGAGCCGGTGATGCATATTATAGAAATTGCTGAAAATGCGATGAAAGAGGTAGATGTAGAACCTATTTTAAAACCAATTCGCGGCGGAACCGATGGAGCACAACTGAGTTATATGGGACTGCCCTGCCCTAATATTTTTGCCGGTGGGCACAATTTCCACGGAAAATATGAATACGTACCGGTAGAAAGTATGCAAAAAGCCACTGAAGTAATCGTGAAAATCGTGGAACTGACTTCAGAAAATTATAAGTAAACTACCTCGGGGCAAGCTCACGAAGTATTCATTGAGAACCATTGTTTAATTTTCGAGGCCCAACTGCGAAAATGGCAGGCAAGCCCCGGAACATTTAAATCTCAATTGTCGAGTAAAGACTTTATCTAAAAGTTCAAAAAATGGCTGTACAATCGGTAGACCAATATATTGAAACCCACCCCACCTGGAAACAGGAATTACTTTCTTTAAGAGAAGTATTGCAAAATACTGAATTAGAAGAATGTATAAAATGGGGCGCTCCCGTTTACGCCTTAGATAGTAAAAATATAATGGGAATCGCAGCCTTTAAAAATCATTGTGCACTTTGGTTTTTTAATGGGGCTTTATTAAAAGAAAATACCGCTTTGCTTTACAACGCTCAGCAAGGCAAAACCAAAGCTTTGAGACAAATAAGGTTTGAAAAAGGCAATGAATTAAAACTGGAAATTATTCAAAAATATGTAGCGGAAGCCATACAGAATCAGCGGGAAGGAAAAGAAATAAAACCTTTAAAAGATAAAAAATTAATATTCCCTTCAGAATTAAAATTTGAGTTAGAGAAAGATGAAGATTTAAAGAATTCCTTTCAGCAATTAACTAAAGGAAAACAAAGGGAATACGCCGATTATATTACTGAAGCTAAACGGGAAGCTACGAAACAGTCACGCCTATATAAGATTAAACCAATGATTTTAAACGGGGTTGGGTTAAACGATAAATATAAAAACTGCTAAATAAGATTGACGTTATTCTCTCCCGAGGCCTCGGGATGTTTTCAGTGTTAGAACTCCGAACAGTTTTCGGAGCAAGCTCGGAAACAAGCCCGCCTGACCGGGCGGGAAGGTTCAGGTTAACGGAAAAAAAATCATCTTTCCGGGCATTCTACAAAATAAAAATCCCCGAGCTTTTGCCCCGGGGATTTTAAATTCTATTGATTAAAACAGAAAAATTATTTCTTTTCTTTAATGGCTTTGGCCTTACTTTCTTTTTCTGGCTTTGCCGGTTCGTTGAGTTTTTTACTCATTTCCATAGAAATGGAAGAACGATCAAAGGTTATTTTTCCTGCTCCGGTTTCTATAATTACCGCATTATTTTTTTCGCTAAAATCAATAATTTTGCCGTGCATTCCACTTTTGGTCACCACACGGTCACCACGCTTTAATTCTGAAGCAAAATTACGTTCCTGTTTAGCTTTTTTCATTTGCGGACGTATCATAAAAAAATACACCACTACAAACATTAATATTATTGGGGCAAACTGGGTTAATTGATCCATTTACTAGCTAGCATTTTCTTCGGTTTCTACAAAAGCTTTAATTCTAAGACGCTCTGTACCAGCTTCAGTATTAGCAGTTACTGTAACAGTTTTTGTTACTTGCCCTTTTCCAGAACCGTTGAATTTAACTACCATTTCACCGCTTTCTCCCGGCTGAATTGGTTCTTTGGTCCAGGTTGGCACTGTACATCCACAAGTACTTTTTGCGTTGGTAATTACCAATGGCGCCTGCCCTTCATTGGTGAAGGTAAACGTATGCTCTACATTTTCACCTTTAGCAATATTTCCAAAATCATGTTCTGATTCTGCAAATTCCATTTTAGGATAAACTGTTGCCTGTGCATCACGCTCTGCAGCGCTTTCTACGTTTTCGGCCTTAACTTTTTCTGAGGCGTTATCGTTGTTTTCTTTACAAGAAGTAAACAGCAGCGCCCCTACTGCAGCTAACATTAAGATTCCATTTTTCATAATAGTGAACTTTATAATTTAATTTTTAAAAATAAGAAATTTTATTGACTACATAAGGCCCCGCCCTACTTTATTTAACTTATTATCTTCTTTATATTCTTTAGAAAGTTTATCAAGAACCCCATTGATAAATATGCTGCTTTTAGGCGTGCTATACTCCTTGGCCAGCTCCAAATATTCATTGATAGTAACTTTTACCGGGATTGACGGGAATTTTAAAAATTCACAAATCGCCATTTTAATAAGAATCATATCAATTTCAGCAATTCTATCTTTATCCCAGTTGGGGGTTTTCCCTAGCATTTCGTTCGCTAAAGTGTCATCATTCAAATAAGTTTTTCTGAATAATTCTTTTGCAAATTCTTTATCCTCTTCATTTTTATAAAGCTTTCCAATCTTTAAATTTTCAGCAGAATTAGGCTTTAATTTCTGAAGGAATTTCAGCACGGCTGTGTTTACCAGTGGAAGATCGTCTACCCAGGTAAGTTTAGCGTCTTCAAGATAATCGTAAAGTTTTTCGTTGGGTGCAATTACTTCTTTAAAAATAGCGATAATAAACTCTTTATCTTCTTTAAAGCTGGAATCGCGGGTTTCCATGTAATTTTCGTAACGATCGCTTTTCTTTATTTCCTGCCAGATAATTTGCACATAATCATCATCCCTTTTCCAGTGCGTTATTTTTCTCGATTCCAATGCATCCTGCAGGCTTTCATTATGCTCAAGAATTTCAAAAACGGCGTTGGAAACAAATTTTTTATTTGGATCTTTATCCTCGGTGGTGGCAAGATGTTTTTGTTGAGATTTTTCTAAAAAGTTTTCGGCCTGGCCTTTTAATTCGGCTATTAAGCTTAATTGTACCAGAAAAAGATCGTACATCTCTTCCATACTTTTAAGCAGGAATCTCTCTTCGGTTCCCAGATTATCGTTTTGGCTTTGGTTAAAGGCGTATAGCGATTGCATTACTTTAACCCGAATATGTCTTCTTGTCAACATAAGTGTAAAAGAACTTTTTAGAATTAGAAAAGGCGAAAGAATATTCTTTCGCCTTGCAAAAATACCAAACTTTTGAAATTGATTACTTCAAATTTTGTTTTTTTCTGTCTTCAATTCTTTGCTGTGCAATTTTAAGCGCTGCGAAGTGCGACGTCATATCTTCCTTATCTGCTTTAGAAAGAATTTCTAAGGTAGTATTGTAGATATTTTCGGTCTTACGCATAATTTCCTTTTTATCGTAATTCTCTAATTCGGCGTAAACATTTATAATTCCGCCGGCATTAATTAGAAAATCTGGAGCGTAAACAATTCCTCTTTCTCTTAAAATTGTGCCGTGAGTAACTTCATCTGCCAACTGATTATTCGCTGCACCGGCAATAACTTTTGCCTTAATGCGGTTCACCGTATCATCGTTAATGGTAGCTCCAAGTGCACAAGGTGCATAGATATCTACGTCAGCTGCATAAACATCAGCTTCGTCATAAATTATGGCGCCATATTTATTTCTTACTGCTTCAAGACGTTCTTCGTTAATATCACTGATAAAAACTTTAGCACCGTCCTGAGTTAAATGTTCTACAAGAGTTTCGCCAACGTGACCAATTCCCTGAACCAATACCGACTTTCCTTCAAGATCGTCGCTTCCAAATTTATGTTTTGCAGCGGCTTTTATCCCCATAAAAACGCCGTAAGCGGTAATTGGAGACGGGTTACCTGCTCCACCTTTATCTTCAGAAATTCCGGTTACATATTTAGTAACTTCTCGAACGGTATCCATATCTGCAGTTTCCATTCCTACGTCTTCTGCAGTGATATATTTTCCGCTAAGGGAATCTACAAAACGTCCAAAACTTCTCATAAGTTCAGGAGTTTTCTGGGTTTTAGCATCACCAATAATAACGGCTTTACCGCCACCAAGGTTTAGTCCGGTAATCGCACTTTTAAAGGTCATACCTCTGGAAAGGCGTAAAACATCATTTAATGCTTCCCATTCACTGCTGTAATTCCACATTCTGGTACCACCTAGTGCAGGTCCTAAAACCGTGTTATGAATACCAATAATTGCCTTTAAACCTGTATCTTTGTCGTTGCAAAAAACTACTTGCTCGTGGTTGTCAAAAGAGAGCTGACCGAATACCGGTGCAGACTTTTTAAGTTCATTTGCATTTAGAACATCAACTTGCATAACTTGTTACATTTTATAAATTAGTGTTTTCATATTTCTGAAAATCACAGTGCAAAAATAAAGAATATTTCAACAAAGAGGTTTTTAAAACGTGTTAAAATAACATATCCTCAAATTTTAGCTTTTTTACTCTTAAATGAAGAACCTTAAGCATCTCAATAAATATTTCCTAAAGTATAAATGGAAATTACTAATTGGCCTCGTAATTACCATCGTTGCCCGTATTTTCGCATTGTATTATATTCCGTTAATCGGTGATTCTACTGATGCGATAGAGCAATATATTAACGGTGAAATTAGTACCATTGACGTTCTTAGAACCGAACTTGCTATAAACATTGCGCTAATTATAGGAGCAACATTGGTAGCTGCATTTCTTACCTTTTTAATGCGACAAACCTTTATTGTGGTTTCGCGTTATATTGAATTTGATCTTAAAAACGAGATCTACAAACACTACCAGGAACTTTCGCTTAATTTTTATAAAAAGAACCGTACCGGCGATTTAATGAATAGAATTAGCGAAGATGTTAGTAAAGTAAGAATGTACCTTGGGCCGGCAATAATGTACACAGTAACCACTTTTACTTCTACCGTTGTTGTGCTGATTTTTATGGTTCAGGCAGCACCCGAACTTACTTTGTATACTGTGGCGCCACTTCCGGTTTTAGCATTTTCTATTTATAAAATTAGTGTGGCCATTCATAAACGCAGTACCGTGGTGCAACAATATCTTTCCAGGCTTAACACTTTTACACAGGAAAGTTTTAGTGGAATTGCCGTGATAAAATCCTACGGAATGGAAACCCAGATTAATCATAATTTCGTAGATCTTGCTAACGGAAGTCGGGATAAAAATATTGACCTGGTAAAAGTGCAGGCATTTTTCTTTCCGCTTATGGTCTTGCTGATAGGCATTAGTAACGTGCTGGTAATCTATGTTGGTGGTAATCAATATATAAATGGTGAAATTGAAAATATTGGGGTTATTGTTGAATTTCTTCTTTATGTAAATATGCTTACCTGGCCTATCGCTTCTATTGGTTGGGTGACTTCTTTAGTGCAACAAGCTGATGCTTCCCAGGAACGTATCAATGAGTTTTTAGACGAAAAACCTGAAATCACCAATAGAAAAGAAGCGCCTGATGAAATTCACGGAAGCATCGCTTTTAATAATGTGAGCTTCACATACGATGACACCAATATTACCGCGCTTAAAAATATTTCTTTTGAAGTAGGCAGCGGAGAAACCCTCGCAATAATTGGAAAAACCGGTGCAGGAAAATCTACTATCCTGGAACTCATCGGAAGATTATATGATGTTGATCAGGGATCGATTAGCATAGACGGAAAAAATATTGAAAATTTAAATCTGGATAGTTTGAGAAATAGCATTGGGTATGTGCCTCAAGATGCATTTTTGTTCAGCGATTCTATTAAAAACAATATTAAGTTCGGAAAAACGGATGCAACTGATGAAGAGATTTTTGAAGCTGCAAAAAATGCTTCCGTTCATAATAATATCGTTGGATTCAGCAAAGGTTATGAGACTGTTTTAGGAGAACGCGGTATTACGCTTTCCGGCGGACAAAAGCAACGTGTTTCTATTGCCCGCGCCATAATTCACGATCCTAAGATTTTGTTGTTTGACGATTGTCTTTCAGCCGTAGATACTGAAACTGAAGAAGCTATACTGAATAACCTTTTTAAAATTTCAAAAGAAAAAACTACAATAATCGTTAGTCACAGGATTTCTTCAGCAAAAAATGCCGATAAGATTATTATCCTGGAAGACGGTGCTATTGTACAACAAGGCACTCATTCCCAATTACTAAACCAACAAGGCTATTACAAAGAATTGTACGCAAAACAGCTAAATGAAAAAGAAATGTGAAAATTTTTTGCTAGATGTTAAAAATTTTTAGATTTTTGAGCAGTACTAAAACCAAACTATTAAAGAATCTATTTTATGAGCGACAAGGGAATGATGGAGAAAGAAGAAATATTCTCTAAAGTGCTAAGGGCCGGAAGAAGAACTTACTTCTTTGATGTAAGAGCCACGCGTGCGGACGATTATTACCTAACTATTACCGAGAGTAAAAAGTTTACCAACGATGATGGTTCTTTTTTCTACAAAAAACACAAAATTTACCTTTACAAAGAAGATTTTGCCGGTTTTAATGAAATTCTACAGGAGATGACCGATTTTATTCTAAATGAAAAAGGAGAAGAGGTAATTAGCGAACGTCACCAAAAAGATTTCAAAAAGGAATATGAAACTTCTGAAAACGGTGAGGCGCAAGGCGTTTCTCCCGAGAAGTTTACCGATGTAAGTTTTGACGACATCTAAAATTTTACTCGATTATTAATTGTGCAGAGGTTTACCTCACAATGAATGTATTTCCTGAATTGCCTCGTAAACTTGTTTCGAGGTAGTTTATTTAACAACAATATAAAACCGTCCCGATATTTTCAGGACGGTTTTTTTATATTTATAACCAAATAAAAATCAACATGCAAAAACTTCTACCCTTTTTAATTTTCTTCATTTTCGTTAACTCATTTGCTCAGCAAGAAGACCTAAGTCTTGATTATTATTTACCACAAGATGTTAGCTATAATGAGGAAATTCCTAAACCACAAGACATAATCGGTTACATTCCAGGAGAATGGCACGTAACCCACGATTTACTTTTAAACTATATGCGGGAATTAGCGCGGGTTTCTCCAAGAATTAGCATTGAGAACCGTGGAGAAACTTACGAAGGTCGTCCCCTTATTTTGCTTACTATTACTTCTGAAGAAAACCAGAATAACCTGGAAGAAATCAGGCAAAACCATCTTGCTTTAACACAGGAAAATGCTTCTTCGCTTGATACCGAAGAAATGCCTATTGTAGTAAATCAGGGTTTTTCTATACACGGAAACGAGGCCAGCGGATCTAACGCCGCACTTTTAGCCGCTTATTATCTTGCAGCGGCTGAAGGTGAAGAAATTCAGGAATTATTAGATAATACAATTATTCTTTTTGACCCTGCTTTTAACCCAGATGGATTGCAACGTTTTTCCTCCTGGGCCAATATTCACAAAAGTGAAAATATAAATCCTGATCCGCAGGATAGAGAATACGACGAAGTTTGGCCTGGCGGAAGAACCAACCATTACTGGTTTGATATGAATCGTGACTGGCTCCCGGTACAGTTACCAGAATCTCAGGCACGCCTGGAAACTTTTCATAAATGGTCTCCAAATATCTTAACCGATCACCACGAAATGGGTTCTAATTCCAGCTTTTTCTTTCAGCCGGGAATTCCTTCCAGAACCCACCCACTTACACCGGATATTAACCAGGATTTAACCCGGGAGATTGGAACTTATCACGCGGCAGCTTTTGACGAGTTAGGCTCTTTTTATTATACTGAAGAAAACTACGACGATTTTTACTACGGAAAAGGTTCTACTTTCCCCGATATTAATGGAAGTATAGGAATTCTTTTTGAACAAGGAAGTTCCCGTGGCCACGCCCAGGAAACCGATAATGGTGTACTGACCTTTCCATTTACCATAAGAAACCAATTTACAGCGGCGCTTTCTACATTGGAAGCGGCAAAAAATATGCGCGAGAAAATCCTCAATTATCAACGCGATTTTTATAAAAATGCCCGCAATTCTGCTGAAAATGGTGCTTATGTCTTTGGTAGCGAAAAAGATGCTTCTTCAGCGTATGAATTGGCAAAAATCCTGAAAAAACATAAAATAGACATTCATCAAATAGAAGAAGATTTTAAAACTGATGGAATTAATTTTAAAAAGAATTCTGCTTATGTAGTTCCTAAGAATCAACGTCAGCATAGACTGGTAAAAGCCATGTTTGAGCGTAGAACGGAATTTGAAGATAGTTTATTCTACGATATTTCGGCCTGGACGCTTCCATTAGCTTTCAACCTTGATTTTGCCGAAGATGTAAAGATGAACAAGGCTGGACAAAAAATAGAGAACCTGGAAAAACCGGAAATTGAAACGGTAGAAAAAAGCAACTATGCTTATGTAATGCAGTGGCACGATTTCTATTCGCCAAAAGCTTTAAATATGATTTTAGAAAAAGGTTTGCGTGCAAAAGTTGGAATGCAGCCTTTTTCTTTGGAGAACAAAGAGTATGACTACGGGACAATTTTAATTCCGGTGCAAAATCAGGAATTAGATAAAGAGGAAATGCACGAATTTCTCCAGGAAGTAGCTCAAAAATCTAATGTACAAATAGATGGCATAGGCACGGGATTAACCCAGGGAGTAAACCTTGGAAGTAATCAGTTTAGAGCATTGGAACCTGCAAAAGTGGCTTTAATTGTAGGCGAAGGGATCACTCCCTACGATGCCGGTGAGATCTGGCACCTGTTTGACCAACGCTACGATATGAAAATCACTAAACTGGACACCCGGAATTTTTCCAGAACAGATCTAAGCGGATACACCGATATTATTCTACCAAATTCCTGGGGGAGCGCTTTAGATGATGGAGATATAGAAAAACTAAAAGAATGGGTTCGCGATGGAGGAACTTTAATTGGTTATCGCAATGCCGCCCGCTTTTTTGAGCGCGAAGATTTTATGGACCTGGAGATCAAAAAAGATAGTTTAGTAGCCGAAGATATTAGTTTTGAAGAACAAAGAGATTTTAGAGGCGCTCAGGGAATTGGCGGTGCTATTTTTGAAGCGAATATAGACCGGTCTCATCCTGTAAACTTTGGTTACACGAATGATAAACTCCCTTTATTTAGAAATACTACAATTTTTGTTGAAGCCGATAAACAAAGTTATAATAACCCAATTCAGTATACCGAAGAACCATTGTTAAGCGGCTATATAAGCGCAGCGAGATTAGATTCGATTGCCGGTACTGTTCCCTTTAAACATACAGGAATGGGGCGAGGAAATGTGATTTTATTTACCGATAATACAAATTTCAGGGCTTTCTGGTTCGGAACTAATAAATTATTGATGAATGCCATTTTCTTTGGTGAGGAAATGTAAATTTCTGGCAGATGCACGCAACCTTTTCTGGCTGTGTGCATCTATTTTATATAACAAATAACCAAAGGATGAAAAATTTACTTTTTATAGCATTATTCGCCACATTGGCCGGCGGCTGTTCTTCAACTCCAAACAGCCCGGACCTTAATTTAGATAAAGGGGAAATTACCGGAAAATGGCAGTTAACCGAAACCCTGAGCGATCCCGGTGATGGAAGCGGTACCTGGCAACCTGTTGAAAACGGGAGAACGCTTGAATTTACTTCTAATGGTTTGGTTAAATCTTCAACCAGCTTCTGCCATGAAGAAGATATCAATGAAACCTCTTACGATAACGTTGAGAACATGATAAGTACAGATTGCGGTGAAAATACTTTTGAGCTAAAATATGAAGTGAAAGACGGCGATTTATATGTGTATCCTCATAATCCGCGATGTGCTGAAGCTTGTGGGAGTAAATATGAAAAAATAGAAGACTAATTTCACCCAACCCTTAAACCGTTTTCTACTTTAAAGCCTGGGTTTAGCAGCACGATATCATTCTCTTTATCTACAGCTCCTAAAACCAAACATTCACTCATAATATTCGCGATCTGTTTCTTCGGAAAATTGACCACCGCAACAATTTGCCGGTGAAGTAAATCTTCCTTGTTGTAGCGTTTAGTGATTTGAGCCGAAGTTTTTCTTTGGCCAATTTCAGACCCAAAATCGATTAGCATCTTGTAGGCAGGATTTTTCGCTTCAGGAAAATCTGAAACTTCAGTAATAGTTCCTATTCGCATTTCTACTTTTTCAAAATCATTCCAGGAAATCTCCATAATCTAATTTTTAATCCAAATTAGAAAAAAAGCGGCTATTTCGAAGTGAATTCGTAAATTACTTCGGGTGCGCCAGTGAGTAATAAATATGGAAGAATATTTTAATTCCGAAGTCAGCACCTAACATTTTAGATTTCAAATATCGAGTAAATTTATAAGAAAAAAATGGCCAGAACCGCTTCAAATATGATAGAGTTGGGTACACCGGCGCCAGATTTTAATCTGGTAGATGTAATTACAAACAATAGGTATTCCCTAAAAGACGTAAGAGGTAATAAGGGCACTTTAATTATGTTTATAAGTAACCATTGCCCATTTGTGAAACATATAAATGAAGAAATAGTGAGACTGGCCGGAGATTACCGGGTGTTGGGATTTGGGTTTGCTGCTATTATGAGTAACGATGTAGAAAATTACCCCGCAGACCATCCCGATAATATGAACGAAGTCGCAAGGAGGCATCAATACTCTTTTCCTTATCTTTTCGATGAATCCCAGGAAGTTGCCAGAGCTTATAAAGCTGCCTGCACTCCCGATTTCTATCTTTTTGACAATGAATTAAAATTAATTTATCGAGGGCAGTTGGACGACTCCAGGCCCGGAAATGGAATTCCGGTAAACGGTCGGCATTTACGTGATGCAATGGATGCCATACTTTCAAATAAGAAAGTTTCCGAAAACCAAAAACCAAGTATTGGATGTAGTATTAAATGGAAGTACAGACCTGAATCTTAAAACGCTATAAATTAAATATTTAAGCAATCTTTAAACACTATCAGTTAATTTTATCACAAAGGAAGCAAATCCTATTGGTTTAGTAGGTTATACTAAAAATTATTCTTTAATTTTATAATTCGAATCACTAAAAATATTGCATTATGAGCGAATTAAAATTAGGAGACAAAGCACCAAATTTTGATGCTGAAACTTCAGAAGGAAAAATCAATTTTTACGATTATTTAGGAGATAGCTGGGGAATTTTATTTTCGCACCCTGCCGATTATACCCCGGTTTGTACTACAGAATTAGGTACCGTGGCAAAATATAAAGATGAGTTTGAAAAGCGCAATACCAAGGTTATGGCGCTAAGTGTAGACGGAGTTGAATCTCACAAAGGCTGGATAGACGATATTAATGAAACCCAGAATACTACGGTTAATTTCCCAATTATTGCCGACGAAGATAAGAAGGTCTCTAACTTATATGGAATGATACATCCAAAAGCCGATAACACACTTACAGTGCGTTCTGTTTATGTAATTGGACCAGACAAAACCATTAAATTAATGATTACCTACCCAGCTAGCACCGGTAGAAATTTTGATGAATTACTAAGGGTAATAGATTCGCTACAACTTACCGCCTACCAGAAAGTAGCCACACCGGCCAACTGGAAGCACGGGGAAGATGTAGTGATAAGTCCTTCGGTTTCTAACGAAGATGCCAAAGAGATGTTCCCTAAAGGGTTTAAAGAGGTAAAACCATACCTAAGAATGACCCCGCAACCTGATTCTAAGTAAGATTATGAAAAAAGAGTTTAAAATGTTTTCCAATCCCTCATCCTGAATTCATATCAGGATGAGGATCGTTAGATATTAGAAGCTGAAATATCCCGAAGCTTCGGGACAGCCAGACGAAAAGCAAGACTTTTTAAACTTCCTCTGTTAAATATAAAGACCACACAGGTTTCAGAAACCTGTGTGGTCTTTATATTTTAAGGATCTGTGATTGGGCTTTTATTTTACCGCAACCAATTCCACATCAAAAACCAAAGCTGCATTTGGTGGAATTACACCACCGGCGCCTTGTTCTCCGTAAGCTAAATGCGACGGAATCACAAAACGGGCCTGGTCTCCCACATTTAGTAAAAGAATACCTTCATCCCATCCGCTAATTACGTGCCCTACTCCAACCGGAAATTCCAGTGGCTGATTTCTTTTATAAGAAGAATCAAAAACGCTACCATCAGTAAGCATTCCTTTGTAATGAACAGAAACGGTTTGTCCTTTTTCAGGTTTAGCACCTTCACCTTTCTTTTCAATTTTATATCTAAGTCCGCTTTCCGTAGTTTTAAAACCCTGGGATAATTCTCCCAGCAATTCCTCTTCCCTTTTTTTAGCCGCTGTCTCTCTTTCAGCTTTAGCTCCATCAAACTGCCTAAAAGCTTCTACTGCATTAAAATTCTGTGCACTTTCACCAGACCTTATAATCTCCAGTTTTTCAATTTTATCACCTTGCTTAATGCTATCAACCACATCCTGCCCTTCAATCACACTGCCAAAAACGGTGTGTTTTCCGTCTAACCAGGGAGTTTCGGTATGGGTAATAAAAAACTGGCTTCCGTTGGTTCCGGGACCGGCGTTTGCCATAGAAAGTTTTCCCGGGGCATCGTGTTTTAAATCGGGATGAATTTCATCCTCAAATTTATAACCGGGACCACCAACTCCTGTTCCTTGTGGATCACCACCCTGAACCATAAAATTAGGAATCACACGGTGAAATTTAAGATCGTTGTAATAAGGTTTTCCCTGCGGAAAGGCTTCATTTTCCAGTTTACCTTCAGCAAGACCTACAAAGTTACCCACTGTTCCGGGTGCTTTTTCGAATTCAAGCTGCACTAAAATCTGGCCTTTAGTGGTATAAAATTTTGCATATAATCCGTCGTTCATTTTCTTATATTTTTAAGGTGCAAAGATATCTATTTTTACAGAATGGATTAATATACTTTTTCACCATTTACGTATGTTTCTAAAACTTTAATTTCAGGAATTTCTGAAGCATCTACTTCCATAATATCTTTATCAAGAATTATAAAATCGGCAAATTTCCCTGCTTCGATACTTCCTTTTTCATCCTCTTCAAAATTAGCGTAAGCCGCCCAAATGGTCATTCCTTTTAAAGTTTCTTCGCGGGATAAAGCCTGATCCATCATAAAACCATCTTCAGGAAAATTATCGGTGTCCTGTCTTGCAACAGCCGCGTAGAAAGTTAAAAAAGGACTCACTTCTTCTACCGGGAAATCGGTTCCAAGGGCAACAATCCCAGCTTGGTCCAGTAATTTTTTAAATGCATAAGCTCCCTGCATTCTTTCTTCACCTAAACGATCTTCTGCCCAGTACATATCGCTGGTAGCATGTGTAGGCTGAATTGAAGGAATAATATTTTTACTGAAATATTTAAAATCTGAAGTATCAATTACCTGGGCATGTTCTACTCTCCAGCGGCGATCTCCCCCATCTTTTAAAAGTTCATCGTAAGTTTTTAAAACAAGATAATTAGCAGAATCTCCAATTGCGTGGGTATTTAACTGAAACTTTGAAGCAGCCAGGCGTTCGGCAGTTTCTTTAAAATCTTCAACCGGGGAAAGCAATGCGCCATAATGCCCGGCACGATCGCTGTATTCCTCTTTCAAAGCCGCTCCCCTGGACCCAAGGGCGCCATCTCCATAAAATTTAACTGACCGTACATTTAATCTTTCGGTTTTAATCGGGTCTTTATCCAGATAATAATCAAGGTTTTCTTCGGTATTACTAATCATCGCATATAACCTTATTTTTAGACTTTTCTCTTTATGAAGTCTGTCCATAAGCTCTATGGTTGCTCTATCAATTCCGGCATCTACTACTGTGGTAAGCCCGTATTCAAAAGAAATTTTCTGGGCATCTAGCAGGGCGTTTACCTGCTCCTGAGTAGAAGGTTCAGGTTGAGCATTGGTAATTAGACTCATAGGATTATCTACAATAATACCGGTAAGCTTCCCGTCTTTTTGTTCTATATCCCCACCGTCAAAAGGAGTTTCAGTAGTAATTCCCGCTTTATCTAACGCTGCCTGATTGGCTAAAAGTGCGTGACCGTCTATACGCGTAACGGCAATTGGAGTATCGGGAAATAATTCATCTAAGGTATCTTTGGTGGGAAATTCTTTATTTTCCCAATCATTTTGGTCCCATCCTCTACCGGTTACAAATTCTACGTCACGTCTATTCTGAAAATCAACAATTCGCTGCACAACCTCATCAAAACTTTTAGTGCCGGTAAGGTCTACCCGTTGTTGCTGTAACCCCAAGCGGTAAAAGTGAGCGTGCCCGTCTATAAAACCGGGAAATACACTTTTGCCACCTGCGTCAAGCTTTTCAGCTATATCATATTTTTCCTCAAGCGCTTCAGCTGAGCCTATTTCCAGAAATTTACCGTCTTTAGCTACAAAAGCTTCAGCAGAACTAAAGTTATCGTCCACAGTATAAATTTCAGCATTAAAAACTAGAAGGTCGGCTTTCTCTTTATCTATAGAATTACAGGAAATAAGCATCAGGCTGAATAGCCCAAGAAGTAATATTTTTTTCATTGTTCTCAATTTTCGTATAAAAATAAAAAATGCGCCCGTTAAAGGCGCATTTTATGAGTTTTATTTAATTAATGCTTAAAAAATAGCATTGATAATTTGATCGCGAATACTTTTATTTGCTGCTGCAGCAAGTGCAACAGAAACGAATAAACCAATCATCGCGTAAGAGAAATCTTTAAAGATCATCTTACCGGCTTTCTTACGGTGTTTTTTACCTTTTTTAGTTCTTGCCAAACTGATCGCGATTTCTCTACCACCAATAATTCCGAGGAAAACCCAGGTTGTACTCATTGGTACGGTACTTATAAATAGTTTGTAAATAAGCAGGATTACATAGGTTAAATCTACTAAGGTTGCCGCACGAATATCAGAAATCCTTGATTTTTCACTTACAACTTCCTGAATTTTATCTCCTCTTAAGTAGAATAATAGTCCAAGACCACCAAAGATAGTAAGGGCAAATACTATAAACTGAAAAGTATCCAGACTCCTTGGAAGGAATACCGCTATATTAGCACCATCCTGCATAACCCAAACTCCCCACAGGGTACCACTTACAATCCATTGAACTATCGTCCAACTGTGATTGAATTTCCTGCTTTTAAAATATTTTTTTATAAAATTATAGGAAAGATACCATACCAAAAATGATAGTATGAAAGCCATAATATAACCCGTCCAACTTTTCCAAACTACTGAGGTAATCCCTGAAGTATCGGCACTAAACACACTTAAAATAAGGAATGTTGTAGAAACAGGCATTTTAAGCCTGGTGAGGATTAATAGTACCAAAGGCGCTATAATTTGAAAGAAACTGAAAGATTCAGGATGCGGATAAGGTGAGGTCCCATCGGGTTTCAGCAAACGCTGAAAGGTCACATCTCCATCAAAATAAAACCAACTGAAACTTACTACTCCCAAAAAGATGGTACCTACGTAGAGCCATAGAATCCACCAACGTTTGGCTTTATTACTTTCAATAAAAGTTCCTAAAGACTGGATACTATCATTAGCTACCGTTGCATAGGCAGCAAAGAAAAAACCGAGCCACATCGCAGCAGTTTTGTTACCGGTAAAAATTCCGGCCATGATAATACCAACAATAACAATTGCAAGGAATGCCTTCTCCTGAACCATAAAGTCCAGAATATTCAAATAGGGACGGGACCGGTCACTCCTTTTAAACTTTTTGCCTTTTGCCATTTAAGTAGCTATTTTTATAATTTTGATATTCAGATTTGGTCTTTGCTAAAAACCTCCTTAAAAATTTGGGTACAATATTAGTTAGTTCTATTGTTAATTTTGAATTTCCAATGTTGTGTTATTGTTAAGGAATTTCATCTCACAAGCTCCTATAAACACTTGAAATAAAGCTCTCTACTCTCTATTATTTGGCCGAAGATATTATTAATAACAAAAAAAAGCATCAATAAATGATGCTTTTTTTAATTTTAAGACGGCTTTTTTTATTAAAAATCGAATTTATAAGTTGCTCCCGCAAGTACTTGTAATCCCTGTACCTGGAAGTTTGTCCAACGTTGGTAATCGTTATTTAAAAGGTTACTTCCTTTGGCAAAAATTGAAAGCCTGTCGTTAAACCTATAACCTAAATGAGCGTTTACATCGAAGTAACTATCAAGGCTAATAGTATTCATAGATGGGTCTCCCGCTGAAGCTATCCTTTCCTGGTCAAAACGCTCGCCAACATAAAACAGGTTGGCACCGGTATACCAGTTTTCATTAATTTGATAATCGGCATTTAAAGAGGCTTTAAAATCGGGAAGGTTCCAGGCTTTAACCTGATCGTCTGTGCTGTAATTAAAATATTCAGCATTAATTCCCAATCTAAAATTTCGGTTTACATCTACATTTAATTCCCCTGCTACCGAAAGGGTTTTTACATCATCATAAACCACTTCAAAAGAATTTCCGTAGGCATAATTTTCTGTAGTGATATCATTGGCCTGCGCATTTCGCCTAAACAATGCTTTGTTGAATTGCGACTCATAACCGGTTTTAAAATTGTAAGAAATACTATTACTTAATTTTCCTTTGGCACCAACGTAAGCATTATACTCATTATCGGTTGGTTTTATCTCTAAACCGGGAAAAACATAAGGGTTTTCCTGTATAAAACTATAATAGGTGTTTTGTTGTAAGCCACCTTCCAGCCCGGCGTAAGGTGTAAAATAATCGCCACCTAATCTATAGCTGGCCGTTACTTTTGGGTAAATGTAGAAGTTGCCATCACTGTCTTCAACATCCTGGCTATAGAAAAAAGCAACACCAAGATTTAAAGTAAGATCATCTCTTAAAATTAATAAACTGGGGTTTATACCAAAGTTCATAAAAGTATAATCATAAGTATCTGTTGCCAGAAATTGTTCTCCCATTTGGCCGTTAACAATATCAGTGTAAATATTTGTTGTGATTAACTCATCGGCAATATTTACTTCAAAAGTACCACGGGCATCAAAATGATTTTCTGCAGATGAATAGGAATCTCCCGTATGCCTAAAAGTACCCCGGGCATTATCAAAAAAGGAATCGTAAAGCTCAACTTCGGCCCCTGCATAGGCTGAAAAATAATTTTGCGAAGGATCTATTGCATTTAATTCTGCATTGCTAAAATTAGCTCCTTGCGGTAACCCATACCAGTTAAAAAGCTGGTGCTGTGCTCCTACTTCGGTTTTCCAGCCTAAATTTCTTGTTTTCGAGTTATAACTTAAGTTAAGCTCGGTATCATAAAATTTATCATCCAGCGCAATTCCGTCTATTCCACCCTGGGACGAATTATGATCTAAATAAACCCCGAAATTATCAGTACGGTTCACTTCCAGGTTACTGTAAAATTCGGCTAAAAGGTTGCCGTAATTTCCAAAACCAAGGCTTGCGTAATTATCGTAAACCTTTACCGGGCGTTCTCTCTCTACAGTGGTAGCACGCCCTTTTGCAGGTGTAAATGTGGAAGCCACGGGAACTGAAAAGATGCTGTATTGCACCGGTCTTTTTTCAGTCCGTACAGAATCTGCCTCTGTGGGGGTTTGCTTTATTTTAGTTGCATCTTTAACTGTTGGGGTATATGGTTTTACTACGGTTACAGTTTCGCTGTCTATAGGATCCTGAGCAAAAAGAACCCCACTAATTAAAAACAGACTTAAAAACAGGTTTCTTTTTATTGAAAACATTTGCATATAGAAATTCTTAAATGTTAGATTGAAAGTTGAATTAGTTATTTGCTTCTACCGAAGAATTGGTTTTTGCCTCTTCTGTCTTTATTCGGGACAATTCCTGTTTAGCTTCCTGAACAATTTCAGGGTAGTTAGAGAAATTCTTAATTACATTCTCCAGAATATACGTCGCCTGGTAGGCATCGTCCAGTTCGTAGAAATTATCGGCCATTAAAAGCAGGCCTTTAGCACCCCAGCGTTTATAGCTAGAAAAGTCTTTCGCCAGGATTTGAACCGCTGCGTTAGAAGCTTCGTAGTTTCCGCTTTCATTTTTAAAGTAAGCGTCGTAATATAAAGCTTCAGCAGCTAATTCTCCTTTTGCAGTTTTTTGAACTTCTGAATAAGCACTTTTTGCTTTACTCATATTTCCTGAAGAAAAAGCAGCACGTGCTACAATTACCCGTGCATCGTTTCTTGCTTCTGAATCTGACTCTGAATTAGCCAATACCTTATCTGCATAATTAGCAGCTTTTTCTGGCTGGTCTAATTCAAGATATGATTTCATAAGGTTAGATTGTGCAAAAATCACATTCTGCTCAGAGCTGGCTTCTTTCTCTAATCTTTCTAAATAACTCACCGCTTCACGATAATTTTCATTTTCCAGCAAGATTTCAGACAATCTTGAAAGCGCATCTTCGGTGAATTCATTTTTAGGTTTCTCGGCTACAGACCGGTAATTAGCCGCTGCTTTCTCCTTGTTTCCATTTCTAAAATACATTTGTCCTAAATAGAAGTTCGCGTTTATAGAGTGAATTCCGTTAGGGAAACGCTGCAGGTAGTTTTCAAATCCGCTAATTGCCCTATCATATTCATTATTGAAATATTGATTTTCTGCGGACTCGTAAGTAGTATTATCTAAATCGGCATCAGTCACTTCAACAAAATCTATGTTTTGTACCCAATCAGCATATTCATCAGTTCGGCCAAGATCTACATAAACCATTCTCGCCGTTGAAACCGCCTGCATAGCCTCAGGTGTATCAGGATAGTCATTAACTACTTTTTTTAACCTTTCTAAGGCACGGTTTCCGTTATCAGCATTATAATGAATAAGCGCCTGTCTAAGCATTGCTTTAGGCACAAATGCACTTTGTGGCACTTCTCTAATCAACCTGTCGTAAGCTGATAATGCTTCGGAAGTATTATTGGCAGAGACAAAAGTGTTCCCCAACTCATACATTGCATCGTCTCTAAAAGAAGAACGTGAATATTGATTTATAAAACTTCGGAGTTCAGAAATCTTGGTATCTCTTCTGTCAATAAATCCGTAGCTCATCGCCTTTTGAAACGCCGCATAATCATTATCGCCGCTTAGCGAAAGTGCTTTATCATATGCTTCAATGGCTGGCCAGTATTGGCTGCTCACAAAATATGTGTCACCCAAACGCAATAAAGCATCATTTCTACGGGCAACATCGTTAGATCCATTTTCTGAATAACGCTTAAAGAATTCAATTGCTCTCGAATATTCGTTCTTTTTGAAATATGCATAACCAAGATTATAATCCAGGTTTTCCAGTTCATCGGTGCCTTGTGCAGCATTCATTCCGGAAAATTCCCGATAACCGATTATCGCATCGTCTATCCGGTTGATATTATATTCACTTTCAGCCTTCCAGAAAGTGGCTTTCGCTGTTATTTTTTGATCTCTTGGTTCTGAAAGTGCTTTTTCGAAATTGTTGATCGCTTTTTCATAATTACCTTCTTCATATAACTGAAGTCCGTAATAGTAAGCTACTTTTTGATATGCCTGCTTATCGCTAAAGTTTCGGTTATTTTCCAGCAAACGCATTGCCTCTTCAAAATTACCTGAAGTAAGGAAAGAATCTATAAGCAAACTTTCCATCGCTTCCCGGTTTTCAGATTCCGGGTATTTTTCAATAAAATTGATCAAAACCTGCGACGGACTTTCATAACTATTTCCAATCTCGTAACTCAATTTTGCATAATTCATATACGCATCTTCCTGAATTTGGGGATTAAAATCCATTTCGCTGGCATTCTTAAAAGCGTTTAAAGCCTGTTGCTTTTGATCTGACTCCAGGTAAGATTGTGCTAAATGATAATAAGCGTTCTGGGCTATTTCATTTTTTCCGTCTATAATCTTATTGAATTCAGAGATTGCATTTTCATAGTCTCCCTGCTTGTAATAAGCGTAACCTAACTGGTAATAATCGGTATTATTCCATCTTCCACGCTCCCCATCATATTCTTTTAAGTAAGGTAAAGCCTCTTCATACTGCTCTAAGTTGAAATAGCTTTCACCAATAATCTTGTTTAATTGAGAACGTTCTAAACGGTTAGAACTTTGTAATTGTTCTTTCGCGAGCTTAATAGCTTCTTCAAAATTCCCCAGTTTAAAATTCATATCGGCCTGGAAATAAGAAAGGTCTTCACTGTACCTATCGTTACTACTTACCTCTTCAAAATTCTGGTTGGCTTCTTCATAATCATCACCTTCGTAGGCCATATAACCTATGTAATATTTTGCCTGGGAACCAAATTCCTGCGAATCGCGCACCCTTTCTAAATAAGTGCGGGCCTGGTCATACTGTTTTGCCCTAAAATAAGCATACCCATTATTAAAGTAATAGCGCTCTTTTTCTGCCCGGCTCATACTTTTTTCATCAACTTTATCGTACCATTTACGGGCCAGGGAATATTTCCCCGTTTGGAAATAATAATCGGCTACATCAAGATAAGCCGAATTCGTCTTTGTGCTGGTGGGATAACGGCTTACAAAGCGCTCCATTAACCTATCGGCGCCGGGTTGGTTTAACCTTACCGCCGCGTTGGCAATATAATAAGCACAATCTCCTTCAATTTTCTCGTCTTCGGTTTGCTCTTTCACTTCATCAAACAAATTTTGGGCAGCCAAAAATTGTTGATTATTGTAAAGTTCAAGTGCTTTGTTAAATTCAGCGAGATCGTGAGTATAGTTGGCCGATCGCTGTGAAATTCCTTTAAAAGAGAAGAGAATTAAAACAACAAACAGTAAAATTTTGTTAGGTGTCATTTATAGATTTTTAAGTTGATGATTCAAAGATAATTTAAACCTTGCTTTATTAACGCGGATATAAAGTGATAATTATGTTAATGTAAAAAAAAGTAAACCCGCGCCTTTTGAAAAATGTATATTTACGGATATTTTTACACTAAAGAAAATCCTGAAACTTTATGTCTAATACCGTCCTGGAATTAAATAACGCTGCTATTTACCAGCGTGAAAGCCTTATTTTATCTGAAGTAGATGTACACGTAAATAAAGGTGATTTTGTTTATCTTATTGGTAAAACCGGAACCGGAAAAAGTAGTTTTATGAAAACCCTATACGGCGATTTGCCACTTACAGAAGGCGAAGGAACTATTGTAGATTTTAATTTACGAACGCTGAAGGAAAAAGACATTCCTTATCTAAGACGAAAACTTGGTGTTGTTTTTCAGGATTTTAAATTGCTAACCGATAGAAATATAAAAGACAATCTACTTTTTGTTTTAAAAGCAACCGGTTGGAAAGATCAAAAAGCAATGGATCTTAAAATTGACGAAGTTTTAGATAAAGTAGGAATGAAATCTAAAGGGTTTAAATTTCCTTATCAGCTCTCCGGCGGGGAACAGCAACGTGTAGCTATTGCACGCGCTCTTTTAAACGATCCCGAACTTATTCTGGCCGATGAACCTACCGGAAACCTGGATCCACAAACTTCAGTAGAAGTTATGGAAGTACTTCAGGAAATTAGCAAAAACGGAAATACCATTCTTATGGCTACGCACGATTATGCCTTATTGCTTAAATATCCTTCAAAAACTTTGAAGTGTGACGGCCAACGTGTTTTTGAAGTTGTTCAAAAATCGGTTTAAGGCTGAACCTCATCAGCTTTAACCCTGTGCGATTTTTTATTAATAACAAGGTAGTATAAATTTACTGCTACAATGATTCCGTTAGTTATACCTACCGGCCAGGAATCTATCAAAATTCCGTAGATAACAAACAAAATGCATCCCAGGCTGTTTACAATTCTAAGCTTTATGATATTTTTCATAAAAAAAGAAATCGCTACAAAAAAGGAGGCTAGATAACCGATCCATTCAGTAAGACTAATTCCTAAAAATTCATTCATATCCAAAGTTTTTAAAATAGAGAAAGCCCATCTATGACGGGCTTTCTATTATAATTCTGAATAAACATTTAGCTAAAGCTAGCTGTTATTAAACTATTTTATTTCTTTTTCTCTCGTTTTCTGTTAGGTAAATTTTTCTTAACCTTATGATCCTTGGAGTAACCTCAACATATTCATCTTTCTGAATATATTCTAAAGCTTCTTCCAAAGAAAACTTAAGAGCAGGTACAATCTTCGCTTTATCATCTGCACCAGAAGAACGCACGTTAGAAAGTTTTTTGGTTTTGGTAATATTCACCGCCATATCATCCTGACGCGAATTCTCACCAATAACCTGGCCTTCATAAATTTCTTCTCCCGGGTCTACAAAAAACTTCCCTCTATCCTGAAGTTTATCTATAGAATAAGGAATTGCTTTTCCGCGTTCCATAGAAATCAAAGAACCGTTCTGTCTTTGTGGAATTCCACCTTTTAACGGCTGATACTCTTTAAAACGGTGTGCCATAATAGCCTCACCTGCTGTAGCGGTAAGCAACTGGTTACGCAAACCTATAATTCCCCTTGAAGGAATCATAAACTGAATAATCATTCGCTCGCCACGAGTTTCCATACTTAGCATTTCTCCCTTTCGCATCGTCACCATTTCTACAGCTTTTCCTGAAACTTCTTCAGGTAAATCTATAGTTAGTTCTTCTACCGGCTCACATTTTTCACCATCAATTTCCTTGATAATCACCTGTGGTTGCCCAATTTGAAGTTCATAACCTTCTCTTCTCATTGTTTCAATAAGAACAGAAAGGTGCATAACCCCACGGCCATACACTAAAAATTTATCAGCACTATCGGTTTCCTTTACCCTAAGAGCAAGGTTTTTCTCTAATTCTTTAGTAAGTCTTTCTTTAATATGCCTTGAAGTCACAAACTTTCCATCTTTTCCGAAGAAAGGAGAATCATTAATTGTGAAAAGCATACTCATTGTAGGCTCATCTATGGCAATGGTTTTAAGACCTTCAGGATTTTCGATATCGGCAACGGTATCACCAATTTCAAAACCTTCAAGACCAACAATAGCACAAATATCACCCGGCTGAACTTCTTCTACTTTCTTACGGCCTAAACCTTCAAAAATAAAAAGTTCTTTAATTCTCGTCTTTTTAATACTTCCGTCACGTTTCACTAAAGAAACCTGCATTCCTTCTTTCAAATGTCCACGTTGTACCCTTCCAATAGCGATTCTTCCAGTAAAAGAAGAGAAATCTAAAGAAGTAATAAGCATTTGAGGAGAACCTTCCTGTACTTTAGGTGATGGAATGTGTTCCAAAACCATATCAAGAAGAGGTTCAATATTTTCTGTTTTTACGTCTGGATCGTCGCTCATCCAATTGTTTAAGGCAGAACCATAAACTGTTGGGAAATCAAGCTGCCATTCTTCGGCACCCAATTCAAACATAAGATCAAAAACCTTTTCGTGTACCTCATCTGGAGTACAGTTAGGTTTATCTACCTTATTTACTACAACACATGGTTTTAAACCAAGGTCTATAGCTTTTTGCAATACAAAACGGGTTTGCGGCATTGGGCCTTCAAAGGCATCTACCAATAATAGAACCCCATCAGCCATATTTAATACTCGCTCTACCTCTCCACCAAAATCGGCGTGGCCAGGAGTATCAATAATATTGATTTTGGTGTCTTTATAGACTACCGATACGTTTTTTGAAGTAATGGTAATACCACGTTCCCGTTCCTGGTCGTTATTATCCAGGATAAGATCTCCGGTGTTTTGGTTATCCCTGAACAAACGGCAGTGATACATAATCTTGTCTACCAGGGTAGTTTTACCGTGGTCTACGTGCGCGATAATCGCGATGTTTTTAATAGCTGTCATATAAGCGCCTCATTTTTAAGGCTGCAAATGTACGGCTAATTTTAAAGATACAAGTATCTGAGGCTACTAATTCAAAATAAAAATGAAAGAAGTAAAATATCTGATATTCAAAAGATTAATTTTGAAAATGAAATTTAATAAAATCAGGAAGTAGATTTTAGCCTTTTATAAACGAAAAATCCAAAGTAAATAGCCGCAATTGTTCCAAAACCAATACCTAATAAAGGTTCTTCGGGTCTTTGGTAGATAAAGAAAATAGTAGCAGCCGTCATTATTAGCGCGTTGATAAGTAAACGCTTAGGCGTATAATAATTACTGAATTGTTCTTTTAATCCTTCCATAGCTAAAATTTGTGCAAAGCTATGAATTTAAATTTGATCTTTAGTTTTCATCGGCGGATGGGCCATAAGTAGCCGGCACCGGAATATCCAGTAATCTAAAATAAACACCTAACTGCGCCCGGTGATGTGGCAATTGATTAAGCACCATCATTCTCAGCACATTATATTTAGGCATATCCATCAAAGTCTTTCCATCCTGGATCATTTTCCAGTTGTTTTGATATTCCTCATCCGGTTTTCTTAAGGCTGCTTCAGCTTCAGAGGTATTATTCTGCAATATTTTAAGAATTTCTTCAATACTATCAAAATCGGGAGATTTGTACCCGGCCATATCCATTTCGTCCATTTCCATAGTAGCAGTGATCCAGCTGGGGATTTCAGCGAGATGATTCGCTAATTGTCTTATACTCATTGATTTTTTATGCGGCCGCCAATCCATTTTATCGGCAGGAATACGCTTCAAAAACTTTTCGGTGAGCACTACTTCGTGCTGTAGTTCAGAAATCAGGAGGTTTTGCAGTTCCATATTTAAAAAAATTACCACAGGAATTTACAACAAAAAGTCCTTGGGTATATTTTATAATAGGAAAAATAAACTCGGGAAAACACTTATTTTTTGAATTGTAACCCCCGCTTAATTCTGTTATCTTTGCTTTCCTAATTCCCATTTTATGAAACTTGAAAAGATTCCCCAATTAAAACATATCAATTCTAATAACTTCTTTTTACTGGCCGGGCCTTGTGCAATTGAAGGTGAAGAAATGGCACTGAGAATAGCTGAAAAAGTAGTGGAAATCACCAACAAACTGGAAATCCCATATGTTTTTAAAGGATCTTTTAAGAAGGCAAATCGTAGCCGAATTGATAGTTTCACAGGAATAGGCGATGAAAAGGCTTTAAAAATTCTGCGTAAAGTTTCAGAAACTTTTGAGATTCCCACTATAACGGATATCCACGAAGTTAGCGATGCAAAAATGGCGGCTGAATATGTGGATATTCTGCAAATTCCGGCATTTTTGGTTAGACAAACCGATTTGGTAGTTGCCGCTGCGGAAACCGGAAAAGTAGTGAATCTTAAAAAGGGACAATTTATGAGTCCCGAAAGTATGAAACACGCCGTAACCAAGGTAACCGACTGCAATAACGAACAGGTGATGGTTACCGATAGAGGGACGATGTTCGGCTACCAGGATATGATTGTTGATTTTAGGGGAATTCCTACAATGCGCGAATTTGCACCTACCGTTTTAGATGTAACGCACTCGCTTCAGCAACCCAATCAAAGCAGCGGTGTTACCGGTGGAAGACCGGAAATGATAGAAACCATTGCCCGTGCCGGGATAGTGAATAAAGTAGATGGTTTGTTTATAGAAACCCATTTTGATCCTGCAAATGCAAAAAGCGATGGCGCTAATATGTTAGACCTTAACTACCTGGAAAAACTATTAAGCAATTTGGTAGCGATTAGGCAAACAGTGAACAAATTATAAAAAAACTTTATTTACAAAAGCTCCAATTTATCCGCGGCGTGTGGTAATAATACCTAATGCTAAATGAAAAGCGAAATTTAATTGAGTACTATTCTTCAAAATACCTAAACAAAAGTTAATCCCCAAATGCAGTAAGGGTTTTCATTTTAATTTATTTTAATTTGAAATTCAACCAATCAAAACCTTAATGCACAACCAACCCATTTCCCGAGGTGTATTTTCCTGGAAATCCAGTTGGGCTATTTTCTGTATATTTATAATAGCTCCCTTAACTGCCCAGGAGGAACCAGAAGTATCTGTTGGTGGAGCGCTTCGTTATAATTATAACCTCTCTTCCTGGAAAGACGGACAAAAAAAACGTGGTGGTGATTTTGGTTACGATATTTTTAGAGTAAACTTCAACGCAAAATACAAGGGCGTCTACTTAAATGCTGAATACAGGTTATACGCTGATGCTTTTGGCGGAGGCGTGATGAAACAAGGCTGGATGGGATATAAATTTAACGATATAGACGAAATTCAAATTGGCCTCACCCAGGTTCCTTTTGGTATTCAGCAGTATAATTCCCACAACTGGTTTTTCAACCTGACTTATTATATGGGACTGGAAGACGATCACGATATGGGCGTAAAATATATTCACGCAGGGGAGAAATTTGAATATCACTTCGCTTTCTTTAAAAATTCTGAAGAATTACGCTTTGGAAGCGATACCGAATCTTCTACCAGCCGGTATTCTTATGATGTAGTTGGCAGAAACAAGGAAGTGAATCAATTTAACGGGAAATTCGTTTATAAATTTGGGGATAAAGCCGCCAATAGATTAGGAGTTTCGGCACAATACGGTGGGCTCTATAATTTAGACACCCAAAAAACCGGAAATCACTACGGTTTAGCCGCACATTATGAAATCACACAAAATCGATGGAATTTAAAAGCCCAGGCATTAACGGCTTCCCATAATCCAATTAATGCTGAAGGAGAAAGCAGAGAAGCTCTGAGTTTTGGTGCTTATGGCGCCCCTTATGAAGTTGCTGCTGATTTCAATTTATATTCCCTGGCAATTTCCAGAAATATCCCGGTAAACCTGGGGCCCGTTTCTAATTTGGAATTCTATAACGATTTTGGTTATATGCAAAAACAGAAGAGCAGTTTTACTGATTCTTATATGAACGTTACAGGGGTTTTGGTCACGGCCGGGCAGGTATATACTTATATAGATTACGCTGCCGGTTATAACCACTCCTGGTTAGGAGGTAATTTTGTAGACGATTTTGCAGCCGGTAATCCCGATGCAAAATGGGAAGCGAGATTCAATATCAACATAGGCTACTATTTTTAATTTAATTTCTGAAAACCACTTATATGGCAAAGAAAGTTACCAGAAGCGATGAGAAAAAGTCAATTTTTGGATTAGAGGTAAACGGTCCCGTTTTCTTTATTTCGTCTTTTATCATTATTATCAGTATCGCCCTTACCCTCATTTTTGAGAAACAGGCAGAAACTATTTTTGCAGATATTCAAACCGCGGTTGCCAATAATGCCGACTGGTTTTTTATCATGTGTGTGAATATCTTCCTGGTATTCCTGGTCTATCTTGCCCTGGGGCAGTTTGGAAATATGCGTATAGGAGGACACAATGCAAAGCCGGAGTTTAAAAGGCTCTCCTGGTTCGCAATGCTTTTTAGTGCTGGAATGGGAATTGGACTATTATTCTTCAGTGTAGGCGAACCTGTGATGCACTTTACAGCTCCTCCAACCGGGGAACCCGGAACTGCAGCGGCAGCCCAGGAAGCTATGAATTTTACATTTTTACACTGGGGTTTTCACGCATGGGGCGTTTATGCATTGGTGGGACTGGCGCTTGCTTATTTTACTTACACGCGCGGATTACCACTAACTATAAGATCTATTTTTTATCCTTTTCTCGGCGATAAAATCTACGGAAAAATTGGTGATGCTATAGATATTTTTGCGGTTTTAGCTACTTTATTCGGGCTAGCTACGTCGCTGGGATTTGGAGTTCAACAGATTGCTTCGGGTTTAGATCACGTTTTTAATGTACCCAGCGGTATCACCACCCAGGTTTTATTAATTGCGGGAATTACGCTTATTGCTACAATTTCAGTAGTTCTTGGGGTAGATAAAGGAGTTAAGTTCCTTAGTGAATGGAATATGAGGGTTGCTTTACTTCTGCTTGGCCTCGCTGTAATTCTTGGCCCTACCGTGTTCATTTTTAGATCCTTTGTTGAAAATACGGGAAGTTATTTATTCAATTTTATTGAAATTTCTACCTGGAGTGAAACTTTTACCAATAGCTCCTGGCAAAACGACTGGACAGTATTTTACTGGGGCTGGTGGATTGGCTGGTCGCCATTTGTAGGAATGTTTATCGCCCGTATTTCTAAAGGAAGAACTATCAGGGAATTTGTTTTAGGTGTTTTATTAGTACCTTCCTTAGTTACTTTCTTCTGGCTTTCGGCCTTTGGTAGCGTCTCAATCCAGGAAGCGTTGGGTGGTGATATGAGTATAGTGGACGCTGTGAATGATGATATTGCCACTGCCCTTTTTGTTTTCTTTGAAGACTATCCGCTTTCAATGGTAATAAATGTTGTAGCAGTAATTCTAATTGCCGGATTCTTTGTTACCTCATCAGATTCTGGGTCTTTGGTAATTGATAGTTTAACTTCGGGAGGAAAAATTGACGCACCTAAAGGTCAGCGAATTTTCTGGGCGGTAACCGAAGGAACTGTAGCGGCGGTATTATTAATTGGCGGCGGCCTTCAGGCACTCCAGACCGCAACCATTGTTACGGGATTGCCCTTTGCGGTCATTTTACTAATTATGTGCTACTCGCTCTACAAAGGTTTAAAAGAAGACCTGGTAGAAATGCAGGATAAAAAAGAACAACAAGAGATGGAAAATTATGAGGATATCGTGAATGATATTGTTAAGAAAAGAAACCTCGGCAAAAATAATAACCAAAATTAAAAAACAGGCATTATGGAAAAATTCACCAACATTCTGGTTGCCTTAGACCTTTCAGACATTGATAATTCAGTAATAAAATATGCTTCTTTCTTATCAGAGACGCTAAAGATTCATAAGGTATATTTTGTACATAATATTAAGAAATACGAGATTTCTTCGCTTTTTGATGAACAAATGAAAGATGTAAATCTGGATGAAATTATTGGCGACGAACTCAATGAAAAAGTAGAAACCCATTTTAATAGCAAAGCCGAATGGGAAGTTCTTATTTCTGAAGATCCTTATACCGAATCCTTAATAAACTATATTGCCAACAAATATTACATAGACCTTGTAGTTGTTGGAAATAAGAATAGAAAAAAAGGTACCGGGATTGTGAGCAACAAATTGCTACGCCTTTTAAAATGTGATATTTTGTCTATTCCACGTGATTTTCATCCCGAAATAAAAACAATTTGGGCAGGAACCGATTTTTCCCGCGAATCAAGGAAAATATTTAATATCGCACAGATGCTTCAGGAAGCTACTTCGGCTCCTGTAACTGCGGCCCACGTTTACTCGGTGCCAGTGCAGTTTTCTCCCTATGTTACCATAGAAGCGATGGCCCCGAAAATTGAAAAACACGTTAGGGAAAAAGGAGATAAATTCCTTAGTAAATTAGATTACCAGGGCGAAGTGACTCCTTTAATTATTCCCGGCCGGGACGCCAGTGTAGCCAGCAATTTACTGGAGTGCGCAAAGAAAAATAAAGTTGATATTTTAATTGTGGCCGATAAAGGGGCCAATAATATTTCAAGTCTTTTAGTTGGAAGTGTAACCGAAGAATTATTTGGAAAAAATCCTGAGGTACCTTTGTGGATTTCTAAATAGTAAAGAAATCAACCAAACCCGAAGGCATACTAAAGTTGTGGTCTACTCATCCTGAACTTGTGGTCACGTCATCTTGAACTCGTTTGAGGATCTAACATTTTGAAAATTAGATTTTATTAAAGGTTGACGTTTTTAATCCAATTTCTAAGATTTCTCCTATTTAAAATCCACTTCCACCCAAACCGGAAGATGGTCTGATGGATATTTTAAATCTTTTGAATCGCTTAAAACGGCATATTTTTTAACTTCAATATTATCTGAGGTGAAAATATAATCAATTCTTCGGGTTACCGGTTCCTCAAAATTATAGCCATTGTAAGTACCGTCGGGACCAAAATCGAGTTTACTGACCGCTTTAGAATCATTCAGTTGTTGCATTAAAAACTGAATTCCGCTTGTATCGGGTTCTAAATTCAGATCGCCCATTAAAATCACCGGTAGATTTTCTTTATTTACTGCTGAAATTTTTTCCCAGATAAGTTTCGCACTGTTCTCCCTGGCTTTTTCTCCTACGTGGTCAAAATGCGTATTAAAAACCCAGAATATTTTTCCTGATTTTTTCTCTTTGAATTTCGAATAGGTACAAACCCGCTCCATTGCCGCATCCCATCCAACCGAAATTTCATTTGGTGTTTCTGAAAGCCAGAAAGTATCATTTTCCAGAACTTCAAATTCTTCTGAATCATAAAAAATCGCACTGAATTCTCCTGCTTCTTTCCCGTCATCCCGCCCTACTCCAACGTATTTATAATTTTTCATTTCAGACCCAAAATGCTTTAATTGATTTACTAAAGCTTCCTGAACTCCAAAAATACCCGGCTCATAAAATTTAATTTGTTTGGTTATATGATCTTTACGCTTAGACCAGGAATTCTCACCATCATTTTCATTAGCGTATTTAATATTGTAACTCATTAGTTCTACTTCCTGGCTGGAAAGTGTAGTCCCGGTAAATATAAAAAGTAGGCAGGCAAAGAAAATTCGGATTATCATAATTCTGATTTTGGATAAAGTTCGGAAAAAAATTAAAAAAACAAGACGATTTAATATTTTGATAATTTTTAGATAATAATTAAAGTTTTTTATTTTACTTTGTTTTTCAAAGTACTTTATAATGGAAAACGAAAAGTATCTCAAAGATATAAGCGACATCAAACATTTGATGAGCCGCTCCTCGCGTTTTATTTCCCTAAGCGGGCTCGCCGGGGTCTTTGCGGGATGTTATGCTATTCTGGGAACCGTAGTCGCAGAAATTTTACTGGCGGAGCATAATTCTGCTATAGCTTCCCTGCGTTTGAGTTCAATAAACGCGGAAATATTGATGCGGTTATTTTTGGTTGCTATTGCAGTTCTTGTTCTTGCTATTGTAACCGCAGTATTTCTAACCACCAGAAAAGCTAAAAAAACAGGCGAAAAAACCTGGGATAGCACCAGTAAACGATTGCTCATCAATTTCTTTGCACCTCTCACTGCAGGTGGCATATTTTGCCTCGTGCTATTACAGTATGGCCTTATCGGACTTATAGCACCTTGTATGCTTATTTTTTACGGTCTTGCCCTTATTCACGCCAGTAAATATACCTTTGGCGATCTAAGAAGTTTAGGATATTCAAATTTGATCCTGGGCCTTATTGCTACCCAGTTCTTAAGTTATGGATTATATTTCTGGGCAATTGGTTTCGGACTTTTTCATATTGTCTATGGAATCTGGATGTACAATAAGTATGACAGAAGAAACGCTTAATGAAGAATATTATAATTAATATAAATAAAGCTTTTGACCACCGGGTACGCCTGGGAATAATGAGTGTTTTAATGGTTAATGAGTATGCCGATTTCACCAGTTTAAAAGAACTTTTGGGAGTTACCGATGGTAATATTGCGAGCCACATTAAAGCTCTTGAGAAAAAAGGTTATGTAACAGTTGAAAAATCTTTTATAGACCGGAAACCCAATACCCGCTACAGTGCAACCAAAACCGGCCGGAAAGATTTTCAGAAACATATAGACGCCATTGAAAGCTTATTGAATCAAAAGAATCAAAAACTGTAATCTTATTTTTTTATCATTTTACTTTGATATTCAAAGTACTTAAAAAAACTATTAAGCATTTAAATTCATCATTATGAAAACTAACAGACTTTTAATTATTGTACTTATCGTGGGTGCACTTTTATTAATTCCCTTCATCGCGATGCAGTTTACCAACGAAGTGGTTTGGACTGCTTCAGATTTTATTATTATGGGAATCTTACTCCTGGTTACCGGGTTGGGAATTGATCTAGTTCTAAGAAAATTTTCAAGCACTAGAAACCGACTTATAATCGGCGGAATCATTCTTGCAGTATTTTTTGTAATCTGGGCAGAACTGGCCGTAGGAATTTTTGGAAGTCCGTTTGCCGGAAGTTAATATACAAGGTATTAAATCATTAGAAACTTATTTAACTTCTAAAATTAAACTTTATGATGGCCAGGTTATTTTTATCAAATTTTGTGAGCTGCGTATTAACCGCTATTTTTCTGTTACTGGGTGTAATGAATTTTATCCTGGTACATCCGGTGCCGGGGATATTTTATATTCTGTTTGCCTGTATTTTTACGCCCCCTTTTAATACCCTGCTCAACCATAAAACAGGATGGGTTATTCCCCTCTGGATTAAAATTATTCTCGGTTTGGTTATTCTTTGGGGCACATTAGCGGTTGGAGACCTCGCAGAAATATATGGTTTGTAGACTGAAAAATTAATAAGACAACAATGAAATATTTTGTAGATGAAAATTCGATAGTAAGGGAGATCTGGGGAAAGGGAGATACTATTCTTTTTATTTTCGCCGGGGCCTCGGCTGAGTTTGCCCTTAATAAAGCCGTAGACTGGCTCTATTTTACTGGAAGATTACCCAAAGATCCGTTAGGAAGGCTTTTTTCCACGGTTTCTTATGCCCGTGAAATAGTTTTTGCTGAAAAACACGCTGCGCTAAAGGCAATAGATCGTATCAATTCCATACACGCTTCAGTTGAAGCTGAACGCGAAAAGAGTATTCCGGATTGGGCTTACCGCGATGTACTTTTTATGCTTATAGATTATTCCATCAGGTCTTTTGAAATCCTGGAACGCAAACTGAAGCTTTCTGAAAAGACAGAAGTTTTTTACGTTTTCTGGCGGGTTGGAAAACGAATGAATTTAAAAGGTCTACCTGAGAATTTTGAAGAATTTGAAGCAATGCGGCAAAGTCATTTGGAAGAAGATTTAATATATGGAGCATATACTAAAAATCTTTACAAGCAATATCGCAAACATCTTGGACTTGTTCGTTACCGACTTTTACTGGAAACGCAAAGCCTTATCACTCCTCTTCGTGTTCGCCGGTATTTAAACCTGAGAAATTTTTCATTTTTAAAACCGGTACTCCCCGCCTATAAAATTAGTAGAAGTATAAAATTAGACGGACTTCTAAAATCGTTAATTCTGCCATCGGAATATAAAGCAGAGATCAAATCGCTGGATATGAAAAGTGCCTAAAGATATATCTAAAACACCCGAAATAATCTGCGAAAATGAAAGCATTAAAAAGAGATTCCAGGAAAAATTATCTCGCCGGGTTTTTATTCCTTTTAATTATTGAAATCCTTATCGCGTTTTATGTAAAAGATGATTTTATAAGGCCTTATCTCGGTGACTTTTTGGTGGTAATCCTACTCTATTGTTTTGCAATGGGAATTAGCAGGATTTCCATTATAAAAGGCTTGTTTAGTGTACTAATATTTTCATTTGCAGTTGAATTTTTTCAGCTTATAAATATTGTAAAAGTACTTCAATACCAACCCCCAGAAATTGTCATAATTATGCTGGGCAGTAGCTTTTCCGTTTGGGATCTTGTTGCCTACCTCCTTGGCATTTTATGCTGTTCTCTGGTAGAATATCTTAGAAACAGAATCTATTCCCTCTCTACATAATCCTGTAAATAACCGAATTTCGGTGTTAATTTTCCATTTTGGGTCATCCGGGCGCGATCTAATACCCCATCTTTATCATCATTGAAAAAAGCCGGGATTACGTGTTTCAGAAACATTTCGCCAAAACCTTCGCTGGCATCTTTTGGTAATTCACAAGGCAAATTATCTACGGCCATTACCAAAATACTATCTTTTTCTCTAAAATCTACTTCGGTTTCAGTTTCAGGATTATATCCGTAAAAAGGTTCAGCAATGGTTGAAGGTCTTATGGTGCTGGCAATTGGGCCCTTGATATCACAAGAAATATCGGCTATATATTTTATTCGAAAATCTTTAGATTTTGCATCTTCAGCAGTAAAAAATACCGGTGCCCTGTCGCCATAAAAGTGTCCTGAAATAAAGAAATCACTACTCCTGGCAAAACGCAAAAAGTTAGCTTCATACTTTTCGGGCTCTTTAAAAAATTCTTGCTGGCTTCCTTTTGTAAAATCTTTCTTCTTATTGTAATCCAGCACACCAATATTACAATAAACCGGCTCTTCGCCTTCAAATTTAAGATAATCTTCTACGTTTAACTTTTTAATTCCTAAATGGTCTAAAACCTCCTTCGCTCCTTTAGCCACTTTACCGTTACCCGTGAGAACGATTTTTATAAGCGGAATTTCAATTTTATCTAGTTCTGCCAACATGGCATCAAGATCTGGCAGCGATTCTACTTTCGGAATATTGAATAAATTTTCTTTTAAA
Organism: Salegentibacter salinarum; assembly: GCF_900168115.1. GTDB lineage: Bacteria > Bacteroidota > Bacteroidia > Flavobacteriales > Flavobacteriaceae > Salegentibacter > Salegentibacter salinarum. Next base: position 64,298 of record NZ_FUZC01000012.1, read on the forward strand.
CCAATGCCTCGGAATCCGTTGTATGCACCAACAAGTCCGGCGTAGCGCCCAAAGCCAATAAGCCTGGCGCCATTTTCTTTTACAATTACCTCGTGATCGTATAATTCGATATTAAGTTTAAGTATTTCCCTAAGCAAATCCTGGTTATAGGGTTGTTTTTTAATGGTATGCGAGAAGAAAAAATATTTTTTATTCGGAATTAAGGCTGGCAATGGCACTTCTTTCACCCCGAGTAAAACCTCACAATCTGAAATATCTTCGGTAACTTCGAAACCGGCATCACGATATTCCTGATCATTAAAGATTCGGATCTCTGAACTTTGAACTTTAAAATTTGCTTCAGGAAACTTTTTCACGAGTTCTTTTAGTTTTTCAGGAGAAAAAACAACGCGTCTGTCTGGTGGTGTTTTTTCTTCTTTAATCAATGCAAATTTTATCATTTCTGGTATGGGTTTTGTTCCTTTATGTGTGTCTTCCAAAGATATGAATTTAAAATTGTATCTTTGCAGGCTCAGATCAGTTAAGACTGACTGATTTCCGCCTTTACTGAAATAAATTCAGCACAGGCCAGGGAAATAACAATGTTCTTTATTTATGGGGTCGACTTGGTTTTGACAGCGAGTCTAATTGAGTTGTAAGCACGTCGAGCGCTGGGATATAGCTCGTAAATCTCATATTTCACACTTTTTTAAACGGCGAAGATAACTACGCCTTGGCTGCATAATCCGAATCACAGTAGGATTTGCTTAGTCCCTACAAGGTAGGGAGCCAAGATGTCCCGCGAAGGCCTTGATTTACGGCATTCGCAACCGGGGCACCGATAAAGTAAATATAGGAACTGTAGGACCTTGATGCAGTTTTGAAATCTAATTGAGGATACGGAAAAAGTTGGGTAGTTTTCAGCCAGACTTTTTCCTGACAATCTAAGTGAAAACTAAGCGTGTAGAAGGCAATTTAATTGCTTGTTTGGACGAGGGTTCGAACCCCTCCGACTCCACTTTTTACATTTCAAAATGTATCAAAAACCCCGAAATCCTAGGATTTACGGGGTTTTTTGTTTTTAGGAATATCAATTAAAATCAAATAAATACATCCTAATCGAGACCAATTCGGTGACCCCCTTCAATTACCATAAAGGGGGTCTCGATTGGCATACAAATTACTGTATTTCAAATGTTTAAGCAAAGTTAAAATTTTAGATTGTATACACTTTTTAGGTAATTTGGGTGACCAATCGAGACCTAAAATTTCAAAAATTATGAGAACTGACTTTCACACCCACTTTCACATTCTAGCAAAAAAGAAAAACAAGCGCGGCCTAGCTCCTATTTATTTACGTCTTACCGTCAACGGAAAAAGAAAAGAATATAGTATCTCCAGGAGAGTTCAACCTGAGTTTTGGAATACCAAAATGGAAAAGGTAATGGGCAGTAATCCAAATGAAAAAGAGATTAACACACATATCAATAATATTCGCCATAAGCTCAATAAAATTCACCAAGTATTATCAGAAACCGATCAGCCGATTACTGCAGCCATAATGATTGGAAACTTGAAGGGTGAGAATAAAAAACCGCCGAAATTAACCCTGGAAGTCTTTAGAGAACATAATAGTCAAATGGATCGCCTTTCAGGTAAAAGTATCTCTAAGAGCACCGCTAAACGTTATTGGACCTGTTACAACCATATTGAGCAGTTTATTAACGAAGAACTTAAGACAGATGATTACCCAATGAATGATATTAACCACCAGTTCATTACCAAGTTTGAATACTTTCTTAAGACAAAACGAGAATGTAATCATAACTCTGCCCTGAAGTATGTCAACAATTTCAAAAAGATTATTCGTATAGCATTGGCTAACGAATGGATAGATCGAGATCCTTTCTATAATTACAAGGTGCAGTTTGATGCGGTGGAACGTGAATTCTTAAATGAGGAAGAAGTTCAGAAACTTATAGAAAAAGACCTACATCTGGATCGTCTAAAACTGGTACGAGATATGTTCGTTTTTAGCTGTTATACAGGCCTTGCCTATTCTGATGTAAAAAAATTAAGTAGTGCTGATATTACAAAAGGAATTGATGGTGGGAAATGGATTCGCATAAAAAGAACCAAAACAAAATCTCTCAGTAGTATTCCGCTGTTGCCTGTTGCTGAAGAGATTTTAGATCGTTATCAAGACTACCCTGAGGTGAAAGACGGTAAGTATGTTTTACCGGTATTAAGCAACCAAAAATCTAATGCATTTTTAAAAGAAATAGCTGCGCTATGTGGAATAACCAAACCACTTACTACACACCTGGCCCGCCATACTTTTGCAACTACTATAACACTTACCAATGGAGTTCCTATAGAATCTGTAAGTAAAATGCTGGGACATCGAGATCTTCGAACTACCCAGCATTATGCAAAAATTGTAGATAGAAAAATTAGTGATGATATGAAGGCGTTAAGAAAGAAATTAGAAGAAAAAGCTGCTAAAGACTCTAAAAAAAATGACTCTAAGAAGAAAAAATAGCCTGTCGTTTTTATATCTCCACGTGAGAAGCTTTCTGTTTACTCTTCATTAAAAAGATCGTACACCTCCCTATTAAGGTCTGGAATATATTTAGCCAAAGCCCTCAAGGCCCTTTCCTGAATTTTGCCAAAACTTTCTAATTCTAAATTTCCTCCGGCAATATCCCAAGCTTCAAAGTGAAGAACATCTGAGAGATAAGTGTCATCCTCCCCATAATACATAATTGCAACCCTACTTCCACTAAAAGCCAGTTGTAAGGAATAAAAAACGTTCTTAAAATAGTCTGGAGAATGAATTTCAGGTAAATCCAGAGAAATCATACTGGTTTCGGGGTCACAAGAAAGCCATGTTGGTAAATAAATTTTTCCCAGTTCTAACATTAGAATTTAATTTACAGACCAGTTCCATAAATGTAATATTTTTTACTTTAAGCGGTTGGTTATAAGGTGAGTTCCTAAAAATAAGATTAAAGTGGACTGTCGTGTATATTCTAATACCTGTTCAGCCTATTCTCGCTGCATTTCGCAAAAGCTTAATTTCGTGAAAAGCGTTTCACTAAAAGAGGCTTGGACACCATACTTCCATTATACTAACCCAACGAAAAAAGGGTCAGACTATAAATAGTCCAACCCCTATAATTTAAACTTACGCATTGTATGGGCTATTTTACGAAAGCTTTAACTACCATTACAGGATTTTTAGCTAAATTCTTTATGGTGTACTCTTCGGCAGCAGCCGGGATGACAAAAGATTCGGCATAATGAAAAGTGGAAGTACTATCCTTAGTGCTTAGCTCAATTTTCTCTCCCTCTACCAAGCTTAAAACATGGGCCTGACCATCTGTTTTAACTGTAACTGATGTATTAATTTTAAACCTATGTATATCATACAGATGTTCTTTGTGTGTAGGAAGATGCTGCAGCTCCATATCAGCATTACTTTCAATAACTTTCGGTTTGGAAATCAACTCTTTTTCAACCCGATCCCCTGAACGCTCAAAAACAAGGTTTTCCATACCCCGTTCAATATTAATTGGCCTGGGTTTTCCATCAATATCAACCCTTAGCCAATCATACATTTTAAAAGTATATAGATATTTTGTGGAACTTATCTCCAGTACCAGGTTATCTTTTCCTGAACTATGGATTGTTCCGGGTGGGATTAAGTACAATCCGTGTTTTTCTGAATCAAAAGATCGAACATAACGCAGTATATCCATCTCCTTATTTTCCTCCTGGCTTGATTGTAAAGCCTCTCTGAAATTATCTGGTGTTACGCCATCCTGAAAACCTAAATAAACCTGGGCATTATTTTTTTTATCAAGAATATAATAAGTTTCCTCCTGTGTGAAATTTTCACCAAAATTATTTTTTACATATTCTTTTTGCGGATGACACTGAACAGAAAGGTTGCCCCCATCAAATGTATCCAGGAAATTAAAACGAATAGGAAAATCGTATTGATAGCTTTCAAAATCCTTACCGAGTATTTCCTCTCCGGCAACAAACATTAGAAAGTCAAAAGAATACTCTAAAAGAACTCCTGAACTTTCAATAATAATCCCATTTTCAGGCACAATTAATTCAAAAGACCAGGCATAATTTACTACATCCTGTGGTAATCCTTTTATTTTATTTTTAATCCATTGTCCTCCCCAAGCGCCGGGTTCAAACCAGGGTCGAACTCTTACAGGACGCTTTGTTAACTCAATTATACTTTCTCTCCATACATCGCCCTTAACCCAACTAATATCATCTGTTCTCTGGCCATCAACCAAATAAGAAATTTCATTTTTAATTTGATTTTTGTGCTTATTAAGCACCACCCAATCTACAAAATAAAACCGCTTATACATAGTTTTAGCCGCACCAGGTTCAGGGGTACCTATGTTGGTTATAGAACCGGCACGAGACCTAAATTGAATTTCATTTTTACTGATATCAAAATAAATTGTTTTTCCCTCAACAGGAATAAGGTGAGCCCCGGTTCCGTAGAAGATAACCGGATTTGATGATTTTGGTTTAACCAAAGAACTCATCTTTTTTAAATCGAAAAAATCCTTTAATTCTATAGCTGCGATTTTCCCAAAAACGGGGTCATCACCTCCTAAAAACGGGGCGACCAAACTTTCAATTTCTCTTTCCTCTTTTAGGGCTTCCTGAATATTAACCCACTCCGATTTAATGCCAATTTTCCCAAAGGCCTCATTTAATTTTTCACGTACCTCTTCAAATAAAATCCCTACATACCCATCAATCTTTAAATAATCAAAAGATGCTAACTCTTTAGCTAGCGATTCATAACTGTCCTGGATTAAGTTATCCCCGATATGATGTGCTGGATAAATATCATATTCAGATATAGACTTATTTTTCTTTAGAGGTAATTCTAATTGAGAAGTTTCCCTTACCTTACTTTTAATCTGATTCATTTAGTCTCTAAAATTTTATTCATTTTTAAATAGTGATGCTCTGGCATAAACATCGACAAGGGCTGCCTGATGCATTAACCAATAGTATCTCCCTCTATTATTTCCTGACCAGTCCTCATAGAATTGCCCTTCCGAGGTTCTGGCATTTTCCCAGGCATAATCGGCATTCCTTATAAATACCTCCACATAATCTTTAGATTTTGAATCATATTCAGAAAGCTCGATAAAAGAAGTCATTAACTCTGCATTAAACCAGGGATCGTTAGTCTCATAAAACAACCGATCATTGATTACACTTGTGAACTTTGAGTGTGCAGACCTTGCAGTAGCAATTGACTGATCCAGATAAAACTCTTCATCAGAGATCTCATACAGGTTAATTCCTGACATAATCATCATAGCTGCATTATAAGTCCATTTACGCGTGTTTATTTCTTCAGTATTAATGTGTATACTATTCCAATATAAATTGTCAGAAGGATCCCGTAAAGTATCATAGGTCCACTTATAAACTCTTTCAGCAAAAGTGAGATATTGTGGATCCTCAGTTATTTTATATAACTCACTGGTTACGTAAGCGGCATAAGCGCTCGTATTAGCTGCTTTTATACAATTAGAATCCGTAGTGCAGTCTGTTGAAACCCCCTCAAACCAATAGAGGCCCCCACCAATACGGGAATCTTCACCTGACATTATAAATTCCGTGATTGTAATAGCTCGATCCAAATAAAATTGATTGTCAGTTAATCGATAAGCATCAATCAATTCCATTGCTACAATACCACTATCATCATAGTAATGGTCTGTACTTCCTTCTGAAACTGGCTCAGCCTGATATGTTGGTAAGTTACTCCTATTGTCGTAATACTTTTCTAGTCCTTCAAATTCTTTTTCCAATATAGATTCATCATAACCTAATTCATATAAAAGGTTGCCGGCTGTGAGCATACCAACATATGGCCACAAATAACTATAAGTGTTATCATTAGCCTGAGCAGGGTAATTTTCTTTATATAGGTCTCCTTCCTTATAGAGCTCCTGTATTAGATCATAAGTTTCTTTTGCTTTCTCTTTATAAGTGAGATTTACCACCTCCGTGGTATCTTTATCCTCCCCATTGTCTACCATTTGGTCTTCAATGGAATCGTTACTACAACCTGTTAAAGCGGTAACAAACGAAAAAAAAGTTATATTAATCAGTTTTAAAATCATCGCCTTTCTCTTCATTTTAATTAATTTAATTCAAATTCGTGATAATAATGATCTGCTTTCGGATCAAAAATTACACGTACGCTAAAGGAAGCTCCATTAAATTGGTCAGCAAATTTCCACGCACCCTGCCAAAATTCGGCATCGGGACCCAAGAAGTAAGTATTATAATAATATTCAGGTTCTCCTTCGTTAGGCCTTGCATTAAATGCATCAAGCCCTGGAACCAAAGAACCATTCATATCTGCATTATGAAAGCTTCCAATATAGGATTGTTCCCCATCAATCAGAAATCTAAATCTGTACCTTTCCTCTTCCCAACCTAACCAATCTGGAGCATCTGGAGCTCCAGGAGTTAAAAAATCAAAGTACCCATTCGTAGATTCAAAAGTATGATTGCCAACATAGCTTAGTTCTCCCGTAGTAATTCCATTTGCAATTACATACAGTTCCACATTAGACATTTCTTCATAAGAAATAGTGGTTCGGGATAAATTCATCCTAATTCTATAAACACCTTCAGAGCCTTCAAAATTTGTTGGCTCATCACCAGCTCGAATTTTACCCTCATCATTAATATAGTAATGGGTTGGATTGGAGTCAGGATCATTTGAATCTACAATATAAAACTCTCCAGAAGTAAATTTTGTAATCGATTCAAAGGTTCCAGGTTCAAAATCATTATTTGGTAATTCATTTTCTATTTGTCCAAAAGCTACTGCATTTTCAATATCTTCAGCTTCGGTAGCAGGTCCATAAACGTACATGTACTCTGGAAAATCTGCAAAACCTTCCGGTCTTGTTAAAGACAAGTCTGAAATTTCTAAAAACCGCTCTCGGTTATAGCTACTTACAGCTTCTACCGTCCAAATAATATTTCCGGTTTCGAGTTGCCCAATTCCAGATTCTGAAGCAATTTCATTTAAATCACTTTGTCTTAGGTTTAAGGTATTAGAACTACCACTATTAGCGGATGGAAAAGTTGCCAATGGATCTTGAAAGTCCCCTCCTTCTTCATCAAAAAGAACATTATAAGTTACCAGGCCACCATCACCCGATTTTGCAGGAGACCAGGTAAAGGTAATTCTACTGTCGCTTTCCAAATCAATTTCTATATTCTCACCCATGCTAGGACTTTCAAGAGCCCCAAGTTCAACAATTTCAGGATTGAGTTCATACTCCTCTTCGTTGCAAGAGACCAAAGCCATCAAAGCAACTAACATCAAATATTTTAGTTTAATAATTGTTTTCATTACCAGTTGGGATTTTGTGATAAATTGTTATTGATATCTCGTTCGCTCAAAGGAATAGGAAATAAGTAGTGTTTATTCTCTTCAAAAGTTCTATGTTCCACCCTTGTATAGCCGTCGTCTTCGCTTGTCATATCTGTTTTCATTCCGTAAGCCCAACCATTTAGTACACCTTCTGCAATTCTCCATCTTCTGATATCAAAGAATCGATGCCCGGCTTCAAAGGCTAATTCAATCCTTCGCTCATTGCGTACAATATTCCTTAAGCTTTCCTGATCACCTCCTGGAAATTCCAGGGCTTCTTCAGACAATCCAGCTCTCTGCCTAATTGCTCCGATGCTCAAATCCCAATCTTCTGCAGTAAACTCGCCCAATTCAATTTTTGCTTCGGCATAGTTTAAAAGAACTTCAGCGTAACGTATCAAGATCAGGTTTAAACCGGAATTAGTTTGATTTCTCGCTTCACGATCATAAAATTTAGAAACATAATAGCCCGTAGGAGTTGAATTGGAGGAATAATTTAGTCCATCTGGTGCAGCTCCCGGGGAAGTATCGATAGTTACCTGGTTTCCATCAAAATCTTGCATGGTATAATCATCATAGATTATGGATGCTGCCAGACGGGGATCGCGGTTTTGAAATGGATTTTCTTCATCATAAAGCGATTCAGAATTATCAATTGCCAAACCATTAATAGTGGGGTAACTTTCCACCAAAGATTGTAATGGTGAAAAATTAGCATAACCACCGAGGCTTGGGGGAATAAGAGAGTACTGAATATTATGTTCTCTATCTGTAGGAACATATTGTAAGCTTAAAATGATTTCATCATTATACTCATTATCCATTTTAAACAAATCCCCATAATTTTCAAATAGTGTATAATCACCAATTAAATCTTCTGCAAGAGAAGCTGCCTCGGAATATTCTTCGTTATATAGGTGTATCCTGGATTTTAAAGCTACAGCCGCATTACTTGTTATTCTACCCTGTACTTCTGCTGCATAATTATTAGGAAGATTGGCTATTGCTTGATCAAGTTCGCTGTAAATAAAAGAAAGGATGGTATTTCGATCAGTTCTTTCGAGGACTAAAGATTCTTCAATAGAGATTTCCTCGGTAACAAAAGGAACATCTCCGTAGATTTCAATTAGCATAAAATAATGCCAGGCTCGAATAAAACGCGCTTGAGCGATAAGTGAGATTCTTTCCTCCTCACTAATTTCCTCAACTCTATCAATATTATTAAAAAATATATTCGCTCTTCTAATTCCTGCATATTTATTTTCCCATAAGCTTTCCACTAAGCCATTAGAAGATCCATAACTTCCACTACCAATATTCCTATATTCTTCTCTACCCCTGGTATATGCATCATCTGAAGCTGAACTTAAAAATAAATACATATCTGCATCCATAATATCTGCATACATAGCATTTAAAAACACACGGGCATCTTCTTCTGTTTGCCAATAGGTAGATTCGCTAGTTGCATCGATTGGAGCAAGATCCAGATCCGAAGAACATCCTGCGCTGATTATCAACGTTATAATAATTAATATTTTTTTCATAATTATTTTTTTAAAAGTTTATATCAAGTCCTGCGGAAATAACCCTGGAAACCGGGTATACCCGACCATTTGAATCAATATTTTCAGGATCCAGACCTTTATCCAATAAAGGACTGAACGTTAGCAAGTTCAAACCGGTTAAATAAAATCTTGTACTTTCTATTCCTATTTGAGACATTATTGATTGAGGCAATGTATAGCCCAATTGAACATTTTTTATTCTCAAATACTTTGCATCAGCAATATAGAAATCAGATCGGGCTGCATTATTTACAGATTCAGATCCAACGGTTAATCGGGGATAGGTAGCATCAGTATTTTCTGGTGTCCAGCGATCAAGATGTCGTTGAAATACTGGGCCTTCATTATTATTATGAAAAGCTTCTGTGATTTCTCCACGAATCCATTGCTCTCTTTTTCCTACTCCCTGAATAAAAACTGAAAAATCTAATCCTTTCCAGTCTACCGCATAGGTTGCACCGAATGTATATCTAGGGAATGAATTACCTAGAATAAACCTATCTCCTTCATAATCAATTTCACCGTCACCATTTCTATCTACATATTTGATATCTCCTGGTTGAACACTGTTTGCAAAGATTGGAGTAGCGCTTTGTTGTATTTCTTCTTCTGAATTAAAAAATCCGTCAGATTTTAAAGCGTAATAGGAATTAATGGGATATCCTTCTCTAAGAATTGTTTGAACATCAAATCCATTTACGAATTCCCGTCCTCTTAAATCAACCACCTCGTTCTTGTTATCAGAAAGATTAACATTAAAAGAATGATTAAAATCACCGGTTGCCAATCTATAATCCAAGGTAAGTTCCCAACCTCTGTTTCTTACCGATCCAGCATTTTGAAAAGGTTGCCCTAAACCATAAGTATCCGGAACTGGTAATTGCAAAAGAATATCTTCAGTAAGATTATCAAAAACTTCTACACTCAAATTTAGTTTTCTATCAAAAAAGGCAAGATCCACTCCTAAATTCTTCATTGTGGAAATCTCCCAGGTACGATTTTGATTTGAGACAGAGTAGTAAGATCCGGGGACCCCCACGTTTCCAAAAGCGTAAGCATTACTGGAAATATTCACCAAACTTTGGTAACCATATAAATCATTTATATCCTGATTACCAAGTTGTCCCCAGGAAGCCCGGATTTTAGCAAAGGAGATGACTCCATCCAGAGGATCAAAAAAGTTTTCCTGACTTAAGATCCATCCAGCAGAAACTGAAGGAAAAACGCCCCATCGATTATCTAAAGAAAAACGCGAAGACCCATCATATCTTAAATTCCCTTCAAAAAGATATTTATCATCGAATGTATATCCGATCCTACCAAAAAGAGACTGAATGGACCATTCATTTCCAGACCCATATGTCCCACTTTGCTGAATCTCACTAACGTTATCAATTACTCCAAATTCATTTCCTGGGACATCCAAACCTGTAACGCCAAAAAATTCTGTTTTGTAGCTTTCAGAAGATGCCCCTAAAAGAAAGTCAAAATCATGGTTATCAAAAAAAGTATTATTATAAGTTGCTGTAATATATGGGTTTAAGTACAAAGATCTACTATAATTATCTGCTACAGAATTCTGGTTATTTCCACCTCCTGGATAAACATATTCAATAGCTTTACGGAATTCATGAGTTTTATTACTTGTTATATTACCACCCAGAACTCCTTTTAGCACTAAGTTTTCAATAGGTTCATAAGAAATACTAACGTTTCCCAAAGCCTCATCATTTTGATTAGTTCTGGCACCTCCTTGTTCTAATTGAGCAAGGGGATTGCTATTACTACCGCTTACAAGAGTATATTCTCCATTTTCATCAACGATGTCATATATTGGAGGAGTCCTCACTGATGGTTCAATAATCCATTCGGTCCACCAGGCATGTCCTTTTATATCATTTCTTGCAAAAGAGATTCGTCCACCTACTTTTAATTTATCATTGATCTTCTTATCTAAATTAATTCGAAAATTGTACCGGGTGTGCCCATAATCAGGGCCCTTAAACAAACTCTCCTGGTCCATATATCCCAGCGACAGTAAATAATTAAGTCCATTTTCTGCACCACTCATGGATAGGTTATGATTACTTTGTGTTGCATAGTCCTGAAAAAGAGATTCATAAAAAGAAACATTAGGACCGTTTTCTCTAAAATCCATTATTTGCTCGGGCGTAAAAGCTGGAGACATTCCAGAGTTAACTAATGCCTCATTTCTTAAAGTTGCATACTCCCAAGAGTCCGCAAGCTCGGGGAAGTTAGTGGCTTCCTGAACGCCATAAGTCGCATTATAGGCAAATTTGGTTTTTCCTTCTTCTCCATTCTTTGTAGTTACCAGCACCACTCCATTTGCTGCTCTTGAACCATAAATTGAAGCTGAAGCTGCATCTTTTAATACACTTATACTTTCAATATTTTGAGGGTTGATATTATTAAGTGAACCGATTACACCATCTACCACAATTAATGGGGTATTCCCATTTATTGTACTTATTCCTCGAATATTAATCTGTGGAACCGAACCTGGCTCTGAAGTGCCCTGTTGTATTGTTAACCCTGAAGCTTCTCCTTGTAGTGCCTGATAGGCATTACTAACTGGTTTTCCCTGGATTGCTTCATTATTAATTTCACTTACAGAACCTGTTAGATTCACTTTCTTCTTAGTTCCATAACCCACAACAATAACATCATCTAATTGCCCTGCATCGCTTTCAAGGGTTATACTAATATTATTATCATTTTCTGCTAAATTTACTTCTTTAGTGGCAAAGCCCATAAAGGTTATAACCAGAGTGGCATTCGTGGGGTTGGAAAGTTCCAGCTGGAAGTTACCATCAAAATCAGTTACCGTACCATTAGAGGTTCCCTTTTCTACTACTGATGCGCCTGGCAAAGGTCCATCATCTGCGCTTGTAACCGTTCCAGATATGATAGACTCTTGTGCAAACGATTTCGAACACAAACATATCAACAACAAGATTGTAGTTAAGATTGATTTATTTATCATAATTTAAAGTTATTAAGTACATATGTTTGAACATACGTGCAAATTAGAAAAAATATTCATTTAAAATAATTTTAGAACAATTTAATTTTTTATAAATAACTATTAATCAAAGTAATGTATCTATTACTTATTTTAATAAAGTTTTGTGAGGAGCAACTCCCATCTCTATTTCTAAGATAGCCCCATTTCTTAAAGTTTTCAGATCAATTTCTCGACTTTCATAGCTATTTCCATTTAACTTAATGGATTGTATATAATAGGCATCAGGAGAATTGTTTACCGTTTTTATTTTTAAAGTTTCATTTTCTCCAGTCTGTATTTCAACTTCATCAAAAATTGGACTTCCTAACTGAAAAGATGGATTTGTTTCAGTCAGACCTTTAACATCAAACAATCCCATCGATGACATTACGTACCAGGCTCCTAACTGCCCTTGGTCTTCATCCTGCCCATAGCCATAACCATGTACTTCTTCTACTCCATAAAACTTATTACCAATTTCCCTTGTCCATTTTTGGGTTAACCATGGGTGGTCGGTATAATTAAAAAGCCAGGAAATATGCAAATTGGGTTGGTTACCCTGATTATACAGATAGGTTAATCCGGCAAAGGCGTCTATATCCTCACCTCCAAATTTAGTTTTCTCTGATACGGTAAAAATAGAATCTAATCTTTTTACAAACTTCTCTTCTCCCATTTTATTCACTAGTTCTTTTGGTGCATGAGGTACATAAAAAGTATACTGCCAGGCATTTCCTTCCTGAAATCCTTCCCAGGGAGCAAAAGGGTCAAATTCTTCAATGAATTTCCCTGATACTAATTTTGGTCTTACAAAGTCGGTACTTTCATCGTATAGATTTTTCCAATTATCAGAAAGTTCCATTAATTCTTTATACTCTTTATCTTTACCAAGTGCCTTTGCAAACTGTGCAACAGCATAGCTGCTATAACTATACTCTAAAGTATGGGAAACTGAAAAACCAGAGCCTTCGGGTGATGTTTCCCAACCCGGTACATAAGGCACATATCCGTTTTCGACAAAACCCTGAAGATCAGTTTTACCTGCGCCTTCATTTCTATTTTTATATTTGACTTCGTTTTCATAAGCTGCTTTAAAAGCAAGCTCTATATCATAATCTCTAATACCTGACTGATATGCAGATGCGATTATTAAACCTACAAAATTAGTCCCTACTCCTGAAACAAATTTGGAATTAGCCAGACCATCACCTAGCCATCCTGAATTTTTATAAACTGCCAGATGGCTTTGAACAAAATCATTATAATAATCTGGCCAGGCCAAAGTCCACAATTGCGTGAGATTCCAAAATGCTCCCCAAACCGAATCTGTATTATAAAATCCAAATTCAGGATCACCATTTTTGTCTAATGGAATTTGTCCTACTGATCCATCATTTTCAGGAAATTGACCATTAGCATCACTAGCAAGCCCTCTACCTAATAGAGCATGATACAAACCAGTATAAAACTTCTTTTTATTCTGAGTTGAAGAATCTTTAACTTTAATTTTATTCAATTCTTCGGACCAGGTTATTTGTGCGGCGGACCTGGCTTCTTCAAAGTCTAAGTTTTCCGCTTCGGACTCAAAGTTTAAACGGGCATTTTCAACCGAGGTATAAGAAAATCCAGCTTTAATTTCAATCGATTCGTTAGCCTTTGTGTTAAATTCCATAAAAAGACCAGAACCCTTACCAGTTATACTCCTTTGCTTTTTAAATATTTCATCTCCTATGAATGTCCCTACTGCTTTGGGTCTTTTACTTACCTCACCATAGAAATACATGTTAACCTCTCCTTCCGGCTGATATTTTTTTACATATTCAGGGTAGGTTGTAACCCAGCCTTCTATGGTATTATCATCAGTAAAGGTCACACTCGCATTTTTAACCTCACCGCTTTCGCCTAATTGGTTTCCTATATCAAGTATAATATTTGCATTGTCCGATTCAGGAAAGGTATATTTCTGAAAGCCAACTCTTTTTGTAGCAGTCAATTCGGCTGTAACATCATAATCTTTCAGATTAACCTTATAATAACCAGGAGATGCGTGCTCATCTTCTTTATCGAATCGAGACCGATAACCAGACTCCGGGTCTTCTAACGTACCAGGAATAGTTTGCAATTCTCCCGTCGTAGCAGTAAAAAGAAATCCACCAATTTGAAATTCGTGCAAATTGGCAAAACCTTCTATGCTAGTATGGCGTGAATCATAACCTACTGCTTCCCAACCATTTTCATTCCCATAACTACCATTCGTTGATGGTCCCAACTTGGCCATACCAAAAGGCACGGCTCCAGGGGTGTAAAAGAACCAGCGACTATGTGCAGTACCAATGTTTGGGTCTACATAATCTAAAACTGATTTTTTATTAATATCCTTTTTCTGATCATCAATTGCTGTCCCGCAGGAACAGACCAGACCCAAAACTGTAAGACAAAAAACAAATCTCTTCATATTTCTAATTTTTAAATTTTTTAAATAAATGATAGGTAAAATAAACATACACTGCACAAAGTAAAAGCACAATAAAACTAATAGAAACCCCAGCCATCCTGTTTACCAGACCCATTAGAGGAGGGATTACTGCACCACCTACCACAGCCATAATCATCAAGCCTGAAATTTCATTAGCTCGGTTTGGAAGTTTTCCTATTGTTAAAGAAAAAACAAGGGGGAAAAGATTTCCGGAGCTAAGTCCTATTAAAAATATTAGCACCAATGCAACCAAAGAATTTGGAGCAACAATTAAAAGGACTATACAAAAAATTGTAGAAATCGTAGTCCAATAAAGAAACTTAAGATTATCCACCTTCGCAAGAATTAAAGCTCCTAAAAAACGACTTGTCATAAGAGCAAAAAAGTAAACACTTATACCTAAAGATGCCCTTTCCAGTCCCACCTCAAATTTTTGTACTAATAAGTTTTGTATACTGGTATTCATTCCCACATCCAGACCTACAATTAAAAAAATTGCTACTACCATAGATGCTACAAATGGATTTTTAAGAAGGCTCAAGCTTGTTTTAAAAGAAGCTTTAAATTCAGATTGAGTTTCATCAATACCTGTTAGAATCAACCAGCTCCCGGAAAAAATTGAAATAAAACCATAAACTAGAAACACCAACTTCCAATCTCCATATGAGGCAACCATAAAAGTCACTATAAGAGGCCCTACTAAAGAACTGATTGCTTTTATAAATTGAGACAAGCTCATAAAACTGGAAAATTTATTTCTATTTACTACATCCTGCAGTAGTGGGTTTGAGGAAACCTGTATAATAGTATTGCCAATTCCCAATAAAAGGAAACATAATAATAAAGTAGGATAGGTATAATGCACAAAAGGAATAAACATTCCTATAGCGGTTGTAAAAATTCCCGCTAAAAGAATTTTTCTCTTTCCGAAATTATTTTGAAATATCCCTACAGGAATTGAAAGAAGAAAAAACCATATAAAAACCATAGATGGAATAAGCTGGGCAACTTCGGGAGAAAGATCAAAATCCCGTTGAGCATAACCTGTAGAAACACCTACAATATCTACAAAACCCATGACAATATAGGACATCAAAACCGGTGCTATTTTGTTGATTTTTTGCTTACCCATAAATAGTTTACATTAATTTTAATGTTGGTTTTAAATCATCGTAGTATATATCATCCAGCAGCAACGCACTTCCAATAATCGCAGCATCCTCACCGAAGTCGGAAACGCATACCTCTATATTTGGTAATTGTAGTAGAAGTTCATTTTTGAAGTAAGGAAAAGCCTTTGCGATATTCCCCCCTATTACTATTATACTGCTTTTAAAATCTAATATATAAGGTTTCAAAAATTTTCCTAATTCAGTTCCAAACCATTGAAAAACTCGTTTAGCCTCTGGATCCGCTTCAAATCTGTCGCATAACTCTCTTACGTTATTAGCCTTCTGTCCAGACAAGTCTTTATATTTCTTTATGATACCGCGAGTCGAAAAAATATTATCTGCTAACATTCCATGGTACATTTTATCATATAAAAAACCTCCTTGCGGTACATTCATTCCTTGCATTACGGGTTGACCATTAATCAAAAAAGAAGATCCAAGTCCTGTTCCAAGGGTAATAGCTATAGAACGGTGATGATTAGTTGCATTTCCAATCAGAGCTTCGGTAATAGAAAAGGCCGTAGCGTCATTAATAAAACGGATTTGAGAAGGATTAATATTTAATCGGTTGGCAAGTTCTTCTCGAATATTTACGCCATATAAAGATTCAAACTTATCCACATTTGATATTAAACTTATTCCGTCGAAATAATTAAATGGACCTGGCATTGCTATTCCTACACCTTTAATTTTTTCTTTAGCGACCTCAATCGTTTTCGAAATTGCATAAACCCAAGAATTAAGTATTTCTTCTTTAGAACCTTTGGTATTCACTTTAGAATAAACTAAAGTTTTTCTCAATAATTGTTTGTTGGTATGTTCATACATACAACTAGTGATATGACTTCCACCAATGTCTACTCCAATACTGTACATTATCTTCTAATTTCTATTGAATAAGTAAATTTATCGTTTCTATAATATCCTATATTATATTCAAGCGGACGATCTCCAGGATCAGAAACAAATCTTTCTCGAATCAAAATAGGGTCATTTTTGTCAATTTCTAAAATTTCAGCGAATTCAGAAGCTTTCCCTGCCCTGATTTTCTCTTTAGAAACCGCTGGAACAGAATGATAATCATCTTCCAGTATTTCATAAAGCGGTCTTTGAAAATCTTCGTTTCCTGTTAAACCAATCCTTGGCTGGAAATAGCTCTCAAAATACACAAGAGGCTTATCACTTCCCTTTAACCTTGATAACTTAAGTACTTTGGTAGATGTATCTACATTAAGAAAATTTGCAATTATTTCATCTACAAAAACCCACTCTACATTAAGCTTTAAATTCTTAAAAGGTATTCCTTTCGAATTCATCTCTTGTGTAAAACTATGCCATTCCCCTAAATTAGTGGTGATGCTATTAGTTGAAACTTTAGTTCCTACCCCTTTCTTTCTTACAATCAAACCTTCATTATGAAGTTTGTTCGCAGCCTGCCTAACAGTGTTCCTTGAAACACCTAATCTTTTAGCAAGCTCAACTTCCTGAGGAAGAAATGCTCCGTTTTTAAATTCAGGGAGCTCGATTAAAGACCTTAATAAATCCTCTACTTGTCGATGTAAAGGAACAGGACTTTTATGATCAACTTTTAACTCCAAACCTTATCATTTTCTTTGTTCCTTTGTATGAACATTTGGCTAATATATAAATAATATGATAAATAATAATATTAAATTTATTATTAAGTTGAATTAAAAAATGCTTCTGGACCTATTTTAATCAGCAGAAATTGTGAGGAAATAAACCCATTGAAGTGGGAAAGTTGAAAAGATATTCATGAAAAATTCAATTGAGTACTATCGATATTTCATAAGCATCACATACTTAATTTTCTTCCGGGGATTTCTCTCTATTTTCTATAAATGGTTCATTTCTCAACCCATCCGTTAATTGAGTTGTTCCAAATTCCAAAATACTAATTTTAAAATTCCTACCTGGCAATAAAACATTTAGCGATTAATTGATCCAGAAATAATTCTTGTTCTGGGATTTGGACCTCCCTGTAAAAGTTCTATCTTTTTTATCATAAATATCCAAGGCTAACCCGATGAAAAATCAGTACACTACATTACAGATCGAAATTTTCAGATGAAGTCCGCCAAATTGCATTTTAGAACATAGTCCTTCTTTCCCAACAAACTAGTGGTATTTCCTAAACCACATTTAAACTTTGTCCTAATCCCCCTCCCCCTTTTTAAGATGCAAATAACAACATCCTTTCCTGGACAGCGGCATAAAGCCGATTCGGCTTTGCCTACTCTTTTTATACGCTTTACCAGGCCAGGATATTGTAAAATAAATGCATCGAAAAAAGGTAATGTGACGGCGCTATAGGAAGTAAATCTAAAAGGAAGCGGTAGACTCAGTTCAAAATCTTGAAAAAGCTTCGATCGAGTCTGGTGGTAAAATTCAAAATAAAAAGGAAAATGGTCTGGATATAATAAGAAAATCATTTAAAAAATAAATTCAATGACGGAGTTAAGTTGTCCAAAATTGGATATGATTTATTTCAAGTCAACGGTGGAAATTTTTGAATGGTTTTTAGTCTCCGTATTGAAAAATCTGCGTTCTGGAAATTATTGATTTGGAACAATTCTCGGTTTTCATATCAAATTAAACCAATTAGCACCAGTTTAAATGAATATTTCATTTTCAAAAACACCCCAGAAATGGTATTTTAAAGTGTTGATTTTCTGATTGATATTATTACAGAAATTCCACAGTTTTGACTTTCGCCGATTAAAAAAATGATCCGAAAAGGAATAGGATTTTTCCTGATTCCTTTTTAAAAAAAGCAGTTGGTGCAAACCAACATGTATGAAAAATTTTGTCCCGCCTGCGGGACGAAATCGAATAGCAAGAGGGTAACACGCAGAGCGGTGTTATTCGATTTCTTTTTTAGTCAAACCCTGAGTTTATAAGGGATTCTAAAATTAAAATTTTAAAAAATATCCACCCTACTGGATATGCCCCACTGGAAAAGGCTGAAAAATAAGGTTAGCGGTAGCCAGTAAATATTGAAATAGTATCCATTATGGCGAAATCAAGACTACAATTAAAAGCAAGTACGGCAAAGCGGTTCCGGGAGTTTTCTAAGAAAAACAATGGCAACCAGTCGGAAACCTTAGACCTGGTCCTGGACTTTTTTGAGCAAAATAACCTCTCTCCTTTTGAAACTTTAGTGCCCTCAAAAGTGAGCCTGGAACAACTGATTAAAAAAAGGATCGATGCCGTGATCGCCATCCTTAAAAATATTGAGAAGACCCAGACCAAACCGAGCTTGTTAATGCTGGAGTTACTGATGGAAGGGCGATCGGTTCCAAAACTTCAAGTGGCCAAAAAAGAAAAGGGTTCTGTTTCGGATAAAAAAAGCCAAGCACAATTGGAATTGGAAATTTCCAGGCTTCAGGAGGAATTGAAAACTAACAAAAGAGATCTGGAGTACCTCATTCAAAATGTGGAAATAAAGAGTAGCGCCTTTGGCCCAGATTATCTAAAGCTCAATATTCCCCGGTCTGAGTTGGCGCATTATAAAATAGTTATTAAGCAAAAGAACTAATGTATATCAGTATCTCTCCTCAGAAAACCGGTGCCGCTTTTTCCAAAAGTGCAGGGGATTTTGTGAGCTATCTGGAAAAAGAAAACGAGGGAAAAAGCCCGATGGAAAAGGAATATTTCTTTAATCAGTATGATGATAATATAAAACCTTACGAAGTGATTAAAGGAATTGATGACAATACTGCAAAATTAAAAACCAAAGAACCCAAATATTACTCGATCACTATGAGCCCAAGCCAGTACGAATTAAAACACATTCGTAATAATCCTGAAAAGCTAAAGGCTTTTGTTCGGGAAGCGATGAAAGAATATGCCGGCTCCTTCAATCGTGAGATAAACGGCAGGCCTGTGGGTGTTGACGACATTAAATATTACGCCAAAGTTGAATATGAGCGAACTTATAAAAGTAACGATGTAGCTATTCGTGAAAACAAACCCTACAGCAAGCAGATCGCCCACTTGAAAAATGAACTTCGGAAGGTGCAACGTGGGGAAATTTATGGAAACACCCGGCAAATTGAAAATGAAATTCAAAAGCTGGTCAGGGATGCTCCTTATAAAATTCGAGGACAGGTGATGGAATCTGGAATGAAAAAAGAAGGGCTGCAAAGCCATATTCATATCATCGTTAGCAGAAAAGATGCTTCTAATACCTACAGCCTTTCCCCTGGCAGTAAATACAAAGCTTCAGAAGTGAACATGCACGGTAAAGTTGTAATGAGGGGATTTGAGCGGGATCGTTTCTTTCAGAATTCCGAAAAGGCTTTTGACAAAATGTTTCGATACAACCGAAATTATGTAGAGAGCTATGCTGCTAAAAAGATGCTGAGTAAGGATCCAAAACAATATTTTTTAGGCTTAAGAAACCTGGGGATCAATGAGAAAAAGATTGCCTTTAAAATGATCCGACAAGCGGGCTTGCAATTACCCATATTAAACCTGCCTACTAGTAAAGTAGGCTTCGCCTATAAACAATTAAAAAAAGTCATCGAAGCCGGAATTAAATCAAGTTCTATCGGTTACTAAATTTACCTGTTATGCTATCAAATATTTTTTTTTGGAGCAAGATCTGGAATTGAATTGTCCCAAAAGATATGAGGAAGCAAAAGCCATATAAAAACCTAAGAACATAGAAGACATGAGCGAAGTCAATTACATTAGTCACTTAAACGGAGTATTGCGGAAATTCGCTGAGGATGACAAGATCTCGTGCTCACACCGCAGTTTATACCTGGTCTTTTTTGAATTATGGAACCACAAGCGTTTTCCTATAACAATTATGCTTAACAGTAGGGAGGTGATGGCACTAGCTAAAATACGTTCCAGGACAACCTACCACAAATTACTTCGGGACCTAACAAACTGGGGATATCTTAAATACCATCCCTCCACTAGTCCGCAAATGGGATCCCTCGTGGAGATGTTCAGATTTGATACACATCCTGTTCAAAAAATGAACAGGACTTATCCAGTTTCTGAACAGGTACCTGTCCAAAAATTGGTATCTTTTAAACCTCCAGGAGATAAAAGCATTTATTTTAATAATTTGCATTATTCTTGCTGTCAATTTTTATTTTCAATTAGAAAGAATTGTCTGATTGAGTTTGATTACAGGCTCTTGTTGACTGCACTTGTTGAAAAAATTGGTTTATACGTATTTATCCTACTGATTTAAAAAATATTATTTTTATTTTCTTTTCTCGTCCAAATACCCATCGGCAGATTCAAGAAGATCAAAAGAAAAGGCATTTTTTATTATTTTTTAGCAAAGCTGAAAAACAATTTTGCTTTGCTAAAATATTTCAAAGCGATGCTTTGAAACTTCTATATTACCAGAATTTCAGTTTGACATTTAAAGTGATAGAGTATGAAAACTTTCGGATGATAGTTAATCAATAAGTAACATCTTCAAAATCAGATTGAGCCTTTTTGAATTGTGTTTCCCACTCGTCTGTCCATCCAAAGGCTTTTTCAGCCTGTGCTTGTAAATTGGTTTTCGCTGCCCCACTCCAAAAATGAATAAACTCACCCATATTCATTCTTCTGGCAAAAGCTTTATCATTGTCTTTTTTAGGAAAATGCTCATACAACAAGTCATAGAAACTTTTCAAAACCTCAGACTCCCCATAATTAGAGTAAATTGGAAAAAACCAATCTTTAAACCATTGTGTATTTTCCTGGGGGAAATCATCATAGGTCCCCATCATATCATCATAAGTTTGTTGAGCAAACTCTTCATCTCCCACTCCTTTATAAACATCGTAGATAAATATTTCTGCCCATTTACTATCTTTCCAAATTTCCCAGGCTGGATTTTCTTTAACCCCATTAGTAGCACCTTCTACAATGTGACCAATCTCATGAATTACCATACTTAAACCTGCTTCCGGTTTTCTTTCTTTCCAATCATAAGGCCCACAATCTACGACATTCCTATAGTCGTGACTTTCATCCATATAAACTGAAGGATGGCCGCCGGAGTATTTTCCGGTATGAAAAATAGCGTAAAGCCTGGGATCATCTCCAAAATCTCCATAAACATTTTTAACATAAACCCAAACCTTGTCCAAATACTCTTTAGGCCAAGTAATTGTAGTGTCTACATCTTCGTCGTAATAAACTGCCAGATCATCAGTGTAATGTATTCGGGTGAGCAATTGCTCATGATCAAACCAATGTTCCTGCCAGGTCTCAGGTGGAGTATCATTATTTGCCTCTACCGTATTTTTTTCTTGATTTACCGTTTTGGAACTATTTCCTGAATTACAAGAGGAAAAAAGTCCTATTGTGATAGCTAGTACAAATAAAATTAGTTTGATTTTCATAGTTTAAATTTGAGGGTTTTTCCTATACACTTTCTATAATTATAAAGACTTTCACCCGTCTTTTCTTTCCTTATATTTACTTTATAAGTAGCTTTTCTCCTGATTTTATCTAAGATTACTACAAAACCATTATTCCAAGCTAAAAAATGAGCAGTGATCCTGTAGATATTTTTATAATATTGTTTCGCTGAATATTCTGGCAAAGACCCAGTCCCTTCATTAGCAAATGTTAACTTAAAGCGAACGTAATCGGCGATTCCTTCGGTAAACACCCTAAGCTACTATTGAAAGGGTATAAATGGATAATATGCAAAGATTCGTGGGTAACAACATCTATATCGTTTGGTTTATTCTTTAACCAACCAGAGGTACTTCGGGCTGCATCATTGGTAAAAATTAGTGTTTTACCAATCTTTTAAAAGTTTCAAACTGTTGTGCATTTGCTGAAAAGCTCAAGGAACTTAAAAGTATTAAACACCAGGTCATTTTCACGTTCTTTAAATTCATTCAAATAGTTATTATAATTTTAAAAAAGTGGAGGCGTATTTAAACAGGCTAATCAAAAATTTAAAATGAAAAACATAATTTTTTCTTTTCGCCTCCACTACTAATTTAAAAGTAAAATACTTACCTCACCAATATACTAAAACGATTTAGTTTAAAAAAATATTAACGAATTCCTTTAAAATTTTAACATATTTATTATTATCCTTAAATTCTAATTTCTCTATGAACCCAACACTAATACTTCAAGCAGCTCCTTTCTAGTATTATTAAGATATGGATATTGACAAATTAGATTCAATCTTCACTTTTACTTAAAGAAAACGGTCTGGATTCTTCTGAAATACCCCTATTTTTATTAGGGCTATCGTCCATTTGAAATTCTAATCTCCCTCCATTAAAAATTTGATCGTAAGTAAGAAAGTTCTTTCCAAATTCCTCCCCATTTAAAGAAGCCGATTGGATATAGACATTTTCTTTATTGTTATTCTTAGCCCTAATTACAAAGGATTCCCCATTCTCCAAATTGATGGTGGATTTTTCAAAAATAGGGCTACCAATCACATACTCGTAAGTTCCGGGAGCTACACTATAAAAGCCAAGTGCACTAAGCACATACCAGGAAGAAGTTTGCCCCTGGTCTTCATCGCCGGGATAACCATTCTCTGTATAACTATACAAGTTTTCCATAACTTCCCTAGCCTTCTGTTGTGCCTTCCAGGGTTGGCCGGCATAATTATAAAGATAAATCATATGCTGAATTGGCTGATTTCCGTGGGCATATTGGCCCATATCGGCCATTTGCATTTCGGTCATTTCGTGAATTTTTCCGCCGTAGGTCCCCACATTTACTTTATTGGAAACATTGAAAACCGAATCCATTTTAGCCGTAAAGCGTTCATCCCCTCCCATTAAATCAATAAGTCCTTTCGGGTCCTGAAAAACTGACCACAGGTAATGCCACGCATTTCCTTCCGTAAAAGGGCCGCCCCATTCATAAGGATCAAAATTTTCTACCCATTCTCCATTTTTCTTTCTTCCACGCATAAAACCGGTTTTTTTATCAAAAACATTTTTATAGTTATACATATGGCGGGAAAATATTTCTTCATAGAATTCGTTTCCTGAATCTTTCGCCAGTTTATAGGCACAAAAATCATCATATGCATATTCTAAAGTTTTTGCAGTACCTTCTCTTACCTCTGGATAAGGAACATAACCCAGGGTAAAATATTCTTTCCAACCTTCACGACCATTCGCAGGTCCCCACGGACCTTTATTGGTTGCCTCATGGAAATAGGCATCAAGCGCTTTATCTGGGTCAAAAGTTCTGAGTCCTTTTGCCCAGGCATCGGCAAGAAGAGAAATGGCGTGATTCCCAACCATACTTCCAGCTTCACTGGGGAAAGACCAGGAAGGAAGCCAGCCACATTGTTCATAAGCATCTAACAAAGCAGCCACATAACGGCCGTGCATCTTGGGCGAAAGAATGGCGTTTAAAGGAAATTGACCGCGGAAAGTATCCCAAAAACCAGTATCGGTATACATATATCCTTCATGAATTTTTCCATCATAAGGACTGTAATAATAAGGTTCTCCCTTCTCATTTATTTCGTAAAACTTTCTGGAAAATAAGCTCGCTCTAAAAAAACAGGAATAAAAGGTTTTAAACTGTTCTTCTGTGCCGCCTTCTACCTCTATCTTTCCTAATTGTTTATTCCATATTTCACCTGCATTTTTCTTTGTTTGCTCAAGGTTTCTATCTTTACCCAACTCATTTTCCAGGGTAACCTGAGCCTGTTCTTTACTAATGTAGGAAGATGCTACCTTAGCCTGAACTATTATCCCTCTTTTAAATTCCAGATACGCTCCTATTCCTTTACCTTCCCGAGTAGTCTCTCCTTCCCATTTCTTTCCATTTTTATTTTCCCAGGTTCCGTAGGCTTTAAAAGGTTTATCAAACTGAATTACAAAATAATTTCTAAAATTATCAAAACGTTGCATTCCACGACCATTTCTAACATATCCGGTAATTCTTCGATTCTTTTTATCAATTTCCACTCCGCTTAATCCAGTATATCCATCTAAAACTAGATAAGAGGATTTCTCCTTTGGAAAATCAAAACGAAGGTGAGCCCCGCGTTCGGTGGGTGCGATTTCAGTTTTTATTCCGTTCTCCAGCTTTACCATATAATAATTGGGTTTGGCAGTTTCATTATCGTGGCTAAATTTAGTAGAACGTTCATCTTCCATTAATTTTAATTCTCCAACAACCGGCATTAAGGAAAATACAGCATAGTCATTAGACCAGGAGCTACACTGATGCGCCTGTTGAAAACCTCGTATTTCATCTTTAAAATATTGATATTTCCAGCCATCACCATTTACCCCGGTTTGCGGGGTCCAGGTGTTCATCCCAAATGGCAGGGCTGTAGTGGGATAAGTATTACCACGGGTAAGTTCAAATTTTGAATTCGTTCCCTGCAAAGTATTCACATATTCTACAAGCTCCTTTGCTGGATTGATATTCTGTGCAGGAAGACTAAACGAAATTAAAATAAGGCTTATTAAAAATAGATTTTTGTTCATTTTGGGTAGGGATATTAATTTAATTAATAGGAGCTTCTATAACTCCTGAATCTGTTTCCATTGTGGTTAACAAGAAAAATGTAACAACAAAGAAGATTAAAAATAGGAGGGAACTAATCCAAAACCTTTTATTCTTTAGCACCAGACCGGTTACTACCAGGAGAGCTAACAGTATTATTATTAAAATCAGGACCATGAAAATTGTGATTCTTGAGTACAGCTACCAGGAAATATTAACTTTCACACCATCTGGGGCATTCTCAAACTTCAGGTATTGTGTAGAAGAATTTTCATCCCATTCCGATTCTGGTTGATTTATATCTTCGCCTTCGGAATCTACTAATTGAATATTTTTAGGTTCTTGGGGAAGCAAAATCCGCATACTATTGACAGTGTTTTTTGGACTTTTGCAGATAAAACTGTACCTATTATCGTTATTTTCTTCTTCATAAACCCGGGAAGCTGAAGCCAAAACCTGAGGTTTTAATTGCTCTACCACTTTATTTATATTAAACAGCAAGGCTTGCTGTCCCGGTTTAATAGTTTTATTATAGATCACAGGTAATTCAGGATCAAATAGATCAATATATGTACCTTCTACTTCAAAATTATCCCTACTAATACTTTCATCCATTACCGCAACAATTTCGTAATTTCCCCGCTTTAAGTGAAGGTTATTCTTAAGTTCCAGTTTTCCTGCGAAAGCATCCTTTTCATAGGCATGTTTAACTACATCAAGGTAAGTAACATCAGAATTTGATTCCAATACAAATTCTTTAGGATTTTGTGTAATAAAATGTACCACTCCATCACCAACATTATACATATTTTCCTCCGCGCTTTTTTCTATTTCCAACTCTTCTAATAAATGCTGAGAGGGTTTTTCGAAACTATAATTACCGGAATTCCACCATTCCCTAACAGTTTGGTAAGGATCATCGTCCCGGCCGGCATAGACCAGAACCCCTCCGCTTTTTACCCAATTAGAAATTCTTTCATGTACCTCAGGACCTTCGGGTTTCATATTGGAATAACTCATCACGAGCACCTTTATATTTTCTAAAGTTGCATCAAAAGATAAATTCTCCATATGTACTGTTTCTACTGGAATTCCTCGTTTTAACAAGGGAAGGGTTTGTCCGTAAAAATTGGAGAATTTAGGATCTTCAAAACCATCGTGGGTGGGAAAACGCTGGAACATTAATGAATTTCCCATTAAAACGCCTATTCCATGGCTACCGCTCACTTGATTTTCAGATTCTGGCATATGATTTAAAGCATTTATCATTACCTGCATTTGAGTCGCATATTTTTCGGGTATTAAAACCTCTTCATCACTTCCTTCTACACTGTAGGGCCTTGTGTATATTCTTTCAGGCCAAGGCATAACTTCATAATTAGCTACCATTGGATATAAAAGTTTAGCGACAAAAGTTGCCTGGTAATTTTTCTTATAATCATCCCAGCTTTTTTTACGATCTTCAATGGGATCCGTCAAAAAGAACAATTTACGGTTGGTTGGGGCCGTCATAGAAACCATTGAACCATATTCCAGAAAAGCATTCTCAAAAGTTCGTTCTTTCTCCTCTCCATTAAAATAAGTAGGCTCTCTTGAAGTTCCTGTCCAAACCTGTGCAATATACCCATCGATTCCGGGGAGGGCAGCTAAACTTGCTTCAGGACTTACAATTTGCCAGGAAGAATAGTTGACCAGGGAATGGGTAGGCACATATACTTTAATATCCATCCCTTTTTCTTTTCCATATTTTTTGGCATAAGAAGAAACTTTATCTACAGCTTCATAATATAATTGATATTTAAGCTTGTTGGAAAGCCAGGTATTTTCCGGAGATTCGTGTTGAGGTTTCCATTCTTCATCATAATAGTCCTCCCAGGCTTTTTTAAAAGCACTACTGTAGCCTGCACGGGCCCAAAACTCAGGTTCTTCAAGGTATAGCGAAGATATTCCTGCATCTATAACTCTTTCAATTACCTCCTCTTTCATATATTCAATAAAGGGCTCGGTAGGAACAATATATGGCACATTATGACCGTGCCAGATGGTATCACCGTTTTTCTGAACCTGACCTTCACCAAGGTGATTTTCGCCATCCCATTCCCCCAGAAAATATTCCTGGTAAGAACCCCAGGCAATACCAGTCATAAAATGAGTATTGTAACCTCTCTCCCGCCAGGATTCTACCCTGTCTTCAAAAGTTATTTCCTGCTCCCCGTCTGTGGGATTTCCATGCACACCATAAACTATGGCCACATCTGCCCGAACATCAATTTCGGGCATCCATTCACTGCTGGTTTGAAAGGCTGTTTTTGCTTTTGAGTTTTCGTATTTTTTATCTTCTGAAGGTTTTCCCCCTTCTTTTTCGTAGCAACTAAAAAAAGTAACGCAAACTAAGCTTAGCAAAAGATAGATTTTCAGATTATTCATATTATTTTTGCTTTATTTATTTAAATTCATTTTACGGGGAAAGACTTAATGTCTTGGAACCAAATTGTGGCATTGATAGGCTAATTAAAACAGTTTGGCTTTACCAATTTATTAATATGCCTAAAGTTGTTTGAACGTATCTCTTCCTTTAATTTAGCTCATTTTGAGACTGGCATTAAAAAATAAAACATAATTATTAGCCTACAAACTACACTGTTATAGTTGTTGAAGTTTCGACGTTTCAAGTAGTATTATTGGAACCGGTTTGGCGGTTTATTCCAAGCGAGAGTGTAGTAATATACTAGGTATTATCATAGGTTAATTTAAATTCTGAATTCATTCTCTGTAAAATGTACTCATAATTGACTAATTCCATTTAGTGATCGAAAAATAAAAAACAACTATTCCGGGTGTATAGACCACCCGAAATAGATGCATTAAATAAGCTTTATTTTATTCTATACCCAGAATGCGCCATTCACTTAGTTGCATGGCACCACCACTACTAATTGCAGTCACATGGAAGCGATAGTATTTATAGGCAGTTTCATTATCTACCAAAAATTCTTTAGTCTGGTTTCGCTCACTAAATGTCTGCTCCTCCCGAGTATCTAGAACAACCCATGATTCTCCATTGTTAGATCCAAGAATCTCCCAATTTTTGGGATCTCTTTCTGGAGAATCATTCCCAGAAGTTAGGGTATATTTAGTAATTATTTTAGCCTCCGGTAATTCCTGTTGTGCATAAAACTCGGAAGTATACCCACCTAAAAAGAATTTGGTGTTCACATCATTATCTATCAGTTTTAATGAGCCTTCAGGACCGTCAGGGCCTGAGCCATTTTCCTGATTTACCGAAAGTATTGCATTTTCAGTAAAATCTTTAGGACCAAAGTCTAATAGCTGTAAATTAAGCAGTCTCCATTCACTTACCTGAATCAAGCTACTGCCATTATTGTCAAGAACATTTATTCTGTAATACAGGTAAGCATTGGAATTGTCAAAATTATATTCACGTGTTTGGTTACGCTCTGTCCAAGATTGATCCGTTCGAGTATCAATTACTTCCCAGGTAATTCCGTCATTAGACCCAAGCAGTTCCCAGCTTTTCATATCCCTGTCCGGAGCATCGTTTCCAGAAGTAATTGTATATTTATTAGCTACTTTAGCGTCAGTAAAATTCTGTTGCATCCAGAAATCCTGAGGAAATCCTCCTGTTAAGAATTTACTATTCACATCGTTATCAATAAGTTTTAAAGATCCTTCGTTGGCTTCTGCTCCTCCATCATTATCCTTACTTACACTTACTGTAGCTTCTGAGGTTAAATCTATAAGCTCTGAAGCTGGTTCAAAAGGATAATTCAAATTAGGAAATTCTGCCCTTGCTTGTAGCAGTTCATCATTATATCCATCGTTCCATTCAAAGGCAGCTTCTGCCATAGGTAAGAGATCCTCTCCTGTAGCAGCACTCCAAAAATGAATAAATTCACCCATATTCATATCCTTGGAGTATTCGCTTCCATCTATAGGATAGTTTTGAGAAAGTACTTCAAAAAAGTTACTTACAGTATTAGCTCCATTATAAGTCTCATAAATAGGAAGAAACCAGTCCTTAAACCACTGGGTACCAGGATTAGGAAAATCATCAACATCATTCAAATATTCCTGTTTTACTCTACTAGCCTCGTTATCCATGCCTAATTTTCTATACAGGTCAAATATAAATATTTGGGAAAACTTATCCTTCCAAACAGCCTTGGCAGGAGATTTAAAAACACCATTAGCCGACATCTGAACAACATCTGCCATTAAGCGCAGAGGCTCATCTAATACCGCTCCAGTTGAATCTGCAGGAACTGTAAAATCAATAAGGCTATGGGAATCTTGCTGATCAAAAACAGTGGTATAAATACCTTCACTTGACTCTCCATGTCCCACAACATAAAGTGCGCTTTCATTTCCAAAATCGCCATAAATATCAGTAACTTCATTCCAAGCGGAACTAAAGAAATTAAATGGCCAGGTAATGGAACGATCTACAACAGTGTCATAATATACCCCTACATAATCATCAAAATACTGTCTCCTAACCGCGTGATCATGGCTCTGATAATTTTCTACAAAGCCACGAGGAGGTGCTCCTGGTGGATCATTATTAACCTCAGCATCAGGCAAGCCTTCAATCGCCGAAGTAGATTCTGGTGTACAAGAATAGATCAATCCTGACATAATTGTAATCACCAATATTTTAAAAGTATGTTTTTTCATAATCTTGATGTGTTTAAAAATGATTAACCAACCAATGGCTTTTTTTAAAAATTAAAATAGTTAAGAAGTTTCTGGCTTATAAAGTTTCACTCCAAGGTGATGATTAAAGCACTTGCTTTTACAAAAGAGTATTAATCAAACCTAATTCTATGCTAAACTACCACCCTGGATTTTGAATCAGTTTTGGATTTGCATTTATCTCGTCTTGGGGAATTGGCCATAGATAATCTTGTGGACGAAAAACCCTTTTTTCAAAAACAACCGTATTATAAAATTCTTGCTCATCTCTGGCATTAACGTCTTTTCCGTGCATATCTCCACCAAAGGCGTCCTCAGCAATTTTCCAACGGCGTGCATCAAAATAACGAACATTCTCAACAAAAAGTTCAATACGTCTTTCTTTATGAATTGCTTCTCTTACAGCATCTTGTCCTGAGGGCGCGGGAAGGTCAACATCTCCATATTCAGGTATTCCAGCTCGCTCACGAATAAGATTAACATACTTCAGAATATCTGGATTTCCAGGATCGTATTCGTTTAAAGCCTCAGCATAATCTAAATAAATTTCTGCCAGACGCATATATGGAAGACTCCTAGCGCCATAATCTTCGGCAGCTTTTTTACGAACAATATACCCTGTTGGTGGGTAATCATTAGTTCCAGCTTGAATGCCTGAATTCCCACTATACCAGGTTGTTGTAACAATGTCACCAAAATTTCGATTTAACCAAAGTCGATTATTGTAGGTTACACCTGCATAAAAGCGGGGCTCCCTATTGGTCCAAGGATTAAAGGTTGTTCTTGGTGCGAAATCGTCAGGCGCTTGAAAATCAGAAAATCCGCTATCTCGGTAACCTGATTGAGGATCGTCTATAGATCTACCACTATTGGTAAAAAATGCGTCTACCATTTCTTGAGTAACACTAAGTCCTCCAGCACCAGTGGGTGAATTACCAGCCACTCCAATATGTAAAGGTGTTACATCATATTGATATGAATTATTCCCTCTAGGTATTGCATAAATAATTTCAACATTAAAATCTTCTAATGTGCTATTTTTAACTGAGAGGAATGGATTTAAACTTCCATCATTATTAAATTCCTTATAAAGCTCAAACGAACTAGGTACAAATTTATCGATAAATGCTTTTGCAGCATCAGCTGCCTTTTTCCATTTTTGTTGATCATAGCTTTGAGGTACTAAGTTATTCCCCTCTGAATCTATTAAATCTGAATAATCAGAATTACCATTATAAAGTGGACTTGCAGCAAAAAGCAATGTTTTTTCTTTAATAGCCATCGCAAAAGGTGTACTCATACGCCCCGCATTTTGGCCATCAAAATTCACTCCATCTAGAGCTTCAGCTCCTTTATCTAACTCTGATACTATATAGTTAGTTACAGCATCTATACTATTTCTTTCTAAGCCCAACTCATCTAAATTGGCATTAGTTGGAACAACTGTTTCCGGCATTAGAAGAATAGGTCCCCAGCTACGCATTAAATTGTAATAATAAAACGCTCGTAAAATACGTGCTTCAGCTGCGTATTGTTCTTTTATATCTGCAGAGCAGTTTTGACATTGATCAATACTGTTAATCAAGGTAGTAGATGCTCGTATCCCTCTATAAAAATTTGACCATAGATTACTCACATTTTGAGTAGTTGCATTCCAATCGGCAATGTTTAAATTATTACCCATATGGAAACCCCATACGTATTCAGCTTCATCTGAAGCTCCAGTCCATGGACCTGAATTCGCACTAGTAGTATACCGTTGACTAAACTCATTCGGAAATCGTGAATAAATATTAGCCAAATACCCCCTCACAGTATTTTGTTTAGAAAAAGTCTCATCGAAAGTTAAACGATCATCGGGAACCTGATCCAGATAATCATCGCTGCAGGAGAGCATCATTAAGCCACAACATAAAATTATTATTTTTTTCATCCTATTATATTTATAAATTAAAAAATTAGTCTACCAAAAGTTTAAAATTGTATGGTTCCGCCTAAAGCAATTACAGATATATTGGGATAACGACTACCGTTACTTGTATTCAACTCAGGATCCCAAAGATCAAAATCCGTTATCGTAAATACATTTGTAGCTCGGAGGTAAACCCTAAAGTTATTAACACCCACATATTTGGTCAGCGTTTCAGGAAGATTATAGCCCAATTCTGCAGATTTTAATCTGAAAAATGCAATGTCTCGCAACCAATAAGTACTCAACTGCGTATTGTTACCCTGCCCAATTGCTGATTGTCCATAAGATAATCTGGGAGTGGTCGCATTGGGATCATTATTTTCGGGTGTCCATCGGTCATTTACTATAGCATATGTACTACCTTCCCCACCATCACCGGTAAATGGCTGTACTCCATAACCTCCTATATAACGATCTGCAAACTCTTGCCCCTGAAAAAACATACTGAGATCAAAACCTTTAAATTGACCTGTAATTCCAGCACCGTAGGTTAAAGCAGGAACATCTCCATCACCGATAACCTTACGATCGAAGGCATCTATTTGACCATCTTCATTAAGATCTACGTATTTAATATCACCAGGTTGTATTTGACCGTATTGCGTAGGAAAACCATCTTCGGTTGTAATAAAACCGTCTCCATTTATATCGTCTTCAAGAGTAAAAAGTCCATCAGCAACCAAGCCTCTGTTAGCGAGCAAACCATAACCTTTATCATTTAACCAAGGATGAGGTTGCCTAGGTTGACCGCTCTGTATAATTTCATTTCTATTATAAGAAAATGTACCTCTAAAACCTAAGCGAAATTCTTGACCTATTGTAGTATTATAGTTAATTGTACCATCAAAACCTTTATTATTCACAACCCCAATATTTGCTGAAGGGTCAGAATTTAATCCTATATAGTTAGGAATATCTCTACGGTTTAAGAATGCACCTGTGGTATGTTCTTTAAAAAAGTCAACAATCACTCTAAGATCGTTATTGAAAGCATTAAATTCAATTCCTAAATCCTGTTTACGAGAAGTAGCCCAGGTAACGTCAGCACCATAGAAAGTTTCTTGAATTCCTCCAATACCTCCAGGATTTTCACCATAAGAATAACCAGGTTGACCCTCTTCTACCCTACTTAAAAAAGCAAAACGACCAGCTCCAGAATCAGAACCTACTTCACCATCAGAATACCGTATCTTAAAATAATTAATAGTATTTGAGATTGGCTCAAAGAATTTTTCATTAGAGAGTACCCAACCAACAGCAAAAGACGGAAAGAAACCATATCGATTTTCTGGAGCAAATTTCTCAGAACCGTTATAACCGGCATTCACTTCCATAAAGTAACGTTCGTCATAAGAATAAGTAGCTCGGCCGGCCAAACCTTGATTTCTATACGGAATAGCATCGGTAAAATTACCAGCGAAATTATCTGAGAAATCTGATCGATTTGCCAAAAGCAAGCCACTCACATTGTGTTTTCCAAATTCACGATCGTAATTAAGAGAAGCTTGAAGATAAGTTCTCTTATTACCACCATTTGATCTATCATATCCCAAAAAGTTTTGACCGGTAAAAGTTTCGTTCAACAGCAATGAGCCATCTTCGTTATAAGGGAAATTAGAATCTACAAAAAACGTGCTTTCTCGTTTGCCTCGGTTTATATCTTGTTCGTTATAGGTATCAAACCCAAACAAACCATGAAAAGACAAGCCCTTAACAATAGAACCCAATTCTTGGGTAATATCAAGGTTTGTATTAAGTTTATTACGGGTTAAAGATCGATAACCTCTTAAAGCAACCTCAGCATAAGGGTTACGCAAACCTCCGTTAACACTTCTACCAGGAACATAGCCTCCCGGATAAATTTTAGGATATACTACAGGGTTTGCCTCTAAAGCCGTTCCAAATATCGCATCTACACCACTAGAAGGATAATCTCCTTCAGAAAGGTATCCCTGGATCCCAACATTGACCTGTGTAGTCTTAGTAATATCCAGAGTCAAGTTTGAGGTGAAATTATAACGTTTAAAGCGAGTATCTGAATCGTAGTTTTCAAGTCCATCGGTTACAAAAAGACCGGTTTCATCATAATACCCCATTGATACATAATATCGAGCTCTTTCAGCCCCACCACTAACATTGAGTAAGGCTTTTCTATTTCGCCCAAAATCTCTAAATACTTCGTCCAGCCAA
The DNA here is from genome assembly GCF_900168115.1 of Salegentibacter salinarum. Lineage (GTDB taxonomy): Bacteria > Bacteroidota > Bacteroidia > Flavobacteriales > Flavobacteriaceae > Salegentibacter > Salegentibacter salinarum. Next base: position 98,344 of record NZ_FUZC01000012.1, read on the forward strand.
TTTACATTAGGATATAACAAAGGGTCTTCGCCACTGGCCGTTCTGTCGATATAGTCTTGCGAATAGAGGGGAACCTGACCTCTGGTGGTTCTGGCTTCATTAGCTAAATTCATATACTCAATACCGCTAGTGAGCTCAGGCACTTGTGTGAAATAAGTAATACCCTCAAAATAATCAAGACTTATTTCTGGCTTTCCTATTTCACCTCTTTTCGTTTGAATAAGGATAACTCCATTCGCCCCACGAACACCGTAGACCGCTGTCGCCGAAGCATCTTTTAGTACGGTAAAGGAGTCAATATCTCGAGGATCGATATTATCTAAGGAACGTTCTATACCATCTACGAGAACAAGTGGTCCTGAACCTCCAAAAGTAGAAATACCACGTATCCAAAGATCTGCCCCATCAAAACCAGGCAGTCCTGATCGTTGCACCCCTGTAAGACCAGCAACACGTCCTGCCAACTGAGTTCCTAAATTAGCGACAGGCAATTCGAGCTCCTCGGCCTTCACCGTAGATTGCGCCCCCACTACACTTATTTTCTTTTGCTTTCCATATCCAACTAGTACCACCTGATCTAAAGCTTGAGGATCATTTTCAAGCGCTACATTTATAGTAGTCTCCCCCTCCACAGCTCTTTCCAATGTCTGCATTCCCACATAAGAAAATATTAAAACAGCATTTTGAGGTGCAACATCAATTGAGTAATTCCCATCAAAATCAGTCATCACCCCGTTAGTAGTACTTTTTTCAAGCACATTTACTCCCGGTAGAGGCAGCCCCATATTATCTGTTACCGAACCGGTAACCGTAATTGTATTGTCTTCCTGTTGCTGAAAAGCCAGAGCATCCAAATCACTACCAATGTAGAAAATTAAAGTAAAGACAAGAAGTTGAGTAAACTTTTTTGTTGTGACTCCAGTCTTACATTTAATTAATGTAAGATCCCATATCATTTGTATTTTCATTCCATGTTAATTTTTTAGGTTAGTATTAACAGTAATTATTATTTCGACAAATTACTAAAACGATTTAGTTTAGAAAAATAATTTTTAACTAAAATTTACAATAGATCAATTTTTAACAATTTATACCAGAACAAACTGACTATTTTTGAAAATAATGTGCTTTTAAAAACATAAAACAAGTTCCTAGGTGTAAAATTTGATAGTCAAGTTGTAAAAGGCAATCCTTAGATTTGTGTTAAATATTATTAACATTATTTCATAATTTTTCAATTTCGGTCGTAGGCGAAAATATAACTGAAACTGACGGATGTTAATTTTATCTTGTGCCGGTCATTCGAAAATTAGCGGACCTGCACATTTCCATCCAAATGTGGAAATTCATCTTTTGTGATCTCCTAGATCACTTTGGAGCAGATAATTGAACCGAAAATAGCATCAAAGAAATGGGAAGAAATTTATTTTGGTGATTTTTTAGTTCAATAAAACTTTCTTATTTGCAGCCGATTCATTTTTTATTGTAAATCAAATTTTGCAATAGCTTCTTAATTATCTGGAAGTCGTTCCTAAATTTGGATATGCTTCTCATTAAGAACACTTAAGTTTGTATTTATACTTAATTAATGAGGGGCAGCAGTAGTGGCTGCATCTTTATTATCTATATCATAATACATCACGTTCTGAAACAAAGCTTTCAAAAAAATACTGTGTTTAACTACATCGCATAAAGCCACAATATTCTGAGCTAAAATATTAATAAGACTTACACTGCCCAATCCACTAACCCAATGCCGGCAATACTTAAAGTATTGTTTGGTACAGTGTAACCCAATTGTCCGAAGACGTGTCAGCACAATGGTTATTCAAGCAGATGATTTTAATATTCAATGAGCTTTCAATTGCAAAACTCCAATTATTTTAAACCGTTTTAATTATTAAGAATTTAAAAAATAATGTTTTAAAGTTTTCAGAATGATTTAAGAAGTTAGATAGAAAAGACACTATCCAAAAATAATCGACCTGTTTATATTAACACACTTAATACCTACTTAATCTTCGGAAACCCAGTCATAGATATTTTATAATATATTGATTTAGCATTGTTTTTTTTAATTATATAATAAGTTAATAAAGGAATCAATCCGTGCGGAAGCCTGTATATAGTAGTAAACAAATATTGATGAAATATTATTGCTGAAAATTCATAGGTCAATCCACTAATTATCCTTGCGAAGGCGGTAAAAAAACCCCAAAAGACAGCATAAACTAATGCTATATTTGAAGTTTTAGGTAAAAAAATCAATATTGCTGCTAAAAAATCTAAACATCCAGCAATCAACAGAAAACTCATTGCCTGACCTTCAGTAATTGTCAAAATATTGATAACCATCGTCACGAAATTTCCTGGCACCGGATAAGGCCGTCCAACTGCATATAATCCATGGCTTATAAAAGTTAACGCTATAATCAATTTTAAAAATAAAATCCAGGTAAATTGCCTTTCTTTCAATTTAAAACACGCCAGAAGTGCTATTGGAGAACCAAATTGGATAGCATGTTCAAAAAACATGGCAAAATGGTAAAAATTACTTTTTGCCTGTAAAACAGCTAAAAAGATTAATGACCCAGCTCCGGTTCCGATAATATATTTTAAAACATCATAATTTTTTCTAGTGATGAAAACGCTTGCTATTCCACAGAAAAAATAAAAGAAACCTACACTAACAATTCCAATTTGTATTTTATTATCAATTGAAGTATTTGTTACATAATCCGCCCAATCCATCCTAAAAACACTTTTTATTATAGGGCTTAATATGGCTTCATCCCAGAGAAGAGATCTGTAAGGAGGATCATAAAAAATATGTTCATAAGCTCTTCCAAAAAAAACACAGACACAGCAAAATTTTAAAAGATTTAAAGTGCGCGTTATTGGCATAATTATTTATCTAGTTATTCATTTTTAGAAGTTAAAATTATAATTTATTTTGACTAAATCGTTTTAATAGCGATATTTATCCAATTTTAAATGGAAAAATAAAAGGATTTCAAATAGCTGTTTCTTTTTTAATATAAAAAGTTTTAAACAAGCCTCAAAGTATTGATCGCGCCTATCCGTTGAATATTCAAAAAATAATTAATGAGTTGTAAAAAGTCTATTTTATCAAGTTTATTATTTCTCGCATTTACCACCATTTTTTCACAGCAAAATTTCACGGAAAAAGTAAATGTTTTTCTGGGAACTTCTGGAGATTATGGTCAAATGTCACCAGCAGCATCCTATCCATTTAGTATGATGAGTATTAGCCCTCAAACAATCCCGCACAATCATACTGGATATGAATATTACGCAAAAAAATATATTGGCTTCACCCATACACGAATTGAAGGAGTGGGATGCACAGGTTCCGGAGGAAATATTTTAATTAGGCCATTCTCAGGTAATGACTATTCAAAAAATCTAATCAAAAAGTCTCAAACAGCAAGTCCCGGTAATTATTCTGTTTTTTTTGAAAATGGAATTAAAGCAAAGATAAACTCTGGTTTAAATTACGGAGTTAATAGTTTCACATTTCCAAAAAATAAAAATGGTGTTTACATAGATTTAGGCTTTGCACTTGCCGGACGATTTAAGGCTGAAGAACATCAAATAAAAAATGGATTAATAAAGGGTTGGATAGATACAGAGACAACCTGTAGCAGGGGTGTTTATAGGTTATATTTCGCAATAAAACTCCCTTCAGATTATGATTTAAAAAAATTAACAGAACATAAGTATATATTGAGCGGAGATTCTGATGAAATTCAAATACCCGTGGCATTTTCTTCAGTAAATAGTGAATATGCTGCGGAAAAAATTAAAAATAATCAATCTTTAAATTTGAAGGAAACTACTGAAAAGAAATGGAATGAGCTGTTAGGTAGGATTCAGGTAGAAGGAGAGAATGATAGAGAGAAATTGTTTTATTCACTACTTTATCGTGGACTGCAAGCTCCATTTCAAATTTCTGAAAATGACGGGAAATTCAGAGCCACAAATGGCTCAATTCAAACATCAAAAAATACAACTTATAACGGTTGGGCCATTTGGGATAATTATAGAGAGCAACTACCCATGCTTTCGCTTATGTACCCCGACAAATATGCCGATATTGTAAAATCTATTGCAAATCTTTATCGGTTTGGAAAACAAGAATGGGCAACCATGCATGAGCCGTCTCCAACGGTACGTACAGAACATGCATTAGTCGTTTTATTAGACGCAGTAAGAAAAGGTTATGATCTAAATTTAAAATCAATTAAGAAATCTTTAATGGAGGAAGCCAACAATCTAAAGTATGATTCACCGGATAAAGCTTTGGAAACTTCTTACGATAAATGGGCTATGGCCGGTCTGCTACACCAGATCAATGAAAAAGAACTGAGCTATAAATATTTAAAAGAATCCCAGAAATATAAAGAATTCTGGAAAAAAGATTTTAAAGACCTTTCCAGAAATGATGTAGATCAAATGCACGCTCGAGGACTTTATCAAGGTACAATTTGGCAGTACAGGTGGTTTGTCCCTTTCGACTTAAATGGTTTAAAAAAATTGGTTGGAGGAGAAGATAAATTTTTAGACCAGCTAGACCAGTTTTTTGAAGACTATAATTATAATCACGCTAATCAGCCTGATCTTCAAGTTCCAGGAATATACAATGCAACTAAAAAACCCTGGAAATCACAAAAACTTTTCCGTAAAATCCTGTTGGATACGATGGTGCAAACCTATTTTAATAATAACAGTAAAGGAATAGATTCTTATATAGGCAAGATATATAAAAACCAGCCCAGAGCTTATCTCAGAACTATGGATGACGACGCCGGAACAATGTCCTCATGGTTTGTTATGAGAAGTTTAGGCTTATCTGCAGCTAATGTGGGCTCACCTATATATTATCTAACAGCACCAATATTTAGGGAGTATACAATCACCTATAAAAATAATAAAGAATTTAAAGTCAAGGTCAATAATTATAATAAAGATTGGTTTTATATTAAATCGGCCAAACTAAACGGAAAAACCTTAAATAGAAATTGGCTTACTCATCAGGAAATTGTCAATGGAGGTTATCTTGAAATAGAACTTTCAAAAGAACCAAACAAGAAATGGGGACTACAAGATCAATTTGCAACCGATCTGGAACGGCCTTTTTCCCTACCATCAAAATAAAATCAAAAAAATAGATTTGTAATCCAATTTACTAAACTAATCATAATGAAGCATTTAACCCTCACCATAATATTCTCTTTTTTAACTTTCTATAGTATTGCTAAAAATAGCCGTTATAGAATTATTATAACAGATGACCCATCTTCAACCATAACAATAGCTTGGGATCAAATTTCTGGTCAAAATCCAAGAGTATATTATGGAATAACAGATGGAGGAATGTATAGTTCCAAATATTCCTTAAAAAAATCACCCGATAGAAAAGTCGACTATAAAGGAATGAATAATCATTTCGTTACACTAACCAAGCTTAATCCTGATACTAATTATTATTTTATTATTAAAGATAGTGAAGGTGTAAGTAAGAGATTTTGGTTTAAAACAGCTCCAAAAGACAATATAAGCATGTCTTTTATTTCCGGTGGTGATTCTCGGAATAACAGAGTACCCCGGATTGAAGCAAATAAATTGGTTGCAAAATTAAAACCCACAGCAGTATTTTTTGGCGGGGATATGACTAATAGTGGTTCAGAAGAAGAGTGGATTGAATGGATGGATGACTGGCAGCATACTATAGCTCTAGATGGCAGAATGTTCCCTATTTTACCAGCTAGAGGAAATCATGAAAGATCGAATAGTTCGATTTACAATCTCTTCAACACTCCTTCAAAAGCAGTCTATTATAACATCGTTTTCGGAAAAAATTTATTTTCCACATATACCTTAAATTCTGAAATAGCGGCTGGTGGAAATCAGTATGCATGGTTAAAGAAGAAAATTAAAAATGACAAGGCATTATGGAAATTTATACAGTATCATAAACCAATGCGCCCTCATCAATCTCATAAAGCAGAAGGAAATGATGAATACAATAACTGGGCAGAATTATTCTATAAAAACGGAGTTAACCTGGTAAGCGAATCGGATTCTCATGTTGTTAAAACTACCTACCCTATTAAACCATGTAATGGAGGAGAAGACTGTGACGAGGGCTTTGTACGAGATGATCAGAAAGGTACTGTATATGTTGGGGAAGGTTGCTGGGGAGCCCCATTAAGAAATAATGATGATGATAAAAGCTGGACTAAAAATTCAGGTTCATTTAATCAGTTTAAATGGATTACAGTTTCCAGAAAAGAAATAAAACTCCAAACCATAATTGTTGACAAGGCCAACCAGGTTTGCGAAAATTCAAATAGCACAAAGCTCGTAAAATTACCGTTTGGAGTAAAAGTATGGGAAAACGAGGGAGAAAGTATAGTTATCCGTAACCCATAAGAAACAAAATACATTTATACTTTATATGAAACTTAACTCTCTTACAACTGGCTTATTTATTTTACTCCTCCAGATCTTTGTTTCATGCCAGAAAGAGAAACCTAAAAACGTAAAAGTAGCTAGTCTAACTTCCGAGTACCTTAAAAACCCAATAGGCCTCGATACTGAAAAACCCAGGTTTAGATGGAAGCTAGAAACCGGAGATCAAGAGGTGCTGCAGGAAAACTATGAAATCTATGTGGGAACTGATTCTGTTGAGGTTTCCAACGGAAAGGGCAATTTTTGGCAATCAGGAGAACTAGCTGATGGTAGCAATCTAGCCATCTATGACGGAGAACCTTTAAAACCATTTACCAAATATTACTGGAGCGTTAGAATTGGTGTTGAAAACTCAAAGATTAATGCGATTTCAGAAGTCGCCAGTTTTGAAACCGGAATAATGAACGAAACTTGGAAAGGTTCGTGGATTACCGATGGAGAAGATATGGATTTAAAACCAGCACCCTATTTTAGAAAAGAAATTGATATCACTAAAGAGGTAAAAAAAGCTACTGCTTATATTACTGCTGCTGGATTATTTGAACTGCATATTAATGGTGATAAAATAGGGAATAATCGCTTAGACCCAACTTACACCCGCTATGATAAAAGAAACCTATATGTTACCCACGATGTAACAAAGCAAATTCAGGAAGAAGATGAAATTGCCCTTGGAGTTATTTTAGGAAATGGATGGTATAATCATCAATCTACCGCTGTATGGAATTTCCACGAAGCGGGGTGGCGTAACCGCCCCAGATTTTTAATGAACTTAAAGATTCAATATAAAGATGGGACTTCAGAAGATATTGTTACCGATAGCGACTGGAAAACCGCCACCGGCCCTATTATCTTTAATAGTATTTATACCGCCGAACATTATAATGCAAATTTAGAAGACTCTAACTGGAACTCTCCTAATTTTGAAGGTTCTGCATGGGAAAATGCGATAGAGACCGAAGCCCCTTCTAATAATATTGTGGCACAAAGCTTACATCCTGTAAGAAGTACAGAAGAAATTAAACCAGTTAGTGTACAAAAAATTAGTGATACGAAATACATCTTTGATTTGGGCCGTAATATTTCTGGGGTAAGCAAGATAAAACTCAAAGGAGAACCAAACACGGAATTAAGGATCACTCATGCGGAACAACTGGATAGTACTGGTGCCATTGACATGTCCAATATCGATGTACATTACAGGCCTACGGACGATTCTGACCCATTTCAAACCGATATTTTCACTTTAAAGGGGGATGGAGAAGAAACCTTTATGCCTAAATTCAACTATAAGGGCTTTCAATATGTGGAAGTAAAAAGTAATAAACCTGTTGAATTAAATAAAGAAAGCCTTACCGGTATGTTTATGCATAGTGATGTGCCGCAAGTGGGGAAAATTAAAAGCTCAAATGAGATAATAAATAAAATCTGGGAAGCCACCAATGCTTCATACTTATCTAACCTATTTGGCTACCCAACAGATTGCCCTCAGCGAGAAAAAAACGGGTGGACAGGGGATGCCCATATAGCCATAGAAACGGGTTTATATAATTATGACGGAATTACCGTGTATGAAAAATGGATGGATGACCATAGGGACGAGCAGCAGCCAAATGGGGTGTTGCCTTCTATTATCCCTACTTGGGGATGGGGGTATGATTGGGGGAATGGTCCGGATTGGACCAGTACCATCGCAATAATACCCTGGGAATTATACCAGTTTTATGGAGACAGTCGTGCATTGGAAGAAAATTACGATAATATAAAACTTTATGTAGATCATATTACAGAAATCAGTCCTTCTGGTTTGACAGACTGGGGATTGGGTGATTGGGTTCCTGTGGAGGATAAAACTCCGGTGGAATTAACCTCCTCTATCTACTATTATGTAGATGCAAATATTTTAGCAAAGACAGCCAAACTTCTTGGTAAAGAAGAGGATAATAGAAAGTATAGCGATCTGGCTGAAAAGATCAAACTAGCTATTAATGAGAAATACCTGAATAAAGAAACAGGTATCTATGGAAGTGGATTCCAGACAGAATTAAGCGCTCCATTATATTGGGGGATTGTTCCAACAAATCAAAAAGAACTAGTGGCGAAGAATCTTGCTGCAAAAGTAATAGAAGATGAGAAACATATTAATGTCGGCTTACTGGGATCAAAGACTATTTTAAATGCGCTTAGCGAAAATGGATATGAAGATCTCGCTTATGAGGTAGCATCGAGAGAGACATATCCTTCCTGGGGATGGTGGATAAAAAATGGCGCTACCACCCTATTGGAAAACTGGGATATTGGTGCAGATTCCGATCTTTCCAGGAATCATATCATGTTTGGAGAAGTTAGCGCCTGGTTTTTTAAAGCACTGGGAGGGATTTTTCCTGATCACGAAAATCCCGGATTTAAAAATGTAATTTTAAAACCAAATTTTGTAGATGACCTTGAAAATTTTGAGGCAAGGCATGATGGGCCATATGGTGAAATTATTTCCAAGTGGGAGAAACAGGAAGAAAATGTCGTAAAATATGAAGTATCTATCCCTCCTAATAGTACAGCTACGGTTCATTTAAAAGCTAAGAACATGCAGCTAAATGGAAAGGATGTTGAATCGGGAGAAAAAGCAAGATTTAATTTAAAGTCTGGAAAACACGAAATATTAATCTCCCTTCAATAGAATGTTGACCTTTCCATGCCATATGTAATTATAATCACGTTGGTTTCCTATCCAGGTTTCATTGTAATGCAAACAGGGATAGCCGATCAATTATTTTGGCTACGATTGCTGTAAGCAGTTGTCATGGCAAATATTTAATTCTTCACTTTTTTTAGCTTGACTAGAGATAAGTTTTTAGATACCTATGCTTGCCATATAAATTTCATTATAGGTGATAATGGTAACAATATTTTCTACCTCAGAACTATCTATAGGCTCCTGTTTTACCTTAACACAGCCAAAGTTCAATTTGCTTCAGATGAAAGTTTGAAAACTTTCAAGATTTTTGAATCTTTAGGAAAGAACAAATTTTGGAGTTTTCCAGATCATCATTTAATTTCTATTTATACTTGCCAATTTGTAAAGAATAATACAGATACCTAGGCCTATTATATTTTAGTCTAAAGGAATCTACAAAAACTTTACATTTGTACATAATAATCAAAATAAATCATACTGTTTCTTAATTACTCCAAAAATCATCCGGACTATTCAAACGTTAAAGTTTGTTAAAGCGAGACCAATTCGGTGACCAATAAATTTCACCCCTTTGGGAGGCCCTGCAAACACTATAAAGTCGAAATTTAGGTCGTTCCCTCCGACTCCATTAAAAAGCCTCGTAAGCCCAGTGTTTACGAGGCTTTTTAATTTGCGTTGACAAAATAGTTGACAGGTTCGATCTATTCGCTTGGTGATATATGATAACTTTCCAGAAGATAGTCTAATCAAAGAATGAGGAACAACATCAATATTAAATAATTGGCCATTTTCATTGTTACATGCTCATTGGCCGGCATTTCGGAAAAATCTTCTGAAGGTGGTTTAAATATATAGTTACCCCCTAAAGCGCCAACTACGGTAAGACGCTGATCTTTTCTATTATCCTCCAACACAGACATAGATAATTTAGGCTGCACACCAGGAACTGAAATTCTTCTTTCTACAACTTGTTGAGCCAGTTTGGCCATTTCCTGAATAGAATAGTCTATTCTAGGAGCTGTCTTTGTTCTAAAGAATTTTAGACTACATTCTTCGTGAAAATCTCCTCCTGTGGAAACTTCTTTATAACAATATAAACACTTACTCATTCTGCTCTGGTATTGGTTGCACACTCACAGCTCCTATACAATTTTGGTAGCACTCCAAAAGTATTCCCATTCGATCATTCCTATTGATTTCCAATTTTTCGAAGCTATATCTAGTAGCCAACCTTCCGGAATTAAACCTTCAAAAAATGCAAATAAGCGCTTATCCTTATACTCTTTCTTACTGGCATAGTGAAAGTTATGAACTGACTAGGGTGACGATTTAAGTATTCTTCATCATATTGAAATGTAAAAGTGCCATCGTCAGTTTCGGTCAATAACCCACAAAATAGATTATTATATAAAATTTTAGCCTGCCTCATTGCTCTCTCTATCTTTAAAACTTACGGGTACAAGTTTATGACCAAACATTTTTAAAACCTGATTGACCTTTTCCAGATTTAGATTCATTTTATTTTGCTCGATTTTTCGGATAACAGTTAATGCTACCCCTGCCCTTGCTGCAAGCTCCTCCATTATATGTTTTAACGTATAAATTTTATAAAAAATAAAAAATTATATGCTATAACATATAATACTAGTGTAATATGTTTTTTATATGTTTTAAAATACAAACTTATAAACCTGCGAAGACTCTATTAACAGTTTTTAAAAGAACTAATGTGATGGTACATATTAAATGTCTTAATATCCCGGTGTCCTTTAATACTCATAATTATTTTATCTGCCACTCCTGCGTCACGAAGTATAGTAACAAAAGTCCCCATCCAGCAATAAAAATAACCATGATAATATTCGCATAGTCATAATTTTCTTGTATCCATTGGGATATTGAAAGAGTCACCTTGTCTTCGTTCCCTGAAAATTGAGCGTAACCATCCTCAAAGTGAAAAATAGTATTGAATACAGTATAAATAAGAGACATTATTATTAAAAACACCACTGGTTTTACTAATCTATTTCTGTCTTCATTTAAAAAGTCTTTTATACTTCTCCCGGGGTTAGTGGCCAATTCTCGAACGGTAAATGGAAAACCTTTCTCAAAACTCAAGACAGAACGAAGTTCTTGAATTAAATACTTTCCATCAATTCTTTTTATTTTTTTTGAATTACCACAAATTGGGCAGTAATTATGAGTTACTTTAGATTTGAATTTATTACAGATTCCGGACCCTCTCTATTATAAGTCATGACAACATTACGCCAAACCAAAATAAATACAAATTATGGCAATGGAGTCAAAAAAACCATGTACAGCAATAACAAACCACAAATCGTATTTACGCAAGTAGAAAATCAAGGCCAATAGCCCCCCGACAATTCCTGTAACAAGCTGCCCTGTAATTCCCTGATAACTATGCAGAAAGCCAAAAAAAGCAGCAAGTAGCACAATATTAAGCACAATACTGACTTTGCTCTCTCCAAAGAATTTTACAAATTGTCGCATAAAATAGCCGCGAAAGATAATTTCTTCACCAAACCCCGCAGTTGCCCACACTAACAATAATGCAATTAAACAGGCTAGAAGATTTCCTCTCAATTGATCGAAACTTGAATAATCAATAGGAACTCCTGTGAGTTCTGTAATTCCAGGAACCAATGCGAAGACATAAAAAACAAAGAGTCCTAATGCCACTAATGGAGCAAATACTAAGATGTTTTTTACTGTGAATTTTTTCCGTTGAAACCCCAGGGCGGAAAACGGTTTTCCGTTATATTCTATATAATTAGCTATAATAATTAGTATTGATATAACAATGTTTTCTACGTAACTTAAACGTATGGGTCCAAACCATATAAAGCAGATGATTGCAATGGTGATGGAAGGAACTAATATTTGTCGGAAAGTGATGTTGTTCATTTTTTTATGATTCTAAATTCTAAGCTAAACAATGAACAAAATCTCTAAAAATCCCTTTGATTACATAGGTTTTTACTGAATGGTAATGAATTTATAACTGAATAGTCGGTACTTTTTGGCATCTTCATTGAAACCAATCCATAAATTCTTTTCGCTTGTAACGACTGATATGGATTTGAGCAATCGTATCGTTTTCAATGGAAGTTTTTAACCGAATACGCAACTTACCATTTTCAATCTTTTCAATTTGGTCAACAGCATCTTTGTGAATAATAGTTTTCCGATTGGCTCTAAAAAACAATTGATCGTTTATTTTTTCTTCAAGCTCATTCAATGTAAAATCGGTGCTAATTGTTGTGCCATCATTTTGAACCGTATACACAATTTTGTCCTCTATGTAAAAGCAAACAATATTTTCATAGGTAAGTTTCGTCATTTTCGCGCCGCTTTCAATAGTAATTTCAGCATTTTTTAAAGACAACTTATATAAATTGTATAGGTCTCTCGCATACAATAAACCCACGAGAATAAAACTCAATAATAAGGTGATGAGCAAACCAATTAATAAATAGTAGAACTCTGTATTTCCTCCTGCAACTATATTTATAATGATATTTAGAGGGATATACAAGATTATAATATAGCCTAGGGTAGACGCCATAAACCCCGCAATAGTGACCATTTCTACCTTTCTAGAGAAATGCTTTTTCTTGTAAAATTTAAAATTAAGATCAGCTATAATTCCAATGAGAATACATAAAGCAATAGACGACAGAAAACCTTCTATGGGAAATCTATACGATTCACCATCTGGAAAACTATCGCGCGATGCTAGATGATTTACCACTAAAGAGAAAATTGTAAATACCATTAAATACTGAAACCAACGCCACGCATAGCTACTGATAAATGTATGCCATAGTGTTCCTACTGTATTCTTGGATGGGTGCTTAGTACTCATGAATTAGAAGCTCTTTTTTGCTAGAGTCTAAAGTTAAGAAATACCTGGTTATGTAATTTTAAACTGAATCCCGTAAGTTTTAGGCTGAACTGCAACAAACCGATTAATTATGTAAGTGCGCCTTGAGAAATATGACCTTAAAAGAAGATGTTCTATAAGTTATTATTTAAGTTCCACCGATCTTGGCGATAATATGTGTCGTCCTGAAAAAACATTACAGTTTTTACTGTTAATCCTTATTTATAATTTACACCTTTTTATGATAATCCTAAATAAAGTTTACAACCTTATTTATGAAGGATTTGGATCAAGGAATAGATGATAGAATCTAAACCTGCAACCACTGAAAGTAAACCAAACAAAAGCTATGTCGCTTTCTTTATTTAATTTTAAAACGTTTTAGAGTGTATTTTTCTCTAAATAGAAGTAGTGCCAATCCAGTTGCAAATATGACGCAGCTTAATGCCATAAAGGATCCACTCTTAATTATAAAAAATGATAAACCTATTGCTGGTGCACCAATAATTACCATACTTGAACTTATTGGGTTTGTTTTAATGAAATTAGATGCGTGAATTGCCAGGCCCAGAAAAAGTAAAGAAGGGCCAATTATAATGAAAGGATAGAATATTGAGGGAGTATTGCTAATATGATTACTTAATTCCGCTTTACTAATTTCATCATTCCCAAAACTCCACATTATAAAATCGATTGTGCAAAGACCAATATGGGCAATAACTCCTAAAATTAATAAAAAGGAAGCTAATGAATGTATCTTGTTTTTTGGAAACACCTTGTTAAACGAAATCAGCAATACTGCTCCAATTAAATTGAACCAATGTGCAAAATCTATCGGTTTTTGAGCGAAGGCCCATTTTGCACCTTGTGAAAACAGGATATAGCTTATTACAAAAAGCACCAATCCAGTAAGACAAAGAGTTTTTAGTTTCATGTTTTATTAATTTTTTAGAGGGTAAAATTAAAATGAAACTTGAGTCCAAGTGAGTCTGAAAAGGATTAGGGATGAAATGTTTCGTTTTAGGTATGAAAAATTATAAAGATAATAGTTGATCTTTGTAATTTTTTGAAACTGGAAGTTCAATCTGTGTTAAATATATTGTATTGGAATTTTTCCATGACTTAAAATGTGATAGATTTATTAAATGTGAACGATGGATTTGAACTAAAATGTCAAAATCTTCTTGCATTTTTTTCAGGGAGTACCGAATGAGTTTTGATTTTAATTGACCGTTTTCCGTGTGGAAAATTTCAATATAATTTTGTGCATTGGAAACACATATTAAATCGGATTTTGTGATTCTTAGTAAATCTAATTTATTATCTCCCCTAATAGTCAGAATATCCTCTTTTACTGGAATAAGCTTAATTAGATACCTACGTGCTAAAATAATAACAGGCGCACTAATCAAGGCCAACTTGAGGAATATTATAGTAGTAAATTCCATAAAAGTGTATCCTCCTGCCAAAATCGGACTTTTGTAATAGACATATATGCCCAATAAATAAACTAGATAGAAAAGAATAAGACTGGCGATTTCAAAATGGATATTCCAGCTTGATAGTTTTAGGTATACACTTTTTTGAATTATGGCAAGCAAGGTATAAGAAAAAAAAGTCATTAGACTAAACCCTATACTTATTAACGCCCATAAACGAAAATTGAGAGTGCCATCATCAAATGGTCTAATAATAAAAGCAAAAATGAATGTCCAAATACCTATAAGGAAACCTATTATAATGTGATGTTTTATGGATGGATTTAATATACTCAATTATTTTACCCGTTAAATTATTGATGGCAGTCATTTTACTGCAAAAAATTAAAGTAAAAAACCCCAAAATCCTAAGATTTACGGGGTGTTTTACTTTACGATGATAATTGGGAAAATTCGTTAAAAAATTTCATTTATCGATTCTTTTCTTTCAACTTTCAAAAAAGCAATTAATCAACTTTAATATCTGGAATTTCTTTCATTTTTCCGTTCTCAGATTTTCCTAATACAACAACCTCTTTGCTTTCCTTATACTCTTCAATAGCAAGAAGCAATTGCTCTTTGGTATCTCTTCTTATCTTGATACCGCTTCGTTGGTTCTTATTCCTGACTTCAATATAATAGCCATCTCTCAAATCTTTAGCTTTTGTGGAAGGTCTGCCCATAATCAATTTTTAAATATAAAATAATAAATAATTTCGTTCTGTCACCAAAAACCGGTAAGATAATTAATTTTTACTACATGGTTAAGCTTAGAAGTTCTAAAACTAATCTAAACTTTACAAAATGTTCTTTTTTACCGAAAATTTAAATGATTCGCCCAGCTATCTAAATATTCAACTCCCGATTCTTGTATATGATTTCAATCATTATCCCTGCCCTATTATAACCGTTACTTTGTTGCCGAATTGAATTTGAAATCAGCATTTCAATAATTTGTTCTGAAATAAGCTGAAATTAGAAATAAACCCGAAAAATATTCTAAATTGAAGAATCACGTTTTTGGTAATTAAAAAATGAAAAATGGTTTTTATAGATAACGAAGGAATTAATGATCCCAGAATAAATCTTGCACTGGAAGAATATGCACTGCGAAATTTTGATCCCGCAAATGATTATTTGCTCTTTTATATAAATGAACCTTCCATAATTATTGGAAGAAACCAGAATACCCTGGAAGAAATCAATTTTGATTATGTTGAAGAAAACGGGCTTCACGTGGTGAGAAGGGTTTCTGGCGGTGGCGCCGTATATCACGATTTTGGCAATCTAAATTTCAGCTTTATCACAAATCACGATGTAAAAAGCTTAAATAACTTTGCAAAATTCACCGAGCCGGTGATAAAAATCCTCAGGAAAATGGGAGTCCCTGCCGAATTAAAAGGGCGAAATGATGTGTTGGCAAACGACAAGAAGATTTCAGGAAATGCACAGTTTTCTACGGGAAAAAGAATGTTACACCACGGTACTTTGCTTCTGGACACTAATCTGGAAGAGGTAGTAAAAGCTCTGAATGTAAAAATGACCAAAATTCAGTCTAAAGGTCACAAATCCAGCCGTAGCCGGGTGGCAAATATTAGCGAATTTCTCACAGAAAAAATAGATGTTGAAGATTTTAGAGCTTTAATCTTAAAGGGATTATATAATGAAAATGAAGATTTTGAAACCTATCATCTCTCTGCTGCAGAATGGAAGGCGGTACATGCGCTAAAAGATGAAAAATATGGGACCTGGGAATGGAACTACGGTAAGTCGCCTAAATTCAATATTCAACGTAGTAAGCGTTTTTCGGTAGGGGAAATTGATCTAAGGATTTTCGTAGAAAAAGGGGAAATCATCAATTTTAAAATCTATGGAGATTTCTTCGGAAAAGAACCCGTAAAACAGCTGGAAAATTTATTACTCGGAGCGAGGTATGACAGGCAGGAAATCAATAAATTATTGGAACCGGTAATAATTGAAGATTACTTTGGCGCCCTGCCCAAAGTTGATTTTTTAGAACTGATATATGGCAACGATGAAGTTGAAGCTTCATAAAGAACCCTGGACCAAAAATCGAGTAAATTAAAGAATATAATTTTAAAAAAAATAAAAATGAAGAAATCATCACTAACCGAGAATCTGGAATATAGCGAGAAATCGCCGGCGGTAAAAGTATTATTTGAAACTGAAGTCAGTAAAGAAATAAGGATGGCCTTTAAAAAAGATCAGGGTCTTAAAGAGCATAAAACTCCCTTCCCCATAGTGGTAGAAATATTTGAAGGGGCTATTGATTTTGGGGTAAACGGAGAAAAACACCCCTTGAAAAAAGGAGATTTAATAACCCTGGAAGGCAATGTGCCCCACGACTTAAAAGCCACGGAAAATAGTATAGTGAGACTGAGCCTTACAAAAGCGGATACCACGCAGCGCGTGGAGAATGTGGCAAAGAACTCCTAACTTTTGCTTTTTAGTTTAGGGAGTGCGTAGACTGATAAAAGAATTTGCAGACCAGGATTTTAGTTCAAACTATCTGCGATGCCATCTTTTAGAAAACCACCAGATGGCAGCGTGGATAAAAGCGGTCATTCCGCAAATAAGCAAAATATTCCTGATGACCAGAAAAGTCACATTTCCTCTAAAAGAATCACCCAAGGACCACAATTCGAGTTCTGCTCCCCGATTTACATAAACACCAAAAATGATAAAAGCGGTGACAGCAATTAGATAATCTATGATGAAAAGTATATGATTCCCTGCTTTCCACCGGAAATAAATAGCGGGGCCGGTAATTAACAGCCATCCGCACCAAATACTAATTTGAAAATTCTGAAGCGCCTGTTGCGCAGCCTCCGCGGTAGGTGTTGCTGAAAATGCCTGTTCCAGTTTGAATAGGAACAAAGCCATTACACAAAATCCCAGTACAGCAAACGCCCAGTTAATCACTTTATAAAAAGCCATATAAATCAATTCAAAAAAATATTAAAGAAAAAATCAGACCTTCCGGTAGTTATAAACTCCGGAAAGGGCCTGATAGAAAAATATGATAAATATTAAGGTGTTAATACCACCTTGACACACTTATCTTCTTTCTTTTTAAATAGATCGTATGCTTTTGGAGCCTCGTCCAGTTTCATTCTGTGGGTAATTATAAAACTAGGATCAATGAGTCCCTCATCGACTTTATCCAGTAAAGGTTTTAAATAACGCTGAACGTGAGTTTGTCCCATTTTAAAAGTCAGCGCTTTATTCATAGCAGCGCCAAACGGAATCTCGTTAACCATCCCAATATACACACCCGGAATAGAAACTGTTCCCGCTTTTTTACAACTCATCATAATTTGTTGTAGCACATAGGGTCGGGACATTGGTAATTGAAGAACTTCTTTGGTTTTATCTACAGCTTTGCCAACTAGTGTATCTCCGTGAGCTTCTGCTCCTACTGCATCTATACAGGAATCGGGACCTTTCCCGTTAGTCATTTCCATCAGTTTTTCATATACATCATCACGATCAGTGGTTCGAATAAGCTCAACCCTGGAATGATTTTTGGCCATATCCAATCTTTCTTTTACTGAATCTATGGCGATAACCCTTTCGGCTCCCAGCATAAAGGCACTTTGAATCGCAAACTGTCCCACAGGACCACAACCCCAAATAGCCACGGTATCACCTCTTTTAATATCGGCATTTTCTGCTGCCATATAGCCTGTAGGGAAAATATCTGATAGAAAAAGTGACTGATCATCGCTTAAAGTTGAAGGAACTTTAATAGGGCCAACATCGGCATAAGGAACTCTCACATATTCTGCCTGGCCACCGTCAAAGCCCCCAAGCATATGGGAATAACCAAAAATCCCTGAAATAG
The DNA here is from genome assembly GCF_900168115.1 of Salegentibacter salinarum. Classification (GTDB taxonomy): domain Bacteria; phylum Bacteroidota; class Bacteroidia; order Flavobacteriales; family Flavobacteriaceae; genus Salegentibacter; species Salegentibacter salinarum. Next base: position 116,784 of record NZ_FUZC01000012.1, read on the forward strand.
AATGTCCTAAATTTGCTTTGGCTTTTTCGGGATTTGGATTGGAATTATCACATAAACTGTAAAGGGTATCATCACAATATTCGCAATTCCCGCAGGCTATGGTGAATGGCACCACAACCCTGTCTCCTACTTTGAACTTTTTTACCTCACGGCCGGCTTCCACAACTTCGCCCATAAATTCGTGGCCTAAAATATCTCCTTTTTCCATAGTGGGAACCATTCCATCTACAATATGAAGATCTGATCCACAAATTGCAGTAGAAGTTATTTTAAGAATAACATCTGTAGGTTCTTTGATTTTCGGATCGGGAACGGTGTCTATTCTTACGTCGTTTCTTCCATGCCAAACTAATGCTTTCATAATTTTTCTGTTTTTGGTGGTTATTATATACTTTCTATTAATTTTAAAATTATAGGGATATTATTTTTTACTCGTTATCACTTATTCTCGGCAGTGCATCCATTGCTGGGCCTTCAATTACTTCGCCCGATGGTGTAAACCTGCTCCCATGACAGGGGCAATCCCATGATTTTTCTAAATCGTTCCAATGAATTACACATCCCAAATGCGTGCAACTTGCCGATACTATTTCGTACCGGTTATTTATGTCCCGGGAAACTCCAAACTTCTTACCTTCAATCTCCACTACTCTACCTTCTCCCGCGCCTAGTTTTTCTATTTCTTCAGTAGAACTTCCCAGGATATGATCTTTGAAAAATTCTTTCGCAACATTCAGGTTTTCCTTGATAAAAGATTTTGACGATTTTACCGGATTAACCCGCAACGGATTAAATAATTCTTCATACTCATTTACCTTTCCGGTAATTAAATCGGTTATGATTTTTCCGGCAAGGCTTCCATAGATCAATCCATCAGTAGAAAAACCGGTGGCTATAAATTCATCTTTATTCATACTTTTTCTCCCAATAGATGGTAAAAGGTCTGCAGGTTTATAATTTTGACCTCCCCAAAAATGTGTGAGTTTCTCTACTGGAAATTTTCCCTGTAAATACTTTACCAGGGAATCCATTAATTCGGAATTATTATCAGACTGGCCTACTTTATAAGATTTTCCAACCGCCATCACGTAAGATTTCCCATTCCGTTTATAAGAGCGGAAAGAGTATTTTTCTTTGCCTTTATATTCCCAGAAAATTCCCTGCGGATAATTCTCTGTTTTCAACCTTGCGGCTACGGCATATTCGCGGTAAGGCCCTAAAGTAGTATCAAACTTTATATCAATGCCTTTAGAACTATGCGCGGCATGTACCAAATATTTGCTTGAAACTTCGCCTTTCGCAGTTTTTAAATTGTAATTATCATGCTCCAACTTTTCAACTTCTTCTACTTTTGAATCCTGAAAAATCTGACACTCTTCTGATTTGATTTTATTTGCTAATTGATTGACATACAAGAAAGGATTAAACTGTGCCTGAGCGGGATATTTAAGGATTTTTGCAGCCTTAAAAGAGAAATTTTCCCCGGAAAGGTCTTCATGAGAAACTCCCAGCTTTGAGGAAACTGAAATTTCCTTCTGAATTTTCCCGGTATTATCTTCAGAGAAAAGGTACATGGGTTGCCGGGTGAAATCACAATCCATACTTTCCTTCTGGATAATTCTTTCAATAATTTCTAAAGCTGAAGCTCGGGCTTTCAATACTTTTTTAATCGTCTCCTCATCATATTTAGAATCTAATGAAGAAAGTAACTCGGCTATTATATGATAAAGATTTCCAGTGCTATGGCCGGTGGTTCCCATTCCAATTTTTCCAGCATCGAGTACGGCAACTTTTAAACCGGCCTTTTTAAGAAAATAAGCGGTAGAAATTCCGGTAATTCCCCCGCCAATTATACTTACATCTACCTGATGATTACTTTCCAGAACGGGAAATTCATGAACTGTCTCAAAAGAATTCCAAATGGTATTTGAAACCATAGTTTTTAAGGTTTTAAAATTAAATTCCAGGGAGATAATAGCTGCTATAAGCTGATTATCTACTCTTTAAAAACCTTGTATTGAGGAACTGAACAAGGCTTATTTATAAAATTAGGAAGGAGCAGGAAAAATTTATACTAATTTCAGGCAAAACCTTTGTTAATAAAATCTTGGGAGGTATTATATTTTAAAACCTGCTTCAGAGCCGGCAATAACTAAGCTGAAGTCAATATTTCTTTACGGCTGAATGTTAAACCGAATCCGGATTTCTAAATTTTCTTATTAATTTTTTCCTATAAGGGAAAATGAAGGATGTATAATGCCTTTAGAAGAATTTAATTTTTATAGATAATTAAAAAAGAATGACCTTTCCAGTTTTTTAATAAAAACTGGCGAAATTACTAATTAGAAGAAATAAAATGAATAATGTGAATATGGTTGGGGCTCCAATTCACCGTGTTGGACAAATTTCTATAAATATTTAGAGATTGGACCGAAAGCTTTAGCAAAATGAACTAATAGTAAAACTATTTTTTATTGCTGCCTTCCTCCTCTTCCTCAGTTTCAGGTTTTGATGAAAATTCCGGGTTAAAATCTTCTTTTTTTGCTTTTATATTATCGGTTTTAGAATCACGATTCGAGTGTCTCTTTCTCCAAAAAAAGATTAGGATAAAAAGCACAATAAAAAACAAAATATACCAGATAGAAATCATAATCTCTTGTGTTTGATTACTATAAAAGTATCAATAGATAGATGCACGGCGATACAATCTGTAATAAACTTTAGTTAATCTTTCTAAACAAATATTAAAATAGGTCCTGGCGTTTTAAGCTAAAAATGATCTAGTCTAATCCTCAAATGCAAGCATGCAGGTTGTGGTTTTTAAACCATTTCGAGCTTCCTTGACGCTAAATAACTTTCTCGGCCAGGTACCGTTGTACCGCATATATATCTATGCTTTTATTAAAACGTTTACTTACGCTTGGTGCATTTTCACTGGAAATCCAGATCTTTAATTCGGCGTCTAAATCAAAGGTCCCGGCGGTTTCAAGGGAAAACCTGGAAATATGCCTGTACGGAAGCGATAAATATTCCTGTTTTTTCCCGGTAAGGCCCTGGATATCTATTAAAATAAGTCGCTTGTTAGTAAACATAAAAATATCGCGCAAGAGCGAAAAACCCAGTTCAATTTCTTCGGTTTCGGTTAATAAGCGGCCATATTTTTTATCTAATTCTTCTTTAGATATACTGGCCGCATTGCCCATTAATTTATTCAGTAAACTCATCTCTTTTTCTTATAAATTTAAGTTCAACTTTTTATTCAATTTTAATTTGATATTTATTCAATAATCCGCTTACCTGATCAAGGCTGAATTTAGCCCCTTTCAATTTATTATTTTCAGGATCTATATTATAATCTCGTGCACTGCTGAAATCGGCTTTAGTAAGATTTGTATTCTGAAAAACAGCACCGGAAAGTTCAGAATTCAGGAATTTTGAATGAGATAAATCGGCCGCCGAAAAATCTACTTCCTGAAGTTTAGAATTCTGAAAATTAGTTTTATTAAGTTTCATTCCGAAGAAAGAAGAGTGATTTAGAATACACTCATTAACCGAAAGAGAGAAAGCGAAAGGCTCGCAATTATTAAAAAGCAGCCCCATCATTTTACAGGCTTTAAAATTGCAATTTTGGAATGAGGTATGGTCAAGATTTACATTACTCAGGTCGCAATCTTCAAATTCACAATCTATAAAAAGGATTCCTTTTAAGCTACCAGTAGAAAAATTACAGTTAGTAAATTGGCAAGATTCATAGCTGTTAGCAAAAGTATGATTTTGAAGGTTTTTATTATTAAAAACCTGCTCTTCAATTTGATTTTCCATAGGCTAAAAATACCTCTTTTAGATTTCTAAAAGAAGTATTTCCAGATTCTTAATTTCTTAAAACAAATCGGGAGCAATAGCTCATCTTATGGAAATTCTAATATTCTGAGCTCTTTATTACAGAAATTTTTTCACCTCTTCTTTTTATCCCAATACACATACCCGATAAAAAGGACTAAACTCACCAGAGAACCCCATAACAAGCCGTCTTTTAGTTGCTGAGTGCTATCTCCGATTAAGGCGATAAAAAGTGTAAGTGGTGCGATCCCCAATAAGGTGGCACCAATAAATTTCCAGTAACCAATTTTTAGAATTCCGCCTACAAAACTAATTGCATCATTACTTAAAAACGGATTAATCCTGGTAACAATCACAGCCCAAAAACCATAATCATCCAAAAAGTCACTTATTTTGTTTTCAGTTTTTGGCCCCAATAATTTTTGAACAATTACAGGGCCAAAATAGCGACCAATAAAATAGCCTACCGATGATGCGCAAAAGATGGCGGTAAAAACTATTAAGCTCCCACCTACCGGTCCGTAAGCAAGAATTGAAACAATCATCAATGCTACCGATGGAATAACTAAAAGAAACATTTGGGCAATCATGGCAATAATAAGCACCAAAGGCCCTATCCATCCAAAATTGGAAACCCAGGCTTTTATTCTTTGGTTATCGTTACTGGTTAAAACCTCCCAGGCTTCATTAAAAAATTCGTTCACTGAAGGGATAAAAAAATATCCCCCTACAAGAACAAGAATTACGATTAATGAAAAAATTAATGGAGCTTTACTCTTCTTTATGTTAGTATTCTCTTCTAATTCTTTCATAAATCTATTTAAAAACTATTTCAAGGATATTTGCTTTTCCGCCTTTGCCTTCATTAGAAATAAACAGTCTGCCGTTTTCACTAAAAGTAAGACCTTCGGCCTGCTCAAAATCATCCTTGTGCAAAGCGTATCGCTTTTTGAATTTCATTTTACTGTTAGCAATTATCAACTGTGGAGCCCGGCCATCCAGAATGTAGAAATTGCTATTTCCCGGGTGAATGGAAAGTGCAGAAGGCTGCAGTTTTTTATTGAGTTTTGTTTCTCTTTGCCTCAGTAAACTGTCTTCCATATTTAAACGATAAAGTGGCTTTTCCTGTAATTCTTTATCGGTTAAAGAGAATTGATAAACGCCTTTATAATTATCATCCTTAGGTTCTTTATCTTTTATGGCCAAAAGCAAACGCTTATTATTTTTATCCCAGGCTAAGCTTTCCAGGTTCTGTTTTTGAGTTAAAAAATTACTGTAGGTTTTGGTTTTTGAATTACCCGATAAAAAATCTCGAACTTCAAAAATTTCACCATCACTTCTTAAAACAAAGGCGGTTGTGCCAACAATGCGAATATCCTCGTAATCGCCTGCTCCTGCGAATTCTACACTTTTTTCTACTTTAGAAGTTTCCAAGTTGAAAATAAAAATCATACCATCTTCATCCTGAATGCAAGCCAGTTTATTATCGCCTAACCAGTCTATTCCCGAAACCTCATCGAGTTCTTTAGGCAGCTGCCATTCATTAATTATCTCGTACGCCACAGGTTGATCCTGAAGTATATCTTTAGTTACAAATTCGCTATAACCAAAGAGTATTAAGCCGGCAAGGCTTAATACTCCCAATACAATTAGCGTTACTATTTTATTTACCATTTTCATTATTTTTATAATTACCAGGTGGTAACTTCAGTATTAACCTCGCCTGTTTTTCCAAAAATGACCTTCACATCGGTTGGTTCTTCATCAAATTCTATCTGGTAATAGGTGTTTTCTGAGATTTTAAGCACCTCAATATCATCAATTTTTGTTTGATCGTAATCGGCAGTGATTGTAGCTTTTACTGCTTCGGGAAGCTCATCGTAAACAATCTCATACTTATATCTCACAAGACTTCCATCTGTATTTATTACAGCTTCGTAATCAACATTCGCAAGATCGAAATCGGCTTCATAGAAATCGGCTTTTATCTCCCATTCTACGCCTTTAGCATCAGGAAATTCTTCGGTAAACCCATTTAATACTACTGAAGGAATATCAGAGTTCCGCATATCATCATTTTCACAAGCGGTAAAGCCCAGGGCAATTGCCAGGATTAAAAAAATTGACTTTTTCATCTTTATTATTTTTAATTTTAAACAAAGTTGAAGTACAATACTGGAAGAAAGCTGGAATTAGTGGAGGGTAAATTTTATTTTTGAAATAAATAACGTTTAGTATGGAAATCTTAGCTGAAAAACGTGTTTTTGCTTGTAATGATAAATTAATTGTAACTCGTATTTTTTAGCAATGGTTTGCGCGATGGCCAGCCCGATGCCGGTGGAATTTTTGGAAGGAGATTTCTTTTGAAACCGCGAAAATACATTTTCAGGATCTAAAGCACCATTATTTGCAATATTGCTTATGATAAAATTTCTTGCTGAAATTTCTATTTCAATCTCACTCCTCTTTTGCCCGTGAATAATAGCATTTTTCAACAAATTTGAAAGTAAAATTCTCGCCAGGCCTTTATTCATTTTATAATTTAATTCTGATGTACTTCCTATACTGATCTCCATTTCTTTATGACCGGCGAGGTCTTGAAAATCGCTTTTTAATTCAGTAATTAAATCATTAAAATTCACTATTTCTTCCTCGGGAAATTGCTGGTTTTCAATTTTAGAGAGTAAAAGCAAAGACTTGTTCATTCGGGTTAAGCCTTCTAAATTATATAAAACCGAAGCAATTAACTCAATTTGTTCATCGTTCATATCTTCCTTTTCTACAAGCAACTCCAGCTTATTGATACTGATAGCCAAAGGAGTTTGTAGTTCGTGCGCGGCATTTTCTATAAATTGTTTCTGGCTATTATAACTCGAAATAGATTTCCCCAACATTTGCTCTACCCGGGTATTTAGCAAATTAAATTCTTCAATCTTTGACGGAACGGTTTCAATCTTTTGATCTTTACCAAGCCTGAAATCTTTGAGTTGTTGCAACAAAGTATAAAACGGATTCCATATTTTCTTCAGTATTAAATTATTGAGTAAAACAATACTCAAAATCAAACCTACATAAAGAAGAATAAGGGAAAACAGTAAATCTTCAATAAGGTCGTCTTCTTCGACCATGGATGTTATAATCTTCAGCTTATAAAATTCATCGTCTTTTTTAAATACGGTTTCCAGCAGCCTTACCGGTTCATATTCATCTTCATTTTGCATATACATAAGCGTATCGCGATAAAAATCCTTGAAGCTTATTGCACTACTTTTATCTATTGGCTTAATGGTGTAACTGCCATCTTTAAATTCTGAACGTTGAAGCACTTCAGGATCTTGTTTGGCCCGGTTAATCACCAGCATTTTCTGGTTGTCCAGGCCATCGTCCAGGCTGTCATAAATTTCATCCAGCATTTCCAGGTAAAAAATTACCGCCCAAATTCCCAAAAGAACCAGCAGTATCGCTGAAAAATAACTGGTGGTATAATTTAATAATTTCATTGGGTAATTAATTTATAGCCAATTCCATAAACCGCCTTGATTTCTATCTCGGCACCGGCGGTTTTTAGTTTTTTTCGAAGATTTTTAATCTGGGAATAAATGAATTCAAAACTATCGGCCTGGTCAATATGATCTCCCCAAACGTGCTCTGCCAATGCCGACTTATTTACCAGCCGGTTTTGGTTTGAAGTAAAGAATAATAGTATTTCGTATTCTTTTCGGTTTAAATGTAAGGGCTTATCATCTATGCTCGCTTCGTGCTCATCCAGGTCTATACTTAGGTTGCCAATCTTAATTTTATTATTCCCGTTAAACTGGCGTCTTCGCAGTACGGCTTTAACACGGGCATTTAACTCTGCCATATGAAAAGGCTTCGCGAGATAGTCGTCGGCTCCCAGGTTTAAGCCTTCAAGTTTATCGTCTAAGGAATTCCTGGCGGAAACAATAATTACCCCGTCTTCAATTTTATTTTGTTTCAATTCTTCTAAAAGCTGAAAACCACTTCCGTCTTTTAAATTAATATCCAGTAAAATGCAGTCGTAGGTATAAACCCCAATTTTATTACGTGCCTCGGCAACACTCTCTGCTGTTTCTACCACAAAATTCTCCTTCAATAGAAAATCTTTCATGTTTTGCAACATATCCTTTTCGTCTTCTATTATTAGAATTTTCATGGTAATAGTTTTAAAACATCAGTTAGATTTTCTTCTCTTTCAAAAATTATAAATGGAAATCTACCTGAAGCCGGTACATAAGATTATTCCATTTGGGATCTGGACTATCTCTGAAACTTAAATCGGTTTGTACTTTTAATTTGTGTTTAAAAATATATTTAGAAAGCCCCAAGGTATATTGTTTTTCATCAGGAAACAGCGAACCCATAATGTCTTCTTTAACCTGGGTAAATCTACCTACAACTTCTATGTTGTTATCAAATAAATATCCACCCTGCAGGTTAATAGAGTTCCCTACATTTACAACTGCACCGGTGGGTGTTCCATCTTCCTCCAAGGCAATCGGATTATCGGCATCCCGGTGAGCAAATTCCCCTAAAACTGATATTCCTTTGTATTTAAACATTAGATCGGCGAAAAATGTAGAAATATTGGTTGAATGAAAGCCGTTTTCAGTAAACATATATCCACCCATATTAGAGCGGGTTTTTACGGCGTCATTATTAAAATCATATGTTACGCCCATTGCCAATTTTGGAGTTTCATATCTTTCTAAGGAAGCCTCGCGGTAATCCTTAAATTCTCCAAAAGGTAAAACCTCTAAACGGCCGGTATATTGAAATCCTCCAAGATTTCCGGTGACTACATTTCTTCCTTCCCCCTGGGAAAAAGCTAAAATTTCCTTAACCACAAATTGATTTCCTAAATAGGTTTTATGCCTCAATTGTACCCCTACATCCCTGTCTATATTGAATCTGCTATTTAATAAAGATCTGTCTACAAATTGTAGATCTCCTGAAGAAACTACCCGTTCCCTGTTTCCGGGCAATTTTGTCTGGCCGGCCCATAACACGAAATTCTCATAGAAATTCCACTTTAATACTGCATCCAGTAAATAACGCGGAGTATTATTGGTGAATTTTGAAGCTCCTGACATATCACGGTTAGAAAGTCCCAACTCGATTTTATATTTTAATCTAGGCGAATAAGCAAAACCATCAAATTTTAACCTGGCACGTCTAATTAGAAGATTTGAACTTTCCGATTCAAATCCTTCAAACTCAGAATCGCGCCATTCACTAACAAACAATGACTGAAACCTTGCGCCAAACTTTAAGCTGAAGGAACTATCTCTTGCTACCGTATTAATTATGCCATTCCCAAAACTATTTTCAGTGATATCCTGCGCGTGGGAAATACTAAAAAATAAAATTAAGCTTAGAATAAGTAAATGTTGAATCTTCATTAAGAATTTTTTATCTGCGTATGGAAACTGTTTTAATTGCAAGAATAATATATAAGTTTCAAAACTGCCACTTTTTTTACAATTCTCCCAAGAAATACAAATATGAATATCAAAACTGGAAAAAAATGGGAATGACAAGCCAAATTCTAAAAATCCAAATTTGGGAGAATATTAGGATTTCTAGAAGCCCAATTCCAAATTCTTTCCAGTTTTCGAAGCTTACTTCGCATCGAATAAAAAATCAAATATTATGAAAAAAGTAATTTTATCAGGAATTTTCACATTGTGCACTTTAGGAATTTTTGCACAAACAAGCACCAACAATTTACCCGCTACGGCCCAAGAATATATTCAACAGAATTTTTCTTCCGTTGATGTAAAAGAGGTAAAAGAGAACAGTAAATGGCAAATTTGGGAAGATGAGAAATTTGAAGTAATTCTTTCCAACGAACTGGAACTTGATTTTGATGAAAATGGAAATATCCTTGAAATTGAAAGCCAGAATGATGTGGTTATACCAATCGCTGCCCTGCCCTCTAAGATTGCTGCTTATGTTGAAGAAAACTACGCAGATGCACAGATAATTGGATGGGAAAAACAGAAAAAAGAGCAGGAAATAGAACTGGCTGATGGTACCGAATTGGAATTTGACGGCGAAGGTAACTTTAGAAAAATAGACTAAGGTATTCCAGTTTCTAAATATATTATTAATGCAGAAAACCCCCAATGGCTTTAAACCTTTGGGGGCTTTTTTATGGAAGATTTTTCCTAAGAATTCTTTTAAATCTAATAAACCGGAAAAAGTAACTTTATCACTAGCCTACTCTTAACTTCACTTACTTTTCGAAATATGACGCGGATCATATTTTAGCTGTTTTCAACTTCTTTCCTTTACAAATTGCAATTTTAACTCCTCATTTTTAACAGGAAAGGTAGCGGTGCAAGTTAGCCGCTGCCGAAAAACTATTAGAATATGACCAAAACAAACCAAATGCACAGTTTTCATATCCCGGTAATGGGAACAGCTTTTACAATTGACAGTCCGCTGCGGGTCGCTAAATACGGAATCTCTTCGGTAATCTCGATTATTGACGACGAGCTTATTGAAAAAATGAATGCCTTTTACAGTAAAAAATTTGATTTGCCCTATAAGGAAATCCCAAAGAATAATCCCGATTCCCGAGCAGAACGAATTACCTCTTATTTAGACCTTGTAAACAATATTGTGCAGGATAAGTTTGAGAAATTTAAAAAGGAACTGGCCGAAAGTAAAACTGCTTTAGAAAATTATCTTTCCATCTTACCCAATCATTCTGAAATAAAACAGGGGTTTCAAAATTTGTTGAATAGCGGCACTGATGCCAAAGAAAAATTACGCAACTATATAGAAAACCATCTTAGCCCAGGCAGTATAGATGTAAATATTATGGCGAAAATTGATAAAGACAATTTCGTTAAAAACGAGCAGCTACCTGTAGAATTTAATGATGCTCACGCTGCCCTACGCGGATTCGCAAATTCAAAACTTTCATCTTCCATTGTACTTTCAGCAGGATTAAATCCCAGGCTTTACAGCTATTTTGAAAATTTTAAAGATTTTTTTCCGGATGTCAATGGCAATCTTAAAAAGAAAATAATTCTGAAAGTAAGCGATTTCAGGTCGGCTTCAATCCAGGGAAATTACCTGGCAAAAAAAGGATTATGGGTTTCAGAGTATAGAATCGAATCGGGTTTAAACTGCGGCGGTCACGCTTTTGCTACCGATGGTCACCTATTGGGGCCAATTCTAGAAGAATTTAATCAGAAAAAAGATCAGCTTATACAATCGGCTCACGAATTAATGAGCAAAGCTTTAGAACAAAAAGATATTCCGGCTCCAGAAAAACCTCTTGATTTAAAAATTACGGTTCAGGGCGGCGTGGGAACTGCCGAAGAACATAATTTTTTACTGGATCATTACAAAGTTTCCTCTGTAGGCTGGGGAACGCCATTTTTACTGGTGCCTGAAGCTACGTCGGTTGATATTGAAACACGCAGATTACTGGTGAAAGCGAAAGAAAAAGACCTTTATTTAAGCCATATTTCTCCTCTGGGCATTCCCTTTAATACCGTGCGCGGAACTACCAACGAACAACTAAAAGAAAAAAGAATTGCTCAAAATAAAAGTGGAAGTTCCTGTCCTAAAAAATTCCTGGCCTTAAGTAAAGAATACGATGAGAAAGGAATCTGTTCAGCTTCTAAAAAATTCCAGGATATAAAACTTAAAGACCTGGAAGAAAAGAAAGATAGTTTCTCCCAGGAGGTATTAGCGAAAAAGAAGAACAAAATTACCGAAAAAGCATGTTTATGTGTTGGCCTTGGGAATGCCTCTTTTATTGAAAACGACATTAGAATAAAGGGCCAGGCACAGGGCGTTGCAATTTGTCCCGGGCCAAATTTGGCTTATTTCTCAAAAGTTATTTCGCTTTCAAAAATGGTTCAACATATCTACGGAAATATTTCTGTGATGGAAATGCCTCACCGCCCCAATATGTTTGTAAAGGAATTAAAGATTTACCTGGATTATTTCAAAAATGAAATTGAAGAATGTATGGATGAACCTTCTGCAAAACAGAAGAAAAAATTGGAAAAATTCAAACTTAATCTTTTAGACGGAATCTCCTATTACCAGGATTTATTCAGCAATAAAACCAATCTTTTTCAGAATGGTAAAAATCAATTGCTGGGAGAATTGGAAGAACTCAAAAATTCTCTAATCGGAATAAATTTAGAACCCAAAGTTTCGGTTTAGAGGTTTTTCAGAAATATTAATCCCTTTTTTGATTTCAAATTTGGAACTGTTTTTTAAAGCGGAAGCAACAAACTTCCGCTTTAAAACAAGCCTTTGTTTAGAAAAATAATTTTATCCCTCCATTTACTACAAAACCATCCACTGGGGCATAAATATCCCTGAATTGCGGATCGGAAATTGAACCGCTATAAATGGAATCAAATCGAGTTTGGCGGGTATCGGTAAAGTTTTCGAAATTCAGAAAAATTGAGAAATCTTCCCATAATTTTTCCATCATTAAACCAAAAATCCAGTATTCCTGTCCGGTAGCGCCATCACTTAACTTCTGAGGACTAAAATAATAACCTTCCAAACCAATTTTAAGCTTTTCGTGAAGTTCATACATTAGCACATTATTTAAACGATGTTTGGAGACCAGTGGCATTTCAAAGGTATTTCCGTTTTCTGTTCTGTCTACATCGGCATAAGTATAGCCGGTAAATAGTTTGAAATCTTTATAGCCAAATTTTAGATTCGCTTCTATTCCCCTACTTTCAATAAATCCGTTAGGTTGCCGGTATTCAAAAACGCCTTCTGAAGTATTTTCAAGAATTATGGGATTATCGATTTTGGTGTAAAAGAAGAGCGTATTACTCGTAAATTCTATGGTTTCAAAGAGTTCGGTTCGGTAATTAATATCAAAATTCCCACCAATGGAATTTTCAGCTTCCGTAGTGCTTACATCAATAGGCATAACATTTCTAAATTGAAGTCGCTCGGCATCCTCGGTAAAAACTGAAGGCGTTTTATAGCCCATTCCTCCGCCAATTCGGGTGGTCACTGCATCAGAAACAGTAAACATTGCCGAAATTCTCGGCAAAACAAACCATCCATATTCATTTTGATAATCGGTTCTCAGTCCGCTTTCCAGTTGAAACCAATTATTGGCGCGCCAATTATTCTGAACAAACGCCCCATACGTAAGATGCTCGTAATCTACCACAGGAGCATCAGTTAAAACATCCTGTTCAAAGCTATCTACCCATAAATTAAGGCCGCCAATCCATTCCATTTTCTCGGTACCTAAAACCACAGAAGCTTCATTATAAGAGGCAAATTGATTACCTGCAAAAACATAATCGACGGTTTGAATTTCACGGTCAAAAAAGCTGAAACTGTTTTTTAGGTTAAAGCGATTATCATCATTCCAGGAATGTTCAAAACCAGACTGCAAAGTGGTCCTTGCCGTGTTGTTTCTCTCAAAAAAAGGGTCTTCCACTTCTTCGCCTTCCAGGTAAGCCATATTCCCACCGGTACGTTCTTCAACCGTGGTATTCACACCAATATCCAGTTTGGTATTTTCGGTAAATTCATAAAAAACCCTCGGGTTTATGGTGTATCGATTAAATTCCGGAATTGCTGTTAGGCCAGTATCTGCAGGATCGTAAGGTGAGCCAAGGTTATAAGAAGCGAAAACGGTGGTTCCCAGTTTTCCGTAGGTATCAGAATAAAATCCGCTAAGATCCAGGCCTAATGCTGAAGTTGCATTCAACATAAAATTGAGTTCTCTTTCCTCTCCTGGAGTTTTAGAAATAAGGTTTACCAAACCGGCAATAGCTCCACCGCCATAAAGTGTAGATGAAGAACCTTTTATTACCTCAACCTGCTGCAAATCTAAGGGTACAATTTGCAGTAAACTGAGTCCGCCGGAAAATCCTGAGTAAAGGGGGTATCCGTCTTTTAGAAGCTGAGTATATTTTCCATCCAGCCCCTGAATTCTAATACTCGAATTACCGGAAATAGCCGAAGTTTGCTGAGTTTGAATTCCGGTGGTTTCGTTCAGCAACATCCTGATATCACCGGGTTTCATATTTCCTTTTTCAGTAAGTTCCTCGCCGGAAATTACTTCTACCCGGGTTGGCAAATCGGCGATACTGCGCCGGGAACGTGTAGACTGAATAATGACTTCTTCCATTTCTTCCCCGCCGGGTTCAAGGAAAATTTCCAGCGTATCTTGTGTTGTTCTTGGGAAATCCAACTTGATTTCTTCGGAAGCAAAACCCACAAAACTAAAAACGATGGTTTGGGAGCCGTTAGGGATTTCGTTTAAAGTTATTTCCCCGTCTATATTCGCGGTGGCTCCAATATCGGTTCCGGAAACAACCGCGTTAGCGCCAAGCAAAGGCGTATTGTCTTCAATATTTTTAATTACCGCTTCCAGGGAATTTTGTCCCACAGCGTTAAAAGCGACCAGGAAGATCGCAAGTTTAAATAAGAGTTTAATCATTTTAAAATTTTAGGTTATTATTAATTCTGTCTTTAAGAAATAATAACCTGCTTTGGCGGCTGCCAAACCCTATCGGCATATTCGGCTTCTACACTTTTAAAAGTAATTCCGAATAAATTAGAGAATGGTATTAGTGGAAGATCCGGAATCGTTGCTACTTCATTTGTATGAGGAATAAAACCAATGCAGCTTCCGCAGCTAATAAAAGGAGAGCATAACCCGCAATCATCATCCTGCTGCTCATCTTCATTTTCGGCAATTTTCACTTCAGAATCTGAATCGCAGTCATCTACCATACAACACGGATATGCCGAGACCAGCAAACAAAAAATTCCTAAAAAAACAGCCAGAGCTTTCATATTTCAAAAGTAAGAAATTCCTGAAAAGGAGGTTGATTTTGGTTAGGGAAATACCACTGGCATTTCTACGGTTTCCTGATTTCTTTTAAAAGCTTTTTAATATCCTGATTGTTGCCGTATAACACCATAATATCGCCATAATGTAATTCGGTTTTTGCGGTGGCTACTCCCTGAACATTAGACAGTGTTTTTGCAGAACCGATTTCATTTTTACCTTCTGTATATTTAATTGTGGTAAGCACTATAATATTATACTTCTTCTTTAAACCAATTTCATCCAGGGTTTTTCCGTCAAATTCTTTTGGAATTTCACTTTCCACTATACTGTATTCGCCCGTAACCTCAAAGGAGTCTACCACACCCTCCAGGTTTAGCTTTTTTGACCAGCGCTCTGCCGTTTCTTCTTCCGGATGAATTATTTCCTCTACACCCATAGCTTCTAAAACCATTTGTTGTAAAGGGGAAACCGCCCTGCTAATTAACCGCTTCACATGCAGCTGTTTCATTAAAGCCGTAGCCATAATATTTGCGCCTTTATCTTCTCCAATTCCAATAATTACAATATCAGTATCTTCAAGAGGTAAATTGCTTACCGCGTTAAAATCTGTAGCATCAAGGCTTATAGCATGAGTGATTTTTTCTTTTATAGCTTCAACTTTATCTAAATTGTTATCTACCCCAATAACTTCGTTGCCCATAGAGGTTAATTTCTCTGCCAGGGAAGCTCCAAAGTTGCCTAATCCTATGATAATATATTTCATTTTGAATGTTTTAGTTGATTAAAATTTCTTCTGAAGGATAGCGATAATTAAGATGTTTAATATTTCGTAGAATGGCTATTAGCAGAGTTAACATACTTACACGGCCAACAAACATGGTAGCAATAATTATTAATTTAGAGCTGGAGCTTAAACCGGCCGTAATTCCCATGCTTAGGCCCACTGTACTATAAGCCGAAAAAGCTTCAAAAGTAATGGCGATGATATTCTTATCCTGCTCAAGAAATGCCATTAGGAAAATTGCTAATCCAATAACTATAAGAGATAAACTAATTATGCCGAAGGCTCTTCTAATAGAGATATTAGAAACCTCTCTTTTATAAATTTCAATCCTGTCTTTTCCTTTTGCCAGGCTTAAGAAATTAAGTGTTGCTAGCGCGAACGTACTGGTTTTAATTCCTCCACCGGTTGAAGCCGGGGAAGCTCCTATCCACATTAAAAGAAATACGAGCATTAAGGTAGAGAAATGTAATGCTGAGGTATCAATAGAATTGAAGCCCGCAGTTCTTGGAGTTGCGGCTCCAAAAAATGCAGTAACAATTTTACCAAATTCGCTGTGCTCGCTCAAGGTATTATTATATTCAAAAATATAAAATAAGCCTGTACCGGTTACTAGTAAAATAAACGTTGTGATTAATACTATTCGGGAATTTAGATTTAAAACCCATGGCATGTATGTCGCTTTATGCGGATCTTTTATTTTTTGTAGTTTCCGTAAGGTATAATATCTCACATATTTATAAAGATTCAATAAAATAGGAAAGCCTATACCTCCCAGAATAAATAGGGCAGCAATAATTAGATGTAAGGGATAATTAAACCGAAAACCTGGCTCGAAGAGGCTATTTTCTAGAGTAGAAAATCCGGCATTGCAAAATCCCGAAATACTATGAAAAACAGAGAAAAATATACGATCTGAGACAGAATTAATTATTGCGCTATCTAAATTGAAATAAATAAACAAGGCTCCTGCGGCTTCTATTGAAAAGGTTAAAAGCAATATTTTCTTTAGCACCATAAATACCTCACCTATTTTTTCAGAATTACTTATATCTTTTAGCATAAGCTGGTTAGCATACGAAGTATTACCCCTGAAGAAATAACTGAAATAACTGGCAAAGGTCATTATCCCCAGCCCTCCCAATTGAATTAATACCATAATAACGCTTTGCCCAAATGTGGTAAAGTAACTGCCCGTATCTACCACGATTAAACCTGTAACACACACTGCACTGGTAGCAGTAAAAAGTGCATCGATAAGACCAATGCCGGAATGGGTGGCTTTAGGAAGGAGAAGGAAGAAAGTTCCTAAGAAAATAATAAGGAGAAAACTTGCAACAAATAATTGGGCGGGGTTTAAATAATCTTTTTTGAAGTTTACTTTAAACGAAGATATTTCGCGTATAAAAAAAAGGAAAAGCCCAAGGTAGACCCATCCCATTTGATTGAAGAATTTTAAAAATCCAAGATTTGCAACAATAAAATCTATTCTTAAAAGGAGTAGTGTTCCAAAGGAAATGGTGAGCAGCCAATCAAATAACCTGACTTTTTTTGGGGTTTCTGGTCTGGGTAAAAAACTTCGAACCAGTACAATTAAAAAACCCAGGCTTATAATTCCATAATAGAGGTTTTTTAGAAAATTTCTTTCGCTCTCAATATGGGTAAAACCTAAATCGAAAATGAGGAGACAGATACCGGAGAAGCTTAGAATTGCAGCAATTTTACTTAACCTTCTCTCACGGTATATTTCAGATAAAATATTCTTGAAAAATGACAACATTCCTCCCCGATTATAAATTACCCTGACGACTACAGTAATCGAGAACTGCCACAATAACTACTATTAAAATGACTATTATAATTGCCGGCCATTTTAAATGGGAGTAAGATTGATTTTCTTCGTTAGGCGATCTTTTTGGAGGTTTAGCCACTGTACTTTGATTAAATTATAATGCAAAGTTAGGTGTAAGGCTATAAGCAGAATATAAAATTTAAACCGGTACTATAAAGATTTTATAAAGATTACACAAAACGGTAACCCACTCCACTTTCTGTAATTATATGAATTGGGCTATTCGGGTTTTCTTCCAACTTCTTTCTAAGCTGAGCGATAAAAACCCGTAGGTATTGAGTTTCATTTTGCGAGCCGAAGCCCCAAATCTCTTTTAATAAGAATTGATGGGTTAAAACTCTACCCTGATTTTTTGCCAGCAAGGCTACTAAATTGTATTCGGTAGCAGTTAATTTTACGGGAATATTGTTTCTGCTTACAGTTCTCGAACTTAAATCGATCTCTAATTCCACGGTTGAGATAATGGGTTGTAAATCGGTGTTCTGGTTTATTCTTAATGAAGCTCTTATCCTGGCCAATAATTCTCCCGTTCTAAAAGGTTTGGTGAGATAATCTGTAGCACCATTATCCAAAGCTTTAATAATATCGGCTTCGCTATCCTGTACAGAAAGAATTATTATTGATTTATCATACCACTCTCTTAAATCTTTTAATATCAAATGCCCGCTTTTATCGGGTAAACCCAAATCCAGAATTACAAGATCTGGCGTATGGTTGGCCACCAAATGAACACCTTCTGTGCCTGTTTCAGCCAATACTACCTTATAATCGTTACTTTCCAGCGTGATTTTAAGCAGTTTTCTAATTTGCGGTTCATCGTCTATAACAAGTATTTCTGCATTATTCATTTTGGTAATTTTTAGGGTCAGTCATTTTCGCCGGAATTGTTACCGTAAACTGGGCTCCACCATTGCTTCTGTTCTGAACTTTGATTTTTCCATTGTGAGCTTCAGCAAATCCCTGGGCAATAGAAAGACCAAGCCCGGTGCCGCCTGTTGATGAATTGGGTAATCGATAAAACTTTTCAAAAACCCGTTCCATATTTTCTTCCGGAAAACCTTTTCCATTATCTGAAATTTCAAAGACACAGTTCTCACTGGTGTGTGACACCTTAATTTCAATTTTAGAACTTTTTGGTGTATACTGAATAGCATTATGAACAATATTATGTAAAATTTGCTCTACTAAGGTAGCATCAAACAAGAAAAGAGGTAGATTATCTTGAGGCTGATAAATAATTTGATGCTGATTACAATCTATTTTATTATTATCAATAACATTATAGACAATCTCGTTAACATCATACCAATTAAGCTGTAAATGAATTGAATCACTTTCTAAGCGACTCATATTTAAAAGATTTTTAACTTGCCTGTTCAGCCTGTTTCCTGCAATTTCAATTTCATTATAGAGTTCATTTTTATTCTCAGCTGAAAGTTTCTCAGTACTTTCTTTTAACGTATCTACCGAACCGATAATAGCTGCGATAGGCGTTTTTAATTCGTGAGAAAGTGAATTAAATAGCGTGTTATATAATTGTATAGTCTTTTCCCTTTCCTTTCTTTTCCTGGAAACAGCTTCAGCCTTTCTAATTTTAGTGGTAAAAACTGCATTCATTACTGCAATTACAAAATACATCAAGAATAAGAGTGCATCCTCCGGAGTACTGATTTTAAAAGTTAATTCCGGTTGAATAAATAAAAAGTTCCAGATTAAGGCACTTAATACAGCAGCAATTACCACCGGAAGTATTTTAAAAAACATGGCTAATATGGAAACTACAAGAAGTAAAACCAAGGCTACCACGTGATAACCAATAACATCTATAAAGAGATAGCAGATAAATGAAATGAAAAGTATAGAGCCAATTCCAATAAGATATTGAAGGGCACGGTTCTCATTTATATTTTTAAAAGACTCCAATTCGTGATAATTTCTTTATTCAAATATACAAGGAGAAAATTACGATATTTTGCCGAAGAAAGCCCTCACACTTGATGCTTTAGCCAAGGGATGTATTCGGCTTTAGTTTGAACCATTCGATGTAGTGAAAAATCAAAAAGCAATGGATAGTTGACATTAATGTAATATTTATTATTTTTATAAAAGGAAGGAGGTTAAGCCTAAACGTTGGAAAACATCCTCTACATCAGTCTATAATTTAAGGTATCATTTGATATGGTGCCCTAAATACAGAAGGAAAGTACTGATTGGTGATATAGAAAGCAGATTGAAGGAACTGCTATTAGAGAAAGCTGATGAATTGGGTCTGGTTATTGAAAAAATGGAAACAATGCCTGACCATGTTCATCTGCTTGTAAAGGCACAATCTACAGATGCGCCACACTTCATAGTAGGTCAGCTTAAAGGGTATACCTCCTTCAACCTAAGAAATGAATTTGCTGAATTGAAAAGCAAGCTGCCGACATTATGGACTCGTTCATATTATATTGAATCAGTGGGTCACATTTCGGAAGAAGCCGTTAAAATATATATAGAAGACCAAAAGAATCAATGAAGCAAATTAAGACCTATCATTTTAAACTTAATCCTACCAGAGCCCAGGAACAAACCTTTGCTCAGTGGCTAGGGTCATGTAGATATGTCTATAATTTATGCCTTGATTATAAGAAGCAACTCTATACCAGCCATAAAATATCAATCAATAAAAACGATATACAAAAAGAACTATCAGCTATTGCAAAAGAAATAGCGTGGATAGGATGCATTCATTCTCAGACTTTACAGGAAGTAACCGACAGATTGTTTAAAACCTATGAAGGTTTCTTTAAGCAGGGTAAAGGCTTCCCAAAGTTTGCAAAGCGTAACCAATACCAGTCATTCACTTTTAAGCAAGGCATTAAAATACATAAAGGTATTAATTCCATTCAACTGCCTAAAATTGGTAAGGTTAAATTTAGAAAGAGCCAACCAGTAAAAGGTATCATAAAAACGGCAAGTATAATTAAAGAAGCTGATGGATGGTATGTAGCTATTTGCTGTGAAGCAGATATTATTCCCTTACCTTCAGTTAAAAATACTTTAGGACTTGATGTAGGGATTAAATCGTTTTTAGTGACCTCTGATGGTTTGGTAGTGGATAATCCTAAGCACCTATATAAGCGAGAGTACAGGCTAAGGAAGGCTCAAAGAGCCGTAAGTAGAAAGAAAAAAGGAAGCAATAATAGAA
>NZ_FUZC01000003.1 GCF_900168115.1 Salegentibacter salinarum
GAGAAACATAGATCGCTGGTACCGTCGACGTCTAAGGATGTGTATCTGGAAACAATGGAAACGCATCCGCACGAAAGGAAAGATGCTTATCAAGCTTGGCCTGAACAAGTGGAAAGCGTGGGAATATGCCAACACGAGGAAAAGCTACTGGCATACAGCTAACAGCTTTATCCTCAAAAGGACTATTACCATCCACAGACTGAGACAGGCTGGTTACACTTCTCTTCTGGACTATTACCTTAAAGTTAGAACGTAAATTAGGGAACCGCCCAGTACGGAACCGTATGCTGGGTGGTGTGGGAGGACAGGTAGGGAAATAATCCTTACCTTTCTACCCGATCTTTGATTTTAGCTGAAACTTAAAAATCTGTTTGAGTTAATTTATTATTTTCTGAAGAATTATCTGTTTCGGGGTTTGGGGATAAAAGCAGAAGGGAAACTCTCTTTTATTTTTAGAAGCGCCCTGTCGGCTTCCAAACGATTCCTGAAATTACCAACCCATACTTTATAATTAGGCGCTTCGTAAGCAATGAGTGATGGGTATTCAAATTTGCTTCGGTAATCTTTTATTACATCATTTGCTTCTCCATTATTTCCGTAGAAAAGCTGAATTTTATACCGATCTCCAATTTCGTTATCCTGGCTCATTTCAGATTTTAACGCTAACAATTTCGAGAGTTTATCGTCTTCATTTATATTTATCTGGCCTTCCTGGGCTGTTAAATTCAGGAAAGAAAATCCTGAAAGAAAACAACTTAACAGTATTTTGTTTATGCTTAATTTTCTCATAGTTATTTATTTAAGGCAAAAGTATAATTTAATAACTTAAACAAGCTCGGTTTTATTATTTAGAACTGATATAAATTAAGGATTAACACTTATCTAACATTCCTAAAATCGACTATAAGTATTACTTTTGTTGCCGAATTTAAGGGTACAAAGTGTTAATATTACTAAGGCTTTAAGCTGTAAAAACCGTACCAAAGTTAAGACGTTAATTCAACTTATAATATGAAAAAGGTGAAATACCGCCACTCAACTTCGCGACTATTGCTCTTAAGTGTAGCATTTTTTATCTCATTTAGCGTTTTGGGAATTGCACAAGAGGAGGTCTCTCAGGATGCCGCAGAGGAAGGCCAGGAGCAAACCGATGAATCATCGGGTGAATCTTCAGAAGCTGAGGCAGCTGCTGCATCAGATCTCGGGGATCCTGCGAATGGAAAATCGCTGTTTAATTCACTTTGTGCTGCCTGTCACAAACCGTATTCTGCTGGTATCGGTCCTGCCCTTCATGGCGTTACTGAGAAACGAGAAATGGATTGGTTGTACCGCTGGATTAAAAACAGCCAGGATCTAATTTCTTCTGGAGATGACCAAGCTGTTGCGATATACGAAGAGTATAACCAAACTGCAATGCCGGCTTTCCCTCAATTATCAGATGCTGATATTGATGATATTCTTGCTTATGTAGAACAACCAAAACCAGAACCTCAAGCGGCACAAGCCGGTGGGGAATCAGGTGGAGGGGATTCTTCTGGCGGAGGTGTATCGGTAAATGTTATTTTGGCGATTCTGGTGTTCGTGCTGGTAATGCTGCTTGCCGTATTATTCCTAGTAAACAAAACACTTAGAAATTTTGCCCAAGCTAGTGGGGTTGTAATTCCTGAAAAAACAAAAAGAAAACCAATTTGGAAATCTTTTGTAGAGAACCAGTTCCTTGTTTTGGTTAGTGCTGTTTTTGGACTTTTAGTGATTGGTTATTTTGCTTACGGCTTCTTTATGCAGGTTGGGGTAGACCAGGGGTATGAGCCAATTCAGCCAATTCATTATTCGCATAGAATTCACGCTGGTGATAACCAGATAGATTGTAAATACTGTCACTCTTCAGCCAGGACATCTAAGCAAGCGGGTATTCCTTCACTTAATGTTTGTATGAATTGTCATAAATCAATTTCTGAAGTAGCTCCTGAAACTGCTACCGATGAGTATTCAAAAGAATTTTATGACGGTGAAATTGCGAAACTATATGATGCTGTAGGCTGGGATCCGGCAGAACAGGATTATACGGGTGAAGAAAAACCGGTAAAATGGGTTCGTATTCATAATCTTCCAGATTTCGCTTACTTTAATCACTCTCAACACGTATCGGTTGCCGGGGTACAATGTCAAAAATGTCACGGTCCAATAGAAGAGATGGAGGTGGTTTATCAAGACGCTCCTTTAACTATGGGCTGGTGTATTAATTGCCACCGCGATACCAAAGTTAGGATGGAAGGAAATGAGTATTACGAGAAAATTCACGAAGAATTGTCTAAAAAGTATGGTGTGGAAGAGCTGACAGTGGCTCAAATGGGAGGCCTGGAATGTGCCAAATGCCATTACTAAAAATTTTTTCCCGGGTGTTCGGGGTTAATAAAGAAGTTAATATCTAGATATATATGTCATCAAACAAAAAATACTGGAAAAGTGTTGAAGAGCTAAATGAAAACAGCTCTGTTGTTGAGACGCTCCAACAAAAAGAATTTGCTGAAGAAATTCCGGTTAATGAATTTCTTGGGGATAAAGAATCTCTTGAAAGTTCAAAAACTTCAAGAAGGGATTTCTTGAAATATGTTGGGTTTAGTACAGCTGCAGCTTCATTGGCTGCCTGTGAAGGTCCTGTAATTAAATCTATTCCTTATGTGGTGCAACCAGAGCGTATTGTTCCCGGGGTAGCTAACTACTATGCCTCTACAATGGCCGACGGTTTTGATTTTGCCAGTGTACTGGTAAAAACCAGGGAAGGAAGACCTATTAAAATTGAAAATAATGAATTATCGAAGTCTAAAAGTGGGGTTAATTCCCGGGTTCACGCTTCGGTATTGTCAATGTATGATGCTAATAGGGTGAAACGCCCAATGATTGAAGGAAGAAATGTTTCCTGGGAGGAATTTGACCGCGAGGTTGGAAGTGCTCTTGATAGTGTTTCTGGCGATATTGTGTTAATGACACAAACTTTTGCCAGCCCTTCTACTACTAAATTGATCAATGAATTTTCAGAAAAGTATCCAAACGTACGTCACGTTGTTTACGATGCCGTTTCTGAAGATGCTGCATTAAATGCTTTCCAATCTAAATTTGGACAGCGTGCGCTTCCAAATTACGATTTTTCTAAAGCTGAAACCATAGTTTCTATTGGAGCTGATTTCCTTGGTGACTGGCAGGGTGGTGGTTATGATGCGGGTTATGCCAAAGGCCGTGTGCCTCAAAACGGCAAAATGTCCCGTCATATTCAGTTTGAATCTAATATGAGCTTAACAGGGGCTAATGCCGATAAGCGTTATCCTGTAACTCCATCTCAGCAAAAAGCTGTTTTAGCTGCGCTTTATGGGTATGTTGCCGGTGGTTCTTCTACCAGCGATTTGCCTGCAAAAATTGATGATGCTGTTGTAAAAGCGGCGCGCCAGTTAAGAAAAGGCGGCAGTGGGGCTGTTGTGGTTTCTGGAATTCCTGATGATAATGCACAAGCTTTAGTACTTGCAATCAACGAAGCTCTTGGAAGTGGTGTTATGGATACCAGTAATCCAAGAATGATTCGTCAGGGTAATTCTCAGGCGGTAATGCAGGCAGTAGAAGATATGAAATCTGGATCTGTTGGTGCAATGTTAATGGCCGGGGTAAATCCTGCTTATTCATTGCCAAACGGAGCAGAATTCGCTGAAGCTCTTGCAAATGTAGAAGTTTCGCTTGCTTTTAGTATGAGTCCAGATGAAACGGCTAAACTTTGTAAATATGTAGCCGCAACCCCTCATTACTTAGAGAGTTGGGGAGATATTCAATATACTACGTCAAACTTTAGTTTAATGCAACCTGCAATTAGACCATTGTTTGATACCAGGCAATTTCAGGATTGTTTGTTGAAATGGACAGATAATAATCAATCTTATCACGATTATATAAAAGAAACCTGGAGTGGTAGTATTTCTTCTTGGAATACCGCCCTTCATGATGGTATCTTTGAGGCAGCCTCTCCTGTAAATGTAGAAACTGCTGAAGGTTCCGGATCTGTAAATGTATCAACGGCTGCCAGTGAATTAGCTCGTTCTGCAGAAGGTGAAGGTTTGGAGTTAACGCTTTACACAAAACTTTCTATGGGTGATGGGCAACAAGCCAACAACCCATGGTTGCAGGAAATGCCAGATCCATTAACCAGAGCATCCTGGGATAACTATCTAACAGTTTCTAAATCTGATGCTGAATCTTTAGGTTTAGAAAATGATAATGATTCAAATGGTGGTTTAAACGGAAGCTATGTTAATGTAACCGTAGATGGAACTACCGTAGAGAATGTTCCTGTGATTATTCAACCGGGTCAGGCTAAAGGTTCCGTAGGACTTGCGCTTGGTTACGGTAAAAAAGAAGGATTACAAAAAGAAATGCAGGTAGGTGTAAATGCTTATCCGTTATATAAGAATTTAAATGCTGTGCAGTCGGTAACTATTGAAAAAGCTTCCGGAATGCACGAATTTGCTTGTGTTCAGCTTCACAATACCTTAATGGGACGTGGAGATATTATAAAAGAAACCACGCTGGAAATTTTCAATACAAGAAATGCCAGTGAATGGAATTCTGTTCCGAATGTTTCTTTAGATCACGTTGAAAAACCTGTAACATCTCCTGAAGTTGATATGTGGGATGGTTTTGATCGTAGTATTGGTCATCATTTTAATCTTTCAATAGATCTTAATGCCTGTACCGGTTGTGGTGCTTGTGTTATTGCCTGTCACGCCGAAAATAATGTTCCGGTGGTAGGAAAAAGTGAAGTTAGAAGATCTCGTGATATGCACTGGTTGCGTATTGATAGGTATTATTCATCTGAAGATACTTTTATAAACGACCTTGACAAAAAAGAAAATATATCTGGTTTAGGAAGTTCACTTTCTGAATTTGGAGAATTGGAAGAGCCTGCAGATAATCCGCAGGTAGTATTCCAGCCTGTAATGTGTCAGCACTGTAACCACGCTCCTTGTGAGACTGTTTGTCCTGTTGCTGCAACTTCTCACGGAAGACAGGGGCAAAACCAAATGATCTATAACCGTTGTGTGGGTACAAGATATTGTGCAAACAACTGTCCTTATAAAGTGCGTCGTTTCAACTGGTTCAACTATGCTCAAAATGAAGAGTTTGACTACCATATGAATAACGACCTTGGAAGAATGGTTATTAATCCTGATGTAACAGTACGTTCTAGAGGAGTTATGGAAAAATGTTCTATGTGTATTCAAAAAACACAGAAAACAATTCTTGATGCCAAGCGTGAAGGAAGAGAAATTGAAGATGGTGAATTCCAAACTGCTTGTTCTGCTGCTTGTGATAAAGGAGCGATGACCTTTGGTGATATTAACAAAGAGGGTGCAGTAATTCGCGATAGAAAAGAAGATGATAGAATGTATCACTTATTGGAATATGTGGGTACTAAACCTAATGTGATGTACCAAACAAAAGTTAGGAATACAACAGAAGCTTAATAAATTAATAAAGAAATCAATTAAAAAAGGATATGTCTCATTACGAAGCACCTATACGAAAGCCTTTAGTTACCGGGGATAAAAGCTACCACGATGTTACCGTGGATGTAGCTGCGCCGGTAGAAGGAAGGGCGAATAAATCCTGGTGGATTGTCTTTTCAATTGCCCTTGTTGCCTTTCTTTGGGGTGTAGGTTGTATAATTTACACTATTTCCACAGGTATTGGTACCTGGGGACTTAATAAAACTGTAGGCTGGGCCTGGGATATTACCAACTTCGTTTGGTGGGTAGGTATTGGTCACGCCGGTACCCTTATTTCGGCTGTACTTTTATTATTCAGGCAAAAATGGAGAATGGCAATTAACCGTTCTGCAGAGGCGATGACAATTTTCTCTGTAATGCAGGCCGGTTTATTTCCTTTAATTCATATGGGTCGTCCATGGTTGGCATATTGGGTACTTCCTATTCCAAACCAGTTTGGTTCGTTATGGGTTAACTTTAACTCACCACTGCTCTGGGACGTGTTCGCAATTTCAACTTACCTTTCTGTTTCGTTAGTATTCTGGTGGACAGGTTTACTTCCCGATTTCGCGATGATTCGTGATAGGGCGATTACTCCTTTCAACAAAAAAATCTACGGAATATTAAGTTTTGGATGGAGCGGGCGTGCAAAAGACTGGCAACGTTTTGAAGAAGTTTCTTTGGTGCTTGCCGGGTTGGCAACTCCTCTGGTACTTTCGGTGCACACTATAGTATCTTTTGACTTTGCTACATCGGTTATTCCGGGATGGCACACCACGATTTTCCCTCCTTACTTTGTGGCGGGAGCTGTATTTTCCGGTTTCGCAATGGTGAATACCCTTCTTATTATAATGAGAAAGGTTTCTAATCTTGAACATTATATTACCATACAACATATCGAATTAATGAACATAGTAATTATGATCACGGGTTCTATTGTTGGTGTTGCATATATTACCGAGCTTGTTATCGCATGGTATTCTGGAGTTGAGTACGAACAGTATGCATTCCTTAACAGGGCAACAGGACCTTATGCCTGGGCGTATTGGGCAATGATGACCTGTAACGTGTTTTCCCCGCAGTTTATGTGGTTTAAAAAATTACGTACCAGTATTATGTTCTCGTTCTTTATATCTATTGTGGTAAACATCGGGATGTGGTTTGAGCGTTTTGTAATTATTGTAACCTCACTTCACCGTGATTACCTTCCATCTTCATGGTCAATGTTTTCGCCAACTTTTGTAGATATTGGTATTTTTATTGGAACACTGGGATTCTTCTTTGTATTGTTCTTGTTATATGCGAGATCATTCCCTGTAATTGCACAGGCAGAAGTTAAAACAATACTTAAATCATCTGGATCTAAATACAAAAAACTTAGAGCCGAGCATGGCGATGATGTTAAACATTATACTCCTGTAAACATAGGTGAGCCTAAACAGAATATCGCTAACAAAGTAGATAAGAAAATGGGTGATGAAGATGCTTATAGAGAAGGCGATAGAGATGGGCATAATGAAACTGTAAATGCTGATGCATTAACGCTTTCTGAAGTTCAAAAGGATAGAATAGACGAAATGTTAGAGAGAACAGGTTCATTTAATCCTGAAAATCAAACGGCAGATGAACTACAAAAACTTAAAGCAGTAGGTCCTTTCCTTGAACAGCGCTTACATCAGGTAGGTCTTTATACCTATGTTCAGGTAAGTAAACTTGCCCAGGATGATTTTGAATTGCTTGATGAGGTGATAGAGAACTTCCCTAATACTGCACAACGTGAAGACTGGGTGGCCCAGGCAAATGAACTAAAAAATAAGTAATTAAGATGGCATCAAAAGTTATACACGCTATTTACAATGATGACGATCTGCTTTTACAAGCCGTAAAGCAGGTAAGAGAGGCCCGTTATCATATTGGTGAAATTTATACCCCAATGCCTGTTCACGGTTTAGATAAAGCAATGGGCTTAGCGCCTACGCGTTTGGCAATCACTTCTTTTCTTTATGGTGTGGTTGGGTTTGCAGTCGCAGTTGCAATGATGGATTTTATTATGATAGAAGACTGGCCCCAGGATATTGGTGGAAAGCCAAGTTTTAGTTTTATTGAGAATATGCCGGCCTTTGTACCAATTATGTTTGAGCTTACCGTGTTTTTTGCAGCTCACCTTATGGTAATTACCTTCTATATGAGAAGTAAATTGTGGCCATTTAAAGAAGCTGAAAACCCCGATCTTAGAACAACCGATGATATGTTCTTGATGGAAATAGATGCAGCAAATCATAACGTAGATGAGTTAACCAAATTCCTTTACGATACCGGTGCCGCTGAAATTAAATTAATAGATAATAAATAGCCAGAATGAGAAATTTGTTCTATAAAGCGATAATATTGTTCCTGGTTGGGGGCTTTGTAATGTCTTGTGCGGATAATGACAAGCCTAATTACCAGTTTATGCCAGATATGTATGAGCCTATAGGTTATGAGGCTTATGGTGAATATGATGTTTTTCAAAATGGACAGGAGGCTAAACTTCCTGCAGAAGGTTCTATTCCTAGGGGATGGATGCCTTACGACTATGAAAATACACCAGATGGGATGGCAAATGCTAAAGCCAATCTTAATAACCCTTTGCCTTACACTGAAGATAATCTGAATGAAGGGAAACAATTATACACCATTTACTGTGCTGTTTGTCACGGAGACAACGGTGACGGTCAGGGAATTCTTGCTGAAAGGGAAAAAATATTAGGGGTTCCTTCTTATGATGATGCCGGGCGTGCTATTACTGAAGGAAGTGTTTACCACGTAATCTATTACGGATTAAACACTATGGGTTCTTATGCTGCACAAACTAGTGAAGAAGAGCGTTGGAAGATTACTCATTACGTAATGAATCTTAAGAACGAGTTGGAAGGTGGTGAAGAAATTCCGTTTGAGGAAGGTAAAGAGGCCTCAATAGCTGAAGCTAACCCTGTAGAAGTTGAAAGAGCTCAGGAAAATGCTGAAGAAGTACAGGGCGAAGGAGCTGTAACCGGCGAGGAGGAAGAGCAAAACAATAATTAAGAATAAAGCATTTAGATCTATAAATATGTACACGCTATCCAGTAAATTAAAATTAACAGCAATTATTTTTATGATTGTTGGTGCCATTGGGCTCGTGATTGGGTTTTTACAGGCGCCATCAAATTTGGATGATGTTAGGGAAATGATGGCTGCAGAAGAGCACCACGGTGAAGCATCGCATTCCGAAGAAGGAGAGGCTAATTTTGCCGAAGCAGAACACGGGATGTTATTAGATGATGAACCTGGGAGAAATGCAGAAGCTGAGCACGCTGAAGAAGCAGGGGCTCACGATACCGAGCATCTGGAGCATAAATTACATCAATTGCAAAATAAGCCCTGGGCAGCAATTTATGTGGCAGCATTCTTTTTCTTTATGATCTCTTTAGGTGTTTTAGCCTTTTATGCTTTACAATATGCTTCACAAGCAGGTTGGTCTCCGGTTTTATTCAGAGTTATGGAAGCTATTTCAGCTTACATTGTTCCTGGTGGGATTATTATGTTTGTACTTTTAGCACTTTCAGGTTTTCATATGAACCACTTATTTGTATGGATGGATCCGGAAGTTGTAGCTCACGACGAGATTATTCAGAATAAAACAGCTTACCTAAATGTACCTTTCTTCTTAATTAGAGCAGCGATATTTTTGGCGGGTTGGTTCCTGTTTAGACATTTCTTGGTAAGAAACTCAAGAAGACTTGACGAAGCAACAGATAACTATTACTTTAAAAAGAACTTTAAACTCGCAGCAGGATTTTTAGTTTTCTTTCTTATTTCAGAATCTATAATGAGCTGGGACTGGATTATGAGTTTAGATCCGCACTGGTTTAGTACTTTATTTGGATGGTATGTATTTTCAAGTATGTTCGTTTCAGGAATTACTGTAATTGCTTTAGTAAGTATTTATTTAAAATCTAGAGGATACCTACCCTTTGTTAATAACAGCCATATACACGATTTGGCCAAATATATGTTCGGTATAAGTATTTTCTGGACCTACCTTTGGTTCTCACAATTTATGCTTATTTGGTATTCTAATATTCCAGAGGAAGTAGTTTACTTTATTAGTAGAATTGAAAATTATGGTTTACCATTCTTTGGAATGGTTGTATTAAACTTTTTATTCCCACTACTGGTATTAATGAATAGCGATTACAAGAGAGTAAACTGGTTTGTAGTAATGACGGGTATTGTTATACTTATAGGTCATTATCTTGATGTATTTAATATGGTAATGCCGGCAACTGTGGGAGAATCATGGTTTATTGGAATTCCTGAGATAAGTGCAGTACTTTTCTTTGGAGGATTGTTTACTTTTGTGGTCTTTAGTGCGCTAACTAAAGCACCGCTACTTGCGAAACGCAACCCATTTATAAAGGAAAGTGAACATTTCCACTATTAATAAAAGATTTGATTGTTTAAAGAAGAACTTATAAAATGACCGTATTTTTAGTAATAATAGTATTAGCCCTTTTGGCCGTTACCGGTTGGCAAATGTCTAAGATTTTTCAGTTGTCTAAAGGCCCGGGAGCCGAGAGTTCTGAAATAGCTAATGACAACGATAATAGACAGCAAGCCAAACTAATGCTTTGGTTTATGATCTTTATCTATGTAGGGATGGCCTATAGCTTTTGGCAATGGAGTAAATTGTACCTTCCCGAAGCTGCTTCAGAACATGGAAATCAGGTAGATACTTTAATGTTTATTTCCATAGGACTTATTATGGTAGTGCAGGTAATTACGCAGGCATTGCTACATTGGTTCGCCTATAAATATCAGGGAAAAAAAGGTCAAAGAGCTCTTTTCTTTGCCGATAATGATAAACTGGAGTTTATTTGGACTATTATTCCGGTAATTACGCTGGCAGGTTTAATTATTTATGGATTATTTACCTGGAGTGATATTATGAATATTAGTGAAGAAAACGATCCTATTGTTATTGAAATCTATGCTAAGCAGTTTAGCTGGCAAGCCAGATACGCTGGTGAAGATAACACCCTTGGGGAAGCTAACGTTCGCTTTATAGAAGGAATAAACACGGTGGGAGTTAATGAAAATGATCCTTATGCAGATGACGATAAAATTACAACAGAACTTCACCTTCCAGTAGGAAAAGAAGTTTTGTTTAAATTTAGATCTCAGGATGTATTACACTCTGCTTATTTCCCTCACTTTAGAGCACAAATGAACGTAGTGCCCGGGATGGTTACGCAATTTGCTTTTACACCAGATATTACTACTGAAGAAATGAGAAATTCAGAGTATATGGTAGATAAAGTAAAAACCATTAATGAAATTAGAAAAGATAACAGTGAGGCTTTAATGGCGGAAGGAGATGCGCCATTAGATTCCTACGAATTTGATTACTTCCTGCTTTGTAACAAGATTTGTGGTGACGCGCACTACAATATGCAGATGAAGATTATTGTTGAAAGCGAGGAAGATTATAACGAATGGTTGAGTGAACAGGATACGTTTGCTTCAACTTTGGAATCACAAGAATAACAGAACTAAAAAGAATATAATTTAGATATGTCAGCAATAGCAACAGCACCGGCTCACGATCACCACGACGATCACGGACATCATCATAAACAAACTTTTATTACTAAATATATATTTAGTACAGATCATAAGATGATTGCCAAGCAATATCTTATCACAGGTATATTAATGGGAATTGTAGGGATTATGATGTCCGTACTTTTCCGTATGCAATTAGCCTGGCCAGAAGAATCTTTTATGCTTTTTGAATGGCTCCTGGGAGATAAATGGGCTCCAGATGGAGTAATGACACCGTCTATTTACCTTGCTTTGGTTACCATACATGGTACTATAATGGTATTTTTTGTGCTTACTGCCGGTTTAAGTGGTACGTTTAGTAACTTACTTATTCCGCTACAAATTGGTGCACGGGATATGGCTTCCGGGTTTATGAACATGCTTTCATACTGGTTGTTTTTCATCTCTTGTGTGATTATGCTTAGCTCATTGTTTATAGAGTCTGGTCCTGCCTCAGCTGGTTGGACGATCTATCCACCGCTTAGTGCCCTGCCTCAGGCTATTGGAGGTTCAGGAATGGGAATGACCCTCTGGTTAATTTCTATGGCTATTTTTATTGCATCGTCCCTTTTAGGTTCTCTTAATTACATTGTTACTGTTCTTAATCTTAGAACAAAGGGAATGTCTATGATGAGACTTCCGCTTACAATCTGGGCATTTTTTGTTACCGCCATTATTGGTGTGGTTTCATTCCCGGTGTTATTATCTGCGGCACTCCTACTTATAATGGATAGAAGTTTTGGAACTTCTTTCTTCCTTAGTGATATTTATCTTGAAGGAGAAGTATTAAGCCACCAGGGAGGTTCTCCGGTTTTATTTGAACACTTGTTCTGGTTCCTTGGTCACCCCGAGGTTTATATTGTAATTCTACCTGCAATGGGTATTGTTTCAGAAGTTTTAGCAACAAATTCTCGTAAACCAATTTTTGGTTACCGTGCGATGGTTGCTTCAATTCTAGCAATTGCATTCCTTTCAACAATCGTATGGGGTCACCACATGTTCGTTTCGGGGATGAATCCATTCCTTGGATCAGTATTTACATTTACAACATTATTAATTGCGATTCCTTCTGCAGTAAAAGCCTTTAACTGGATCACGACGCTCTGGAAGGGTAACCTGCAAATGAACCCCGCGATGCTATTTTCAATCGGTTTTGTTTCAACATTCATCACCGGTGGTCTAACAGGAATTATCCTTGGAGATTCAACATTAGATATTAACGTTCACGATACATATTTCGTAATTGCCCACTTCCACCTGGTAATGGGTATTTCTGCGATCTACGGTCTTTTAGCCGGGGTTTACCATTGGTTCCCGAAAATGTTTGGTAGAATGATGAATAAAAACCTTGGTTATGTTCACTTCTGGATAACCGCAGTTGGTGCTTACGGGGTATTTTTCCCAATGCACTTTATAGGTCTTGCAGGTTTACCAAGACGTTATTATACCAACACGGCATTCCCATATTTTGATGACCTTGCCGACGTTAACGTAATTATTACAATTTTCGCCCTTATTACAGCGGGTGTTCAGGTTGTATTCTTATATAACTTCTTTAGCTCTATTTTCTTCGGACAAAAAGCTACACAGAACCCCTGGAATTCCACTACCTTAGAATGGACTACTCCGGTAGAACACATTCACGGCAACTGGCCTGGTACAATTCCTTCAGTTTACCGTTGGTCTTACGATTATAGTAAGATGAATCTTGAGGCTACAGATTACGTACTTCCTGGTCAGGATTTTGTTCCACAAAATGTGCCGCTTCAGGATCACGAAGAAGAATTGAATCATTAGAATCGAATAAAATTAATTTCAAAAACCTCTTCGGTAACGGAGAGGTTTTTTGCTTTTAGGAGATCTTGAAATTGATATCTAATTGAATTTATAACTTAAGTTCTTTTAAATTTGGCCCGCGCTATTTTACTTATCTTTGCTAAACTAGCTTATCTTTAATTTTGATGATTTATGAATGAAAACCTGGATCCCAGCGGAGAAAATTTTTCTCCTGAAGAATTTGATATCGAAAGGGCATTGCGGCCCTTAAGTTTTGATGATTTTGCCGGCCAGGATCAGGTTCTGGATAATCTTAAGGTTTTTGTTGAAGCTGCAAATCAACGTGGGGAAGCTTTAGATCATACTCTTTTTCACGGTCCTCCCGGATTGGGAAAGACAACCCTGGCACATATTCTTGCTAATGAATTAGAAGTAGGTATAAAAGTAACATCTGGTCCTGTTTTGGACAAGCCCGGAGATCTTGCCGGTTTGCTTACAAATCTTGAAGAGCGCGATATCCTTTTTATAGATGAAATTCACAGGTTGAGTCCGGTGGTAGAAGAATACCTCTATTCCGCAATGGAAGATTACCGTATAGATATTATGATTGAATCAGGGCCTAATGCAAGGACGGTTCAAATCAATCTTAACCCGTTTACACTTATTGGTGCTACCACGCGCTCAGGGTTGCTTACAGCGCCTATGCGGGCACGTTTTGGTATTTCCAGTCGACTACAGTATTACTCTACAGAATTGCTTTCAGATATAGTGCAACGTAGCTCAGAAATTCTTCGGGTCCCTATTAGCCTCGATGCCGCGATAGAAATTGCAGGAAGAAGCCGCGGAACCCCTAGAATTGCCAATGCCTTGCTCCGCCGTGTTCGGGATTTTGCCCAAATTAAGGGCAATGGAAAAATCGATATGGAAATCGCAAAATACGGACTCAAAGCTTTAAATGTAGATGCTCACGGTTTAGATGAAATGGATAATAAAATCCTAGAAACTATAATCGATAAGTTTAAAGGGGGGCCGGTGGGTTTAACCACCCTTTCTACCGCCGTAAGTGAAAGTGCCGAAACTATTGAAGAGGTTTATGAACCTTTCCTTATTCAGCAAGGCTTTATTTACAGAACTCCGCGGGGGAGAGAAGTTACAGAAGCCGCTTATAAACATCTAGGCCGGGTAAAAGGAAGTACCCAGGGAGGACTTTTTTAATTCAGCTTCCAGATTGGAGTTGATAACACTCCATTAATTTTCAACGTTATGGCAGAAAAATATATTCCTACGGTTTCTATGTTTCGCTTTGTGAAAAATGCCGGCAGGATTTTAAAAAATCCACTGCCGTTTCATAGAGAGAATTTTGAAAAATATGGAGATGTGTTTCAAATTCATATAGGTCCCGGGCAAAAGGTCATATTTTCCCGCGATGCCGCTTTTGCTGAATATGTACTTCAGAAAAATCAAAAGAACTATCAAAAATCTACTATTCAAACCCGGGACCTGGCAAAATATGTAGGCAAGGGACTTTTAACTGCAAGTGGTGAACATTGGGCAAAGCAGCGCAAGCTTATTCAGCCGGCTTTTCATAAATCTCATCTTACCGGTTTATTGGAAT
Organism: Salegentibacter salinarum; assembly: GCF_900168115.1. GTDB lineage: Bacteria > Bacteroidota > Bacteroidia > Flavobacteriales > Flavobacteriaceae > Salegentibacter > Salegentibacter salinarum. The sequence goes on from NZ_FUZC01000003.1 coordinate 14,542, forward strand.
CAGTTCAGCAGGCTATAAATATTGAAATTGAAAAAATTCAGCCTAATAAAAAATTTGATGTTTTCCCGGTTTTTAATGATCTCGCTTTTCAAACCGTGGTCAAATCTTTGTTCAGCAGCGCCGCCAATCAAAAGCAAATAAATAGATTACAATATATTACCGAAGCAGCTCAAAAAATGCTGGTAAAGGAACTTCGGCAGCCTTTTAAACTTTGGTGGTTTCACTTAAGCGGAGAAATTAAAAAACACATAAACCTAACCCGGGAAGCTCGGGCAATTTTAGAAGATATCGTTGAAGAACGTAAAAAATCTGAAACGAGATACGATGATTTATTAGATATGCTGTTGGATGCGCGATATGAAGATGGCCAGCCAATGGATAAAGAGCAGTTAATAGACGAAATCCTTATTTTATTTACCGCCGGTCACGAAACCACTTCTAATGCGTTAACTTTTACCTGCGAACTTCTTGCGCGTAATCCTGAAGCCCAGGAGAAAATATTTAAAGAGGTTGAAACTGCTAAAAGTGAAACTCATGATTTAATGGGATTTGTGAGATCCTGCGTTTATACTCAACAGGTTATTGAAGAATCTATGCGAATGTATCCGCCGGCCTATTTTATAGATCGTGTAAACATTGAAGAAGATAATTTTAATGGGTTCAAATTGCCAAAAGGTTCCAGTATCTTATTTTCCTGTTTTGAGATCCATAGACATACAAAACAGTGGGAAAACCCTGAAAAATTTGATCCGGAAAGGTTTTTGGATTCAAAAGCTCATTCTTCTCATTATTTTCCGTTTGGGGCGGGGCCAAGAAAATGCATTGGTAATAATTTTGCAATGTTCGAAATGATTATGGCGATTGCAGAAGTAATTTCGCGTTATAAAATTGTACCTAAAACTTCAGAAATGGAAATAAAACCTTTAATTACCCTAAAACCAAAAAACGCGATTTTAGAATTTTCACCACGATAAATTTGTACGAAAATAAGTCGAAATACACGCAATTAATCAAAACCGAAGCCAGCCGCCTTGGTTTTCTGTCGTGCGGGATTTCCAAAGCCGAATTTCTTGAAGCCGAAGCCCCGCGCCTGGAAGAATTTCTGAAAAAAAACCGTCACGGCGAAATGCGTTGGATGGAAAATAACTTTGATAAGCGTTTGGATCCTACAAAACTGGTAGAAGGTTCAAAAAGCGTGATTTCACTCTTGCTGAATTATTATCCGAAAGAAACCCAGCGAGAAGATTCTTATAAAATCAGTAAATATGCCTACGGGCGCGATTATCATTTTGTAATTAAAGATAAACTGAAACAATTATTGCAGGTTATGCAAGATGAAATAGGGGAAATTAATGGACGCGCATTTGTAGATTCGGCTCCGGTGATGGATAAAGCCTGGGCCGCAAAAAGCGGATTGGGCTGGATTGGCAAACACTCTAATTTACTCTCTAAACAAACCGGTTCTTTCTATTTTATCGCCGAATTAATTGTAGATCTGGATCTGGAATACGACGCACCGGTTACCGATCACTGCGGAAGTTGCACCGCCTGCATTGACGCCTGCCCAACTGATGCTATTGTAGAACCTTACAAGGTTGATGGCAGCAAATGCATTTCTTATTTCACGATAGAGCTAAAGGACGAATTGCCTAATTCTTATAAAAACCAGTTTGAAGATTGGATGTTTGGCTGCGACATTTGCCAGGATGTTTGCCCGTGGAATAGATTTTCAAAACCACATAATGAGCCATTGTTTAATCCGCATCCAGAATTATTAGAAAAAGATAAAAAGGGCTGGGAAGAACTTACTAAAGAAACTTTTAATGAGATCTTTAGAAAATCAGCGGTAAAACGAACCAAATTTGAAGGTTTAAAAAGGAATATTGAGTTTCTGCAGAAATGAGAATCCAATGTTTTCCGACGTAAATATTAAGGTTACCTAATTAACGGAAAACTAATTTTTGCTTTTGAATTTTCTCCCGAATTCCTCATAACTATCGAATTCTAATAAGTTAAAAGTGATTGGGATGGTGTGTTTTAAGGAAACATTTTTAGAATTTATTGAAGCCGGTTGTTTAATTTTGAGATCGGCAAATAACCTTATGGCCTCCTTCTCTAAATACTTATTTCTTGTTCTAACTTTTACCTGTTTAACTTCTCCTGTTTCATTAATTACAAATTGAACATACGCTTGACCGGGCAAATTCTTCTTTTTTACTAGCTTCATTATATCAATATTCCTTTTTATATATTGATTCAGTTTTTCAGTAAAACAATCTGCAGAGTTGATACTGTCTGTACATTTGGAAATAAATGGAGCTTTATCAACTTCCGATAGGCTAAATGTTTGAGATTGAGCCAGAATATTGACAGGAAATAAAAAGAAGCAGGAAAAAATAAATATAAGATGTTTCAAAAAACAATTAGATTTTGAACCTTAAATTTACATTTATTTGATAAAATTAATAGCATTTTGAAGAAAAGTTTAAAATTGGATGATATCAAGTGCTGAACTTCAATTTTTATAAGTATATACGATCAAAAAATAATACTTTCTTTTATACGTAGAAGTTCAATATTGCAGCTGAGCTTGCTACCTTTGTAATAAGTAGAAAAATTAAATTATGAGCAATAATCCTAGAAAGAGAAGAGAAGCACTGGTTTATCACGCCAAACCCAAGCCAGGGAAAATAGAAGTAGTACCTACAAAAAAATATGCAACACAACGGGATCTTTCCCTCGCATATTCCCCTGGAGTGGCAGAACCTTGCCTGGAGATAGAAAAAGATAAAGAAAACGCTTATAAATATACTACCAAGGGAAATCTCGTTGCGGTTATTTCTAACGGAACTGCAGTTTTAGGACTTGGAGACATTGGTCCTGAAGCCTCTAAACCGGTTATGGAAGGTAAAGGTTTGCTTTTTAAGATTTTCGCAGATATTGATGTTTTTGATATTGAAGTAGATACTAAAGATGTAGATAAATTTATAGAAACGGTAAAAAATATAGCGCCCACTTTTGGGGGAATTAACCTTGAAGATATCAAAGCTCCCGAGGCTTTTGAGATTGAAAGAAGATTAAAAGAAGAGCTTGATATCCCGGTGATGCATGACGACCAGCACGGGACAGCCATCATATCGGCTGCGGCATTATTAAATGCGCTGGAGCTAGCTAAGAAAAAGATGGAAAAAGTGAAGATCGTGATAAGCGGTGCCGGTGCAGCAGCGGTTTCATGTACTAAACTTTATAAAGCTTTTGGAGCAAAAGCCGAAAATATTATAATGACAGATAGTAAAGGCGTAATTAGAAAAGATCGTCCAAATCTTTCTGAAGAAAAAATAGAATTTGCCACTTCCAGGAAAATAGATACCCTTGAAGAAGCCATGAAAGATGCCGATGTTTTTGTAGGCCTTTCTATCGCTGATATTGTTTCTCCTGAAATGCTGAAAAGTATGGCGAAACGACCTATCGTTTTTGCCATGGCGAATCCAAATCCGGAGATCGATTATCAACTCGCGATGGATACCCGTAAGGACATAATTATGGCTACGGGTAGAAGTGACCACCCGAATCAGGTGAATAACGTGCTTGGATTTCCGTTTATTTTCAGGGGCGCTTTAGATGTTAGGGCAACGAAAATTAATGAAGAAATGAAAATGGCCGCGGTAAAAGCTTTAGCCGAAATGGCTAAGGAACCCGTACCCGAGCAGGTTAATATCGCTTATGGTGAAACTCGTTTAAATTTTGGTTCAGATTATATTATTCCGAAGCCTTTTGATCCCCGTTTAATTGCTAAAGTACCACCGGCAGTGGCCAGGGCTGCGATGGAAAGCGGTGTGGCGAGACAACCTATCCAGGATTGGGATAGATATGAAGAGGAACTGCTTGAAAGAATGGGCAGTGACAACAAGATCACCAGGTTGTTGCTTAACCGTGCGAAAATGAACCCGAAGCGAATTGTTTTTGCTGAAGCCGATCATCTGGATGTGCTTAAAGCAGCGCAAATTGTTCACGATGAAGGAATCGCTATTCCAATTTTACTGGGTCGCCGTAAAGTTATTGAGGAGTTAATGGCAGAAATTGACTTTCACGAAGAAGTTGCTATTATTGATCCAAAATCTGATGAAGAGGAAGAGCATAGAAAAGCTTACGCTCAGGTTTATTGGAAGACGAGAAACCGTAGCGGTGTAACGCTTTATGATGCTGAAAAACTAATGCGGGAACGCAATTATTTTGCTGCAATGATGGTTAACGAAGGTGATGCCGATGGCTTGCTTTCAGGATATTCCAGGGCCTATCCTGCAGTGGTAAAACCTATGCTGGAGCTTATTGGAATGGCGCCGGGAGTTACTCGTGTAGCCGCCACAAACCTTATGAATACTTCCAGAGGGCCATTGTTTATTAGTGATACTTCGATTAATATAGATCCGCCGGCAAAAGATCTTGCTAAAATTGCTCAAATGACGGCGAGAACCGTACAGTTATTTGGTTTAGAACCGGTAGTTGCTATGATGTCTTATGCCAATTTTGGCTCGTCTAAAGATCCGCGTGCTACAAAGGTGAAGGAAGCTGTTTCTTATCTGCACCGTAATCACCCCGAACTTAATGTAGATGGGGAGTTACAAGCCGATTTTGCTCTTAACCGCGAAATGCTTCAGAATAAATTTCCATTTTCAAAATTAGCCGGTAAAAAAGTAAATACTTTAATTTATCCCAACCTTGATTCCGCTAATAGTACTTATAAGCTAATCAAAGAACTTAACAAGGTAGATTCTATTGGCCCAATTATGATGGGAATGAGAAGGCCTGTTCATATTCTTCAGCTTGGAGCAAGTGTAGAAGAAATTGTGAATATGACCGCGGTAACTGTGGTGGATGCCCAGGAAAAAGAAAAGAAACAAAAGAAGTAAATATATAAATATTGAATATCGATTAAAATAAGTTGGAAATACAGTAGTTAAGCCCGAAGCAAAGATTTCGGGCTTAACTTTTATTTACTACATTTGGCTCGTTAAGTTTAAAATTTTATGATTCATCATCTTAAGGGGCAATTAATAGAGAAGAATCCTACCTACTTAGTAATCGCTTGCAACGGCGTAGGGTATATGGTCAATATTTCTCTCCATACTTTTTCTCTCATACCAGATTCAGAAAATATAAGTGTTTACACCCATTTACACGTTAAGGAAGATTCCCACACGCTTTATGGTTTTTATCAAAAGTCTGAGCGGGATATTTTTAGGTTGCTAATTTCGGTTTCCGGGGTGGGGACCAGTACCGCCAGAACAATGTTGTCTTCTTTAGAACCCAACCAGGTTAAAGATGCCATTGCAAACGGCGATGTACCGACCATACAAAGCGTGAAAGGAATTGGTGCTAAAACCGCACAGCGGGTAATTTTAGACTTAAAAGATAAAATATTAAAAGTCTATGGGGAAGACGAAGTTTTTGTTCCTCAAGACAATACAATAAAGGAAGAAGCGTTATCTGCATTAGAGACTCTCGGCTTCGCAAGAAAGCAGGCTACAAGGGTAGTAGATAAGATAATGAAAGATTCTGCCAGCCCTACCGTAGAATCTATTATAAAAATGGCTCTTAAAAATTTGTAAAGAATTGAGGCACAATTACTGGAAATTGTCAACTTCGGTTAAGCTCAGCTTGTTGTTGTCATTGATAATTTCATTGAGTTCCACTGCACAGGAAACCCCTCAGGATACCACCGAAACCGGGTATGCTTTGGGTGAAATAACCCTGCCTGATTCTGAATTAATCTCTTCTTTCTACGAATACGATGCTATTTTAGACCGGTATATTTATCGAGAGCAATTAAGCGATATAGATCTTTCCATCCCTTTAATTTTAACTCCTGAGGAATACGAAAACCTGGTTTTAGATGAAGAAATGCGTAATTATTTTAAGCAGAAAGTAGATGCGCAGGCCGGCCGAAAAGAAGGAGCAGAGGAAATTCAGAGGGATTTATTACCAGATTTTTACGTAAATAATAATTTTTTTGAAAGCATTTTTGGAGGTTCGGAAATTAATATTGTTCCGCAGGGAACGGTAGAAATGGACCTGGGCTTACTTTATACCAAACAGGATAATCCTGCTTTTTCTCCCAGGAACAGGCAAAACCTTACTTTCGACTTTGATCAGCGAATTAGCCTTAGTTTACTTGGGCAAATCGGAGAGCGTTTGCAAATTACCGCCAATTACGATACCGAATCTACATTCGATTTTCAAAACCAGTTAAAGCTTGAATACACACCTACCGAAGATGATATTGTAAGAAAAATTGAAGTCGGGAATGTAAATATGCCGCTTAATAATGCGCTGATGCAGGGCGCACAAAGTTTGTTTGGATTTAAAACAGAGTTACAATTTGGAAAAACCCGAATTACCGGTGTTTTTTCTGAACAAAAATCAGAACGAAGAACGGTAAATGTTGAAGGTGGTTCTACCGTTGAAGAATTTGAAAAATTTGCCCTGGATTACGATCAGGACCGGCACTTTTTTCTTTCCCATTATTTCAGGGATAATTATGATGATGCTCTTAAAGATTATCCTTTCATAAATACCAATATTCAAATTAAAAGGGTGCAGGTTTGGGTAACCAATAGAACCAATAATGTTCAAAATCTAACCGATACCAGAAATATTGTGGCTATCCAGGATTTGGGAGAAAGCAATGTGCCGGGCAACGTTGGGCTGGATAATCCGCCGGCAGGATTTTTTAATCAACCGGGCGGAAGTTTTCCCGATAATGAGAATAACGATTTTAATCCTTTTGGTATAGATGGTTCAGCTGAATCTGTTTTAACACCTTCTATTCGTGATGTAGCTACGGTAGATAATGGTTTTGGCGGAGTTCATGTTTCAGAAGGGCTGGATTATGTAAAACTTGAAAACGCCAGGCAATTACAGCCCAATGAATACAGCCTGAATACTCAACTCGGGTATATTTCTTTAAATCAGCGATTAAGTAATGACGAAATTCTTGCCATTGCTTTTCAATATACTGTGAATGGCGAGGTTTACCAGGTTGGAGAATTTGCAAACGACGGCGTGAATGCTACGGGAGATAACAATCCGGCTCAAAACCCAACACAAGATCCTGATGAGCCGGTTACAAACCAGCGAATTAACCAGAACCTGGTGGTTAAAATGCTAAAAAGCACCATTACCAATGTAAATGAGCCGGTTTGGGATTTAATGATGAAAAATATTTACAGTTTGGGCGCTTATCAATTAGAGCGGGAAGATTTCAGGATGAATATTTTATATACAGATCCGCAGCCTTTAAACTATATAAAACCTGCGGGAGACGGTTCAGTAGCATTGCCCGAAGATATTAGCGAAACCCCGTTACTTAGGGTTTTTAATCTCGATAAATTAAATAATAATAACGACCCTATAAATGGTGGTGATGGTTTTTTTGATTATGTGCCGGGATTAACAATAGATCCTGAGAACGGGAATATAATTTTTACTTCCGTAGAACCATTTGGTAGACATTTATTTGAAGAACTTGATAATTCCCCAAATACAGGAACTGAAGATTATGATAATCCTGAAACCTGGAATGCCAATCAGCAAAAATATGTTTTCCGTTCTTTATATCGAACCACAAAAACCCAGGCAGAACAGGAAGACGCGGATAAAAATAAATTTCAGTTAAAAGGGAGATATAAATCTGGTGAAGTTGAAGGGATTCCTATTGGTTTTAACCTCCCACCGGGCTCGGTAACTGTTACCGCCGGGGGCAGGATTTTACAGGAAGGGGTAGATTACGTGGTAAATTATGAACTGGGAAGAGTACAAATTCTGGACGAAGCTTTGCTTGCTTCAGATATTCCCATTCAAGTAAATACAGAGAATAATGCCTTGTTTGGACAGCAAACTAAACGGTTTACCGGTTTAAATGTAGAACATCAGTTTAACGAAAACTTCTTGATTGGAGCTACTTTTTTAAACCTGAAGGAACGCCCACTAACTCAAAAAGCAAATTATAGTTACGAACCTATAAATAATTCAATTTTCGGTTTTAATGTAAATTATTCTACCGAGGTTCCTTTGCTTACAAGATTGGTAAATAAACTGCCAAACATAGATACCGATGTGCCTTCTAATTTTTCGGTAACGGGAGAATTTGCCTATTTGCAACCCGGTGCGCCCTCAATTAACGATTTCCAGGGAGAAGCAACCACCTATATAGACGATTTTGAAGCGGCGCAAACTACAATAGATATCAGCGCCCCATTAAGTTGGGAATTAAGTAGTGTTCCGCTTGGTTATGGTGGTGAGCGAGCTAATGGCGATATAAAAGTTGGCGATAAACGGGCAAAAATGTCCTGGTACACTATAGATCCTGTTTTCTATAGCAGCAACCGCCCCGACGGGATTACAGATAACGACATTTCTACCTACGCAACCAGAAGGGTAACCTTAAGTGAGATTTTCCCCAATACCGATGTGGTGCAAGGGCAACCTCAGGTGGTCTACACTATGGATGTAGCTTATTTTCCTGAAGAACGTGGCCCCTATAATTTTAATCCCGCAGCTACAGATGGAACTTTGCCCAATCCTTCGGAAAGTTTTGGAGGAATAATGCGCGGAATAAATACTACTAATTTTGAACAAAGCAATGTAGAGTTTATAGAATTTTGGGTGATGGATCCCTATATTTATTCTGAAAACAGCGGTAATTCAGCCGGAACTATCAATTTTAATCTTGGAAATATTTCTGAAGATGTCTTGAAAGATGGTCGAAAACAATATGAAAACGGGTTGCCTGCAAGTGGTGGTGCTGAAAATACCATAGAAACACAGGTAGCAAAAGTTCCTGCAGATCAATCTTTAATTTATGCCTTTGATTCTGAAGGGGAAGAACGCACCAACCAGGATGTGGGATACGACGGGCTTTCAGATGCGCAAGAATCATTAAAATTTCCTGAATTCAGCAATTTACCCGATCCTGCGGCAGATAATTACGAGTATTTTCTAAATACCGATGGAGACATTGTTAATCGCTATAGGAATTATAATGGTCCAGATGGGAATTCCCCGCCGGAAGTTGGTGATACCAATAGGGGAAATACCACTTTGCCAACTACAGAAGATGTGAATCGGGATAACACGATGAACACCATTGATAGTTATTTTGAATATGAAATACCTTTCTTCCCCGGGATGGGCGTTGAAAATAATCAATACATCACCGATGAGAAAGAACTTACCACCACTCTTAGAAATGGAAATGAACTGCCTGTGCGCTGGCTTCAGTTTAAAATTCCAATTTACGAACCTACAGATTCCAAAGGGGGTATAGCCGATTATAGATCTATCCGTTTTATGCGAATGTTCCTTAGTGGGTTCGAGGAAGAAACCTTATTGCGTTTTGGAACTATGGAGTTGGTAAGAGGTGATTACCGTCGGTATAATCGTGGTTTAAGAGATAGAAATATTCTCCCCGAAAATCAAAATACCCTTTTTGAAGTTTCAGCAGTAAATATCGAGGAAAATGAAAACCGGCAACCGGTACCTTATGTTTTACCTCCCGGCGTAATTAGGGAAGAACTTTTTGAAAATAATACCAATATCAGGCAAAATGAACAATCCTTATCGCTAAGAGTTTGTGATTTGGAACCACAGGATGCGAGGGCGGTTTACAAAAATTTCCAGATAGATATGCGGCAGTATAAAAACCTGGAAATGTTTTTACACGCGGAATCGCTACCCAACCAAACTCCTTTAAAAGACGGGCAGTTGGTAGCTTTTGTAAGAATGGGAACCGATTTTACTGATAATTACTATCAGATTGAGATTCCTTTAAGTCCGACGGCTTTTGGGGCGATGACTGCAGAAGAAATCTGGCCGCAAGTTAACCGAATGAACCTGCCGCTGGAACTTCTACAACGTGTAAAAACAGGAGTTTTAGGAGATCCTTCTTTAAACTCAGGAGAATTAAATTTCTTTACTGAAAATTTAGAATTAATAGATGAAGAAGACTCCTATGAAATGGACCAGCTGCGGCTGGGAATAAAAGGAAATCCCAGTTTTGGAAATGTTCGGGTATTAATGTTGGGATTAAAAAATGGAACTCCCACCAATGGAGTTCAGGATTTATGTGGTGAGGTTTGGTTTAACGAACTAAGACTTTCAGACCTTGATAACGAGGGGGGATGGGCTACGATAGTTAATATGGATACCAATTTTTCAGATTTCGCTACGGTAGCTGCCACAGGAAGAAAAAGTACCGTAGGTTTTGGAACTATAGAACAAGGGCCAAATCAACGAAGTAGAGAGAATTCCCAACAATATGATGTAGTTACCAATATAAATGCCGGGCAATTACTTCCAGAAAAATGGGGCGTGAAAATTCCGTTTAATTATAGCAGGGGTGAAGAATTAATTACCCCGAAATACGACCAGGAATTTCTTGATTTAGAATTGGAAACTCGCCTGTCAGATATTGTAGATCCCGTAGAAAGAGATCGGGTTAAAAAGCAATCGCAGTCTTATACAAGAAGACAAAGTGTGAACATTATAGGTTTGCGCAAGGAGCGTACCGGTGAGGCCAAACCTATGCCTTACGATATAGAGAATTTTGCTTTTACCACTTCTTATAATCAGGTAGATCATCGTGATTTTGAAATTGAAGAATCTTTAAACCAAAATGTGCGGGCCGGCGCCACCTACGAGTTTAATTTTGAGCCTAAAGAGATAGAACCTTTCAAGAATATTTCGGCTTTAGATAGCAGCGACTATTATTCACTGGTGAGAGATTTTAATGTGAATTTATTGCCTTCTAATATAAATGCCAGTTCTACAATTTTAAGACAATATAACGAGCAAAAATTCCGGTCGCTGGAACTTTCAGATGATGATTTGGGAATTCCAACGCTTTACCAGAGAAATTATATGTTTAACTGGGAATATGGTATAAATTATAATCTTACCAATTCTTTGAATTTCAGCTTTAACGCTTCAAATAACCGAATTGTAAGAAATTATATAGACGAAGACGGTTTTGCCGACAATAATATTCGAGTTTGGGATAATTTTTTCAGTATTGGAACTCCAGATTTACACTTTCAAAATCTGCAGGTAAATTATGAGATCCCTTTTGATAAAATTCCCGTTCTGGAATTTATAAATGCTACTTATTCTTATACTGGGGACTTCCAATGGCAGCGGGGTTCCAGAATTTACGAGAATTTAGAAGGGATTCCAGATATTGGAAACAGCGTTCAGAATTCAAGTTCTCACCAAATTAATGCAAGTTTGGATATGGAGAATTTATATTCATATTTAGGGTTGGAAAAGAAAGAAGGGCGTGGCGGACAAACTATAAAACAACGCAGTGGCGGTGTTCCCACATTAGATGGAAGTCCGCAGGATGCAGAGCGTACCCAAAATGCCGAAGTAGTTGAGAAAACCAGCAAAAGCTTTAATACGTTTGTAGATTTTGTGACCATATTGAGCAGGTTGCAGGTAAATTACCGCCAAAATGAAGGAACTTTTCTTCCCGGTTATACGCCAAGCGTAGGTTTTATGGGAACTTTGCAACCCAGTACAGCTTTTACATTTGGCTGGCAGGATGAGGTTAGATATACCGCAGCCAGAAGAGGTTGGTTAACCTTGTTTCAAAATTTTAATCAGCAGTATTCTACTTTAAAAAACGAACAATTGGATGTGCAGGCTTCGCTCGATATTGTTCCAGATCTTACTGTTGATATTAGCGCAAATCGAAATTATTCAGAAAATTTTTCAGAGAATTATAGAGTAAATCCCACTACATTGGAATATATTTCTTTGACGCCTTATAATTACGGGAATTTTAATATTTCTACTATTCTTATAAAAACCGCTTTTAACCAATCAGACGAGCAATCTTCTGAAACTTTTGAAAGTTTCAGGGAAAATCGGCTTAATATTGCCCGCCGCATTGCGCGAGAGCGAGGTTTAGATCCTAATAACGTAGATGAAGATGGCTATCCTGTAGGGATTGGAAAAACAAACCAGGCAGTTTTATTACCGGCTTTTGTTTCGGCCTATGCCGGGAAAGATCCTGAAGATATGAAGCTGGGAGCTTTTAGGGATATGCCTTTACCAAACTGGAATCTGAAGTATACCGGTTTAATGCGAATTGGTTGGTTTAAGGATAAATTCAGGCGTATTTCAATAAATCACGGGTATCAATCTAACTATACCATTAATCAATTTCAAACTAATTTGGATTACGATCCTGAGAACGAATTTGACACTAACCAGGCTGGAGATTTTAAAAACCCAATGTTGTATTCCAATATTGTTTTAACTGAACTATTTACACCGCTTTTCCGCTTAGACCTGGAAACTCAAAATGCTATTCAGTTATTGGCAGAAGTGCGAAAAGACCGAATGCTTTCCCTTAGTTTCGATAATAATTTATTGACTGAAACCACCGGAAACGAATATATTTTGGGTGCAGGCTATAGAATTAGCGATTTAAGAATTGCCACCGGCCTTGGAGGAACTAACCGTATTTTAAGCAGTGATCTTAATTTTAAAGCCGATGTTTCCTTCAGAAGAAATAAGAGTATAATAAGGTATTTAGATTTAGAAACTAGCCAGGTAATTGCCGGTCAGGATATATGGCGTATTAATTTTTCTACAGATTATGCCATTTCCAGTAATCTAACCGCAATATTCTATTACGAACATAATTTCTCTGAATACGCGGTTTCTACGGCGTTTCCGCAAACAACCATAAGATCTGGAATAACCCTTAGATATAATTTTGGAAATTAATTGAGGCTTGTTTGAAGTATTGCTTTAAAAAATTAACTTTGCTCTAATATAAAATAGAACTAATGAACATTCCACAAGATTTAAAGTACACCAAAGACCACGAATGGATTAAGGTAGAAGGTGATACAGCTACCATTGGTATTACAGATTTTGCCCAGGGCGAATTAGGTGATATTGTTTATGTAGAAGTAGAAACCGTAGATGAAACCCTTGATAGAGAAGAGGTTTTTGGTACCGTTGAAGCTGTAAAAACAGTTTCAGACCTTTATTTGCCTCTTTCTGGCGAAATAATTGAATTTAACGAGAGCCTTGAAGATGAGCCGGAAAAAGTAAATTCAGATCCTTACGGAGAAGGGTGGATGATTAAAATTAAATTTTCTGATGAATCTCAACTGAAGGATCTTTTAAGTGCAGATGCCTATAAAGAAGTTCTTGGTAGCTAAAATAATTTTATTTGTAGCGAGCTTTTACACTATATTGCTAACGGTTTCCTCTTTAGTGAAACTCGGTAAGATTAGTGTTGGGAGTTTTAATCCTACAGATAAACTTTTACATCTTGGAGCCTATTTTGGACTTGTAGTATTATGGAAGGTCTATTTTATGCAAAAAAATAAACCGCGAACTACTTATAAAATTAACTTATTCAAAATAGCCGGCCTCTCAATACTGTTTGGTATGTTAATTGAGGTTTTACAGGGTGTAGTAACCAGTTATAGAGAGCCAGATTGGTATGATATTTTGGCCAATACTGCTGGAATTTTACTTGCTGTTATTATCTTTCTCCTCTTTGAAAAGAGTCTAAAAAGGTTAAATAGTAAGATTAATTTAATTTTTTAGAAAAAATATTTAATTTAGCAATCCTTATTAATCAATAACCTATTATGGAACCAAAGAAAAATCCAAAAGCCGATTTAACCAGAAGAAGTGTATTCTTTCTTCAATTGGGGCTTATTCTTGTCCTGTTAATTACCTGGAGGGCAATTGAATGGAAGACTTATGACAAGGATGCCATTGATACCGGCCAGTTAAACATGGACGATTTAGATGATGAAGAAATCCCAATTACAGAGATGCAGAATACGCCTCCACCACCTCCACCACCACCACCGGCACCAGAGGTTATTGAAGTTGTAGAGGATGAGGAAGAGGTAGAAGAAGACGAAATTGAGTCTACTGAGACCAATATGGATGATATTGTTGAGGTAGAAGAGGTTGTTGAAGCTCCTGTTGAAGAAGAAGTAGAAGATGTACCTTTTGCTGTAATTGAAGATGTGCCAATCTTCCCGGGGTGTGAGAACCTAAATAACAACGAAGAGCGAAAACAATGTATGAGCCAAAAGATTAGTCAGTTTGTAAACCGTGAGTTCGATACAGATCTTGGTGCAGAACTTGGCCTTTCTGGAGTAAACAGGGTAATCGTTCAGTTTAAAATTGATGAAAAAGGAAATATTACCAATGTACAGTCTAGAGCGCCACACCCAAGGTTAGAGCGTGAAGCTGCAAGGGTAATTAATAAATTGCCTAGTATGCAACCTGGTAAACAACGTGGCAAGGCAGTAGGGGTTATGTACTCTTTGCCAATTGTATTCCAAATTCAAGACTAAGACATTTATTTAATATAGATTTAAATCCCGGGTCCGTCCCGGGATTTTTTATTTTAGCTGGTTTACTCTATCTAAAAAAATGTATATTTCGAGGGTGTAACCAATCTTTCTCTACTTTAAGTATGAAGAACTACCTGTTTCTTCTTTTCTTGCTAAGTGCGATTATTTCAAAATCTCAGGCCCAGGATAATAGCCAGCGTTTTCCTGAATTTCTCCAATGTACCGAAGTAGATTTTGCAAATAAAGAAGCCTGTTTCAAAAATACCCTTACTGAATTTGTTTTAAATAACTATGAAATACCTTTAGAGGTAACCCGGGAAAATTATAGTGGTGAAATCATCGTTATTTTTGAAGTAGATAAAACCGGAAATTTTAATATTGTTTATACTGACGCTGTCTATGCAGAATTAAAGGACGAAATGCAACGTGTTTTTAATTTGCTGCCTCAAATTAAGCCGGCCACTTATAATTCCAGACCAATTTTTGTTCAGTTTAAAATGCCGGTAAAAATTCCGCTGGAATTAAATACTGAAGAATTATCTGCTACCTCCCAGGTTAAACCTGATATTTCAGAAGTGAATCTTCAGCAACCTGAAGAAGATGATGTAACCCATGAATATGATAAAATCCTATCCGGGGAGTTTACGAGACCACGTTATGAAAGTCAGATAAATATTCCTTTGTCTCACGAATATTATGGCCGCTTTGATGCTCAATTTAATAGAATAGGAGTGAATACCCACTCGGCTTCAAAGCCCTTACTTTTTTCTGAAGTTTCCAAATATTACGATTTTAAAGCTGAGGAAGATAAAATGCTTCGGGATGCAAATTCCTGGTTTGACAGAAAATTGTGGAATGAACATTTGGTGCAATATCAAACCGAAGATTATTGGTTTACTTTAGATTTCGCTTTAGATCTTCAGTTAGGAAAAGATTTTCAGCAAACAGATTTCGATTTTACTTATAATAATACCCGCGCGCTTATTTTTCAGGGAGGTTTAGGGAAGAACTTTAATTTTTATACGGTAGCCTACGAAAACCAGGGAAGATTTGCCGACTATTATAATCGCTTTGCAGAATCTATTCGGCCAGATGGAGGGGATCCCGCTATAATTCCCGGCCGGGGAATTGCAAAACCTTTTATGGACGAAGGTTATGATTATCCGGTTGCTGAAGGCTATTTATCTTATACGCCTAACAAATTTTTTAATCTTCAATTTGGCCACGGTAAAAACTTTATTGGAGACGGTTATCGTTCGCTTTTAATGAGTGATAATGCTTCTCCATATCCATATTTTAAATTGAATACTACTTTCTGGAAGTTAAAATACACCAACACCTGGATGTCTTTACGTGATGTAAGGCCGGCAGTTACAGAAAATGGTTCTTTCAGAACGAAATATATGGCCAATCATTATTTGAGTTATAATGTCACGAAACGGCTTAATATTGGTTTGTTTGAATCTGTAGTTTGGGAAAATGATAACAACAGGGGCTTCGATTTAAATTATTTGAATCCGGTGATTTTTTATCGTTCTATAGAATTTTCTACCGGCGCGCGGGGAGGGAATGCAATTATCGGTTTAACTTCCAAATATAAATTTTCCGACGAAATCAACGTCTATGGCCAAATGATTATAGATGAATTCTCTACTTCAGACGTTTTTGGCGGACAACAAAGTTGGAAAAATAAGCTCGGCTATCAACTTGGGTTGAAGTATTTTGATGCATTTAATATTCCAGGGCTATTTTTTCAGGCAGAGTATAATCAGGTTCGGCCATATACTTACTCCCATAATACGGGTGTTTTAAATTACGGTCATAATAATCAATCCATGGCTCATTTGTGGGGTTCAAATTTTAGGGAAATTTTAGCGATCGCCCGCTATAAAAATGATAGATGGTATGGGAATGCCAAAGTAATTTACGGTAAGAGAGGTTTTGATTATAATATGGCCGCCAACCAGGCTGCTTATGGGGGAAATATTTATACCAGCGAGCGACAAAGACCTTTTGAAACCGATGTTGAAATTGGACAGGGAAATACTACAATTTCTTTCTTTTCCAGTATTGAAGCAGGCTATATTGTAAATCCTGCAACGAATTTAAAACTCTACGGAAGTTTTATTTATCGCTCCTTTAACCCCGAAGTAAAGACACCACAAAATTTTGATAACACAACTTCCTGGGTAAATTTTGGATTGCGCACCGATATTTTTAACTGGTATTACGATTATTAAATGAATAGATGTATTACTAAAGTATTTTTAGCAGTTTTTCGTAATATTCTTTCAATTTCTTAAGTGCTGAAAATTAACATTTTTGCACCCTTGCCAAAACCCAATTAAGGAGTATCTTTGCGCCAATTGAAAAAACCTATTTTTGAGCAGCACTGGCGTACATATTTCCTCGGCTTCTATCCTAACAGACTTTAAAGAAATTACCAAGGTACGGCTTGCTGTAAGCGTGGTTTTTTCTTCGGTTGCAGGTTATTTTCTGGGTGCAGATAGTATAGATTTTGTTACGGTTTTTCTACTTGCTATCGGTGGTTACTTTATGGTGGGTGCCTCAAATGCCTATAATCAGATAATAGAGCGTGATCTTGATGCGCTTATGGACCGCACTAAAAACCGGCCTATCCCCGATGGGAGAATGTCGGTAAGTACAGCGTTTGCAATTGCCAGTATTTTTACCATTGCCGGGCTTATAGTTTTGTACATTATTAACCCTAAAACGGCAATGTTTGGGGCTATAAGTATCTTTTTGTATGTAAGTGTTTATACCCCTCTTAAGACTAAAACACCACTATCGGTTTTTGTAGGCGCAATTCCGGGGGCAATTCCTTTTATGCTGGGTTGGGTAGCGGCAACAGGAGAATTTAGTATAGAGCCCGGAACTTTATTTATGATACAATTCTTCTGGCAGTTTCCACATTTTTGGGCGATTGGTTGGTGGTTGTTTGACGATTATAAAAAAGGCGGTTTTTTTATGCTACCTACCGGAAAACGGGATAAAGGAACCGCAATACAGGTAATTCTTTATACGGTCTGGACCATTTTAGTTTCGTTAATTCCTGTTTTTGGTGTAACAGGCAAACTTTTTCTGTCGCCGGTCGCGGGAGCGCTCATTCTTATATTAGGACTGGGAATGCTGTATTATGCGTTAAAGCTGTATAAGGAAAAAACGGCGCAGGCCGCTAAAAAATTGATGTTCGCAAGCGTATCTTATATTACGTTGCTTCAAATAGTATATGTTTTTGATAAATTTATAAGAGAATGGATTTAACTCAAGGTGCCGAAAAGCACAAATACGATAGGGCAAAGAAGATGATGCTCTGGTTTGGGATAATTAGTATGATTATGACCTTTGGTGGGCTAACCAGTGCTTATGTTGTAAGTAAAACAAGACCAGACTGGTTAACAGAATTTGATCTCCCAAATGCGTTCATGTGGAGTACCCTTGTTATAGTTTTAAGTAGTTTCACATTTATAATGGCCAAGCAAAGTATTTTGGCCGGAAACCGAAGAAACGCTTCTGCTTTACTCATTGGTACGCTTGTGCTTGCGGTGCTTTTTGTTGCGCTTCAATTTAATGGTTTTACTGAAATTATTGGTGAAGGTTATTACTTTACTGGGAGTGAAAGTAGTATTACAACTTCTTTCATTTATGTATTGGTTTTAGTTCACATGGCGCACCTGCTGGCGGGCATTATCACGCTTTTGGTAGTAATTTATAACCATTTTAAACAACGTTATAAAAAAGGTCAAATGCTTGGAATTGAGCTAGGTGCGACTTTTTGGCATTTTGTTGATCTTATGTGGATTTACCTGTTTGTATTTTTATATTTCTTTAGATAATAAAATTACGTATTTTTGCGCAATACTTAAAAATTTAAAAACTCTTCTATGGAAGCTACTGTTGTTAGAACAGGCACCGAAGGTAAAACCTGGGGTGGTGGTAATGAGCCTTTAAAGTCCAGTTATGGCAAAATGATGATGTGGTTTTTCATCGTTTCCGATGCACTTACCTTCTCTGCTTTTCTTGCAGCTTATGGGTTTTCCCGCTTTAAATTTATGGATTCGTGGCCAATTGCCGACGAAGTTTTCAATCACTTTCCATTCTTACACGGTGTAGATGCACCTATGTATTATGTGGCTTTAATGACGTTTATCCTTATTTTTTCTTCGGTAACAATGGTATTGGCAGTAGATGCCGGCCACCAGTTAAACAAAGCGAAAGTTACTTTTTATATGTTCCTTACTATTATTGGGGGAGTTATTTTCCTTGGTTCTCAAGCCTGGGAATGGAAGAATTTCATCAATGGAACTTATGGTGCCGTTTACACTACCGGAGGTAATGTTCTTCAATTTATTGATGGCGATGGCCACAGGGTAGCACTTGCAGATATTGCTGTTCCCGGAGCTTCAGATAGAGTAGAACATGAAGCCAAAAATGGAATATGGTTTGAAGCGGAAAAAGCATTGCCATCTTATTCTATAGAAGAAGTAAAAGCTGGTTTTGCTGCAAATCCAGACCTTTTAATAAGAACACAAATAATGAACGAGGAAGGTGAGAAGACAATCCTTTCCCGCGAAGAATCTCTTGCTAAATTAGATAGTGAAGCCATTGGTGTGGTAGAAGGTGCTAACCTTACACGTAATGAATATGGTCCACCACTATTTGGGGATTTCTTCTTCTTTATTACCGGTTTCCACGGTTTCCACGTTTTTACAGGGGTACTTATTAATATCATTATTTTCTTCAACGTAATTCTTGGAACTTACGAGCGAAGAAAGAATTACGAAATGGTAGAGAAAGTTGGTCTTTATTGGCACTTTGTAGATTTAGTTTGGGTATTTGTTTTTACATTCTTTTACCTGGTATAATTTCAGAAAATATTAAAAATGGCACACGGTACAGCACATCATCACGAATCTAACACAAAGAGGATCTGGACGGTATTTGTAATCCTATCCATAGTTACCCTTATAGAAGTGGTTTTAGGGATTTTAAAACCAGAATTCCTTACGGATACTTCTTTCTTGAGTATGTCACTCCTTAACTGGATATTTATCATACTTACAATTTATAAAGCTTATTATATTGCCTGGTCTTTTATGCACCTTGAAGGAGAAACCAAAGGATTGCGAAGAGCAATAGTTTGGACGGCAGTCTTTCTTATAAGTTACCTTATTTTTATTCTCCTAACAGAGGGAGACTATATTTATGAGGTTTTTAAATCTAACCACGTAGCCTGGGATTTTTAATTAGGCTTAAAAGTTAAAAGTATAGAGAAAGGCGGTTTTGTGAAACCGTCTTTTTATTTTTGCACCCACTTCTATAGACCGGATTATGAAAAAGTTTTTAGTGCTTTTAGTGCTCTTTGCATTGCCTATTATAGCTTATATGTTTTTTGCTTCAGGTCAAAATAATTTCGCAAAATTACCTGTTTTGACCAAGGGAGTTAACGATGTTTCTGAATTTGAAAGTCTTGATGGGGAACCTATTAGTTTAGAAGATAAGATTAGCATTGTA
This sequence comes from Salegentibacter salinarum, assembly GCF_900168115.1. Classification (GTDB taxonomy): domain Bacteria; phylum Bacteroidota; class Bacteroidia; order Flavobacteriales; family Flavobacteriaceae; genus Salegentibacter; species Salegentibacter salinarum. The sequence continues at coordinate 34,470 of NZ_FUZC01000003.1, forward strand.
GCTTTCTTTGGAAAAGATCTTGATAACCTGAAAGGAAACACCTTTAATCTTGACCAAAAAATACTCGAAAAATATTACGAATTTAAAGACTTTCAGTTTGTAGTTGTATTACCGGAAGAAGCCCGGGAAGAAGCTGAAAAATTTAAAAAGGAATTTAGCGGTATTTCTGAAACCGAAAAATGGGAATTTATCTTTGGAACTTCGGCAGAAGTAGAAGAAACCTTTAAAAGTTTTGATACCCCGCACCAGCTGGAAAATACTTATACACCCTACGTTTTTATTGTAGATAAAGACCTTAATTTAAGAGGTCGGGATGAGGATGAAGATTTCGGAAAGGTTTATGGATATGATTCCCGTTCCGTGGCAGAATTGAGTGATAAAATGAACGATGATGTAAAAGTTATTCTTGCCGAATACAGGCTCGCTTTAAAAAAGAACAACGCCGAAAGAAAAAACAATTAGAATGAAAAAAAAGTATTCTTACATAGGCCTTTCGCTTATCATCCTGATTTTTGGGATAATCGTAATTCCAAAAATAGTAGACACGATTAGTAGCGATGAAGTAGTAAAATCTGATCGGTTAAATATTAAAGGCGCAGATAAGGAATTGGATACTGATAAGGCACTTTCTTATATCGAAATAAATGGTAGGAAGAAAAAGGCGCCTGAATTTCAACTGATAAACCAGGATGGCGATACAGTTAGCAGTAAAGATTACCGGGGGAAAGTGTATGTAGCAGAATTCTTTTTTACAACCTGTCCAACAATTTGCCCAATTATGAATCAAAACCTGGTAGAAGTTCAGAAAGAATTTAAAAATGAAGAAGATTTTGGAATTGCATCTTTTACTATAGATCCTAAACACGACACACCGGAAGTTTTGAATTCTTATGCAGATAATTATGGAATAGATCATCCAAACTGGAATTTATTAACCGGCGAAAAAGATTCTATTTATAGCCTTGCCAACGGCGGTTATAATATTTATGCGGGAGAAAATAGTGAAGTTCCAGGAGGTTTTGCCCACCAGGGTCTATTCGCGCTTGTAGATAAAGAAGGTTATATTAGATCGCGATTAGATAATTTTGGAAATCCAATAATTTACTATCGCGGATCGGTAGAGAGAAACAAATCGGTTGCAGAAGGTGAAGAAGAACCGCAAATTGATATTTTAATTGAAGATATTAAAAAACTACTGTGAGAAAAACGCTAACAAAGTCTGATAGAATTGCGGTGCCGGTAATAATTGCCTTGTCTATCCTGGTGCCGGTTTTGGTACTTATTCTTATGTACCTGCCAGAGCGTTATAATATTTTTGGTGCACAAACAGGAACTTTTCCGTTTTTTCACGCAGTTTTAAATGGTTCTACGGCTATTTTATTAATGCTCGGCTATTTCTTTATGAGTATTAAAGAATATAAATTACACAGAAATGTGATGATTACAGCATTTGTACTCTCAGCAATATTTCTGGTAAGTTATGTGATCTCCAAAATTAGTAACGATCCCGTGCCGTATGGTGGCGAAGGAATTTTACGCCCCGTTTATTTCTTTATTCTAATTACGCATATTGTACTTTCGGCAATTATTGTACCCCTGGTGCTTTTTACAATGTATCGCGGCTTAACCGGGGAATATCAAAAACACGCAAAAATTGCCCGCTGGACTTTTCCTATCTGGTCTTACGTGGCGATTACCGGGGTTTTGGTTTATATTTTTATGTTTCCGTATTATTAAATTTTTCTTCGGAAGAATTTAAGTCTTAACAACTGCAAATGAAGCTTAGTAATAAAATTTATTAAATTTGCATTTAGAAATTGCTGCTATGAAAATCAGGTTTTTATTTATTTTTTTCTTTCTTCTCTTATTTCCTGAATTAGCTGAGGCGCAGTGTTCTATGTGTCGCGCAGTTTTAGAAAGTGATACCGATACCAGTGCAGCTGAAGGTATTAATAACGGGATTCTTTACCTGATGGCTTTTCCATATTTACTTGTCGGTGGTTTGGGATATTTTATATACCGCTCCCGAAAGAAAGCTAAGAAGTCTGGAGAGGTTTAAACAACTTCAAAATATTTTCTTCAATTAACTGTAACATTTCGGTTTTCGTAGAGTCTTATGGGTGACACTTTTAGTTAAAAGTTAACAACCTGTAATTTTTCACTACGATGATAGAAATTAAAGATCTTCATAAATCCTATAAAATGGGTAGTAATTCACTACACGTTTTAAAAGGAATTAATTTTAGCGTTGCTGAAGGAGAGCTCGTTTCTATCATGGGATCTTCAGGATCGGGAAAATCTACTTTGCTTAATATTTTAGGAATGCTTGATGAAGCCGATGAAGGCTCTTATACCCTGGATGGTGTTCCAATAAAAAATCTGAATGAAAAAATAGCCGCCCGTTACCGTAACAAATTCCTGGGCTTCATTTTTCAATCTTTCAACCTTATTTCTTACAAAAATGCTTTGGATAATGTGGCGCTTCCGCTGTATTACCAGGGAATAAAACGTGGCGAACGCATTGATAAGGCAATGAGCTACCTTGAAAAAGTTGGACTAAAAGATTGGGCAGGGCATTTACCAAATGAACTTTCCGGTGGGCAAAAGCAACGTGTAGCAATTGCACGAGCGCTTGCCAGCGATCCAAAAGTACTTTTAGCCGATGAACCAACGGGAGCTTTAGATTCAAAAACTTCTTACGAGGTAATGAATCTAATTCAGGAAATTAATGATGAAGGCCGCACCATACTTGTTGTAACACATGAACCCGATATTGCAGCAATGACCAAAAGAATCGTCAATTTAAAAGACGGTAGAATTATTCAGGATACACCCGTTAACCAGGTTAGAGCGCTGCAAAATGTTTGATCTTGAACGTTGGGAAGAAATTTTTGAAACCATTCGTAAAAATAAATTACGAACGTTTCTAACCGGGCTTTCTGTGGCTTCGGGAATCTTTATTTTAGTAGTTCTTCTGGGAATTGGCGAAGGTATGCGTAATGGTATCTCTCAGGAATTTCAAAATGATGCTGCGAATATTATGTATGTCTATACCGGTGTGACTTCTAAAGAATATAAGGGCTTGAACCCTGGGAGGAGAATTCAGATGAAAAATGAAGACTTCAATTACACTGCCTTAAAATATCAGGACGATTTAGAATATAGATCTTCTATTTACAGAATTTGGAACGGGATAGTGAATTTTGGGAAAGAATCTGGTTCTTACCGTGTAGAAGGTGTTTATCCAGATTATCAATTTCTGGAAAACAGCGGAATGCTAGAAGGAAGATTTGTAAATTATAAGGACCACGATAACTTCGAAAAAGTTGTGGTAGTGGGAAATAAAGTGCGTAACGATCTTTTTAAAGATAGCAAAGATCCCATTGGTGAATATGTTCAAATCTCCGGAGTAAATTTTAAAGTAATTGGCGTTTTTACCGATCCGGGTGGGGAAAGGGAAGAAAGTAGGGTTTTTATGCCGCTTTCTACCGCCCAGCGTGTTTTTGGAGGTGGTAATAATATTGCTAATATGGCTTTTACCTTAGAGCCTGAAGAAAATTTTGAAGCTGCGCTGGCCGCTTCCACTCGTTTTTCTGACGCGATAGAAGATCAGCTTAAAGAAACCCACACCATAGCTCCAGACGATGAAAGTGCAATAAGCATTAATAACTCGCTGGAAAATGCCAAACGATTCTTCGACTTAATGGATATGATAAAATTCTTCTTTTGGGGAGTTGGTATTTGTACCATTATCGCCGGGATTGTTGGGGTAAGCAATATTATGCTCATTATCGTAAAAGAAAGAACCAGGGAAATTGGAATTAGAAAAGCGCTTGGCGCCGAACCACTTTCTATAGTTGGAATGGTTTTGCACGAATCTATTTTTGTAACTGCAATTGCCGGTTTTATAGGCTTAATCGCCAGTTTACTATTATTAGAATTTGTTGGTCCGCTTATAGAAACACAGTACATCTCCAATCCTGCGGTTAATTTTAATGTAGCCCTTACGACCGTTTTTATCCTGGTTCTGGCCGGGGCAATCGCCGGATTTTTCCCTGCCTGGAGAGCCGCGAGGATCAAACCTATTGTAGCATTAAGAGACGAGTAATATGTTCAACAGGGATAAATGGAGCGAAATAATTGAAGCCTTAAGTGCTAATTGGTTTAGAACCTTGCTTACCGCTTTTGGAGTAATGTGGGGAATTTTTATTCTCGTTATTTTACTGGCAGCCGGTAAGGGGCTTGAAAATGGCGTTAAACAAGGCTTTGGAGGCATAGCTACCAATACTATGTTTATGTGGACGCAAACGGCTTCTAAACCTTATAAAGGTTTACCAAAAGGCCGGCGCTACGATTTTAAAACATCTGATGTGGAAGCTTTGCGTGAAAATGTACCCGGACTTCGGTTTATTTCGCCAAGAAACCAGTTAGGCGGCTTCGGCGGAAATAACAATGTGGTTCGTGGCTTGCAAACAGGAGCCTTTAACGTGTACGGGGATTATCCAGAGATCATTCAGCAGGAACCTATGGATGTTACTTCCGGGAGGTTTATTAACTATCTGGATATTCAAGGGAAGCGAAAAGTTGCCATTATTGGTGAAGGGGTAAGGCGCGAATTGTACGAAAAGGAGGAAGAAGTCCTGGGAAGTTATCTCAAAATAAACGGCGTAAATTTTATGGTAATTGGCACCTACAAGAAGAAAGGTGGCGGTGGAGGAAATGCAGAAGAAGCACAAAAAGAAATTTATGTTCCATTCACTGCCTTTTCCCAGGCTTTTAATATGGGCGATACCGTAGGCTGGATGGCGATCACGGCCAAAGATGAAAATTCTATTACCAGTCTAAAATCCAGTGTTTTAGATCTTATAAAAAGCAGGCATTCCATTCATCCTGAAGATGAAAGGGCAGTTGGTAATTTTGATTTATACGAAGAGTTTAACAAGATAAACGGTTTGTTTGTAGCGCTAAATGCAGTAGCTTATTTCGTGGGAATTTTGGTGTTGCTCTCAGGTATCATTGGAATTAGCAATATTATGCTCATTGTGGTAAAAGAAAGAACAAACGAGATTGGGGTTAGACGTGCACTTGGCGCCACACCCTGGTCTATTAGAGGGCAAATTCTAATGGAATCTATTTTTCTTACCATTATTTCAGGAATGACCGGGATTATTTTTGCCACCGGAATTATTGCCGGAATAAATTATGCTTTAAGCGGGATGGATACTTCAGAAATGATGTTTGCCAATCCAAGTGTAGACCTTGGAGTGGTACTTACTGCCTTGATGATTTTAATATTTTCAGGTTTGGTGGCCGGACTTATTCCGGCGCAAAATGCGATTAAAATCAAACCCGTAGATGCCCTTAGAACCGAATAACAATAAAAGTAAAGAAGACTAATTCAATCAAAAAATGAAAAAAACAGTTACCATCTCAATTTTAGTATTGATCGCCGTGGTTTTTGTAGGGGCGTTATACTATTTGTTTCAAAAAAATCAGGAGGATCCTACGGTTTATGAAACCGAGCAGGCTTCAGTTGAAACCATCGTGAAGAAAACGGTGGCGACGGGAAATATTGTTCCGAAGGAAGAAGTACTTATTAAACCTAATATTTCAGGAATTATAGATGAAATATACATTGAAGCCGGGGAGAAAGTGAAGGCTGGGGATCTTATTGCCAAAATTAGGGTGATCCCAAATGTAAATTCATTGCAAAGCGCCAAAGATGCCGTAGCTACAGCCAGGATCAATTTGGAAAATGAAAAGAAAACCTTTGAAAGGCAGAAAGCCTTATTTGAAAAAGGAGTGATCTCTCAAAACGATTTTGATAATGCTGAAGCAAATTATAAAAGAATGCAGCAGAACTTCCGCTCAGCCGAGCAAAATTTTGAAATCGTTCAAACCGGTACCACCAGCGGCATTGGTAGCGCGGCCAACACACTTATTCGCTCTACGGTAGACGGGATGGTTTTAGACGTGCCGGTACGGGTTGGAAACCAGGTGATTGAAAGTAACAACTTTAACGATGGTACTACTTTAGCCACCCTTGCCGATGTTAACGAAATGATTTTTGAAGGAAAAGTTGACGAAAGTGAAGTAGGGAAAATAAAAGAAGATTTGCCACTTGAAGTAACTGTGGGAGCCATAGAAAATAAAACCTTTAACGCCATTTTAGATTACATCGCACCAAAAGGTGTTGACGAAAATGGAGCCATTCAATTTGAAATAAAAGGAACTTTAGATAAAGCTGATACTACTTTTATTCGCGCCGGTTTAAGTGCAAATGCTTCTATTATTTTAGATAGGGCAGATGAGGTTTTAGCCATTAAAGAAGCACTTGTTCAATTTGATCCAGACAGTCAGGAGCCTTTTGTAGAAGTACAAACCGGGGACCAGGAATTTGAAAGAAGAGATTTGGAATTAGGGATAAGTGATGGAATTCAGGTTCAGGTAATAAATGGCATTTCTAAGGACGATAAAATCAAGGTTTGGAACATTGTAAAACCAAGTCCGGAGTTTGCCGGAAATTAGATTTTTAATTCAAAATGTAACAAGTTTAGAATTTCATAGACTCATCAACTACAATTCCTATTATGAAAAAATACAGCTTACTAACCATATTTTTATTTTCTGCTTTCTTTGTAAAAGCACAGGAAGACAACGAATGGACACTTCAGGAATGCGTTAATTATGCCTTGGAGAATAATATTCAGGTAAAACAAAGCGAACTCGATGTAGAACTTGCCGAGCTTGGGAGAAGAGATGCAATTGGTAATTTTCTGCCTAACATAAATGCATCAGCAACCAACTCCTGGAATACCGGTCTTACCCAAAATGTAACTACTGGTGTTTTACAAACCCAAACTACCAGGAACTTTTCTGCCGGGGTAACCGCAAGTCTTAACCTTTTTGACGGCTTAAGAAACTTTAAACAACTGCAACGTGCAAAGATTTCTGAACTTGCTAGCCAGTATGCGCTGGACAGGATGAAAGATGATATTACCCTGTTTGTAGCAGATTCTTATTTACAGGTGCTTTTTAATAAGCAAAACCTTGAGATCCTTAGATTGCAAAATGAAGTTACCCAGGAACAAATGGAAAGAACCCGGGAACTTGTAGATGCCGGTTCTTTACCGCAGGGAGATCTTCTGGAAATTGAAGCGACTAATGCCGATGAACAACAACGAATAATTGTTGCCCAAAACAATATTAGAATCTCACTTATAAGTTTGGCTCAAACCCTGCTGATAAAGGATTATGAGAATTTTGATATCGTAGAAAGGGATTATAATATTTTAGGTACTGAAATTTTAGATAATCCGGTTGAGGATATTGTTGAACAAGCCAAAGAAGAGCGTTCTGAAATTAAAATAGCAGAAGCGAACCGTGAACTTGCTCAAAAAGACGTAGAAATTGCAAGAGGAGCTTATTATCCAAGTGTAGGAGCTTTCTTTAACTACAATACCAGGGAATCTGGCCAGGGAAGAATAGTTGGTGCAGAAATAGATCCAAACGATCCTACCCGTGAGATTGGTATCGTAGAAGAAACCGGTGATGTTGTTGTAGCACCAAATACACTTACTACTATTGGTAGCCCGCTTCCGTTTTTTGAACAATTACAACGTAATGATGGTGTGACCTATGGGGTGCAGGTTAGTGTACCAATTTTTAGCGGATTTGCTACCAGAAATCAGGTGAGAAGAAGCCAGGTGAACGCCAGAAGAGCTGAATATGAATTGGAGCAGGCAGAGCTGGATCTTGAAGCAAATGTTTACCAGGCTTACGTAGATGCTGAAGGTGCTTTTGAAGCTTACGAAGCTGCTTTAGTTGCTGCAAACGCCCAGGAGCAGGCTTTTGATTATTCTACACAGCGTTTTGATGTGGGAATTTCTAATGCCTTTGAATTTAGCCAGGCAAAACTTAGATATGAAAATGCACAAAGTGAAGTGCTAAGAACTAAATACGATTACATTTTTAAACTTAAAGTACTTGAATTATATTTTGGAGTACCGGTGACCGATCTTAAATTTTAAACTATGAAGAAAAAGACTCTTTTTATAATTATCGGAATTGCTCTCGCGCTTATTGTCTTGCTTATAGTAGGAAAAAAAGCCGGCTGGTTTGGTAAATCTGGCAATTTTAAAGAAGTAGAAATAACCAAAATTGAACCTATAGATATTATAGAAACAGTTTCGGCTACCGGGAAAATTCAGCCGGAGATTGAGGTAAAACTTTCTTCAGAAGTTTCAGGAGAAATAATTGAACTTCCTGTGGTTGAAGGCCAGGCGGTAGAAAAAGGAGATTTACTGGTTAGAGTAAACCCCGATATTTATCAGTCTAGTGTAAATAGGGCCCAGGCGGGATTAGAAACTTCAAGAGCAAATTATTCACAGGCAGAAGCAAGCTTAAAGCAGGCTGAAGCTAATTATAACCGAAACAAAAGTCTTTTTGAAAAAGGTGTGATTTCTAAAGCGGAGTGGGACAGGATTGTTTCTGAGTATGAAGTAGCGCAAGCCAACAAAGAATCGGCTTATTACAATATGCAAAGTACTGCAGCTACGGTAAAAGAAGCTACAGATAACCTTGGTCGCACCAATATTTACGCTCCTATGAGCGGGACTATTTCAAAACTTGATGCTGAGCTTGGTGAAAGGGTAGTGGGAACGCAACAAATGGCCGGTACAGAAATTCTTAGGGTTGCCAATCTAAGCAATATGGAAGTTGAGGTAGATGTAAACGAGAATGATATTGTAAAGGTTCAGGTGGGAGATTCTACTATTGTTGAAGTTGATGCCTATTTAGGTAAAGAATTCAACGGAGTGGTAACTGAAATTTCAAACTCGGCTGATGCAGCGCTTACTACAGATCAGGTAACTAATTTTAAAGTGAAAGTTCGTATTTTAGAAGAATCTTACAAAGAGCTTTTGGCGGGAGAAGATGAAAATTATTCTCCGTTCAGACCTGGTATGACTGCTACGGTAGATATAATTACCAATAGAAAAGTTAATATTATTGGAGTGCCTATTAGTGCAATTGTAATTAAAAATGATACCACGGCAGGTAAAAGTGAAGATCAAAAATATGAGGCTGTTTTTCTAAAGGAAGGAGAAAAAGCTGAACTTAGAAAAGTTACCACCGGAATCCAGGACGATAGTAATATTGAAATTACCGAAGGTTTGACTGAAGGAGAAACGGTAATAACCGGCCCGTACAATACGGTAACAAAAAGCCTGAAAGAAGGTGATGATGTTGAGGTAATTAATAAATAAGAATAAAAAAAAATAGGATTTGGCATTAATACTTTGCTTAGAAACCGCTACTACCAATTGCTCTGTTGCACTTTCAAAAGATGGTGTTCAGCTTGCACTTAAGGAGGATAAGAGTAATAATTATTCGCACGCCGAGAAGTTGCACATTTTTATAGATGAAATTCTAAAAGAAAATAACTTAGCGGTTACAGATCTTGATGCAATAGCAGTAAGTAAAGGGCCGGGTTCTTACACCGGACTAAGAATTGGGGTTTCTACCGCCAAGGGATTATGTTTTTCATTAGATATTCCGTTGATTTCTATCGCTACCCTTGCTTCTTTAGCGACGCAGGTAGAATTGGACAAAGGATTTATAATTGCAATGTTAGATGCACGTAGAATGGAAGTTTATTCGGCTGTTTTTGATGAAAAGCTAAATAGTATCAGGGAAACTAAAGCTGAGGTTTTAGATGAAAATTCATTTATTGATTTTCTCGAAAAAGATAAAACGGTATTTATTGGAAACGGTGTAGAGAAGTTTGAAGCGATTTGTAAACATTCTAACGCTGAATTTATTTCAGATAAATTGCCCTCTGCAAGAGAAGTGTGCAGTTTGGCTGAAGCTAAATATAAAATAAGCGACACTGAAGATGTCGCTTATTTTGAACCTTATTACTTAAAAGACTTTATTGCCGGGTAAACTATTCGGCGATATTAGAATTGTTGTTATCCTGTTTTTTAACTGATTTCTTTTCTATCGTACCATTCATTTTAGTTTGGTCGTAGAGGTAAACATCACGCTGAGGATAAGGAATTGTCATTCCGGCTTCTTCCAGTCTAATTTTTCCTTCTTCAATCATGTACCAGTGAAGATCCCAGAATTTACTGTTTTCGGCAAAATATCTAACTGAAAAGTTTACAGAATCGGCACCAAGTTCAGCTACAATAATTTGCGGTGGCGGGTCTTTAAGAACATCTTCCTGCTCTTCAACAAGATCTCTCAGTACCTGCTTAGCCTTTTTCAAATCATCATCATAAGAAATTCCAAAACTTAAGGTTTCCCTTCTGGTACCATTATGACTATAATTAATAATATTATCATTACTTAATTCGCCGTTTGGAATTACAGCACGTTGATTTCCAAAAGTGTCTAATTTGGTATAGAATAAGGAAATTTCTACAACAGAACCTGAAACCCCCTGAACTTCTATCCAGTCACCAACTTTAAAGGGTTTTAATATTATAAGAAGTACACCGCCGGCGAGATTAGATAGCGAGCCCTGCATAGCAAGACCAATGGCTAAACCGGCAGCACCAATTGCGGCAACCAGAGAAGCGCTTTCTACACCTAATTGGGTAATAAAAAGTACAAAAAGAATGATGCGAAGTCCCCACTTTACAGCATTTATAGTGAAGATTTCTAAAGTTTCATCAAAATCTTTCTTTTTAAATAATTTGTCTAAGTATTTAACAATAAGACCAATTACCCAAAGCCCAATAATAAGCAGGGCAAGTGCTCCTAATAATGTTGGCAGGTAATCGATTAATTTTTCTGCGTATTCTTTCGCGATGGCGCCCCAATCGTTTAATTTATCCATAATATCAATTATTTTTCCGGCAACAAATTGACTATAAATATTTTATTTATCAGAACCTTTATTGTTTAATTTTTGTTAAAATTGTTTAATTTTTTTAATAGATTCTTCTACGGAATTTAAAGGAAGATCGCATTTTCCATCACTGCATATGTAAATTAAATCTTTATTTTCTTTAAATCTCGATTTTAAAATTGCTACTTCTGATTCATTGACGCTTCCTGCAAACACAGTATGCGGAAAGTATTCTCCCTGAAGTTCTTTTCTTATTCCCAGTGCATTTTTGCTAGTAATGGCGACTTCATAAAAATTTTCAGTAAAATTGAGCATCAAATCCAGCCAGTTGGCGTAGGATTGCGGCTGGGTCTCTATTTGGAACTGAATAGTTTTCAGCATTTTTTCAGCTAAATCGTAATAATCCCGATTTCCGGATATTTTAGAAATTTTAAATAAATTCTTAGCCATAACCGAATTTGAGGCCGGCATTACATTATCGTTTAATTCATAATTTCTGGTGATTAGCGCTTCATCTTTCGATGAAGTAAAATAAAACAAGCCGGTTTTTTCATCTTGAAAATCTTCAAAACAAACCTCAGTTAATTTTTCGGCAATTTCCAGCCATTTTTCATCAAAAGTAGCTTCGTATAAATTTATAAAAGCCTCGGTGCAAAAAACATAATCCTCCAGATAAGCATTTATAGAACTTTTTCCGTTTTTGTAATTATGCCATAGCCTGTAGTCTTTTTTTAACTGATATTCCTGAAGAAATTCAGTATTTTTAAGAGCTTTTCTTAAGAATTCCTGGTTGCCAAAAGCTTTGTAAGCGTCTACGTAGCCGTTAAGCATTAAAGCGTTCCAGGACGTTAGGCTTTTATCATCTAATCCCGGTTTTGTTCTTTTATCACGTTCTTTTTTCAATATTTTAGTCCAATTTTCTTTTTTAGATTGCAACTCTGATAAGCTAAGATCAAATTCTTCAGCTATGGTTTTGTCATTTTTGGAACGGATAAGAACATAATTATTCTCTTCCCATTTTCCGTGGGAATTAATATTATAATAAGCTTCAAAAATGGAATAATCTTCTTTTAATAGTTCCTGTAAATTGTCTTTTTTCCAAACGTAATAAGCGCCTTCGGTTTTATTTCCGATTTCATCTGCACTATCGGCATCTAAAGCCGAATAAAAGGCGCCCGATTTATCGGTTAGTTCTTCTTCTATAAAATCCAGGATTTTAAAAACTACTTCTTTGTACCAATTGTATTTTGTAAATGAATATGCTTTGCTGTACAGGCTTACCAGTTGGGCATTATCGTAAAGCATTTTCTCAAAGTGGGGCACGTGCCAGCGTTCGTCTACCGAGTAGCGGGAAAATCCGCCGCCGATATGGTCAAAAACGCCTCCGTAAGAGATTTTATTAAGGCTGTGAAGTGAATGTTCAAGAAGTTCTTTATTTTCTAACTGCATGCCGCTACGCAATAAAAATTCCTGGTTTACCGGGAGCATAAATTTTGGTGCTCCGCGCGAACCACCGTTTTTTATGTCGAAGCCTTTTTGCCATTTTTCAAGAATTTCATTTAGAAAATCTTTGCTGAACGGTGTTTCTTCTTCAGGAGTTTTTATGAGTTGCAATTGCTGAAGTCCTTCATCAAGCCTGGAAGCATATGCTTTCATTTCATCAGGCTTGGTTTGATAAAGTCCCGAAAGTTGCTTTAAAGCGTCTTTCCATTGTTCTTTTCTAAAATAAGTGCCACCCCAAACCGGTCGGCCGTCGGGAAGGGCAACAATATTCATGGGCCAGCCGCCTGCACCGGTCATTACCTGCACCGCATTCATATAAACCTGGTCTATATCTGGACGCTCTTCGCGGTCAACTTTTATATTTATAAAGTGCTCATTCATAATTTCGGCTATACTTTCATCTTCAAAACTTTCGTGTTCCATCACGTGGCACCAGTGGCACGCAGAATAGCCCACGCTAATAAGCAGAAGTTTATCTTCTTCACGAGCTTTTTTTAAAGTGCTGGAGTTCCAGGCCTCCCAGTTTACAGGATTATGCGCATGTTGTAATAGGTAAGGGCTGGTCTCGTTAATCAGGCTATTGGTGAATTTTGGTGTGGCCATGGTTATTTTTTAAAATGAAAAAGCTCCCTGGAATCCCAGAGAGCCTTGCTAATTTTTGAGCGAAAAATTAATTGACTTCAAAAGAGATTTTTACATTAACCCTAAATTCGGTAATGTTTTCTCCATTCACAAGTGCGCTTTGTTCTTTAACATAAACCGATTTTATATTTTTCACAGTTTTCGCGGCGTGTTTTACTGCTTTTTTTGTGGCATCTTCCCAGCTTTCGGTAGAATTTGCCAGGATCTCAATTACTTTTACAATAGACATAATAGATTGGTTTAAAATGTTAGTATTCAATTAACTAAAGATACCTCTAATTTCTTCGGTAATTAAATTTAAACTAAAAAATAGGGGTTATTACCAGTAATTTGTGGAACTCTCCTTTTCTAAAATTTCAACCGGGATTATTGCAGTTTTTATATTATTAATTAAAGTTTTAATAACCTTCATAAAAGGGATATAAGGAAAATTTCACTGACTTTTGCAGGTTAAAAGAGGGTTATTTCGATGCAGGATGTTTATCTAATTATTTTGGGTCTTTTATTTATTCTAGCTATCACCGATTTGGTGGTTGGGGTAAGTAATGATGCTATTAATTTCCTAAATTCTGCCATAGGTTCTAAAGCGGTTTCATTGCGTTCTATCCTTATAATTGCGAGTCTTGGCGTTGCGGTTGGGGCCATATTTTCCAGTGGATTGATGGAGGTGGCGAGAAAGGGAATTTTTCTTCCGCAGGAATTCTATTTTGAAGAGATCATGGTCATATTTATGGCCGTTATGCTTACCGATGTTTTGCTGCTGGATTTCTTCAATTCAATGGGTTTACCCACTTCAACTACGGTATCAATAATGTTCGAATTACTGGGCGCCGCGGTGAGTATCGCACTAATCAAGATATTTACAACTACCAATGATATTTCGCACCTGGTAGATTTTATAAATGTTGAAAAAGCTTCTGAAGTTATCTTCGGAATCCTCATAGCTATAGTTATTGCTTTTATTACAGGCGCGGTGGTGCAATATTTTTCACGTTTGGTATTTTCTTTCAAATATGAAAGAAGACTTAAGTATACCGGAGCCATTTTTGGCGGGGTTTCTCTTGCAGCGATCTTTTATTTTATCCTGATTAAAGGTCTTAACAGCATGGCTTTTATATCAGATCATTTTGTAGAAGATGTAAATGATAATCGTATACAGATAATTATTTTTAGCTTGCTGGGTTTCACCATTCTTTCTAAAGTTCTTATAAGTTTTTTTAAGATAAATATTCTTAAAATAATTGTTGTGGTAGGAACGTTTGCACTCGCACTCGCTTTTGCCGGTAACGATTTGGTGAACTTTATAGGTGTGCCAATCGCAGCCTGGCAATCTTACGAAATTTGGAGCGCCTCCGAGGTTCCAGCTTCAGAATTATTAATGAGCGATCTCGCCGGGAGTGTTCCCACCCCGGAAATTATCTTGATTTTTGCCGGGGGAGTAATGGTCCTTACCCTATGGTTTTCCGGTAAAGCCCAGGCAGTTGTTGATACTGGAGTGAAACTATCCAGGCAACATGAAGGTTCAGAGCGATTTGGTTCTAATTATTTATCGCGTACCATTGTGAGATATTCTATCATGTTTGGTGCTGCAGTTTCCGATGTTTTTCCCAAAAAAGTACGAAAGCAAATAAATAATCAATTTGAAGCTCCTAAAACTAAAAGTCAGTCAAGGGAAATAGCCCCACCGGCATTCGATTTGGTTAGGGCCTCTGTGAATTTGGTTGTAGCCAGTATCTTAATTTCTATGGGAACTAATTTACAACTTCCGCTTTCAACCACTTACGTAACCTTTATGGTGGCAATGGGAACTTCTCTGGCAGATAGAGCCTGGAACCAGGAAAGTGCTGTTTACAGGGTAGCCGGAGTTTTAAATGTAATTGGCGGCTGGTTTGTAACCGCTTTTGTCGCTTTTTTAGGTGCGGCGATTTTTGCTGTAATAATTTATTATGGAGGTTTAATTGCTATTGCAATCCTGGTTTGCATAACCGCATTTTTTATAGTTAGAAATACAATGGCTCACGCTAAAAAAGCTAAAGCCGATAAGCGCCAGAAAAAGTATAAACGCACCGATATTATTACCATTAACGAAATTACTGCCGAAAGTTCTGTAAATATCTCGCAGGTAATTTCCGGAATTAGTAAACGCTATACTAAAACCGTAGATAATCTTGGTTATCACGATTTAGGGAAATTAAAGAAAAATAATAAAAAAGTTGGAGAACTGGAAAGTGAGGTAGACGATTTAAAAGGAAATATCTATTACTTTATAAAATCGTTGGATGAAGATTCAGTTGAAGCGAGCCGTTTTTATATTCATTTGCTAGATTATTTGCAGGAAATGGTGAATTCTACCCGATACATTACCCGAAACTCTTTTGAGCACGTAAATAACAATCACAAAAATCTGAAATTTAACCAGATTAGGGATTTGAAAAAGATAGACAGGAAGCTTCAGGAGTTATTTAAAGAGATAAAACACACCTTCGATGAACACGATTTTGAGCGCTTAGACGATATTCTTGCTGAAAAACAACAATTGCTGGATACGGTTTCAGAAATGATAGAGAAACAAATCACACGAATAAGGACTTCAGAAAGCAGTCCTAAAAACACCAAACTTTACTTTGGGCTTTTACTGGAATCTAAAGACCTTATTTCGTCTACCCTGAACCTAATTCAGTTATTCAGGGAATTTTATGAGGAAGCAAAATCCACGCTTTAGCTCGTCAGGAATTATCCGTTAACTGCTTCTACATAATCTACTTTTCCGCGCAGCATATCTCTTAGCATTGTTTCAATTCCGCTTTTAAGCGTCATTGTAGAAGAAGGACAACCACTACAAGCTCCCTGAAGGATTACTTTTACGGTTTTACTATCCGCATTATAAGAGTCGAATAGAATATTTCCACCATCGCTGGCAACTGCAGGCTTAATATATTCATCTAAAATTGCAATGACCTGTTTTGAAGTATCGTCAAGATCTCTAATTTCCTGGCTAACTTCCGGATTTGCAGGATGGCTTGAAGCTTCAGTTTGTTGTGGTACGGATGCTTCTGCTTTAAGAACCTCTTTTCCTTCCTGTAAATAATTAGTGATGAACTCCCTTAATTCCAGGGTAATTTCTTCCCATTGGGCAACATCATATTTATGAATAGAAACGTAGTTAGAATCTATAAAAACTGCTTTTACAAAAGGGAAATGAAAAAGTTGTTGCGCAAGAGGCGCATCTTTAGCTTCATCTATATTTTTGAATTCTGCAGTTTTTAAAACCAGTTTTTTATTGGCCACAAACTTCATTACGCCCGGGTTGGGGGTGCTTTCAGCATAAACCGTCACCGGGACATTCTTTGCGTCCTTGGTGTCTTCTTTTACAACTACGCCGCCTTTGTTTAAAAATTCTTCTATTTGCGAAGCAACTTCTTCCTGCACATCACCCCAATCAACGATATCATATTTTTCTATCGCGATAAAATTTTGAGCGATATAAACCGTTTTTACAAAGGGTAAATAAAATAACTGCTGGGCGATAGGTGATTGCGCTGCTTCATCTATATTTTTAAACTCGTAATTTTCGTGCCGGGTTAGAAACTTGTTAGTTTCAAATTTAATGATTTCCGGTTTGTTGGTGGCTTGTATATTTATGGTGAAATTGCTCATATCAATTTTTTTGCAAAAGTACTAAAGAAAACTTAGTTAATCTATATCTTTACCTTTCTTATGGGGATTAGAACTTTATTTATTGGGGATTATAATGTTTTTTTTAGAGCTAATCAAGTTAGCTTAACTATTAAATTTATCTTCCTAATATTATTTATTTTTTTAACCGGTTTTTCGGTGAAGTCCCAGGAGGTAATTCCTATATACTCAGATTATTTAACCGATAATCTTTTCCTTATTCATCCCTCTATGGCCGGTGCTGCCAATAGAAATCAAATTAGACTTACAGCCAGGCAGCAATGGTTTGACGTAGATAATGCACCCAGCTTACAAACCCTAGCGGTTAATGGCCGGGTAGGAGATAAGCTTGGGGTTGGTGGAATTGTTTTTAACGACCAAAACGGAAATTTTTCTAAAATAGGGGCTTATGGAACCGTGGCCTACCATTTACTTTTCTCCAGAAGTGAACTGGACCTGAATCAACTTTCTTTTGGAATTAGCGCCGGCATTGTTCAGCATAGATTAGATCAAAGTGGTTTTACCGACTTTGATCCTATTGTAAGTGGTAGCAATGTTTCAGATATCTTCGGAAATATGGATTTGGGGATGTCTTATTATTATATGGATTTCTACGCCCATCTGGCGGCTAAGAATTTAATTTCTGTTAGGCGTGAACTTTTCTATTCTGATGCCGTGCCCAGCAATCAGCGTAAATATTTATTTTCTACCGGTTATGTTTTTGATAATAATAGCGATTGGAGTTATGAGCCTTCCATTTTGTACCAACTTAGGCAAGCAACAAACGAGATGAATATCGATTTAAATATGAAAGTTTACCGAAATGTAGATTTTGGTCAAGTATGGGGCGGACTTTCCTATCGGAACAGTTTTGAAGGTGCCGAATATACTACTGAAGGTGACGAAGTTGAAAGTCAACAGCTACGGTACATTACTCCTTTTGTGGGTTTAGATTACAAAAACTTTATGTTCGGTTATACTTTTAGTTATCAATTTAACTCAGTTGTTTTGAGTAATAACGGTTTTCATCAAATTACCATTGGCTATGATTTTGGAAAGAGTAGAGGACGCTGGGATTGTAAATGTCCTGCTATAAATTAAAAATCCAGGTAAGAGACTTTATAGCCATTCTTTTCAGCTTCAATTAAACTCTCCAGAACTTTAGGATCGGTATTACTGAAAAACTCCGGGATGGGTTTTTGAGAGGGCTCTTTTGTCATTAATAAATTATTATCACTAAGAATAGATTTGGTTTGCCTGGCAACCGCTTCTCCAGAATCTATAATTATCACATCTTTTGGTAATAATTCTTTCAAAATTGGAATTAAATAAGGGTAGTGGCTGCAGCCCAAAACCAGGTAGTCTTTTTTATTTACTAAAAAAGGTTCCAGGAGCCTAAGTAAATGACTTTTCATTTGAGCAGAATTTAAATCCCCGGCTTCAATAAGTTCGACCAGGCCACGACCTTCTACTTCAACTACATTAATATTTCTAGCGTAAAAATCTGAAGTTTTGGAAAAAAGCGTGCTGGTTAAAGTACCACGGGTAGCCAAGATTCCTATGGTTTTGGTTTTGGTATTTAAAGCTGCGGGTTTAATGGCAGGTTCAATACCAATAAAAGGAATAGCGTATTCATTTCTAAGCTCTTTAATGGCATTTGTAGTAGCGGTGTTGCAGGCAACCACAATAATTTTGGCGCCCATATCCAGCAACTTTTCAGTATTCTTTCGGCTTAAATTTTTAATCTCTTCAATTGGTTTTTCGCCGTAGGGGGCATTTTTACTATCGGCGAGATAGATGGTTTTTTCGTTGGGAAGTAGTTCGTGAATTTCTCTCCAAATAGAAGTTCCACCTATACCGGAATCAAAAATACCTATGGGTTGCGAAGTGCTCATTGATACAAAAATAAAAACTGCGCCTGGAAAGGGCGCAGTTTTTAATCTTTATTTATGTATTGGTATTTATGTATTGGTGAATATTACATTCCCAATTCGGCTTTTACATCGGCCATAAGGTCTTTACCATCTGCAAGAATTACTCCTGTTCCTGTAGTAGAGTCAAGTACATAATCAAACCCTTGTTCTCTGGCTACTTTTTGGATAGCTTCACGAGCTCTTTCAATTACAGGTCTAATAAGATCGTTTTCTTTCTTTTGAAGTTCTTGTCTAGCTCTCTGGCTATGTTCCTGGATTCTTCTTTCAGTTGCTTGAAGTTCACTTGCTCTTTTTGCATTTTCTTCTTCAGTTACTGTTTCAGCTTCGGATTGGTAACGTTGCATCGTGTTTTGAGCTTCTGTTAACATATCTTTAATTTCAGCATCGTAAGTTTTCTCCAACTTCTCTAGTTGAGACATCGCATCTTTGTAAGCCGGCATAGTTTCTACCAATTCCTGGGTAGCAACGTGTGCAACTTTACTTTGTGCGTTTGTAAATGCAGTAGCTCCTATGGTTAATGCAAGGGCTATAAAAAGTGTTCTGAATTGTTTCATTTTAATTGATATTAATTGTTTAAGTATTAAGGTTTAAAATTATTTAGTTTATGGTGTCTTTCCTGTTACGGGCTGCTTCTATAGAATCTCTTTTTTGTTGTCTTTCTTTTAAAATTCTCTCCCGGCGTTCTTCAAAGGCTTTTTGTCTTGCTTCTTTAATAGAGTCCTGTTTTCTTTTTCGTTCTTCTATTAATGCTTCCCGTTCGCTTTTTCGATCCTGGATGGCTTGTTCGCGTTGGCTTAATTCTTCATCTTCTTCAGCTGTGCGGGCTTCTGCCATTTCAAGTTCCTTTTCTTCCTGTTTTGTTTCAATTTGTTTACGGTTAGAAGCTCTGTTAATACTTCTTAGAACCTGGTCACTTAAATCAAAACGCTTTTTTGCAAATAACATACCCGATTCAGCATTACGGTCAAATATAAAATCGAAATCCCTGTTTTCGCCTATTTCCTGCAGGGCGTTAAAAACCTGATCCTGGATTGGCTTTATTAATTGCCTCTTCTGAATCATGTAATCACCTTTCGGGCCAAAACGTTTCTGCTCGTAATTTGTAGCCTGTTCTTGTTGATAAGCGATCTCTTCTTCCCGTTCCTCAATTAGTTCAGGAGTAAGCAATGCGCGTTCATTTTGCAGGCTGGTTTTCATCTCACTAATTTCTTTTCGCTTCTGCTCAATTTCGTTTCGCCATTCATTCACTCGCTGGTCTAATTGAGATGAAGCTTGCTGATATTCGGGAACATTTTCAAGGATATATTCCATATCCACAAAGCCTATATTTATTGGCTTTTGAGCGCTTGCCCCGAATCCAATAAGAATAAAAAGTGTGAATAAAAATGTTCTTTTAAGCATACTTAAACCGAATATAGAAAATATCGTGCCAAATTAAAATTGCTGTCCGATAATGAAATGCGTTTCCCAACCGTTAGGTCCCGGTTGTCCACCAATTGGATCAAATCCATAACCAAAGTCAATACCAAGTAAACCAAAGGCTGGCATAAAGATTCTTAAACCTGCACCGGCCGATCTATTCACCTGAAAAGGATTAAAATCCCTGAAATTATCGTAAGATGCACCCGCTTCCAAGAAGGTAAGTGCATAAATAGATGCCGAAGGCTTTAAAGTAATAGGATATCTAAGTTCTAAAGAGTACTTGTTGTAAATGGTAGCACCATCATCATTAACCCCGGCAGGACGGTCTAAAGGCACTACAGATTGGTTTGGGTAACCTCTTAGCTGTACGGTTTCCCTACCATCTAAACTAAAGGCTCCAAGGCCATCCCCACCAAGAAAGAATCTCTCAAAAGGAGGAACACCACGATCGCTGTTATAAGCTCCAAGGAAACCATATTCGGCGTTAGTTCTTAATACAAGTTTATCATAGATTTGAGTAAACCACTCTCCACTAAACTTAACTTTATAGAATTCTAACCAGTTAAATTTCTTCTGGTCTATTAGACGTTGGTCTCCAACTGCATTTTCAGGAGTTACCCTGTTGCCTTGTTGGTCTATAAGATTCCCGTTATCATCTTCCAGTTGAAACTCTCTTTGATCAGCTAAATTTGCATAATCTACACCATTCCATAAAGAATAAGGTGGAGTGAATTTTGCCGTAAGTTTAAATTTAGAACCCCCCATTGGGAAAATTGGGTTTACATAAGTATTATCTCTTGTAAGTCCAAAAGTATAGGTGAAGTTGTTAGAGTGACCATCACCAAAAGTAAATAGCCCCGTATTGTAATTATTTAAGTTATAACGCTGAAAACCTACCGAGTGAGACACCGTCATATAAGGATCTGGTACCGTTAAACGTTTGGCGAGACCTACGTTTATTCCAAGTATATCAAAACTTCTGCTTCTATCTGCTTCTCTGTTTATATAATCGAATAAAAACTGTCTTGTATAAGAGAAAGAGGTTTGTAAACTAACCGGTTTTTTACCACCTAACCACGGTTCCTGAAAAGACAAACTGTAGGTTTGATAAAAGGTACTGGCCTGTGCTCTTAAAGAAAGCGTTTGCCCGTCTCCCATTGGTACTGGTTTATAGGCTTCTTTATCAAAAATTCCTGATAAAGAGAAGTTGTTAAAAGAAAGTCCTAAAGTACCAATGAAGCCACCGCCTCCGTAACCACCTTGTAATTCTATTTGGCTGGCCCCGGCTTCTACAACCGAATATTCAAGATCTAATGTACCTGCTTGTGGATCTGGATCAACAAATTTAGGTTCAAGTTGCTCTGCATCAAAGAAACCAAGTTGCCCAAGTTCCCTAACGGTATTTACAACATCTTCCTGACTGTATTTCTGGCCTGGTTTTGTTCTTAATTCACGATAAATAACATGATCTTTCGTTCTATCATTTCCGGTTACACTAATATTATTGAAATACGCTTCTTTTCCTTCAACAATACGTATTTCAAAATCTATCGTGTCATTATAAACGTTGGTTTCTACAAGGTTAATGGTAGAGAATAAGTAACCGTTATTTTTATATAAGTTAGAAAGGTCTTCTCCGTCTGGTTTGGTTTCATCGGCAATTCGCTCATCTAAAAGTACCCCGTTATAAACATCGCCTTTATTAATTCCTAGGGCACGTTGCAGTTGAGCATCAGTATAAACCGAATTTCCGAGATAATCTATGTTCCCAATGTAATATTGATCTCCTTCTTCTACTTTTAGGTTTAATGCTATGGTTTCGTCATCAATTTCAACCAGGGAATCTGTTACAATCCTGGCATCTCTATAACCACTTTCCTTATATTTATCTATTAAATTTTCTTTGTCTTCCTGGTAATCTGCCCTAACAAATTTTGATCTTTTCCAAAAACGGATAAAATTCTTTTGTTTGGTGTTTTTCATCGCTCTTTTAAGTTTAGCGTCAGAGAATTTCTCATTTCCGCTAAAGTTTATATCGGCAATTTTCACACGATCACCCTGGTTTATATTTATAAGCATATTTACCAGGTTAGTATTAGCCGTAGTATCGGTAACTTCGCTGGTGCTTATTTTTGCATTGGCATTAAAATATCCTTCTTTTCGATATTTGCTTTCAATGTAATTTTTGGTAGTGGTAATAAGGTTTTCAGAAACTTTGGCGCCTGTTCTAAGTTTATTTTCCTTAATTATCTCCTCTTTTTCCCGTTTTTTTAGTCCGGTAACCTGAACTTTATTAAGTTTGGGAACTTCCTGGATCTCAATTTCAAGATCGGCTACATTGCCGTCACTTACATTGGTGATATAAAAGTTGATATCACTAAATTGATCAATATCCCATAGTTTATTGATCACGCTACTAATTTTATCGCCGGGTATAAAGATTTCTTCCCCTTTTTTGAGGCCGGTATAAGCAATTACGGTTTGCTCGTTAAAACTAACGGTACCCGTAACCTTTATATCTCCAATTATATACTTTTTGCCATCTGCTAATGGTAAGCCCTGAGCTTGTGAAGAAATGCTGAAAATTAAACTGCATGCTACTGCGAAAAGGCTAAATACTTTCTTCGTCATGAATGCGCTAACTGAGTTGCTCACTGGTTTTTCCAAATCGTCTTTCTCTATTTTGATAATTGTAAATGGCTTCAAAAAGATTTTCTTTTCTAAAATCTGGCCATAAGATTTTTGTAAAATATAATTCGGCATAAGCAATTTGCCATAACAAGAAGTTGCTTATGCGTTGTTCTCCGCTGGTTCTTATTAGTAAATCCACCTCCGGAAAATTTCGGGTGTAAAGATGCTGATTTATAACCGATTCATCAATAGCATCGGCGCTTATTTCATTATTTTTAACTTTCAGGCTAATTTCTCGTATTGCAGAACTTAATTCTTCCCTGGAACCGTAACTCAGTGCAAGGTTAAGCACCATACGGTCGTTGGTTTTAGTTTTTTCTATAACTTCGTGAAGTTCTCTAAATACTTTTTTAGGCAGGGTATGTAGGTTTCCTATAGCGTTTAACCTAATATTATTATCCTGAAGTGTTTTAATTTCTTTTCTTAATGAAGAAACCAATAAACGCATTAAGGTGTCTACCTCTAATTTTGGGCGCTTCCAGTTTTCGGTAGAGAAAGCATAGAGGGTAAGGTATTCTATACCAATTTCGGCTGAAGCTTCTACAACATCACGTACCGCAGTGGTGCCTTCTTCGTGCCCAGCAGCTCTAAGAAAGCCTTTTTGTCTTGCCCACCGACCATTGCCGTCCATAATTATAGCAATGTGTTTAGGTAGTTTTTTAAGGTCTATTTTCTCTTTATAATCCATATTAAAATCTGCTGTAGCAAGGTTCTCTACCCCAGGAAAAGGTGAAATTCACGCCGGTGAACACATACCAATCGTTAGTATTCCTGTTTCCAAACTCCCTTTTAGGCATCCTGGTTCCAACAACTTCTTCAGGCCAGCTTCCGTCTATATTATCGGTAAATGTATATCGCACTCCTAATTCTAAAGCTCCTACAATATGAGTAGTAATACTTTCTTTATAACCAAAAACCACCGGAATTGCAAAATCCCAGTTTGCACCCTGGTTTTCCAGTTGGCCGTTAGGGAAATCAGCATCCAGCAATACGTGGTCTGCCCTAAAATATGTTATCCCCGTATATAAATATGGAGTGCTTTGGGGGTGACCTTCGTGAAGGTCAAAACTCCAGAAATTATACTCTATTCCTAACGAAGCTTCTGCAATTGTATTGTTAAATGAGTAGCCTCTATTTAATCTTCTTGGGTCATTAGAATTTGCATCATCTGCACTTATTTCAGCATATAAAAGCGAAAATCTAAAGGCGTGCCGTGGGCTGCGATTCCATTTAAGTAGTGCGCCGCCAACCAACCCGCTGGGTAGTACAAAATTGGTTCGCCCTACATCTCCTATATAATTAGCGCCACCAATATATGGTCCTACTTCAAATGTTTGGGAATTTGTTTTTGGAGCAAAAACAAGCATGATTACAAAAACTAATAGGTACCTCATAGGCTTTCAAAAGTTTGCAAATATAACAATTATGTTTGCTCCACAATAATTTGAGCAAGTTTGTACATATTCATAAACAGTTTTTAAAATCATTTATTGCTTAATTGCGCTTATCCTCACCCCACATTAACTTTTTTCTTAGGGTGTGAAGAAAACTATCGCCTTTAAGTTCAACAAGATTTATTGCGTAGGGTGCTTTTTCTATAATGATTTCGGTATCATTTTCCAGGGTTGCGATTCGGGAATCCATAGAAACTAAATGTGACTCTTCCCGTCCCGAAACGCGGAGTGTTATTTTAGTATCGTCCTTAATTACCAAAGGTCTCGCGTTCAAATTGTGCGGTGCGATGGGTGTAATAATGAGAGAGCCTGCATCTGGCGTAATTACCGGGCCACCACAGCTAAGGGAATAACCGGTAGAACCTGTGGGTGTAGAAACAATTAAACCATCGGCCCAATAAGAATTTAAATATTGATCGTTTAGCCACGTATCTACGGTAATCATAGAAGTAGTGTTTTTTCTGCTAACAGCAACTTCATTAAGGGCAATATTTCTAAAAACGGGGTCGTGACTGGTTGGATTGGTTTTAATATTTAAAACTGTACGGCGGGAAATGCTGAATTTTTTCTCAAGTATACTCTGTAAACATTCTTTGATTTCCTCCTTTTGAATGGTGGCTAAAAAGCCTAATCTCCCCGTATTAATCCCCACAATAGGAATATCTAAATTTCTGATATAATTTATAGATTTTAAAATAGTACCATCTCCACCGATGCAAAAAAACAGGTCGAAACTGTTATCTAACTCTTCAAAAGTGGTGAAATGGGAATATTTTTCATCTATGGTTTTATTTAGATGAATGAGATCCAGGAAATTTTCTTCAATTACGACTTTAATATTTTCGCGCTTCAGCAATTCCAGAAGCTGCCCTATATAGATCCCGGCATTAGTATGGTAAAACTGACCGTAGATGCCTACTTTCATATATTCATATATTTATCTAAATACTTAGAGCGATCCCTAAGATTTTTGTTGAAATTGTCTTCCCGGTGTTCAGAAACTATCTTGTACCCATACCTACGGAAAGACTGAATAATTTCATTTATACCTGAAGGGCTTAATTTAACCGTAATCTGGGCAACGTCATGTTCAATTTTTGAAATAAAGATCCCCAAGATATTGGCATTATTAGATTCGGTTATTTGGGTAATTTCGCTGAATGAATAATCTTTAATTCCTTTTTGAATTACAATAATATTGCCCGCTTCGCTCAAAAAAGGAGTTTCGTTAAATAAGGCAATAATTTCATTGAGTTCAACATAGCCCAAATAGGTGCTTTCTTCATCTAAAACTGGAAGAATATTGGTGTTGTTTTGAGCAAAACGTTCTAAAATATCCAGCCAGAAATCGGTATTTCTTACAAAGAAACCTTCCAGCGCATATTGATAATCTTCAAGCGATTTTTCAGCCTCAAAACAACGAATATCATTTTCTGAAATACAACCCATATAAATACCGTTGTTTTCTACTGGTAAATGCGAATAGGTTAACTGATTGAACAAGTCCTGGACTTCCCCAATTTTATCAGAAAAATGCCTTATAGAGACATCGTTAATTATAAAATCTTCCATGTGCATGATGTCGCTTCCTTTTTATGCAAATTAATTAAAATAAAATTCATTAGGGCATTTACAAGTTTGTATTTTTGTTAAACAAAAGCTTATAAAATGACGAAATTAAGTGTAAATATCAATAAAATTGCGACTTTAAGAAATGCCCGAGGCGGCAATATTCCCAACGTCGTAGAAGCCGCTAAGAAAATAGAATCTTTTGGTGGGCAGGGTATCACCGTACACCCACGACCAGACGAGCGGCATATTACTTACCAGGATGTTAGAGATCTTTCTTCAAATGTAAAAACCGAATTTAATATTGAAGGAAATCCGGTTGCGAAATTTATTAATTTGGTGCTGGAGGCAAAACCGGCCCAGGTTACTTTAGTGCCAGATGCCGAAGATGCAATCACCTCAAACGCAGGCTGGAATACCATTAAAAACAAAGAATTTCTCCAGGAAGTAATCCAGGAATTTAAAAATAACGGTATTCGCACTTCTATTTTTGTAGATCCCGATGAAAAAATGATGGATGGAGCTGCAGAAACCGGTACAGATCGTATAGAATTATATACCGAAGCTTTTGCGGTAAAATATGCTGAAGGTGATAAAACCGGGGTTGAGCCTTATAAAAGATGTGCAACTATGGCGCACCAATTAGGTTTGGGCGTAAACGCTGGGCACGATCTTTCTTTAGATAATATAAAATATTTTAAAGATAATGTGCCGTATTTAGATGAAGTTTCTATTGGCCACGCACTAATTGCCGAAGCTCTTTATATGGGGCTGGAAAATACGATTGAGAAATACCTGGAATTACTGAAATAATACAATTCCATAAAAAAAACTGCAATGAAATTAAATTCTATAATATTAGGAGAGGGGAAGCCCCTATTAATTCTCCACGGCTTTTTAGGAATGAGCGATAACTGGAAAACCATTGGTAATAAACTTGCTGAAGAAAAAGCTTTTCAAATTCATCTTATAGATCAACGTAATCACGGGAAAAGTCCGCATACCGATGAGCATAGCTATGAATTAATGGCTGAAGATATTAAAGAATATTGCGAGCAACATTCTTTATCAAATATTATTTTAATGGGACATTCCATGGGAGGTAAAACGGCGATGCTTGCTGCGGGCGAATATCCTAATTTAGTAGAAAAACTAATCGTTGTAGATATTGCACCTAAATATTACGAACCGCACCATCAGCAAATCCTGAAGGGATTGACGGCTCTGGAAGAGGCAGATTTGGAATCCCGGCAGGAAGCCGATAAATTACTTTCTGAATTTATTTCAGAAAAACCAATCAGGCTTTTCCTTTTAAAGAACCTAAACCGAAAATCTGAAGGTACTTATTGCTTAAAAGTAAATCTGGAAACTTTAAAAAATAATATTGAAGAAGTTGGTAAGTCTCTTCCGCAGGATAAAACTTTTAAAGGGCCTACTCTTTTTATAAAAGGAGGCGATTCAAATTATATTAAAGAAGAAGATAAGCCAGCTATTAAAAAACAATTTCCTGAAGTAAAATTTGAAGAAATTGCAAATGCCGGGCACTGGGTCCACGCTGAGAAAATGAACGATTTCTACAAAGTTGTAGCTGATTTTCTTTAAATTCCTTCTAAATTTATTATGTGTGCATAATAAATTGTGCATTTTTGTTGAGTAATATGTAATTTATGCTAAATTTGAAGTCAACAAATTGTTAGAATACAAATAAATCCAATTCAATTATGAAAAAATTACTTTTCCTGGGCCTTTTTGGTCTAATGGCTGCGGTAACTTATGCAGGTGGGTATAGGGTGAGTCTTCAGGGACAAAGATCGCTAGCTATGGGCCACACAGGTGTAGCGGTAGTTAATAATGCCGAACTTGCTTTCTTTAACCCCGCAGGTCTTGTGTATCTTGAAGATAAGATAAATTTAGCAGCCGGTGCCAGCGCTGTTTTTTCGAATGTGAAATATCAAAATTCAGAATTCGGAATTAGTTCTGAAACCGATAGTCCTGTAGGAACTCCATTTTATGCCTATGGTTCTTACCGTGTAAACGATTGGTTGACTTTAGGATTGGCAGCTTATACACCTTATGGTAGTACTGTAGAATGGCCAACAGATTGGGCCGGGTCTCATTTGGTAAACAATATAGATCTTCAGGCTATTTACATCCAGGCTTTGGCTTCTGTAAAAATTTCGGATAAATTAAGTGTTGGTGGTGGACCAATCTATGTAAATGGATCGGTAAACTTTAACCGTAACCTAAACCGTACTTTAACTGATGTTGATGGGAATCGCTCTAATGTAACCGTAGACGCCAGTGGTGTTAGCGCTTTTGGATGGTCTGCCAGTGCCATGTATAACGCAACTGAAGATTTACGGTTTGGTATAAATTATCGAAGTGAAATTATGGTTGAAGCTGAAGGCGGCGACGCTACGTTTCGAAACGTTCCAAACTCTCCTTTAACTCCTTTCCAGAACACAGAATTTGATGCCGCATTGCCTATGCCGGCTGAACTTTCGGTAGGTCTTTCTTATCAATTACTGGATAAATGGCTTTTTGCATTCGATTATAATATGACTTATTGGGATGTTTACGAATCTTTAGATATAGATTTTGCAAATGCAACTCCAGATTCTAATAATCCAAGAAATTACAAAAACTCTTCTTCTTACAGGTTTGGTTTGCAGTATTTTGCAAACGAAACCGTTACCTTAAGAGTTGGGTATTATTTTGACGAATCTCCGGTACAATCAGGTTACTTTGCTCCTGAAACTCCAAGAAACGATGCCCACGGATTTACAGGCGGACTTTCTTTACACGTAAGTAATAGATTCTCTATAGATGCGGCTTTCCTTTATAACAGATATGAGGAAATAGACGAATCTTACAATTACTATACTGAGAATGGAGAGACTGTTCCTTTTGAAGGAACTTATAAAACTTCAGCCTTTATTCCGGGACTTGGTGTAACCTACAAATTATAAAATTTAGAAGATGAAACAGTATTTTAAATATATAGCAATATTGGCGCTGGGAATTGTTTCCTGCGAGCCAGAATTTGATAATCCGGTAGACGAAGCCGGGGCGTACAGCAATGGGGAAGCCGATTTTTCACGCTACGTCGCGCTTGGTAATTCACTTACCGCAGGATATGCAGATAATGCCCTTTATATTACCGGGCAGGAAAATTCTTATCCAAACATCCTTGCGCAGCAATTTGATAAAACTCAGGATATCGAGGAGTTTACTATTCCTTTTATGAGTGATAATGCCGGGGGACTTTTAGCCGGAGGTAATCAAATTACTAATAATAGATTGGTTTTATCTGTTGTAGATGGTGATACCCTTCCGCGGGTATATACCGGAATGCAACCAACTACCGAAGTAGGAAATGTTCAACAGGGACCTTTTAGTAATATGGGAGTTCCTGGAGCTAAATCTTATCATTTAGGTGCTCAAGGCTATGGTAATATTCAGGGAGTAGCGGTAGGGACTGCAAACCCTTATTTTGCCCGTTTTGCATCTGAACCTAATGCATCTGTAATGGAAGATGCCCTTGCTCAAGATCCAACTTTCTTTTCTTTGTGGATAGGTAATAACGATGTTCTTGGATATGCAAGATCTGGGGGGACAGGAGAGTACCAATTAAACAACCTGGAGCCTTCAACTTACGGCGAGAATGATATTACAGATCCAAACGTTTTTGCCAGTGTATATAGTGAAATGGTACAGGCTTTGGCTGCAAATGCAAGTGGTGGGGTTCTTATCAATATTCCAGATGTAGCTTCGGTTCCGTTTTTTACAAGGGTTCCAGTTAATGCTATACCTTTAGATGCACAAACTGCCGGTGCTTTAAACCAGCA
Organism: Salegentibacter salinarum; assembly: GCF_900168115.1. Taxonomy (GTDB): domain Bacteria; phylum Bacteroidota; class Bacteroidia; order Flavobacteriales; family Flavobacteriaceae; genus Salegentibacter; species Salegentibacter salinarum. The sequence goes on from NZ_FUZC01000003.1 coordinate 64,063, forward strand.
ATTTTCAGCCTATAATACCCAGGTTCTTCCTGGTTTGGTTCAGGCTGGATTTATTACTGCTGAAGAAGCGCAAAACCGACAAATTAATTTTGCCGAAGGTCAAAACTATGTAACACTTCAGGATGAATCGCTAACCGATATTAGCCAGGCTATTCAAGGAGCGCCATTCAATCTTGATCCTCAAACTGCTGGATTGTTAAGTCAGTTAAGACAGGCCACGCCTACAGATCTTATACCTTTAACTAGTTCCGGATTTCTTGGAACTCCCGTGGGAGATAATCCAAATATGATAAACGGTGTTTCAGTTCCTTTAGGAGATGAGCACGTATTAACAAATGCAGAGCAGGAATTGATTAGAGATGCTACAGATAGATACAATCAGGTAATTTCTGGGTTGGCACAGGCTAATGGTCTTGCTTTTGTTGATGCCAACGCAATGCTAAATACATTAGCTACAGATGGGATCTCCTATGATGGCGGATTTGTAACTTCAGAATTTGTTACTGGAGGTGCTTTTTCACTTGACGGGATTCACCTTACCCCTCGAGGAAATGCAATAGTTTCTAACAGAATAATTGATGCAATCAATGATACTTATAATGCAGATGTGCCAGAAGTTAACGTAGGTTCTTACGGTACAGTTACCTATAGTAACGAAGTTCAATAGGAACACATACTTTTTATTACAATTATAGAAACGCCGGATTTTTCCGGCGTTTTTTTTGTATTTTTCAGAAACCAACTAATCTAAATATCATGAATTTTATATTAAGAATTTTACTTACCGCGGTAGCAGTAGTTATACTTGCCAAATTTTTGCCGGGAGTTGAGGTAGAAGGCTATTTAACCGCAGTAATTGTGGCTATTGTGCTGGCTATTCTAAACCTGCTGGTAAAACCTATTTTGGTCATTTTTACCCTACCGGTTACTATTCTTACTCTAGGCTTATTTCTACTGGTAATAAACGCAATAATTATCTTATTGGCAGATGCTTTTGTTTCAGGGTTTGGGGTGAGCGGCTTTTTTATTGCTCTTCTGTTTAGTTTACTTTTATCCCTCTTTCAATCACTTCTGTTTTCTTTGTTAGGAAAAGATTAGCACAATATTACTGAAATTCAATAATTTGAAACTTTGTTGGCTTGGGAAAAAAATGTAATTTTGCACTCCAATTTTTATAACAAGTCAAGATGAATATTACCAGAGAGAATATTGATGAATTGAATGCGGTAGTAAAAGTAGATATCGCCAAAGAGGACTACGCCGGTAAAGTTGATAAAATCTTAAAAGATTACCGTAAAAACGCCAATATTCCCGGCTTTAGAAAAGGGCACGTGCCTATGGGAATGGTAAAGAAACAATACGGTCAGGCTGTGTTGGTAGATGAGGTAAATAAACTTTTACAGGATTCACTAAATAAATATCTTACCGAAGAAAAACTGGATGTTCTTGGAAATCCTATTCCAAAAGAGCAGGAAAACTTCGATTGGAATAAAGAAGAATATAGCTTTGAGTTTGAACTTGGATTGGCTCCGGAATTTGATGTAAAACTTGATCTTGAAAGGCCGGTAACCCATTATAATATTGTTGCAGATGAAAAAATGGTGAATAACCAAATTGAATCTATGCGTAAACAATATGGGAAATTAACTACCAAAGATGAAGCTGAAGAAGGAGATATCGTTGCCGGAATTTTTAAAAATGAAGAGGAAGGAATCGAGAAAGAAACTTCCATTGAATTAGATAAGATCAAGGGAAAAAGAAACCTTAATAAATTTGTTGGTGCTAAAGTTGGCGATGTGGTCACTTTAAAAACCAAGAGTCTTTTTGAAGACGATCACGATCTTATTCAGCATTTAGGCATTGAGCACGATAAAGCCCACGATCTTGATATTGAGGTTGAATTTACCGTTAAGGAGATCAACCATAGAGAACTTGCTGAACTTAACCAGGAGTTATTTGATAAGCTTTTTGGTGAAGGAAAAGTAACCAGTGAAGACGAGCTTAAAGAAAAGATCAAGGAAGATGCAGCAAAGCAATTTAAGCAGCAGAGCGATCAGCAGTTAATGAACGATGTGACCAAGCAGCTTATTGAGCAAACAAACTTTGAACTTCCAAAAGAATTTCTTCAAAAATGGATTCAAACTGTTGGTGAAAAACCAATGACCGAGGAAGAAGCCAAGGAAGAATACGAAAAAAGCGAAGAAGGTTTACGTTACCAGCTAATTGAAGGTAAAATAGTAAACGAAAATAATCTAACAGTTGAATTTGAAGATCTTAAATCTTTCGCTAAAGAAAAGATCAAAGAACAAATGGCTCAGTTTGGACAAATGAATCCTGGAGATGAAGAACTTGACGATATTGCAGCGAGAATTCTTTCTAACCAGGACGAGGTAAAAAGACTTTCAGAGCAATTAATGAATGAAAAATTGCTTGATTTCTATAAAGAAAAAATGTCTTTTGAAGAAAAAGAAGTGACTTACGACGAATTTGTGAAAGAGATTTACGAGTAAGCTTTTTCTATAAATTTATACTTATATTTAAGGCGTTAAACCATTTGGATTAACGCCTTTTCACGTAAAAGGCAGCTAAGAGAAAAAGCTTAAAAACAGAAAAATTGATGGATTACGGAAAAGAATTTGAAAAATACGCCACTAAACATCACGGTATAAATAGTAATTACTACCAAAAGATAGTGAGCAGCGTGACACCTACGGGAATGACGCCAAATATTATTGAAGAGCGACAAATGAATGCCGTTGCTATGGATGTTTTTTCCAGATTAATGATGGATAGAATTATCTTTATGGGTACGGCAATTAACGATCAGGTTGCAAATATTATCCAGGCGCAAATGTTGTTTTTAGAAAGTACAGACGCTTCTAAAGATATCCAGATTTATATAAACTCTCCGGGAGGAAGCGTTTATGCCGGTTTGGGGATTTATGATACTATGCAATTCATAAAACCGGATGTTGCAACAATTTGTACGGGAATGGCAGCCTCTATGGGGGCAGTATTGCTTTGTGCAGGTGAAAAAGGAAAGAGAAGCGGTTTACCGCATTCAAGAGTGATGATTCACCAGCCTTTAGGAGGTGCGCAAGGTCAGGCCAGCGATATAGAAATTACAGCGAGAGAGATCTTAACCCTTAAAAAGGAACTTTACGATATTATAGCAAAACATTCAGGTCAATCTTACGAAAAAATTGAAGAAGATAGTGATCGTGACTACTGGATGAAGGCCGAAAAAGCCAAGGAATACGGAATGATCGATGAGATTTTAACGAGAGAAGGATAGGAATTAATTTTCAGTTTATTATTTTATAGACTGAAATTGAAATTTGATGAAATGGCGAAAGAAGAATTAGAATGTTCGTTTTGCGGTAGAAAGAAACCCGAAACCAATTTACTTATAGCAGGCTTAGACGCGCATATATGTGATAAATGCATAGAGCAGGCGCACGGCATTGTAATGGAAGAGCTTAAGCAGGGAGAAGCCAAAGAATTGTCTTCAGATCTTATGCTTAGCAAGCCAAAAGTAATTAAGGAGTTTTTAGACCAATATGTAATTGGGCAGGAAGCTACCAAGAAAGTGATGTCTGTAGCCGTTTATAACCACTATAAAAGGTTGTTACAACCGGCTAGCGACGATGATGTAGAAATTCAAAAATCTAACATCATTATGGTTGGGGAAACCGGTACGGGAAAAACCCTTATTGCCAAAACCATTGCGAAAATGCTTAATGTTCCCTTGGCTATTGTAGATGCTACAGTACTTACCGAGGCTGGTTATGTAGGTGAAGATGTAGAAGGTATTTTAACGAGATTGCTTCAGGCAGCCGATTATAATGTTGAAAAAGCACAGCGCGGAATTGTATTTATTGATGAAATAGATAAAATTGCCCGTAAAAGTGATAATCCTTCAATTACTCGGGATGTTTCAGGGGAAGGTGTTCAGCAGGCTTTATTGAAATTACTGGAAGGAACCACGGTTAACGTGCCGCCAAAAGGAGGCCGTAAACACCCAGATCAGAAATTTGTAGAGGTAGATACCGAAAACATCCTTTTCATTGCGGGAGGTGCCTTTGATGGTATTGAGCGAAACATCAGCAAGCGTTTAAATATGCAGGCGGTTGGTTTTAGCGCTTCAAAAAGTGATGATACCATTGAAAGAACCAATCTTCTAAAATATATTATTCCGAAGGATTTAAAAGATTTCGGACTTATTCCTGAAATAATTGGAAGGTTACCGGCGCTGACTTATATGAATCCGCTGGATAAAAGTACTCTTCGTTCAATTTTGACAGAGCCTAAAAATGCTATTGTAAAACAATATCAAAAATTGTTTGAAATGGACGATATCGAGTTTGAAATGACTGAGGATGCACTGGATTATATAGTTGAAAAAGCTGTAGAATATAAACTTGGTGCAAGGGGATTAAGATCTCTATGCGAAGCAATTCTTACCGATGCGATGTTTGAAATGCCCGAAAGCGGTCACAGCAAACTTAAAGTATCAAGGGAATATGCCGAAGATAAATTGAATAAATCCACGATAAATAAACTTAAAGCGGTTTCTTAAAAACCGTTTTAGGATAAATAAAAGCGGCCGGAAATTCCAGATTTCCGGCCGCTTTTTTTGTAGTTTTTTGAAATAATTAATCTAATATTTCATAATGTATAGGCTTAAAACTGCCATTGTTGCTATCTTCAGCAGCACACGCGGTTAAGGCTACAATCAGGTCTATTTTGGCTTCAAATAACACGTAATCTCCTGCTTTGCTTAATGGCGGGTCTACGCTAAGTTTTCCTTTTTCATCAAACTGTACGTTCATAAAAATATTGAACGCCGTAGGAATATCATCCGGCTCAATTTCAAATTTTTCAAGGTTGGTGTAAAGATTTTCAAAACAGCTGGGATGATAACCTTCATAATCATACATCACCTCAAAAGTTTCAGGGCTGCAGGGTGCCAGTAAAAAATCGTTTCTACCGTTAGTATCTTCCAGGAGTTCCATCATTTTATTACTACGGTTGCTCCAAAGAAAATTCCCGGTGCTTATTAAAATAGATTCTTCAAAATCCAGGGTTTTGCCCGATGATAATTTTTCCCTTCTGTCTTTTGCATTAAATAGAACCATATCGCTAACCTGTTCGCCTTCGGGATCTATCACCTTCAGTTTCTGTCCTTTTTTTAATTTAAAGGCAGCTCCAGATTGTTTTTTAATCACTTGCATTTATGCTCTCTTTTAATGTTTTCGCTTAAGGTGGAAGATAAATTATTTTGCCGCTTTTCCAAATGTGAAGTAACCGATTCTATATCATCTTTATCAAACCCCTGATGCAGTTTCGCAATGGCCTGAATGTTCTCTACTTCACACCAAAATCCTGTGATATGCGGAAGGTGATTTTCCCTCATTTCTTTAGGAAGGTCTTTATAATACAAGGGGTTTTTCTGGGGCTTTTCAAAAGTTGCTACAAGCTCCTGTAAGGATTCTTCCAGCTCTTCCCGCGATTGAATTTTCAGCTTAACATTTACGTGCACTGCTGAATAATCCCAGGTGCTAATATCTTTTTCTTTATACCAGGAGGAAGAAACATAACCGTGAGCCCCCTGGAAAATCAGCAGAGCTTCTTTACCATCTTCCAGGTGTTTAAATTGCTCGTTGTGGTTTGCTATATGTGCAAATAAAATAAAATCTTTTGCTGTACCGTGAGTGAGCACAGGAATATGCGTAGCTAAAAGTCGGTCGCCGTTGATTATAAAATTAGCGAAAGGATGCTGCTGTATAAATTTAAAAATGAATTCAGCATCATCCTTTTTGTATTTCTTGGGTTGGTACATAGTTATTTCTTTCCGTGATGAAAAGGGCATTTCCATTCATCTCCAACTTTACGGCCACTATATTGCCGGGCTTCGCTTTTATTACCAAAATCTTCTAACATTGGGTTTATATTGCCCTGCAATTCAGTATCGCGTTCCCTGATTTTATCTCTAACGGTATAATATGCGCCCATTTCCCTTAACTTTTCAAATTGCCAGTGCAGGTTAAAAGCCATTGCCGGATATGGGCTTTGTCTTGCTTTTCGGCTGCTGTTAGGATGTAGGCCAACCATATAAAAAGCTTTACCGGCAATACTAAAACTAAAATTATCGTCTTTAGGATTATTGCTTACGGTAGGATCCCAGTCCTTATTATCAACATCATGCAAGAATTCTAATTGTTTCCAAAGTGCGGTTTCAAACTGGGTTTCAGAAAAAGATTCCTGATCTTTAAAAACAGCCATGAACGTATGAAATTCATTCGATTCAAAGTCGTAGTTTTCAATATACTTTTCTAAATCTTTATAAATTAGTTTCGCGGTTTTTCGGCTTGGGAATTCATCGTAGGTATGGAGGTCTATATGCTCCTGGTTAAATACTGTTTGTGCCATTATACAAGGATGATCTTGCGTAAGCACAAAGTCATTAAATGCAAGCTCGATAGCTTGATCTGTAGAAGCTTTGATTTGTTTTACTTTAGATTTTTCTCTGGTAGAAATCATAATGTTGAATGGTTATTTTTGTAAAACTATCAGGTTTTCTGAAAGCTTCTATGGGGTTTAAGAATAAATTAGTTCAAAATTTTAAAAGATTAACAAGTTGCTTCATTCCTTCTTCCGATAGCGAATCATTAAATACAGCATAACGCTATTTAATCCCAGGGAAACTCCATTAGTAGCGATTATAGGAAGATCTTTTTGGGTGATTCCGTAGATTACCCACAGAAAAACTCCCAGTATCAAAATACTAAACATTCCCGGTGAAACATCTTCTACTTTCTTGGTTTTCCAGGCTTTTTTGATCTGCGGAATCACTGCCACCGTAGTGCAAATTCCTGCCGCCAATCCCAGAATATCGGTCCACTCTAAGGTCATATTTTAGTTATTTTAGAACATCTTTAGTAAGCCAGTCTTCTAATGCCTCATTTTCATCTGAAGAATGTAAAACCGAAATATCACCTGTAGTTTCAAAAACTACCGCCCGCACCTGCAAAAGATTTAGAACGTTGGCCTCTCTTAATTTAGACCGAAGATCACCTTCGGTAACCCGGGCTTTCTTTAAATTATTATGTAGAATTGTATTACCGTCCATAAGAAGTAGTGGGGAGTTATCTATAGCTTCCTGAAACCAGGAAAATCGCCTTAAAATTGCCGCTGAAATTTGCAAAATATATACGGCTGCCAAACCTGCAATTCCATGCAGCAAACTCACTGAGGCAGATAGAATGGTAGTGGCTAAAATAGAACCTACAGCTACCGTCATCGCAAAATCAAAGCTGGACATTTTAGAGAAACTGCGTTTTCCGGCAATTCTTGTAAAAATTATAATAGCCAGGTAAATCCCGGTTGCAGTGAGAAAAATTGCCAGAACAGACGTCCAGGAAGCTTCAAACCATTTTTCCATAATAAGTTTTTAGTAATTTAATTGATTCTCAGCTTATCCCCCAATAATTTCACCGCCATTTACGTGAATAATTTGTCCGGTAATATAACTGCTATCCTCACTGGCAAGAAAAACATAGGCGGGGGCGACTTCACTGGGTTGTCCTGCCCTTCCCATTGGAGTGTCCTGACCAAACTCGGTTACATCATCGAAAGTAGCTGGGATTAGCGGTGTCCAGATGGGACCGGGTGCAACACCGTTAACCCTAATTTTTTTATCGGCCAGCATTTTAGATAAAGAACGGGTAAAACTTACAATCGCGCCTTTTGTGCTGCTGTAATCCAGTAAATGTTCACTACCGCGATAAGCTGTAACAGAAGTAGTATTTATCACTACATCACCTTCCTGAAGTTGTTGTAGGGCTTCTTTTACAATATAGAAATAAGGATAAATGTTGGTTTCAAAAGTTTGATGAATTTGCTCTGTACTAATATCATCTATACTTTCTTTGGGAAATTGAATCGCCGCATTATTCACCAGGATATTTAATTTCCCTAATTCTTTAGAACTTTTTTGCAACGCCTTTTTACAGAAGTCTTCTTTCTTTAAATCCCCTTCAATAATGAGGCATTTTTTTCCTTCTTTTTCAACTAATTTTTTGGTCTCCCGGGCATCTTCGTTTTCCTCTAAATAAATAATCGCGATGTTTGCCCCTTCACGAGCAAAGTGAACTGCAACGCTTCGTCCAATTCCGCTATCGCCACCGGTTATTAAAGCGTTTTTACCTTCTAGTTTACCCGAACCTTTATAGTTTTTTCTAATAATTTCCGGTTCGGGGTTCATTTTGTATTCTTTTCCGGGTTGCTCCTGCTGCTGATCAGGAAATTTTTCTGGTTCATTCATAATGGTTGGTTTTTGGTCTTATCCAGGCTAAATATTTCATAATTAATACTTTGCTGATTTTCAAATCAGTCGATGTATAAAATTAAGAAGCATTGCCTACAATAAAATGTTAAGGATTTATAAGTCTTTCTAAAGAAGTCTTTAAAAACCTAATAAGGTTAAAAAAACATTCATTTGTGTTAATTGAATACCTTTGCCAAATGAATTTATTAAAGATTGGACATCGGGGCGCCAAAGGCCATTTAGCCGAAAATACGCTGGAGAGTATTCAAAAAGCCCTTGATTTTGGAGTTGATGCCATAGAGATTGATGTACATAGATGTAAAACCGGAGAATTAGTGGTAATTCATGATTTTACACTGGACCGAACCACCAATGGCAGCGGCGAAATCGCAAAAAAGTCTTTAGATGAATTAAAATCTTTTAAGGTTGAAGATAAATTTGAAATTCCTTTACTTATCGAAGTTTTAGATCTTATTGAAGGAAAATATACTATTAATGTTGAATTAAAAGGTTTAAATACCGCAGCAGCTACTTCAGAAATAATCAAGCAATATATTTCTGAAAGAAATTGGAAATATGAAGATTTTATCGTCTCCAGTTTTCAGAAAAACGAGTTATTTCAAATGCGAAAACTCGATAAAAATGTTCCCTTAGGAATTTTGAGTAAAGCAAGTGTAACTGAGGCAATAGAATTGGGGAAACTGCTCAATGCTTCAGCAATTCACCCTTCCCTGGGAATAATTACAAGAGATAATGTAAAAGCTTCTCACGAAGCCGGATTTAAAGTAAATGTCTGGACGGTTAACGAACCTGACGATATAGCGCGAATACGGGATTTTGGAGTGGATGGGATTATTTCTGATTTTCCTGATAGGCTTTTTTGAGAAACAAGAGTCAAGAAAGCCCAAAACCGGAATCTCTAAATTTTAAATTTTAACCTGAATGCAACATTTTGATATCATTATAATTGGCGGCGGGGCTGCGGGATTTTTCACCGCTATAAATGCTGCTGAATTAAATCCAAAGCTTAAAATAGCCATTTTAGAGCGTGGCAAAGAAGTGCTTACCAAGGTGAAAGTTTCAGGAGGAGGAAGGTGCAATGTTACGCATGCGGAATTTCTTCCGAAGGAGCTCAGCACCAATTACCCGCGTGGCGAAAAGGAATTATTGGGACCCTTTCACAGCTTTATGACTGTCGAGACCATGCAGTGGTTTGAAGAAAGAGGGATTGAATTAAAGATTGAAGAGGATGGCCGAATTTTTCCTGTTTCGGACGATTCCCAAAGTATTATCGATTGCTTTTTACTGGAAACGGAACGCTTAAATATTCAGGTTTTAAAAAGTCATGCCGTTCAGAATTTTCAGCAGGAGGAAGGTTTGTGGCAAATTAAAACAAGCAAAGGTGATATTTCAGCAAAAAAAATGATGCTCGCCACGGGAAGCAACCCCAAAATGTGGAATTTGCTGAAGAATCTTGGGCATAGAATTATTGAACCGGTACCTTCGCTTTTCACTTTTAATATAAAGGACGAGCGAATTAAAGACCTGGCCGGAATTGCGACTGAAGCCGAAGTGAAAATAAATTCAAAAAAAGTAAATTTAGAAAGTAAAGGCCCTTTATTAATTACACACTGGGGAATGAGCGGGCCTGGGATTTTAAAACTTTCGGCCTGGGGTGCCAGGGATTTGGAAAAGCTGAACTATCAGTTTGAAATTAAAGTAGACTGGTTGCCCGGGAAAACTTCAGAAGAAATTTTAAGTCAGTTAAAAGATTTAAAAACCAAGTTCGCCAAACAGCAAGTTTTAAAAAATGCACAATTCGATTTACCCAAACGCTTGTGGAGAAATCTAATTGTAGCAGCGGGAATTACAGATGGGACCACCTGGGCCGATTTAAATAAAAATCAGCTACAAAATTTAAGCAGTCAACTTACTGAAGGTATTTTCAAAGTAGATAGAAAAAGTACATTTAAGGAAGAATTTGTTACGGCCGGAGGTGTAGACCTAAAAGAAGTGAACTTTAAAACTTTTGAAAGCAAATTTCACAAAAACTTGTTCCTTGCAGGGGAAATTTTAAATATTGATGCCATCACCGGCGGATTTAACTTTCAGAACGCATGGACGGGCGGTTTTCTCGCCGCAAAAGCCATGAGCGAAGATTAATTGAGTCGCCAGATTTCAAAATTAAGTGCTATCGCAAAAAGAACCCAAATTGCATAAGGAATAAGCAAATAAGCCGCGATATTGTTTACTACTTTAAACCATTTTATGGTGAAAAGAAGCAGGATAAACAGTGCAATAATATTTAAAAGAGCTAAAAGTGGTTTTTGGAGTCCGAAGAAAAGTAAAGACCAGGAACCGGTTAGTAATAATTGAAATCCAAAATGGTATAAAGCGGTTTTTACCCATTTATGATAAAAACCCTTGCTCCAAACTATCCCTGCGGCAATCCCCATTAATACGTACATTAAAAATAAGATGGGCCCAAACATTGAGTCTGGCGGATCAAACCAGGGTTTGTTTAACTCGGGGTACCAACCGTCAAATCCGGTTTGGGTAGCGATAGAGCCCATAAAACCGAAAAGCAAACAAATGCCAATGGCCACCGAACTTCGGAAAAAGAGTTTTTTGGTCATTTTGGTTGGTTTTCTAAGTCAAATTCAAAAAACTCAGGCTTTTATTTCTTAATTGGTCTGATGTAAAAATCACTATTTCAGACTTTAAGCTTGTGAGTTTTGAACTACTAAAATATAAATTTATTTGAACTGGGAAAGAAAATTCCCAAAACATAAAACCTATCTTTGCTTCTTAATTTGGAATATTTAGTCTATTACGCTCAAATATTTATGGTTTTAAAATAGTGATTATGCCTGAAAAGGATTTTATTTCAAAGCAATTTTCGAACAATATAGAGAAGGGAGAAGTCACCTGGCAATCTCCCAGTAATATCGCCCTGGTAAAATATTGGGGGAAAAGGGAAGGGCAAATTCCTGCCAATCCTTCGGTGAGTTTTACGCTGAATAATTGCAAAACCACCACAAAATTAGAATTTGAGAAGAAAGTAGAAAAATCTGTTTTTTTTGATTTTGAACTTTATTTTGAAGGAGAAAAGAAAGAAGATTTTAAACCGAAAATTCAGCAGTTTTTTGAGCGAATTGAAATTTATTGCCCGTTTTTAAAAGATTATCATTTTAAAATTTATACCGAAAATTCATTTCCGCATAGCAGCGGAATTGCTTCTTCAGCCAGTGGAATGAGCGCTCTGGCGCTTTGCATGATGAGTTTGGAAAAAGAATTGGGAGCTATACAAACCAATAATGAAGAATATTTCTTTAAAAAAGCTTCATTTTTAGCGCGATTAGGCTCGGGAAGCGCTTGCCGAAGCCTGCAAGGAGAGTTAATTGAATGGGGCGAACATAAGAATATCCCGGGAAGCAGTGATCTCTTCGGAATAAAATATCCTTTTGAAATTAATGAAGTTTTTAAAACTTTTCAGGATACAATTTTACTGGTAGATAAAGGCCAAAAACAGGTAAGCAGCAGCCTGGGACATAATTTAATGCACGGGCACCCTTTTGCTGAAAATCGTTTTGCCCAGGCTCATTCAAATTTAGATAAATTAAAGAAGGTTTTTGCTTCGGGAAATTTGGACCAGTTTATCGCCATAGTAGAAAGTGAAGCACTCACATTGCACGCCATGATGATGAGTAGCAATCCTTATTTTATTTTGATGAAGCCGAATACTTTAGAAATTATCAATAAAATTTGGGAATTCAGGGAAGCGACTAAAACACCTGTTTGCTTTACGCTGGATGCCGGTGCAAACGTGCATATTCTTTATCCCGAAGCAAATAAAGCAAAAGTTTTAGAATTCATTAAGAATGAGCTTGTTGTCTATTGCGAAAAAGGGCAGTATATTTGCGATGTTGTAGGAAAGGGAGCTGAAAAAGTTGTTCCTCAACAATAAGCTGAAAAACAGGATTTAATTATTATTCGTATTTTTAGCTAAAAGCATTGGCTAAACAAGTAGATTTTAAAAAGTTCGAACTGCTGGATTGGTTGAAAGACCTGGAAGATGAAAATGTTCTTAATGAGATAAGACTATTAAGGACAGGAACGAGGAATTCGACTTTGACAAGGAATGGGAGAATGGTTTTGACCGTTGAGGAAGTAAAAGCTTTGTCTAAAAAGCGTAAAAGTGAATGGTGGGGGAAGAAAAAATAATAATTTCTCGTGTAATTGTTTATTTAGATAAGCTTGTTCAAACAGTTTATCTAAAAGATTATTTTAGTTTTTTAGAATCAGAATTATGTTGGGGATATCTATGATTTTATAAATGAAATCTTCGGAGTTCCGGGCATTATGGGAGTCCAACTGATTTGAAGTTTTTAGGTGAGTTGTATATTTTTTATAAACCTAATAAGCGTACAACCTGGTATGTGTTTTTTAAAAAGCATCCATACTATCTGGTTACCACAATAATAAATAATTATTGTAAAGAAATAGCAAGTTTAAGTGAAGGCTAAAATTAAAGCTTCCATTGAATTAAAACATTAGAATATGAAAGGACCTTTATTTTATTCGAAAATTCTTCTTTTTGGAGAGTATGGAATCATCAAAGATTCCAAAGGTTTATCAATTCCTTATAATTTTTATAATGGAGCTTTAAAAGTAGATGAAGATCCTTCTGAAGCTGCTATTGCCTCTAACAAAAGTTTACGCCGATTTGCAGATTACCTTAGTGAACTTGAGCAAAACAACCCCGAGTTAGTGCAATTTGATATGGCTGCTTTAAATTCCGATATTAAAAAAGGCATGTATTTCGATTCTACGATTCCGCAGGGATATGGAGTTGGAAGTAGCGGTGCTTTGGTAGCGGCCATTTACGATAAATATGCTACCGGAAAAATTACTGTTTTAGAAAATCTTACCCGAGATAAATTATTAAAACTGAAAAAGATATTCGGGGAAATGGAATCATTTTTCCACGGAAAATCTTCAGGTTTAGATCCGCTTAACAGCTATTTAAGCATTCCAATTCTTATAAATTCTAAAGATAATATTGAGCCTGCCGGTATTCCGTCGCAGACAGAAAATGGCCAGGGCGCTGTATTTTTATTAGATAGCGGAAGCACCGGGGAAACCGGCCCTATGGTTGGCATTTTTATGGAAAATATGAAGCAAGAAGGCTTTCGGCAAATGCTAAAAGATCAGTTTGTAAAACATACCGATGCCTGCGTAGATGATTTCCTTAAAGGTGATGTAAAATCTTTATTCACCAATGTAAAAAGGCTTTCTCACGTAGTGTTGGATAACTTTAAACCTATGATTCCCGCACAGTTTCATAAACTCTGGAAACACGGTATAGACACGAACGATTATTACCTCAAACTTTGTGGTTCTGGTGGTGGTGGTTATATTTTAGGCTTTACAGAAGATATTGAAAAAGCCAAAAAAGCTCTTAAAGATTACAAATTAGAAGTGGTTTACAACTTCTAAATTTCACCCTACATGGCGTCTACTTCTAACAAGCGCTTATTGCTGAAAATGCTTAGTTTGTTTTCGGTGGTTCGTGGTTATAATATTCTTGTGCTTATAGTAGCGCAATACCTTACTTCGGCATTTATTTTAGCGCCAGAGTTGCCATTACGCGAAATTCTCTTTGACGATAACTTATTTTTTCTCATCCTGTCTTCAGCAACCGTAATCGCGTCAGGTTATATTATTAATAATTTCTACGACAGCGAAAAGGATTTGATTAACAGGCCTAAGAAAACAATGTTAGACCGGTTTGTAAGTCAGCGTACAAAACTTTCAGTTTATTTTATTCTTAATTTACTTGCTATCTTTTTTGCAAGTTATGTTTCGTTTAGAGCTGTAGTTTTCTTTTCAATCTACATTTTTGCAATCTGGCTGTATTCCCATCGTTTAAAACGAATATTATTCCTTGGAAACCTTGTTGCTTCCATTTTAACCATTACACCGTTTTTCGTGGTTTTTGTTTATTATAAAAATTTTGAAACAGTGATTTTTATTCACGCTACATTTCTGTATTTAATGATCGTGATGCGTGAATTAGTGAAAGATTTGGAAAACATGAAGGGGGATTTAATTCAAAATTATCAAACCATCCCCGTTGTTTATGGAGAGCGACTTAGTAAGCTTTTTCTTTCGGTCTTATGTATTTTGGCAATTGTTCCTATTTTGCTTTTAATCACTCGGTACGACACGGGTTATATGAATTATTATTTCTATGTATCCCTGTTGTTGCTGGTATTTTTTTTGTTGTTTCTTTATTTCAGCAAAGCAAAATGGCAATATTTATTGCTTCATAATATTCTTAAACTCATTATTGTAGTAGGTGTTTTCAGCATTCTGCTTATAGATATTCAAGAAGTATTCAACAGAGTATTCTAATCATTTTTATTTAAAAATTTATATGGAAAAAGATCATAACTATTTTCTGAAAAGAGCTATTCAATTAGCCGAAGAAGGAATAGATAAAGGCCAGGGCGGACCATTTGGAGCTGTAATTGTAAAAGATGGCGAAATTATAGCTGAAGCCAACAATAAAGTAACGGCCAGTAACGATCCTACTGCACATGCAGAAGTCGTTGCGATTAGAAAAGCCTGCGAAAAATTACAGGATTTTCAGTTGGAAAATTGTATTTTGTATACTTCCTGCGAGCCTTGCCCAATGTGTTTGGGTGCAATTTACTGGGCTCGTCCCAAAATGGTTTATTACGCATTAACCCGGGAAGATGCGGCTAAAATTGGTTTTGATGACCAGTTTATCTACGATGAAATCGCCCTTAAAATGGACGATCGTAGAATTCCTTTTGAAAATCTAATGCGTGCAGAAGGGCTTCCGGTTTTTCAAAAATGGGAAGCTAAGGGAGATCGGGTAGATTATTAACCTGCGGGTTTTCAATCAAAAAATAGCGATGAAATCTTTACACGAAATAGGATGCCACTATAAATCAATAGAGTACCTTTGCAAAAAATTAGCGACATGAGTAGAAACGATAAATCTAAAGGTGGAAAAGTTAGCGGAAGACAGGGTGGTGGATCATCTAAAAAGTCTATGGCCCGCGGCAATGCGCCTATAAAAAAGCAGCAGTCGGCTCCTAAAACCCCTTCCAAAACCGATGGAATTCGTTTAAATAAATATATCGCCAACGCTGGAATTTGTTCCCGCCGTGATGCCGATATCTTTATTTCTGCCGGAAATGTAACCGTTAATGGTAATGTGGTAACCGAAATGGGCTTTAAAGTAGCTCCAACCGATGAGGTGAAGTTTGATGGAAGAAGTGTAAATCCCGATAAGCCCGAATATTTTGTACTTAATAAACCCAAAGGGGTTTATGTTACCGGAAGTACCGAAAAAGGAGGTAAAACCGTAATGGATATTATGGCGAAAGCCACCAAAGCAAAGCTTGATCCTGTAGGAAAATTAGATACCCAGGCAATGGGACTTCTAGTTTTTACCAACGATGGTACTTTGGCCAAAAGACTTGGTAAACCACGAAACGGAATAAGGCAGATTTACCAGGTAAACCTTACCAAACCGCTTTCTGTAGAACATTTAGAGAAAATTAGAAATGGCGTTATCCTGGAAGACGGCAAGGTTAACATTCAGGATATTAGTTATATCGCTGAGAGGCCAAAGAACGAAGTTGGGATAGAAACCAATAGTACAAAAAATCATATAATTCAACGACTTTTTAAAAGTCAGGGTTATGAAGTTGAAAAACTGGATCGTGTAGTTTTTGGCGGACTTACAAAAAAAGACCTGCCAAGAGGCCGTTTTAGAAGACTTACAGATCAGGAAGTTATAAATTTGGGAATGCTTTAAAAAAAGTGATTCCGTATTAAGTTTTTTAATATTTTTGAACCGGATTAGGATTTTCCTTTTCCGGTTTTTTATTTAAATATTTTAATGCATACAATTAATTGACAGTATTTTATAACCTCATTCAACGGAAGTGCTCTCTGCTCTCCAATTTTATTTTATCTGAAACACTTTCAGACAACAAATCAATTAATTCAACTCACTTTCTTAACATTAATTTACCAGTCATTTCTTTTGATGCGAAAAATTAATGCCTAAATTTTTACCTTTAATATATAAACCAATCAATTGAATACGAAATACAGCGATTTAATAGACCAGACCTATTATTTTCCCCAGGAAGAGTTCACTCTGAAAGGCACCGAATTAAAATTTCACGACATAGATTTAATGGAGCTTGTAAAGCAATATGGCACCCCATTGAAATTCACCTATTTACCTAAAATTTCAGATAATATAGGACGGGCCAAAAAGTGGTTTGCAGATGCTATGGCAAAACACGATTATAAGGGAAGTTATAATTATTGCTATTGTACCAAAAGTTCACATTTTCAGCACGTTTTAAATGAAGCATTAAAAAATGATATTCATATTGAAACCTCCTCGGCTTTCGATATTAATATCGTAGAGCAACTTAAAAAATCGGGCAAAATTACCGATGACACCTATGTGCTCTGCAATGGCTTTAAACGGGATCAATACGTAGAAAATATTTCCCGTTTGCTGAATAACGGCCATAAGAATTGTATCCCAATTATAGATAATTACGAGGAAATTGATCTTTTAACCGGAAAAATTGAAGGGAAATTTCCTATAGGAATCAGGATTGCTTCAGAAGAAGAGCCAAAATTTGAATTCTATACTTCAAGGTTGGGTATAGGTTATAAAAATATTGTCCCTTTCTATAATAAACAGATAAAGGAAAACGACCAGGTTAGCCTGAAGATGTTACATTTCTTTATCAATACCGGAATTCGGGATACAGCCTATTACTGGAACGAATTACAGAAATGTTTACGCGTTTATATCAATTTGAAAAAAGTTTGTCCGGAATTAGATAGTCTGAATATTGGTGGAGGTTTCCCGGTAAAAAACTCGCTTCATTTTGAGTATGATTACGCCTATATGGTAGATGAAATTATCAATCAGATCACGCTTTATTGTGAAGAAGCTGAAGTTGACGTACCCAATATTTTTACCGAATTTGGAAGCTTTACCGTTGGCGAAAGTGGCGGTGCTATTTACGAGATTTTGTACCAAAAGCAACAAAACGATCGTGAAAAGTGGAATATGATAAATTCTTCATTTATTACCACTTTACCTGATACCTGGGCCATAAGCAAGAAGTTTGTAATGTTACCCGTAAACCGTTGGAACGATGAATACGAGCGTGTTTTACTTGGTGGTCTAACCTGCGATAGTGACGATTATTATAATTCAGAACAAAACGTAAATGCTATTTATCTTCCGAAGTATAAAAAAGAAAAACCGCTTTATATTGGGTTTTTTAATACCGGGGCGTACCAGGAAACTATTGGAGGCCACGGTGGCCTGCATCACTGTTTAATTCCACAGCCAAAACACATTCTTATAGATAAAGATGCAGCTGGAAATATAGAAACCAGTTTGTTTAGCCCTGAACAAAATGCCGATGATATGCTTAAAATACTGGGTTACAAGGAAAATAATTAATTTTTGATAAATTTATATAACCAACAACAACCAATTTAGTATTACAATGAATAAAAAGAATTACGCCGGAATATCAGATAAATATTCGCGAATAGACGAAGCGAAAGTGGTATTAATCCCGGTGCCGTACGATGGAACGAGTAGCTGGCAAAAAGGAGCAGATAAAGGTCCTGAAGCTTTCTTGGAAGCTTCAGAAAATATGGAACTTTATGATATTGAAACAAAATCTGAAGTCTATAAAAAAGGAATTTATCTTGCACCACCGGTAACCGAAGATTCTTCGCCAGAGAAAATGGTAGATACCGTTTATAAAACTGTAAAAAATTACATTAAACAAGAGAAGTTTGTTACTATTTTTGGGGGAGAACATTCTGTGTCCATAGGTACTATTAGGGCGTTTAATGAGAGTTTTGAAGATCTAACCATCGTGCAATTAGATGCGCATGCCGATCTTAGACCGGAGTATGAGGGTTCAAGTTGTAACCACGCTTGTGCCGTTCACGAGGCCAGTAAGAAAGCTAATTTAGTTCAGGTTGGAATTCGGTCTATGGATGTTTCTGAAGTAGAACATATGGACGAGAACCGGGTGTATTTCGCGCACGATCTTTACGAGGACTGGCAGGAGGATGCCATTGGACAAATGACACCAAATGTTTTTATTACCATAGATTTAGATGCGTTTGATCCTTCAATTTTACCATCTACAGGAACACCGGAACCGGGCGGACTTTTCTGGTATGAAACACTGGAATTCCTTAAAATGATGTTTAAAAAGAAAAATGTTGTAGGTTTTGATATTGTAGAGCTTTGCCCAAATAAAAACGAAAAATCATCAGATTTTCTCGCGGCGAAGTTGTATTACAAAATGTTGAGCTACAAATTTAAATACCAAAATTATAACGAAGAAGACGAAGATGAGTAAAGGAGCGATTTCCCAATTTATAGAAAAATATTATTTACATTTTAATTCCGCAGCGCTTGTTGATGCTGCAAAAGATTACGAAAAACAACTTGAAGGCGGCTCAAAGATGCTGGTTTCACTTGCCGGAGCAATGAGTACTGCTGAAATCGGTAAAATTTTTGCCGAAATGATTCGGAAAGACAAAGTTCATATTGTTTCCTGTACCGGCGCAAACCTTGAAGAAGATGTTATGAATTTGGTGGCTCATTCTCATTATAAAAGAGTTCCTCATTATCGCGATTTAACCGCGCAGGATGAATGGGATTTGCTTGAAAAAGGCCTTAACCGGGTGACCGATACCTGTATTCCGGAAGAAGAAGCTTTTAGAAGAATTCAGAAGCATATTGAGAAGATTTGGAAAGATGCTGAAGCCAATGGCGAACGATATTTTCCTCACGAATTCCTGTATAAACTATTACTTTCCGGAGTCTTGGAAGAACATTACGAAATAGATCTGAAAGATTCCTGGATGTATGCCGCAGCCGAAAAGAATTTACCAATGGTTGTTCCCGGTTGGGAAGATAGTACCTTAGGGAATATTTTCGCATCCTACGTGCTTAAAGGCGAATTGAAAGCCAGTACGATGAAATCGGGAATTGAATATATGACTTTCCTTGCCGATTGGTACACCAATAATTCTAAAGAGGGAATTGGTTTCTTCCAAATTGGTGGTGGAATTGCGGGCGATTTCCCAATTTGTGTAGTACCAATGCTATACCAGGATATGGAAAGAACCGATACTCCTTTTTGGAGCTATTTCTGCCAGATTTCAGATTCTACAACCAGTTATGGTTCTTATTCAGGAGCTGTTCCTAATGAGAAGATTACCTGGGGTAAACTTGATATAAACACACCTAAACATATTATAGAAAGTGATGCAACTATTGTGGCACCGTTGATATTTGCTTATCTGCTGGATATGTAATTAACAAATAATTATTAGAGATTAAAGCTGTTCAGAAATGCATTTAATGTATTATTGAACAGCTTTTTTTTGCCCGATTTTAAGTTAAGTTAAGATGAAAATATGAGTAGTAGTTGGATTGTATATGCCATTGGTTTTTTGGCCCAGCTTTTATTTTCTGCGAGATTAATAATGCAGTGGATAAAATCAGAAAAAACCCAAAAAATTGAAATTCCAACATTGTTTTGGAAACTTAGTCTTCAAGGGGCCGTTTTACTATTTATTTACGGGTATCTGCGAGACGATATAGCAATTATGCTCGGGCAATTCCTGGTATATGGTGGTTATTTTAGAAATCTCCAGTTACAGGGAGAGTGGGGAAAATCGGGAATAATGTTCAAGATTTATGTAATTGGTTTACCAATTCTAATCGCATTGTATATTATCTTTTTGGGGCAGTTAAACTGGGAAGATCTCATTAAGGGCGAAAATAACTCAACCTGGCTTATCATTCTGGGAGTTGTGGGCCAACTTATTTATACCACCCGCTTTGTTTATCAATGGATTCACGCCGAAAGAAACCACGAATCCGATTTACCGCTTAAATTCTGGATTATAAGCCTCGTAGGATCAATTCTTATTTTTGCCTACGGAATTTTTAGGGACGACCCCGTTTTAATCGCCGCACACTTTTTTGGAGGTATTGTTTATATCAGAAACTTATTTATAATAAGGAAGTCTGCGGAGTAGCTTGGGTTGAAAAAACTCCAAGATAAAAACTCCTATAACTACCACGTATTCAATAGTAATTAGCCAGAAATTTTCCTGAAATTCAGTATTAGCATAGGCAGAATAGCTTAAAATTACTAAAAGTGACCAAACTAAAGCAAACCTGAATTTAGTAAAAACCGAAAGTAAAAGGGGTGTGCCTATATACCAGGGATGCACTGTAGTTGCCAGAAAAAAGTATGCCGAAATTCCCAAAAGCATCGTAGTAAGAAGTTTTTCGGTTGAATCATTTTTTCTAAAAAAAGCGAGTCCGGCAAGTATAAGGATTACTATGAAGGGTAAAATCTTTCCTGCAGTTTCAATGATATTATAGCCTTTCAGCTGAAATCCAATCCATCTAATTACATAATACACACTCGCATTGAACTCAAATTTCTGAAACCAAAGCGCTATACTCGCTGAAAAATTATAAATTAATTCCGAAGAAATAAATGGTAGAAAACTAATTAAAACGGTAATTCCCACTATCAAATAATAGATTAATAACTTTTGAAAATTTAACTCTCGGGCCTGCCTTATTTTATTCTTAATTAATGCATTTTTAGGCAGGTTTTTAAAGCTTCTTTTCTTTAAAAAATAATTCCATAAAAGCGGTAAGAACAACAATGGAAGTAATTTTACTGAAACTGAAACTCCCAATAAAATCGCACTCCAAATCCATTTTTTTTTATGTAATAGGTATATCGACCAGATTAAAAAGAAAAGCATCACGCCTTCAAAATGCAAATTTCCGGTAAATTCAATAATGATAAATGGATTCAAAATAAACCAAAAAATCTGGTATGTTGGTAGGTCTAACGTTAGTAATAATTTACGGCCAAAATATAGAATTCCAAGATCAGCTAAACTGATTAAAAGTCGCATAACCACCACAGAACCCAGGATACTTTTTCCGCCTAATAAGACGGAAAAAGCAAAAAGCAACTGATTTACCGGCGGATAACTGGTAAAATTTCCCGCGCTTAAACTTCCCATTCCCTGATTTAATGCGTCTTTTAACCCAGCATTGGTGGAGAACTCATTTGGTACCGATAAATATGGGTTTAAACCTTCCAATATCAAATTTCCATCCCAGATAAAGCGATAAAAATCCTGTGAGAGGTTTGGTGTAGCTACAATAAAAATTAACCGGAACAGAACCGTTATAGCAGCCAAAAGCCAGAAATTGTTTTTTTCTAATTGGATAAGCTTAAAACTTATAAAAAATAACCCGGCATAAAGGCTTATCAATTTTATAAAATCACTTCGTTCAAGATCGTAACCGAAAGACCAATAAAAGGCAATCCCCGTTAAAACGAGGAGGAGGGAAAATTTATGATTTTTAAGAAAATTTGCCACGTTTTTTTTAAGTGAAATATGATTCGTCATCCTGAATTTATTTCAGGATCTAGGATGTGCTTTATCAATTCATATTAGAAGCTGAAACAAGTTCAGCTTGACGGAAACTAATATCCCAATTTAAATCCTAACCGATCTAAAAACCACAAACCCAAATCCAATAAACAGCATCAGGTGAAAAATGGCCAGGCTAAAATCGTTCAGCATAAAAGCGCTGTAGAGTCCGAAACCAAAATATAACCATAAGGCGAATTCTACGGCGATGCTCAGCGAGAATTTTTGTTGAATATATATATTGTTTTTCCAGGAATCTCTTAAAGAATTTACATTGAATTTAGGAGTCCTGATAAAAGCTGATTTTTTTCCGAAATGACCTTCCAAAACCGCTAGCGAATTATGAACCGAAAACCCCATCGCAACAGAGAAAAACGTAAAAAACATCCCGATAAAAGTCAGAAAACTCTTAAAACTGTTCCCGTGAATCTTTGCATAAGCCACATAATAGCATAAAAAGAAAATCACCGTACTTAGTAAAAAGAAAGCCACAAGGTTAAAATACCAACCAAACTGCGGATTGTTATTTTTAATGAATAAAACCGGAATACTCAAAACCGCTAAAACCAGTATCACTAAAAACATACTGGAGTTAAGAAGATGAAAAAAAGCGTGGAATTTAGTGCTAAATGGTACCGATTTATCTTTTAGCAGCTTTTTAAAATTCTTCCTAAAATTTTCTGCAGCACCTTTATTCCATCTAAATTGCTGGGAGCGGGCTGCACTAATCGCCACGGGTAATTCGGCCGGGGTTTCTACATCTTCTATGTATTTAAATTTCCATTTTTTGAGTTGCGCTCTATAACTTAGATCGAGGTCTTCGGTTAAGGTATCTCCGCTCCAGTTTCCGGCATCCAATATGCATTCCTTTCGCCATAATCCGGCGGTACCATTAAAGTTGATAAAATGCCCTCCAAAATTCCTTCCGGTCTGTTCCAGGATAAAATGAAAATCTAAAGCGAAAGCCTGAATTTTGGTAAGTAAAGAATAATCCCGATTTATATGTCCCCAGCGGGTTTGTACCATGCCAATTTCAGAATTTTTAAAATAAGGCACGGTTTGTAATAACCAGTCTTCTTGCGGTAAAAAATCCGAATCAAAAATCGCGATAAATTCGCCTTTAGCAATTTTTAAACCTTCTTTTAAAGCACCTGCCTTATAGCCGCTGCGGTCTTTGCGGGTAATGTGTAGTATATCGAGTCCGTCTTTCTGAAGTTCTACGACTAATGTTTTAATTTTTTCAACCGATTTATCGGTAGAATCATCCAAAACCTGGATTTCAAGTTTTTCACGAGGATAATTAATTTTTGCAATATTTTTCAGCAGGCGTTCAACTACATAGAGTTCGTTGTATAGTGGAAGTTGAATGGTTACAAAAGGAATTTCAGCAGGATTTTCCAGGTCAAATTTTTCCGAAGAATCTATCTCTTTTTTGGCTTTCAAATAATTCACTAACAATTGAAGCTGCGAAATACTGTAGAAGAAAATGAGCAGCAGCGCGAGCGTGTATATAATGATAATGGTAAGGTCCATTATTTGAAACTGTATTTAAATATCCAACCCAGGATTTTGATTCCTGCAAAGATAGCACCTTTCACAGTGCCCGAAACTTTTGAGGTGCCAATCCTATTTTTGTAATGGACGGGAACTTCGGTGTAAGAAAATCCTTTTTTAAGGGCTTTTAATTGCATTTCTACCGTCCAGCCGTAGGTTTTGTCCTGCATTTCGAGTTCCAGTAACTTATTGTATTTAATCGCTCTGAACGGACCCAGATCAGTAAAGCGGGCGTTGAAAAATAACTTCATCAACGAAGTCGCCAGCCAGTTGCCGAATATCTGTGGAAATGTCATCGAGCCTTTCTCGCGCCATTTTTTTACCCGGGAACCAATTACAAGCTCTTTATCTTTTTCAATAATTGGGGCAACAATTTTGGTTAATTCGGAAGGAAAATCGCTGTAATCGCCATCTAGAAAAACAATAATATCGGTTTTAGTTGATTGATATGAAATGTAATCCATTCCCTTTAAACAAGCGTAACCATAACCTTTTCTGGGTTCCTGAAGTACAGTTGCCCCGGCGTTTTTGGCGTTTTCTTCTGTAGCATCGGTAGAATTATTGCTTACTACAATTATTTCCTGAACAATCTCAGGAATTTCAGTAATCACCTTTGCAATGGATTCTTCCTCATTATAAGCCGGAATAATAACCCTGATTTTTGGAGACATTACTTCGATTTCTGGTTTACCAAATTCATTAAATCAACATCATTTCCCAGTAAAACTTCTTCAGAATTTATTCTTCCGTCTAAATCGTCGTTTTCAAGTTTTAGCACGCCACGTGGGCAAACTGCCGAGCAAATTCCGCAGCCAACACAACTTGAACGCACAATATTTTCACCCTTTTGAGCATATGCGCGAACATCAATTCCCATTTCGCAATAGGTAGAGCAGTTTCCACAAGAAATACATTGTCCGCCATTGGTAGTAATCCTGAATTTTGAAAAAAGACGTTGCTGCATTCCTAAAATCGCAGCCATTGGGCAGCCGTAACGGCACCAAACCCTGCTACCAAAAATCGGGTAAAATCCTACGCCAATGACTCCGGAAAAAACGGCTCCAATTAAAAAGCCATACCATTCGCGAAGCTGATAACCGGCAAAGAAGAAAATATTCCCGTTTCCGCTAAAATAATTAATACCGATAATTGCTAAAATCACAACCAGGTAACCAATAGCGCCATATTTAGCATCTTTCGCCAATTCTTTACGCTTAAAAATCATAATCACAGCAAAAAGGAGCGTGAGAAAACCCGCAGAACCCCCTAAGAACATATCCCGGGTAAGCCAGAATTCTTCTGAATTTTCACCTAAAAATGAATATAGAACAGCGATGCTCATTACCGTGACAAAAACCAAAACACTATGAATCACCCAACGCTCAATCTTCCAGGCATATTGCGATTTATTGGATAAGTGGCGATAAGGATCTCCGGCGGTTTCCGCAAGGCCGCCGCAGCCACAAACCCAGCTGCAGTACCAGCGTTTACCGTATTTGTAAGTTAAAATTGGAGTAATTACGAAGACAGAAATCAAACCAAAAGCCAGCATAAGCACGCCAATATTT
Organism: Salegentibacter salinarum; assembly: GCF_900168115.1. Classification (GTDB taxonomy): domain Bacteria; phylum Bacteroidota; class Bacteroidia; order Flavobacteriales; family Flavobacteriaceae; genus Salegentibacter; species Salegentibacter salinarum. Next base: position 89,104 of record NZ_FUZC01000003.1, read on the forward strand.
CCTGCGGAAAGAAATTCATTGATCTTATAATCGGTAAACAAATCGTAGTTAAGTGGCCAGATATTAGCAGGATTGTAATAAGGCTGGTTAAGGCGAATTAAAATTTCAGGAAGCAAAAAAGCAAAACCTAACTGAAAGAACATCACCGAAAACGTACGAATTATTTCATACCGATTATGCCGATATTTTAAAATGAATTTATAACCAAAAATAAGAATGGCCACCGTGTAGAGCGTGCCATAAACAAACCACTGGCTGGCTGGATTCCCGCTAATTAACCGACTTAAAGGATCGAATAAAGCAATGATCCCGGTGTTGGCAGCATTTTCATTAAGTCCTAAATATTGTGGAAACCAGTACAACACCACGTAAAAAAGCGTAAGGCTAATACCCAGCACCCAGGCCCAAAATCCGCGGCCGGTAAGTGATTTAAACCAAACTCCGTCATTTTTTATTCCTTCGTGTTTGCCTAAATACAAATCGTTTGCAAAAATTATAGTTCCCAAAGTAATTAGTCCCAGAGAAATACTGAGAAATAAAACTTTATTCGGAAAATTCACATTTGCTATGGCAAGCACCAGGATAAAAAGCCCCACTAAACCAATCCCACTGGCCAGTCTTTGGGTTTTAGAAAGTTTTGCCGGTGCCTCTGCAGTGAGGGACATATTGTGTTCTAGTTTGCTCATATACTTTTGATAAAGTGGACTTTACGGTTTTAAAAACTTGTGAAGTCTGGATTTATTCTAAGAAAATGTTTTTGTCAAGTTTAAGGATTTCTGCTTGTCTTTGAGAATGAACATAGGAAAAGTTAGATTTATCATTAAAAAGTTCTATTACTTCATTCTCGCTTAGAAAGGAATTTTCTGATAAAATTATTCTTGAATAGGATGGATGTTTATAATTGACAAAATTATCAATGATTTTATGGTTTTTTGGATTTAGATCGATGTAAGGAATTAAGGTTTTAAGGTATTCTTCATTTTTAATGATTTTCCTTTTGAATCGGTCCTGAAATAAACTGCCCGAGCAGTTATGAGTTTTATTTATAGCCTTGGCATATGCATTAAATAAATTTGAAAAAGCTTTAGGAATTTTTAAATCAGGAAGATAAGTTTTTGTTTTTACCAAAATTTGAAAATGAATTTTTATCAAACAGTAGGCATAAATATTAGCTACAGGAATCAAAATGTTTTTCAATAATGCTGATGAAATAATTATAATTTTTTTCCTCGAAGAATATTGGTTGCTTATTATTGCCAAGGTTATATATGTGGTAATACTGTCTGCTGCAATTGGTTCATATTTCATGTTATAAGATATTTAGACCTCAAAGGTCTTCGATACCTGTGAGGTCTTTTACATTAAAATTCTTGTAAATTCTCTTTAAAACTCTTAAAAACCTCCTTCTCGTGTCGGGTGTAAAACTCGGGGTCAAAATTGGCTTGTTTCAGGTTAGCGAGCACATAATCTATTTTTCGATCTTCGGTAAGCCAGCGATCAAAAACGGGGTGGCGCATTCTAATTCCGAAGGTATTTATACCCAAGAATTTATTAGAATTCCGGTTAAAAGCAATAGTAATGCCTTTTGTATTGTCTTTATGCTGCCAGTAAAAATGCATTTCCTTTTCGCCGGGTTTTGCTGAAACCTGTCCGTAAGTCTGGTATTCAATATCAAAGAATTTAGCCGAATTAAACCAGTGTCCCGGTTTGTATTTCATCGCATTTCCGGTTAAAGTCTGTGCGAGTGTTTCGCCCATCATCCTGCCGGCATACCAAACCGCTTCAATAGGTTTGCGATGTGCAGGCGGTTGCTTTAGTTGAGCGCAATCCCCAATCGCGTATACATCTTTAAAACTAGTTTGAAGAAAATTGTCTACCAAAATTCCTCTGTCGGTTTCTAGTTCTGAATTTTTTAAAAAATCTATACTTGGTCTCACTCCGGTGCATAGTCCTACAAGCTGACATTCAATTTCTTCACCGGATTTTGTAGTTACCGCTTTTACCCTTCCGTTTTCATCGCTCATAATTTTATCGAGTTCGGTTTGATGCCGAAGGTCTACGCCGTGAGATTTAATATGTTCAGAAATTAATTGTGCATCCTGGATTGGCAACATATTATGCCAAAAAGCTTCTTCCCGAATTAAAAAAGTCACCTCAATATTTCGAGTTTTGAGCATTTCGGCGAGTTCCACGCCAATTAATCCACCACCGATAATTACGGCTTTTTTGCAGTTTTGGGTGTTTTCTTCGAGGAGTTCTAAATCCTGTTTAGAAATTAATCCCTGTACGCCTTTTAAATCCTGACCTTCCCAGCCAAATTTGTTATAAACTGAACCAGTTGCTAAAACCAGTTTATCATAATCCATTGTTTCTACGGAAGAAAAATGAAGCGTTTTTTCTTCAAAATTTATTTTATCTACCCAGGCTTTTTTCAGTTCAATCCGGTTTTTCTCCCAAAACCAATTTTCATAAGGCTTCAGGTGGTTCCACTTCATATGGCCCATATACACATACATCAAAGCGGTTCGGGAAAAGAAATAATCGCTCTCTGCGGAAATCACTGTAATTTTTGCATCAGAATTTTTCCTGATGTGCCGTGCACAGGTGATTCCTGCAATCCCGTTACCGATTATAACGATGTGTTCCATAATTCTTTAAACAGCTTTTATAACCTCTTTAAAAAGCGCAATCATATTTGGTTCTGCTTTCGCGGCCATTGCAATAATTTCGTCAATATTTACCGGTTTTAAATTATCGGGATCACCTTCGTCTGTAATTACTGAAATAGCTGAAACCGGTAATTTTAAATGGTTGGCCACAATAATTTCAGGAACTGTACTCATTCCCACCGCATCTGCGCCTAAAACCTGAAGCATTCTATATTCGGCGCGGGTTTCCAACTGCGGACCTAAAAGTGCAGCGTAAACACCTTTATGAAGTTTGATTTCTTGCTTTTTAGCGATTTCTTCGAATAAAATATTCATTTCAGCATCATAAGGTGCACTCATATCAACAAAACGTTCGCCCAATTGAGAAACTCCTTTAAAAGCAAGCGGTGAATCTCCCAGTAAATTAATATGATCGTCAATTAACATAAGCTCTCCTTTTTTGTACTTTAAATTAACCGATCCAGAAGCATTGGAAACAAGTAGTTTTTTAATGCCAAGTTGATGCATAATTCGAACCGGGAAAGTTACATCTTGCATACTGTAGCCTTCGTACATATGGAAACGCCCCTGCATTACCATTACTTTTTTCCCGGCCAGTTCTCCAAAAATCAGTTTTCCCTTATGAAATTCTACCGTTGCTGCGGGAAAATGCGGAATATGGTTGTAACTAACTTCAACTTTTATCTGAATTTCATCTAGAAGCTGACCTAAGCCTGTACCAAGAATAATCCCTATCTCCGGATTCTCAAATCCTTTATCTTTTAGATATTTAGTTGTTTCCTGTATATCTTTAATCATATTTATCTATTGAAAAATTGCTGAAAATCTTTGTGATCTTGTATGTCTGAATAGTAATCTACATCGTTCCTGGCTTCCAATAAGGCAAAATCCCGATTTTTGAGGTCTTTTAAAGTTTCTTCTAAAACAAAAGCGGTTCCCCAATCTTTTTCTTCAAAAACTTCCGGAATTAATTTATTCATTCCCAGTAAATAATAACCACCATCTGTAGCAGGACCAATCACTGCTTCTTTTTCTGCTAAAATCTTAAAGGCATTTTCAAGATCATGCTGCTGTAAATCGTAAAGATCGCTGCCAATAATTATAATATTTTTATAGCCGTTTCTAAAACCATCTTTAAACGCATTCTTCATTCGTTCGCCTAAACCTTTTCCCTGCTGACTTTTCTTAGAATAGATATAAGGATTCCAAATATCGTCTTCAGCAATTGTTTCAGAATAATAAATCTCTTTGCAGACTTTCAGGTTCTCTGTAACTGAAACCGTGTGTTGCAGTAAGAAATTATAGATAATAAAAGCAGTTTTATCGCCTACATCTTTTGCTAACCTGGTTTTTACCTTCCCCGGTTCAGGGTTCCTGGTAAAGATAATCAATAAATTATCAGCTGAATTTAAACTCAAAATTGTAATTTATTTAAGATTTAAAAATTAGGCAACCGTTCCCTGGCAGCTACTTCCGGCTCCGGCGGTACAACCATAACAATGTTGTGAAATCCTTATTTCGCGGTCGTTGAGCAAGTCTTCGTTGTATTCGCTAATATGCTGAACTTTACTTTTTACTTTTAATTCCAACATCTGATTAAAATCGCAATCGTAAAGCCAGCCATCCCAGCTTACTGAAATGGTGTTGGTACACATTACGCTCTCTACCGCAGCAGGATTATAAGCATCTACAAGCGCATACATGTAATCTTGGTAATTTTCTGAAGCGATTAAATACTCGAGGAATCGGCTGATGGGTAAATTGGTAATAGCAAACAAATTATTAAAATCTATATTGAAATCTTCCTTTAGTGCTTCTTTAAAATCCTTTTCTAATTCTCCCTGTTTTGCCGGTAAAAAGGCCCCCGCAGGATTGTAAACCAGGTCTAATTTGAGTCCGCTGCCCTGTTGGGCATAACCCACTTCATTGAGCATTTGTAAAGCCTTAATAGATTTGTCAAAAACACCGCTGCCACGTTGTTTATCGGTTTTTTCCCTTTTATAAAACGGAAGCGAAGAAGCTACGTGTACATTATATTTTTTGAAGAATTCCGGTAAATCGTGGTATTTCTTGTTTGCCAGAATAATGGTGAGGTTAGAGCGAACAATAAAATCTTTAATCCCTGCTTTTGAAGCTTCTTCTACAAACCAGCGAAAATTTGGGTTCATCTCCGGGGCTCCACCGGTGAGGTCTAAAGTATGGGCTTTTGTAGTTTTTATAACCTCCAGACATTGTTGCATGGTTTCTTTAGTCATAATCTCCTTTCGGTCTGGACCGGCATCTACGTGACAATGCGAGCAAACCTGGTTGCACATATACCCCAAATTAAGCTGAAGAACCTCCAGTTTCTTAGGTTTTAGCGGAAAATTACCGCTTTCAGCAATTTTATCTTTAAAAAGAGGAAGTTTCCCCTCTCTAAAAATTCCGTTGCTTAAAAAGGCAAGTTGATTTTCGGGTTTTGAAAGATCGTTTTTTCTAGCCGATAAAGATTTTAATAAAGCCATTCAGAAATTACTTTTGGTACTGTTTCAGAAGAAAATGATTTTTAAAATATAGTATTCAGCAGAAAAACTTATATACTTAATTTATCATATTTATTCATCATTTGTACACCGTGAACTAAAGTAGCTCCGCTTTCTATTGCAGCGCCGGCGTGTACGGCTTCCATCATTTCTTCTTTGGTGATTCCTCTTTGAAGGCCGTCTTTGGTATAAGCATCAATACAATAAGGGCATTTTACAACATGGGAAACGGCAAGAGCTATAAGTGATTTTTCGCGGGCAGAAAGAGCGCCTTCCTCAAAAACTTTTCCGTAGTAATCAAAAAATTTATTTCCTAATTCTTCACTCCATTCGGTTATTTCCCCGAATTTTCTCAAATCATCCGGATTATAGTAAGTCTTAGACATCGTGTAGCAAATTTAATTTATACAATTTTTGTCTAAAATATCTATTAAAACTTACTTACCCAATGAATGTTTGGTTTAATAAGGGAAGATTTGAACTTTGAGAATTTAATAGGGAGTTGGCAGTTACTCCTTTTTTAGTGTTTTAATTATTTTTTTTACAAAAAATGTGGACACAATAATTATTGCCAATGCTTCAAGGCCCAGAAGAAGAAAAATAATATCCATAGTATTGGTATATTTGGGACCTGACCTGGGTAGGAGAGGACGCGGTTAATAATTATGTAAATAACTGATTGTTAATTCGTTTTGCTTGCCACTTTTGAGATAATTATTACGGTTTATGAGGCTATATCAAGAGCATTTATGTATTTTGAGCTTGAATTTAGGTACACTGTTTAACGTAATATCTATTTATTTTTATTTAAAAACGATTTGTTAATGGCTTATACTGCTATTTGCAATGGATATTCTAACTTTACAGAAATCCAACGAATGTTAAATCGTTTCGTTTTTATTTAAAATAAAACTAATATTAAGTTTTAAAATTCGAATTAAAAGGGGCTTCCCAACGTAGTTTATGAGGATAAATGTAAAAACCTTACCAGTAGATGAAATTATTCAGGATATTTCTGAGAACCTTAATGCACCAGTTCAAAATGGAAGTGGAGAATATACCATAGAACTTCCAAAAGAAGTTGGGGAAGGCTTTATTAGGGGAATAAGTTTTGACTCCGGAATGGGATTTATATCCTACAACTGTAAGTTTTATGAAGATGTAGAAATTCATTTCGCCCTAAATACGGTCCATCCTTTAAAATTCATTTTTTGTTCAGCCGGGTCCATAGGACATTCTTTCCAGGATTCAGAAAAAATAAATGAAATAAAAGCTTACCAAAATATCATTGTTTCCAGTAGCGGATATAATGGCCACGTTCTTTTTTTTAAAGCTAACGAAGCAACACATATTTCAAGCCTTGAAATTATCAGGTCGGTTTTTGCGCATAGACGTAATTACGATTTTCAGGATCTTGAACCAACATTAAAGGAGTTATTTCAAGATGCAGTGGCAGAGAGGCAGTTTTTCTACCAGGGAAACTATAGTATTAAAGCTGCCGATATTATGAATGAGATAAATACTAAGGAATTTAGCGGTTTCTTAAGATTGCTTTATCTGGAAGCTAAGACTTTTCAAATGCTTGTTATTCAAATTGCCCAATATGAAGACGATGAAGATGGCGATAAACTTCCGCAAATACTGAGACAATCTGATATTGAAAAGGTAGATTACGTTGTAAAGCGTATTCAGGGAGATTTAGGAAGTAATTTAACGGTTGAATCCCTGGCAAAAGAAGCAGGAACGAACGTGAATAAACTTCAGGAAGGTTTTAAATATGTTTACGATCTTACCGTGAATAAATATATGCAGCATAAAAAGCTGGAAGCCGCAAAAGAAATGCTAATGACTTCAGAAAAGAATATTTCCGAAATTGTAACCGCGATTGGTCTTAATAATAGAAGTTATTTTTCTAAGATATTTAAAGAAAAATACGGGGTGAATCCAAAGTATTTTCTAAAAACGAGAAAGAAGGAGGTTGATTAATCTTAGGATTAAATTCTTTCTGTGGCTAATGCCTGTTTCCAACCTTACTAAAAACATTAGAATTATAAATTTTTTTATAGAAATAGACACCAGACCCTGAAATTTCCATGATAAGCGATTCATGAAAGTTTGGTCGAAGAATTTTGGGTAACCTCCACACAGAGATCTTTTGTGTATTCATAAGCAATTTAATTCTACCTCAAAAATTGGAAAGATAAAATTTACAGATAAGTTGTTGATCTTATAAAAGTATTATAGTTCCTAAAATCTTTCGGCTTGAAATTAACCATTTACTTCTTTAATTGGGTGGTTTAATGAACAACTCATCTTTTCTCTTTATTTACCATTATACACCAGCACTTTTCTCCAATCAAAGTAATAGGACCCTTATATTTTCTGTTTTTTTCCTGAAACCTTAGAGATCGGTTCATAGTAAGAGTTGAGGCAGTAAGATTTTGATCTCCTTCCTAAAGTTTTCTTAAAGTAAAAACAATATTAATTTGATTTACTGTTAATAATTAATTAAAAAAATTAGTTAAGTTAATTTACTTCTTGTTATTTTAGCTTAAACAATTAGGATTATGATAGTCATTTTAACTATATGGGGGTGTTTTTCCGAAAACATTCTGAAATAAATAGTTGACGTTTCTATTGTTTAACTAATTTTTATATTTTAAATGCGCTGTTGAAGCGTGAAATTCTAACTAAAACTAATTACACATGGGTAAAAAATTATTATTCCTGCTTGGATTAATGTTTTTTTCATTTAATCAAAACTTAATTGCGCAGGAGCAAACAGTGACAGGGACAGTAACAGATTCTGAAAATGGAATGCCATTGCCAGGAGTTACTGTGCTGGAGAAAGGAACCAGTAATGGAACCTCTACAGATTTTGACGGAAATTATTCATTGGAGGTGCCAGAGGATGCTACTTTAGTTTTTTCTATGGTAGGTTTTATGTCTCAGGAGATTCCGGTAAGTGGGCAAAATTTAATCAATTTAGAACTTTCTCCCGATACCGAAGCATTAGATGAGGTAGTGGTAACTTCTCTTGGTCTAACAAGGGAAAAAAAATCATTGGGTTACGCTGTAACCGAGTTAGACTCTGAAGAGGTGAATACCGTAAAAGATTATAACGTTGCCAGTTCGCTTGTAGGAAAGGTAGCAGGTTTAGTTGTTAACCAGGCTAGCGGAGTAGGTTCTGGATCGCGTATTACCATACGAGGAAATAATACCTTAACAGGGAATAACCAGGCGCTGATAGTGGTAGATGGAATCCCTATTGATGCCTCCGGAAATGAGTCTGGTGGGAGCATTTACAATAGTACCGTGACTGGTGGAGGAATTACAGATATTAACCCCTCTGATATCGAATCTATCTCGGTGTTAAAAGGTCCAAACGCTGCGGCGCTTTATGGCTCGAGAGCAGCAAGTGGGGTGATTTTAATTACTACTAAGAAAGGAACAAGAGGTGCCGGTTTAGGTATTTCTCTTAATTCGAATATCTCAGTAGAAGAAACTATGTTTTTACCAGATTTTCAGAATGAATATGGCCAGGGTACAAATGGAGCTGTTTATGCAGATTTAGAAAATTTCGGCTCTAATTCCTGGGGGCCTAGATTAGATGGTTCTCAGCAATTATACTATACGGGAGAGGAGCGTGCATATAATGCCCAGCCTGAGAATGTGGAGAATTTCTTTGAAAATGGAATTAAGAGCATTAACACCATTGCAATGGATCAGGGTGGTGAAAATCATAGTGTGAGATTTTCTTATACTAATAATCAAACGACTTCGGTTATTCCAAATTCTGAACTTCATAGTCATAACCTAAACCTTAGAGGGGTAATAGATCTTGCAGATAAATTAACACTGGACAGTAAAGCTACTTATTTTACTCAAGAACTTGAGAATAGGGTAAATGTAGGTACCGAAGGTGTTTTAGCGTATGTATATAGTATGCCAAGAAACGTTGCTATAGATGATTTAAAAAGATATAAGCCTTCTTTATGGAGTAATCCTGATATGTTTCCAGACGAATATGGGGCCATAAGTTATGCCGGGCAGAACAAGAGTATTGGTAACCCATACTGGATGTTAAACCAGGATACTAACGACGAGCGCAGGGATCGTTTTCTAGGTTTCTCTAAACTAAATTATGAGTTTAACGATTGGCTTTCAGCCTTTATTAGAATTGGGGGAGATGTGACTAATGTTAGAACAGAAAGTATTCAGGATTTTGGACATCATTTCTTTTATGATGGCCGTTTAAACTTTGCTAACCGTAAGAATGTTGAAATTAATAGTGACTTCTTAATAACGGCAAATAAAGATCTTACCGAAACTTTAAACCTAGTGGCTAACGTTGGTGGTAGTTTATCTAAACGAACTTTTGAAGGAATGAGTGTTAGTGGAAATCAATTTAGATTGCCTTCACGTGCATTTTTAAATAATACCAATGTACAAACCAGTACACATACTCCACTAGGAGTTAAAAAGATAAATTCATTATATGGTTCTTTTAGTTTCTCTTATGATGATTTTATGTATTTAGACTTAACAGCCAGAAACGACTGGTCGTCTACGTTAAGTGAAGACAACCGTTCCTTCTTTTATCCTTCGGTAAGTTATTCACTTTTGGTAAACCGCTTTATAGATCCAGACAGAAACTTCCTTGATATGCTAAAACTAAGAGCTAGCTGGGCAGAAGTTGGAAATGATACTGATGTTTATCAATTATACCAAACCTTTAGTGTACCACAACAAGGGTATTTAGGTTTAACGGTTTTAGAAGGGCCAAGTGTGAAATTAAATCCTGATCTAAGACCAGAAAGTGTAAAGTCTACTGAATTTGGAGTAGAATTTAATATGTTTAAAAATCGTTTTTATGGTGATTTTTCAATTTATGAGATCGTAACCAACGACATGATTTTCAATGTGCCGGTGCCTTTTGCAACAGGTTTTAGTTTCTTTAAAGAAAATGTTGGGGAAGTAAAAAACAACGGATTTGAAATTATGCTTGGAGGGGTGCCTATCCAGAATGAGAACTTTAGATGGGATATTTCTGCAAATATGTCAAGAAATAAAAATGAACTGGTAGAGTTAATTGATGGTTTAGATTATACCGTGTTAAACTCGTTAGGAGACTTATCTGTTAGAGCAGAAGTTGGTGGAGGAATTGGTGATATTTATGGAACAACCTGGAAGACTGATGACAATGGTGAAAGAGTAGTAAATGCTGAAGGTTTTCCCGTAGCTTCTAATGAAAGAGAAAAACTAGGGAATGCCCAACCAGATTTTATTGGCGGTTTAACGAATACCTTTACTTATAAAAACTGGAATTTGAGATTTCTTGTAGACGGCAGATTTGGAGGTGAAATTTACTCTGCTACTTCATCCTATCTTGATGCAGCCGGTGTTTCTGAAAGAAGTTTAGAATTCAGAGATGATGGAATAACCATAGACGCGATTAATGAAGGTACAGGAGAACAAAATGATATCCAGATCTCAGGACAACAATACTGGAGCAATTACTCCGATATTACTTCCAACTATGTTTACGATCAAACCAATGTAAGATTAAGGGAATTTGCCTTAACTTACAGGTTGCCAGGGGAATCTATAGATAATATAGGTTTAACTTCTGCATCGGTTGGTTTAATTGGTAGAAATTTATTCTTTATCTACCGAGCAGCTGAGGATATTGATCCTGATGCTTCAATTGGGACAGGACTTTCTGGACAGGGTATTTCCCTTAACAATGCACCAACTATACGTAGTCTTGGTTTAAACATAAATATTAAATTTTAATAAAATATAATTATGAAAGGAATTTTAAAGACAATTAGCGCAACCTTGTTGTTGGTCTTTGTACTTGCAGGATGTTCCGATTTTGAGGAGATCAATACAAAACCTGATGCGTTTGGATCTGATGAAGTAAGTGCGAAATATTTTCTTACCGGTATTCAGATAGAACTTTACGCGCCCAACCGTTTTCCATATTGGAGGGCACAGTTAATACACGCCGATAGATATGCCGGCCAATTTACATTTGGGTTTAATGGAGCATGGTGGACCGGTGCACTTGGTTATGATTACGACTCAGCCTATACAGATGCTGCTTATGATTGGATTGCAGGTTACGTGAGTAATTTAAGTGTTTACCAGAATTTCGTAAAAGAAGGTGGCGACCTGGAAAATCAAAACTTCTACGCTATCGGATTGGTAATGAAAGGTCTTTATTATCAAATGTATACAGATACCTTTGGAATGGTACCTTATTCAGAAGCCTTAGATCCAGATATTATTACACCTAAATTAGACAGTCAATCTGAAATTTATCGAGGAGTAATAGGTGATTTAGATGAAGCAATGGATATTATTGGAGATCAAACAGTAACTGGAGACGGAATTGAACTTCTTGCAGAAAACGATTTGTTTTTTAATGGAGATCTTCAACAATGGAAAAAGTTAGCAAACACTTTGAAGCTTAGAATGGCGCTAAGAGCACAGGGTGCTCCAGGAGCAGATTTTGCTGAAACTGCTATTTCTGAAGCATTCCAAGCGCCTTTGCTCACTAGTGAAATGGATAATGCGCTTATGGAAAAAGATACTGAAATTGATCAGTTTGGAAATGCTGCTTACGGCGATGTATGGCATAATTTTGCAGGGATAGGATCTCATTGGAATGTGAGCAAAACTTTAATTGATTATTTACGTGAAAATAACGATCCTAGATTATCAAGATACGCCAAACCAATAATTGGAGGGGAATTCACATTTACGAGACCGGCAGAAGGTTCAGGAGCATCTCTTTTTGATAAACATGTTGATTTTGTATTAGATGAGTTAGATAATGCGGAAGTTCCTTATACCAGAAATGGGTCGGGAGATGAGTTTACCATTTCTGTTCCTCAAGACCAGAATTATTACGTAGGGCAACCTTCAAGGTTAAATCCTGAAATTTATCCGCATGTTAAAAACGATTTATTCTCTGAACCTGCCGATTGGATTATTAATCCAAAAAATGAGGGACTTGAAATATTTCCAGAAATTGTATTCACTGCAGCCGAAGGAAACTTTTTACAAGCTGAAGCTATCATAAAAGGCCTTGGTACTGGTGATGCGCAGGAGTTATATCAAGAAGGAATAAGACAGGCGATGAAAATTTGGAGAGTAGAGGAGAGTGAGATAGAAACCTTTATTTCAAATGAAGAAATGGCTCAATTAAATGGAACCGATGAAGAGAATTTGGAAAAAATCGCTATTCAAAGATGGATTGTTTCTTATACCGATGGGTTTGAAGCCTGGGCAGTTGTAAGAGATACAGGTTATCCATCTGAATTGGCCAGTGGAGTATCAGATTTTGATATCTATGCAGCTGGAACCCTTAACGGGGAATATCCACAGCGAATGAGATATGGTAACCAGGAGTATAATACCAATGGAGCCAATGTTGAAGCAGCCATCCAGGAGCAGGGACCAGACGAACAGGGAACTGAATTATGGTGGGCGCAGAATTAGCCTGAATATTTGGACTTATGAGGAAAGAGGGAAATTATTTTCCCTCTTTTTTTTATCTAAAAATCTGCGGAATCTCATTCACTTTAAAATCCCAGATTACAGGGAGGAAAAAATACACCAGTACACTTATTAAAAGAATAGAAACCAGGTTCATCCATAATCCGGTTTTTATCATATCAGGAATTTTCAGGTAGCCCGATCCAAAAACTACAGCGTTTGGCGGTGTTGCAACTGGAAGCATAAATGCACAGGAAGCTGCTAGTGTGGCGCTTATTAACAGTAAATAGGGATGAAGCCCCATTGCTAAAGCCATTGGTGCTAAAATAGGCAGTAGCATTGCCGTAGTAGCGAGATTTGAAGTAACTTCAGTTAGAAAGTTAACTGCGGCTACAAGGATGAGAATTAATAAAAATAAAGGTAAATTTTGAAGATAGGTAAGTTGTTCGCCTATCCATACGGCAAGTCCGGTATCGCTAAAACCTTTCGCCAGGGCCATTCCGCCTCCAAAAAGCAAAATAATTCCCCACGGAATTTTAACCGCTTCCTCCCAATTCAATAAAGGCTTTGTCTCTTTTCCCGATGGAACAATAAATAGTGCAATTGCCGCTATAATGGCAATAATAGTATCATCTATAAACGGAAGAAAAGGCTGAATTAAAAATGATCTTGTAATCCAGAAAAACGCGGTACAGGCAAAAATGATAAGAACCCTTTTTTCCTGTTTACTAATTTTTCCAAGGGATTTTAATAGCGTAGTGATTTCGGCCTTTCCGCCGGGAAATTCAGCTTTATCAAAATTGAAAGCAACCACGGTAAGATATTTCCAGCAGATAAATATTAGCAAGATAGATATTGGGATTCCTAAAAATGCCCATTTTAGAAAACTGATTTCTATTCCGTATAATTCTTCTACAATTCCGGCAAAAACAAGGTTTGGCGGTGTTCCTATTAAAGTAGCAATTCCACCAATTGAGGCACTATAAGCAATCGCTAACATCAGAGCTTTACCAAATACAGCGGGTTCATTTTCATTGCTAAAAGGATTATTTTTTAATTGACTTATAATTGCGGTTCCTATAGGCAACATCATCACCGAGGTTGCAGTGTTGGAAATCCACATAGAGAGGAAAGCCGTGGCAATCATAAAGCCCAGAATGATGAACTTTATTTTACTTCCAATTAAGTTGATGATGTTTAAAGCGATTCTCCGGTGCAAATCCCATTTTTCAATGGCTACCGCTAAAACAAATCCGCCTAAATATAAAAACACATATTTATGACCGAAAGCTGCGGTGGTAGTTTCAATATCCAGTGCGCCGGTTAATGGAAACATTACTATGGGAATGAGAGCTGTTACCGAAATTGGAATAACTTCGGTAACCCACCAGAGTGCCATCCAAATGGTAATACAAAAAATATCAAAAGCTGCCGGCGGCATAGATTGCGGCGCACCGATAATTTGAAGGATTAAAAATAGTAACGGACCCGCTATTAAAATTAGAGTCCTTATGAGTTTATTCATTCTAAAATTTTAAACTGAAATCCTCCCAAGATATTAAAATTATGGAAGCATATAATTTTCATTGAGAGTAAATGGCTTATTTTCTAAGATGAAATCGCGATTTTGCTTATATGCAGAGTACTTATCGCCTAAGACCGTCACAGGTTTTGTTGAGTTTGAAGTCTAGTTTTTAATCAACCGTCATTCTGAATTTATTTCAGAATCTAAGTTGGAATGTATTTCTAAACTTTTCATATTATATTTAAATAAATTTTCAAACTATGAAAACGCTGGAAATCAAAACCGCTTTACAAATAGCGAAGCCAAAAACTGAGATTTATCAGGCGATTATAGATACTGAACATATGAAAAATTATTTTATTGCTGAAGGTTTGGGGATGATGGAAGAAGGAAAATCTATTAGCTGGAAGTTCCCTGAGTTTGATGAATATGTACCGGTAAATGTTCTAAAATTAATTCCGAATGAGCTGATTTCTTTCGAGTGGGAAGGAGCTAAGGGTAAAAATCTTGAAGTTAAAATAATTCTTACCGAAATGCCGAATAATTCTACTTTAGTAAAAATCACTGAAGGAAAAATGGAAGTCGATGAGATGGGAATTCAATGGTTTGGTGGGAATACCGAAGGTTGGGCAAATTTCCTTGCTTGTTTAAAGGCGTATCTGGAGTACGGTATCAATTTAAGAAAAGGTGGGTTTGATTTTATGAAGGTTTAGAAAAATTCGCGTCATCCTGAACTCCAGGATCTAACAGGACGCAGCGTGAGATGATATTAGAAGCTGAACTAATCTCGAAGTTGACGAATGTAGTTGGGCTAGATTTAAAAAAACCCGTTTCAATGAAGAAACGGGTTTTTTAATACTTGTTATGGCTTGGCCATTACATCATTCCGGGCATTCCGCCGCCCATTCCGCCTGGCATTCCACCACCTTTGTCGTCTTCTGGAAGATCAACAAGGGCACATTCGGTAGTTAAGATCATTCCGGCAACAGAAGCAGCGTTTTCAAGGGCTACTCTTGTTACTTTCTTAGGATCTATAATTCCTGCTTTCATCATATCAACAAAAGTGTCTGTTTTCGCATCGTAACCAAATTCTTTCTTGCCTTCAAGAACTTTATTGATTACCACAGAAGCTTCACCACCTGCATTTTCGACGATAGTTCTAAGCGGGGATTCAATTGCTCTGTATACAATTTGAACTCCCGTTGCTTCATCGTCGTTTTCAGTCTTGATCTTCGAAAGAACAGCTTGTGCTCTTACCAGGGCAACACCACCACCGGCAACAATTCCTTCTTCTACAGCCGCACGGGTTGCGTGAAGTGCATCGTCTACACGGTCTTTTTTCTCTTTCATTTCAACTTCTGAAGCTGCACCTACATAAAGTACGGCAACACCGCCGGCTAATTTAGCCAAACGCTCCTGAAGTTTTTCTTTATCATAATCTGAAGTAGTGGTTTCGATCTGAGCTTTGATCTGGTTTACACGTTCTTCAATTTGCTTATTATCTCCGGCTCCGTTTACAATGGTAGTGTTGTCCTTATCGATAGCTACTTTTTCAGCAGTACCTAACATATCAATTGTAGCGTTTTCTAAAGAGAATCCTCTTTCTTCCGAAATAACAGTACCACCGGTTAGGATTGCGATATCTTCTAACATTGCTTTTCTACGGTCACCAAATCCAGGTGCTTTAACAGCTGCGATTTTAAGAGAACCACGAAGTTTATTTACAACTAAAGTAGCAAGGGCTTCGCCGTCTACATCTTCAGCAATAATTAAAAGCGGCTTTCCAGATTGTGCAACCGGCTCAAGAACAGGAAGCAAATCTTTCATTGAAGAGATCTTTTTGTCGAACAATAAAATGTACGGATCTTCAAGATCTGCAGTCATTTTCTCTGAATTCGTTACGAAATACGGAGAAAGGTAACCACGGTCAAATTGCATACCTTCAACTACTTCTACGTGAGTTTCAGTACCTTTTGCTTCTTCTACGGTAATTACACCTTCTTTTCCAACTTTACCGAAAGCCTGGGCGATTAGATCACCAATATGTTCGTCGTTATTTGCTGAAATAGAAGCTACCTGCTTTATTTTTTCTGAAGAATCACCAACTTCTTTGGTTTGTTTCTCCAAATCTTTAGTGATTGCAATTACAGCCTTATCTATACCTCTTTTAAGGTCCATTGGGCTTGCGCCTGCTGCAACGTTTTTAAGGCCTTCTTTTACAATTGCCTGGGCAAGTACAGTAGCGGTAGTAGTACCGTCTCCTGCAAGGTCGTTGGTTTTAGAAGCAACTTCCTTTACCATTTGAGCGCCCATATTTTCTAAGGCATCTTCCAGCTCAATTTCTTTTGCTACGGTAACACCATC
Organism: Salegentibacter salinarum; assembly: GCF_900168115.1. Lineage (GTDB taxonomy): Bacteria > Bacteroidota > Bacteroidia > Flavobacteriales > Flavobacteriaceae > Salegentibacter > Salegentibacter salinarum. Next base: position 105,690 of record NZ_FUZC01000003.1, read on the forward strand.
TTTAGTTACGGTTGGTGCACCAAAAGATTTACTTATTACTACGTTACGTCCTTTAGGACCTAAGGTTACTTTTACGGCATTTGCCAATGCATCTACACCGCGCTTAATTCCGTCGCGGGCTTGAATGTCAAACTTTATATCTTTTGCCATTGTTAGTTAATTTTATCATTTCCGCGGGAGCGGAAACTAAATTGTTAATATTTTATTTTGAAAATCTCCCCGGGAGTGGGGAAAAGAAGTTTTAAACTATTGCAAGAATATCGTCTTCTCTCATCATTAGATAATCTGTGCCTTCAAGTTTCAATTCTGTACCGGAGTATTTTCCGTAAAGTACAGTATCACCAACTTTCACAGTCATGTCGTGGTCTTTATTTCCTTTACCAACAGCTACAACTTTTCCACGTTGTGGTTTTTCTTTAGCTGTTTCGGGAATGTAAATTCCAGATGCCGTTTTGGTTTCGGCTGCTTCAGGCTCAATAAGAACCCTGTCTGAGAGCGGTTTAATGTTTAGTCCCATTTTTTTATAAATTTATTTAGGTTAATTAATCTTTGAATAAGCGACTAAGCCTATTTCTAAAATTATGCCAGCCCGCTTTTACTGCCAATTACCAATAAAAAATGCCAGCTTGTCATAAGCTGGCATTTGTAAATTTTATAAGAACTAAGCCTTTATTGATCGTTGTCAGATTCAGGTTGCTGTCCTGGCATTTGTGCCGGTGGGGTAGCGGTATTCTCAGGCATTGCATCTTCATCAAAAACCCTTGATTCGCCGTAGCCTGAATCGTCCATAATAGTTACATTAGAAAGTAAGATAAGGACTAATAAAAGTGTTGCTAAAGTCCAGGTACTTTTATCTAAAAAGTCACCGGTCTTCTTCACACCTCCTACTTGTTGTCCGCTGCCACCAAAAGAGGAAGATAAACCACCACCTTTAGGGTTTTGTACCATAATTACTACTACCAGTAAAAAGGCTACAATAACTATTAATGCTAAAAAAATCGTGAATGTGCTCATTCTTGCTTTGTATTATTTTCTTGTAATTTTTCGATTGCCCGAATTTGGTCAGCAAAGAAACCACTTTTTTCGGGATTTTTCAAAATTAATATTTTATATGCCTGAATGGCCTTTTTGTAATTTTTTTGCTCTAAATAAACCCGTGCTAAAGTTTCTGTCATTAACGACTCTGGCGGGGTTGTGCTTACTTCGGCCAGGTTGGATTTGTTGGCGGGTTTCCCCGGTTTTATCTTGGGACTTTTAGATATAAACCTGTCTATAAGTTCAAACTTCTTATGCTGAACATCATCTTTCGGATTTTCTTCTTCCGATTCTTCTCTTGTTATTGGTTTCGCCGAAGTAAGTCTCAACCATTCTGAAAAAGAATGTGATTCTGAAGCATCGAACTCTAAAGGTTCGCCCCATTTCAATTTATCCTCAGATGAATTTTCTTCTGTTTGTTCCCCCGCTTCCGAACTTTTTTCAGAAAATAACTCGGGATCCATCACCTGTTCAGACTCAGATTGGCGCATTTTAATGGCTTCATCTATGGCCATACTTCTTTTGGCAAAAACCTCTTCGGGTTCAAAAACGGTGATATTTCGTAATTGCTCTTCCTGTTCCTGGATTTGCCTTGCAATTTTATTCTGATTAAATTCTTCTGAAGTTATAAAATCAAAAAGTACACTGCGGTTGGTAGTGTAAGCTGCAGTTTTTTTAAGCGCGCTGTTGTAACTGAATTCCTGGTGCTCTTTTAAACCTTTGAGCCTAACTGCACGTGCCGCCTGAAAATAAGGTGCTTTTTGAATAAGCTTTTCCAGGGCACTGGTTTGCCCCGCAGTAATTCCGGCGGGTTTTTGTAGCAGTTGTATAAATTCGGTTGCTTCCATATTACCAATCGGTTAAAGCGGCATTAAAAATGTCCTGGGTTAGTCGGGAATAAATTTCATCTAAGGCCGTGGCTAATACATCTCCAACCAGTTGCGCATTGGCCGGATAATCGTAATAGAAAGAAAAACGCCTTTCAAAATCTTTTTCCGGTTCCAGGGTGTTATAATACCTCACATTTACAGCAATGGTTAGCCGGTTTTGGGCAGCAGTATTTTCAGCAGTAGAGGTAATAGGCGCTACATAAAAATCAATAATTTCTCCTTCAAAAATAAGATCGGCGTTGTTATTTGCTAGGCTTAAACTTGTTTGATTTTGAATAAGATCCTGTAATTCTAAAGTAAACGTCCTGTCTATTCCCGGTTCTACCAAATCGGCCTGATTTTGAAAGAAATTTACCTGGAATGATTCAGCATCACCGGTATCGGCTCCAGTAAAGGAGTAGATTCCGCAGGATTGAGTGCTAAGTATAAGCACAAAACATAAAAGAAAAGCAGATTTTTTCATAATCGGGGGACTAAAATTACAGGTTGTATTGTTTTATTTTTCTATAAAGTGTGCGCTCACTTATACCTAATTCCTCAGCGGCAGCTTTACGTTTTCCGCTATGCCTTTCTAAAGATTTTTTAATGAGTTCTAGTTCTTTGTCCTGTAAAGAAAGGGTTTCTTCTTCCTGGATTTCTTCAGCAAAATAATATTTGTCTTTTTCCCTGCTATGTTCAGATTTTGGACTGTTCTGCGGAATTTGAAGCACTTCCAGTCTTTCATCGTTTAAAGCTTCCAATTCTTCAGCATCAACATCTTCGCCGTCATCATCGCCATAAAGTTTTTGAATAAGGCTTTCATTTTCATCCTGAACCTTTTTGGAATTTCCGCTCTCCATAAGTTTTAAAGTGAGCTTTTTGAGATCGGTAAGATCGCTTTTCATGTCAAAAAGCACTTTGTAAAGAATTTCGCGTTCATTGCTAAAATCACTTTCCTTCTTTTTATCAGCGATCACTGCTGGTAAATTGCTGCCAATATCGGGTAAATATTCTTTTAAACGTTCAGGGCCAATGATGCGTTCCTGCTCTAAAACCGAAATTTGCTCGGCTATGTTTCTTAACTGCCGAATATTCCCGCCCCAGCGGTATTTCTGCAATAAACCTACCGCATCATCCTGAAGTTTAATGGTGGGCATTTTATACTTTAAAGCAAAATCTGAAGCGAATTTTCTAAATAATAAATGAATATCGTCTTTTCGCTCCCGCAAAGGAGGAAGGTTAATTTCTACCGTACTCAATCTGTAATAAAGATCTTCCCTAAAGCGTTCCTTTTTAATAGATTCCTGCATATTGATGTTGGTAGCCGCGATAATGCGAACATCAGATTTTTGAACTTTAGAAGAACCTACTTTTATAAATTCCCCATTTTCCAAAACCCTAAGTAAACGCACCTGCGTAGGAAGTGGTAATTCCCCAACTTCATCTAAAAAGATGGTGCCGCCGTCGGCAACTTCAAAATAACCATTCCTGGTTTGGGTGGCGCCGGTAAAAGCCCCTTTTTCGTGCCCAAAAAGTTCAGAATCTATAGTACCTTCGGGAATTGCACCGCAGTTTACCGCGATATATTTTCCGTGTTTTCTATGGGATAAAGAATGGATTATTTTTGGGATACTTTCTTTACCAACCCCACTTTCCCCGGTTACCAAAACCGAAATATCTGTAGGCGCAACCTGGATTGCCTTTTCTATTGAGCGGTTAAGGCGTTGATCGTCGCCAATTATACCAAATCGCTGTTTTACTGCCTGAATTGATTCCATATATAAATCCTGTTATTTCTGAAGGAATAGTAACTGATTTTTCTTTAGCCTGAAATAACTACTTTTTTTAGTTGTTTTCACTATAACCAACTGCTTCTCCAATTAGGGTTGCACTGGTGCAGTCATTTATTTTTACATTCACGAACTCTCCAATATTGTAACTTTCCTTCGGAAATACCACAACGGTATTTTGTGTCGTACGTCCGCTCCATTGTTCGCTGGATTTTTTGGATTCTTTTTCAATCAAAACTTCTACGGTTTTCCCCAGATATCCTTGTGTTCTAAAATGGTTGTGTTCCCGTTGAACCTGTACTATTTCAGCTAATCTTCGTTGTTTTACTTCTGCAGGGACATCGTCTTCCAGCTTTCTTGCAGCCATGGTCCCGGGTCTTTCGGAATATGCATACATATATCCGAAGTCATATTTCACATATTCCATTAAGGATAACGTATCGCGGTGATCCTGCTCGGTTTCTGTAGGGAAACCCACAATTAAATCCTGTGAGATGGAACACTCTGGTATTAATTCTCTTATATAATCTATAAGTTTAAAATATTCTTCACGGGTGTGCAGCCTGTTCATCTCTTTTAAGATTCTATCACTTCCGCTTTGAACCGGTAAATGAATATGCTTACAAATATTTGGATAAGCGGCCACAACTTCAATCACTTCCAACGTCATATCCTGCGGATTTGAAGTAGAAAACCTAATCCTCATTTTTGGTTGTGCTTTGGCGACCAGTCTTAAAAGTGCGGAGAAATCTGTGGCTGTAGCTTTTTGAATTTCCGAAGCATTTTTAAAGTCTTTTTTAAGTCCGCCTCCATACCATAGGTAACTATCAACATTCTGACCTAAAAGTGTAATTTCTTTAAAACCTCTGTCCCATAGATCGTTTACTTCTTCCACGATACTTTGCGGATCACGGCTTCGTTCTCTCCCACGGGTAAAAGGCACCACGCAAAAAGTGCACATATTATCGCAGCCACGGGTTATAGAAACAAATGCTGAAACACCATTAGATTGCAAACGCACGGGAGAAATATCGCCATAAGTTTCTTCTTTAGAAAGGAGCACATTTATTGCATCCCGGCCTGCTTCAACTTCATTTATAAGATTTGGAAGGTCTTTGTAGGCATCTGGACCAACTACAAGGTCTACGATCTTTTCTTCTTCCAGGAATTTTTCTTTAAGACGCTCGGCCATACAACCTAAAACGCCCACTTTCATCCCGGGATTTATTCTCTTGACTGCATTGTATTTTTGAAGTCTTTTACGAACAGTTTGCTCGGCTTTATCTCTAATAGAACAGGTGTTTACCAAAACAAGATCGGCTTCTTCCAGGTTTTGAGTAGGATTAAAACCTTCTTTTGCAAGAATAGAGGCCACAATTTCGCTATCGCTAAAATTCATTGCACAGCCGTAACTTTCAATAAAAAGCTTGCGGCTATTACCTTGTTGCGGCTCCATTACGAGCGTATTTCCCTGTTGTTTTTCGTCTATTGTCTTCTCCATAATTCAAATCTTCCTTTTCAGGATTAAGAAGTGCAAAGATAAGGGTAAAACGAACTTCTGACAAAGTGACAGCAATTTTTTTAATGTTCTCACGCAACCTTTTTGATTTTTCTGCATCTATATAGAAACCAACCAGATAATTATGAGATTTTTCTACAGTTTAATTACGTTGCTGCTCCTGGCTTTAATGGCTTTATTCACTTCTTGCGAGAAAGACGCGACGCAAGAAGAATTTTATAATGTAGCCGTTCCCGTAGTACAGCCTATTGAGGAATTTAGAGCTATGGTGAAGGTTTCTGAGCCAAGGGCCATTTCTGAAGCCGGTAAGATTTATTCTTATGAAGATTATGTTTTTATAAACGATGACCAAAAAGGCGTACATGTTATAGATAACAGTGACCATAGAAATCCTGTGAAAATTAAATTTCTTGAAATTCCGCAGAATACCGATATCGCTGTAAAAGATGATATGTTATTTGCAAATTCAGCAATGGACCTGGTGATTTTTGATATTAGTGATATGAATAATATTAAGGAAGAAGAAAGAATGAAAAACGTTTTTCCTAATCATAATAGTCGGATTCCCGCAAGTGCTTCGTTTGTAGATAGCGATAATTTTAATGCTGAAACCGAAGTAGTAATAGGTTATGTGATGGAAACCCGAAGGATTGAAATGGCAAGCAATACAGAATGGCTAACTAATGACGGGGCTTCTTTTTCTGAATCAGGAAATGCATCAGGCGGTTCCGGTACCGGCGGTTCTTTAGCGCGTTTTAATATTCACGACGACTATTTATATATAGTAGATCAAAATCAGCTTTCGGTTTTCAATATCGAGGGCCTAAGTACTCCTGAATTATTAAAAACTGAATGGGTGGGGCGCGATATTGAAACCATTTTTTATAAAGAAAATCATTTATACCTGGGGAGTTCTACCGGTATGTATATCTATAGTGTGGAAAATCCAGCAACCCCAGAATATAAATCGATGTTTAGGCATATTCTTGGTTGCGATCCCGTAGTAGTGAAAGGCGATATCGCTTATGTAACCATTCGGGGCGGAAATGTATGCGGACAGGAATGGAGTCAGCTGGATGTAATAGATGTTGCCGATAAATCCAATCCGCAGTTATTGCAATCTTATCCAATGAAAAATCCTTACGGCCTTGGCGTCAAAGATGACTGGCTTTTTGTCTGCGACGGGTATGCCGGCTTGAAAATATATAATACAGAAAACACCCCCAACCTAAAACTAATAGACCATTTTCCGGAAATTAACACCTATGACGTCATCCCTTTAGAAGATGTGCTCTTAATGGTTGGGGATAATACACTCTTCCAATATACTTATAAAGGTAATGAGATCAATTTACTAAGCACTTTCAGCCTTAATTGATTTTATTTTGTTTGGTTTTTTAAGGATGCCCCGCAATACTGCGGGGTTTTTTTATAGATTATCGGAAAAAGAAATTTTTTATACGTGAAGCCGTGAATGTGGCTGTTTTATAAGCTATTTCTACTTGTTTTGTAAAATCATTTAGGTTGTTAAAAAAAAATTGATATACTTTTGCAGCTAGAAAAAAGAGAGTTATGGCAAAGAATTTAGTGATTGTAGAGTCCCCTGCCAAGGCGAAAACCATCGAAAAATTTTTAGGAAAAGATTATAAGGTGGCTTCCAGTTTTGGACATATTGCCGACCTGCCTACAAAAGAATTAGGTGTTGATACCGAAGGTAATTTTAAACCAAAATATATAGTTTCTAAAGACAAAAAGGATGTAGTTAGAAAACTAAAAGGTTTTGCGAAAGATGCCGATATGGTATGGCTGGCAAGTGATGAAGACCGGGAGGGAGAAGCTATAGCCTGGCACCTTGCCGAGGAGCTTGATCTTACAAGTGAGAAAACCAAAAGAATTGTTTTTCACGAGATCACTAAATCGGCTATTCTCAAAGCCATAGATAATCCACGAGATATTAATTATAACCTGGTAAACGCCCAGCAAGCTCGTAGGGTTTTAGATAGGTTGGTGGGTTATGAACTTTCACCGGTGTTATGGCGAAAAGTAAAAGGAGGTCTTTCAGCCGGACGGGTTCAGTCTGTTGCGGTAAGGCTTATTGTAGAAAGAGAACGTGAAATTCAGAATTTTACTGCAGAAGCTTCCTTTAGAATAGATGCCGAATTTACTACTGAAGATGGTAAATCTTTTAAAGCTAAAATTCCTAAGAATTTTGATACCCGTAAAGAAGCCGAAGAATTTCTTCAGCAAAATTTACAATCGGATTTTAAAGTAGCCGAACTTTCTACTAAGCCCGCAAAGAAATCTCCTGCACCACCGTTTACCACTTCCACTTTACAACAGGAAGCAGCACGGAAATTATACTTTTCAGTAAGTAAAACCATGACAATGGCACAACGTTTATACGAAGCCGGTCATATCACTTATATGAGAACCGATTCGGTTAACCTTTCAGAAGATGCAAGAAAGGGAGCTAATAAAGAGATTTTAAAAGCCTACGGCGATAAATACGCAAAATCAAGACAATTTAAAGGAAAAACCAAGGGTGCGCAGGAAGCTCACGAAGCTATTAGGCCTACAAATTTTGCGAGCCATTCGGTGAGGGCAGATCGTGACGAACAACGTTTATACGAGTTGATTTGGAAACGCGCCATCGCCTCGCAAATGAGTGAAGCACAATTAGAACGTACCAATGTAAAAATTGACGCTTCTAAACACGATAAGCAGTTTACTGCAAATGGAGAGGTGCTCAAGTTTGATGGTTTCCTGAAAGTTTACCTGGAAAGTACCGATGACGATGAAGATGCAGAAGAACAAAACGGAATGTTGCCGGCTTTAAAGGAAAATCAGCCGTTAAACAACAAATATATAACCGCAACCGAAAGGTTTACCAGGCCACCATATAGATATACTGAAGCTTCTTTGGTAAAGAAACTGGAAGAGCTGGGAATTGGACGTCCTTCAACTTATGCTCCTACAATTTCTACAATTCAAAATAGAAATTATATTGAAAAAGGATCGGTAGATGGTACGGAGCGCGAGTATTTGCAGTTTGTGCTTAAAGGCGAGAATATTAAAGAGAATAAATTAACAGAAAACGTTGGTAGTGATAAAGGAAAATTAGTGCCAACCGCCGTGGGAATGGTGGTAAACGATTTTCTTGTAAATCATTTTTCAAACATCCTGGATTATAATTTTACAGCGAGAGTTGAACAAAGTTTTGATGATATCGCCGAAGGAAATGAAGAATGGACGCATATGATGAAAGAATTCTACGAAGACTTTCATCCGCAGGTTGAAGATGTTGCCAAGAATGCTGATAGGGAAGTTGGGGAAAGAATTTTAGGTAAAGATCCCGAAACCGGGAAACCGGTAAGTGTTCGGTTAGGGAAATTTGGGCCTATGGTTCAAATTGGTTCAGTAGAAGATGATGAAAAACCAAAATTTGCCAGCCTTGGACCAGACCAAACTTTAGATTCGGTTACTTACGAAGAAGCAATGGATCTTTTTCAGCTTCCGAAGGAATTAGGAGAATATAAAGATGAAAAAGTTGAGGTGAATAATGGCCGTTTTGGTCCTTATGTGAGATTCGGTAAAAAGTATGTTTCCCTTGAAAAAGGAGAAGACCCATTGAACGTTGATTTTGATCGCGCAATGGAGTTGATCAAGGAAAAAGAAAAGGCCGATGCGCCAATTCACCATTACGAAGATATGCCGGTTCAAAAGGGAGTAGGTCGTTTTGGGCCTTTCCTAAAATGGAACGGGATTTTTATAAATGTGAATAAAAAATACGATTTTGATAATCTTTCTATTGAAGACATTGAAACCCTAATTGAGGATAAAAAGCGTAAAGAGCGCGAGAAATTAATCCATAATTGGGAAGAAGAAGGAATTAGGGTTGAGAAAGCACGTTGGGGAAGGTTTAATATTATTAAGGGTAAGACTAAAATTGAATTGCCTAAAACCACAGATGCCGAGAATTTGAGTTTGGAGGAAGTAAAAGAAATTCTTGAAGAGAAATCTAAAAAGAAGAAAAAAACTACCAAAAAGAAAGCTCCGGCTAAAAAAACGACTGCTAAAAAGAGCACGGCAAAAAAGAAAACAGCTACAAAAAAGAAGAAATAATATATGGATTTAGATTTTCTGAGTCCCCTTGCTGAAGATTTGCTTAGGGAAATTACCGGTTTTGGTGAACATTCCCTTGGAAATTCAGTAAAAAAACATACCGCCTCTCACGGCTTGCCAGATTTAGATGGCGTACAAATGGCAGTGGTGGGTATTAAAGAAAACCGACTGGGAGAAGAAATAGACTTTCTTGATTTTGTAGATGTAAGAAAGGCTTTTTATAGTTTATTCCCGGGAAACTGGCATATTAAAATTGCCGATCTGGGTGATATTGAAAAAGGGGAAACGGTAGAAGATACTTATTTTGCGATACAAACGCTGGTGGCGCAACTAGTAAAGAAGGACGTGATCCCTGTGCTTTTAGGCGGTAGCCAGGATTTGGTTTATGCACAATACCGAGCTTACGATACTTTAGATCAAATGGTGAATCTTGTGAATATAGATAGCCGCTTTGATTTAGGTGATGCTGAAAACCCGATAAGCAACCGTTCTTATGTTGGTAAGATTGTTGTTAATCAGCCTTATAATTTGTTTAATTATTCCAATATTGGGTATCAAACCTATTTTAATTCGCAAGATGAAATAGAATTAATGGAGCGCCTGTTCTTTGATGCGTATCGTTTAGGAGAAGTAAGCAATAATATCAAATTGGTAGAACCGGTAATGCGGGATGCAAATATGGTAGCCATAGATTTGGCCTCTGTTAGTGCGCCTTCATCGGGTTCTCGAGATATAGCTTCTCCAAACGGATTTGACGGTAAAGAAATATGTGCACTTTCTAGATATGCCGGGATTAGCGATAAGGTAAGCTCCTTTGGAATCTATGAATATGATAATTTGAAATTCGGAAATTTGGGCGCAATGTTAATGGCTCAAATGTTGTGGTATTTTGCTGAAGGTGTGAATTACCGTACTAATGAAAATACTATTTCGGCAAAAAAAGAGTTTATAAAGTATCAGGTTCCTATAGACGATGAGGTGCTGGTGTTTTTTAAAAGTCCTGTAAGCGGGAGGTGGTGGATAGAAATTCCGTTTCTTGAACATGTAGATACTAAACTAAAAAGGAGTACGTTATTACCTTGCAGCGAGGAAGATTACCTGGAAGCATGTAACCAGGTAATTCCTGAAAGATGGTATAAAGCAAAAAGAAAAAACGAAGTTTAAAATAATTTCAGGCATTCTTGGTATTTACTGTATTTTTACCTAAAATATTGTTTTTTAAAAAATAATTAGATAGGTTTACTGCCGTAAATTGAGATGTCTTAACCTAAGAGAAACTATGAAGAAATTTATTTCGCTAATAGCTGTTCTGGCCTTGCTTTCAAGCTGTGGGCGGGGAGATCGTGGACAGCTGGTTGGTGCGAAAGGGGAGAAGTGGAATCCTGAGAAACCACTTGGGATGACATTAATTCCTGGAGGTTCATTTATAATGGGAAAGTCTGATGATGATATCGCAGGCCAACGTAATGCACCGCCTAAAACGGTGACAGTGCGTTCTTTCTATATGGATGAAACCGAAATTACCAATGCCGAATACCGTCAGTTTGTTAATGATGTTAAAGATTCTATTGTTAGAACCGAATTGGCAATTATGGCGGAGAATATGGGTGAAGCTGAAGGTTCTGGCGGGATTGGAGATTATGCTTTTATGGATGCCGATGAAGGTGATATGACGCCTTATGAAGAATATATGCTGAATACCTACGGCCAGGGTGGTCCATCTGATACCTACGAGAACCGCCGTTTAAATAAGGATATTGACATTATTTGGGATACAGAAGATTATCCAGATGTTTATTATGCTGAAGTTATGGATATGATGTATATCCCAATGGAAGAGGTGTATAACGGCCAGCGTACCATAGATGTAGAAAAATTAAAATTCACTTATACCTGGATGGATGTGCAGGGTGCTGCCAAAAAGCAGGGAAATAGAAGTGATTATATAAATAGAGAAGAGATTGAGGTTTATCCAGATACAACAGTTTGGATAAGGGACTTCAATTATTCATATAACGAGCCTATGCATAATGATTATTTCTGGCATAGTGCTTTTGACGATTATCCGGTGGTAGGAGTTACCTGGAAACAGGCAAGGGCTTTTACCCAATGGAGAACTTTATATCATAATTATTACCGAAGAGAAAAAGGAGAGCATAATGTGCCTTCTTACCGTTTGCCAACCGAGGGTGAATGGGAGTATGCCGCACGTGGTGGCTTAGAAGGAGCTACTTACCCATGGGGAGGACCTTACGCCAAAAACGATCGTGGTTGTTTTATGGCTAACTTTAAACCATTAAGAGGAGATTATGCGGCAGATCAGGCATTGTACACTGTTGAAGCTCAATCTTACGATCCAAATGATTACGGTTTGTATAATATGGCCGGGAACGTGGCAGAGTGGGTAGATTCGTCTTACGATCCTGCTTCTTACGATTATATGTCTTCAATGAACCCAACGGTAAATAATCCCGACGATATGCGGAAAGTAGTTCGGGGAGGTTCCTGGAAAGATGTAGCTTATTTCCTTCAGGTAAGTTCAAGAGATTATGAATATGCAGATTCTGCGAGAAGCTATATCGGCTTTAGAACAGTTCAGGATTATCTCGGAACAGATGTTACCCTAAATCAACCAACAAATAATTAACAACAACCTATTTAACCAGTAGAAAATCTAAATCTATTTTATTATTATGGCAAAATCGAATTCAACAAAGAGAATAACTAACATGGTGTACGGTTTAGGTGCATCAGTTGTAATATTAGGTGCACTTTTTAAAATTATGCACTGGCCATTTGCAAACCCAATGCTTATTGCAGGGCTTGTAGTAGAGGCTTTTGTATTTGCATATTCTGCATTTGAACCTACAGATGATGACCTTGACTGGTCTTTAGTTTACCCTGAATTAGCTGGTGGCCAGGGAACTCGTCGTACGGCAACCGTAATTGAGGAAGAAAAAGAAACTCAGGGACAACTATCTAAAAAGCTTGACGAAATGCTAAAAGAAGCCAAGATAGATGCTAGTTTAATGAGCAGTCTTGGAGACAGTATTCGTAATTTTGAAGGTGCGGCAAAAGGAATTGCCCCTACTGTAGATGCGATGGCATCACAGAAGAAATACAGCGAAGAGCTTACAACAGCTGCTACGCAAATGGAAACATTAAACAATATTTATAAGGCTCAGGTAGAATCAGCCTCACGTCAGGCAGAAATCAACCAGGAGGTTGCAGAGAATGCCGGTAAACTAAATCAGGAAATGGGATCTCTTGCAGCTAACCTTTCTTCTTTAAACGGAGTTTATGGTGGTATGCTTACTGCTATGAACGGTACCCGCAGTGGTGTGCCGACTAATTAGTGAATATATTGCCCCTGAAAAACCTAAATTATTAAAGAACAAAACTAATTAGCACATGGCGTCTGGAAAACAAACCCCAAGACAGAAGATGATTAACCTGATGTATCTGGTTTTCATCGCGATGATGGCACTAAATATGTCTAAGGAAGTATTGACAGCCTTTGGTCAAATGAATGAAGACCTTGAGGAATCTAATGCTACCACATCTCAACGTAACGATATGGCAATGGCCGGTTTAGCCGCTAAAGCCGAAGAACAACCTGCAAAATATGAAGAATTAAAAGCTAAAGCCGAACAAATTGGGACGCTTTCTGATAATCTTTATGCTACCGTAGGTAATCTTAAAGAAGAACTATTAGCCGATTTCGAGGCTGAAGATAGAGGTAATTATGAAGCGATGGATCGTTCTGATAAGTTAGATAACTTATTTTTTGCGAGTGGAAGAGTAACTCCAAGAGGAGAAGAATTTGTTGCAGCTATAGATAATTATAGAAATGAAGTACTTAGTATTCTGGGGGATGGTTTTCCGCAGATTAGAAGTGAAATAGCTAAAGATTTTTCTACTGAAGAGGTAACTAATAATGAAAATGTAACTAAACCCTGGTTAATGTATAACTATCAGGGATTTCCATTAATTGCTTCCCTTACAAAACTTACACAAATACAAACTGACGTTAGAAAAACTGAAAACGATATTTTGTCTTCAATGCTTGAAGGGCAATTGCAAAGTGACGTTTCTTTAACCAACTATCAGGCTATTGTAGTGCCAGATAAAACTGCCTTTTTTAGTGGTGAAAACTTTAAAGGTAAAGTTGTTTTAGGTCGAGTAGACCCTACTTTAAAGTTTGAAAATGTCACTATAAACGGGAATGAAGTAGAAAGCACCCAGGCGGGACAGGTTATGTTAGATTTCCCTGCCGGAAACGTTGGAGAAAAAGAAATTAACGGAGAGCTTCAGTTTAAAGAAGGAGACTCAATTGTAAGAATACCAATTAATAGTTCTTATGCAGTTATTCCAAAGCCTAACTCAGCTGTAATTTCAGCTGATAAAATGAATGTGCTTTACCGTGGGGTTCAAAACCCAATGACGATTTCTATTCCTGGTGTAGGGAGTATTAGTGCTCAGGCTCCGGGACTTTCGCAGGCCGGTGGTGCAGGTCAATACGTAATGAACGTTACTAGTTTACAGGCTAGAGAAGTAGCTATTAATGTTAGTGGTAAACTTCCTGGAGGAGAAACCGTTTCAGATAGTAAAACCTTTAGAATTAAAGATATTCCAAGACCAGCCGGAACGGTTAGGGGAGAAGATGGATCTGTACAAATGCAACGTAATAGTTTAGAGGTTTCTACTATTGGTGCTACCCTTCCGGACTTTGATTTCAATCTTGATTTAAACGTAACCGGATTTAGTTTTAAAGTACCGGGACAACCAACTATTCAGGTTAACGGTAGTAGATTAGATGATAGAGCAAAAGCTGCTCTAAGAAGAGCGGGACGAGGAGAATCTGTACAAATTTTTGATATTCAGGCGGGTATCTCTGGTAACTCTGGATATAAGCTGAAGAAAGTTTCTCCTGTTGTGATAGAGTTGACAAATTAATAAAATTTAGAAGATGAATTGGAGAGGATTTTTATTGAATGCTTTGGTGTTTTCTTTTACAATAGCATCTTTTGGGCAGGCGAATATTTTAAACGCTAAAGACCCTGAAGATATTGGTAAGAGAACCGAAGCCCAGATTCAAAGTGACATTAATGATAAACCACTTGAATATGGATACATTGAAGATCGTGATGTTTTATGGTCTAAAAATGTATGGGAGAAAATAGATCTTGATGAAAGAGTTAATTTTCCACTGTATTACCCAATAGACACTAATAATATTGGGAGTAACCGTAGGGCCTTATACGATGTTTTGGTTTCTGCTATCAAAAGTGGTGAAATTGAAAACATCTACGCCGATTCTTATTTTAATGAAAAGAGAACCCTTAGAGATATTGAAGCTACCTTATCTAAAGTAGATACTACAGATCTTGGTATTGAACAGTATAATGCCGGAGAACAAGTTGATGAGCAGTTTATAGATAGAAGGGATTTAAGTGCTGCTGATATTGCCCAATATCATATTCGTGGAATGTGGTATTTTGATAAACGCCAGGCCGAATTAAAATATAGAATACTCGGAATTGCTCCTGTAGCGCCCGATGTTAACTTTATAGATTCCGGCCAAACCGATCTTGTTGAATTGTTCTGGGTGTGGTTTCCAGATGCCAGGGAGGTTTTACATGAAAATAAAGCCTTTACCGGTAGTAGCTCAGCGCAAACCGTCACCTTTGATCATTTGCTGAATTCAAGAAGGTTTGATGCTATGATCTATAAAGAAGATAACGTGTATGGAGATCGGGAAGTTGATGAATACATTGTAGATAATGCTTTTATGGAGCTCTTAGAAGCCCAGCGTATAAAAGAACAAATAAGAAACTTTGAGCTGGATATGTGGAATTACTAATTCCATCTCATACTTCAAAATTTATCAGAAAAGCGTTCCTTATGGAGCGCTTTTTCATTTTTAATAAGGAGGTTAAACTATAAATTTTTAATTTTAGACTATGTTAGATTATATAATAGTTGGATTAGGATTAAGCGGGATCGCAATAAGCCAAAGACTTGAAGAAAGAAATAAAAAATTTGTAGTTTTTGAAGATAATTCACAAAAATCTTCCCTGGTGGCCGGGGGCCTTTTTAATCCTGTAATCCTTAAACGTTTTACACTTGCCTGGAACGCTAATAAACAAGTGGAGATTGCACTTCCATTTTATAGGGAAATGGAAACAAAATTACAGGCCAAGATCGTTTATCCCTTAGAAATTTACAGGAAATTCTTTTCGGCAGAAGAGCAAAACAACTGGTTTGAAGCAGCCGATAAACCTATACTTGCAGAATATTTAGATACAAAACTGGTTAAAGAGATTAATCCTAATATTTCTTCTGAATTTTCATTTGGCCGGGTTCGGCAAACCGGGGTAATTGATACCGATGTGCTCATAAAAGAATACCGAAATTATTTAAAAAATAAAGACGAAATTCAATTTAAAAGTTTTGGTTATAACGCACTTCAAATTAACAACGATTCAGTTAGTTATAATGGAATTTCAGCCAGGCAAATCATTTTTTGTGAAGGTTTTGGAATGCTGCATAATCCTTTCTTTAATTATCTTCCGCTACGCGGAAATAAAGGAGAATACATCACCATTTATTCCGAAGAATTAAGGCTTAAAGAGATCGTGAAATCTTCGGTTTTTATTATTCCGTTAGGAAATGATCTATATAAAGTTGGCGCCACTTATAATAGCCGTGAGTTAGATCCACAACCGAGTGAGACCGCTCGGGAAGACCTGGAAAATAAAATTAAAAAACTAGTTACCTGTAAATTTGAGATTGTAGACCAGTCGGCGGGAATCAGACCTGCCAGTAAAGACCGAAAACCAATGTTAGGTAGGCATCCCGAATATAAAAATCTTTATTGTTGTAATGGTTTTGGTAGTAGAGGTGTGCTTATTTCCCCAATGGTTTCAGAGCAATTAATCAACTTTATTGAAAATGATATTCAGCTTCCGCAGGAAATAGATTTACAAAGATTTAATAAGAAACATTACGAGGCTTAGCGTTTTCCCGCGCTGGGTTTATAATTAAGAAATAAATTAATCCAAATATTTCTGGAAAGTCTTATAATTATAGGCATAAATACCACAAGCGTTCCTATTATAGCCCAAAAAGAAGTCATTAATCCACCCCCAAAAAAGAAATAGGCAATCACAAAAGCAGCTACTGAAAATGCGATCCCTACCGCATAGCTTACATACATAGCTCCAAAAAAGAAAGAAGGTTCTATTTTATATTTTGTTCCGCAGTTTGAGCAGTGCTCGTGCATTTCAAAAATACGTCCTAATTTATAAGGATTGCTTTCCACATACATACTCTCTTCGTGGCACACGGGGCAGGTTCCCGTTAGTATACTGTAAAGCTTAGTTCCTTTCAAAAATTCCATAATTGATAATCAAGGGGTTATAAGTTTTGTTGAGGCTTTAGATTGGGAGTAAACATATTTTTTTCACGTTGTAAATTTAGGCATATTTGCAAAAATAAAATCAACAAATGCTTAATATTCATAATCTCTCTGTTTCCTTTGGCGGAGAATATCTTTTTGAAGAAATAACCTTTAGACTTGGAGCGGGAGATCGCGTGGGTTTAATAGGAAAGAATGGTGCCGGAAAATCTACAATGCTTAAAATTCTTGCTGGGGAGCAGGAATATGATGGGGGGCAGATTGCGCGTGATAAAGAACTGAATATTGGTTTTTTAAAACAGGATATAGATTTTGAACAGGGCCGCAGTGTTTTGGAAGAAGCACAACAGGCTTTTGTCGAAATAAAGAAACTTGAAAAACAAATTGATGAAATTAACCATCAGTTAGCCACCAGAACCGATTACGAAAGTGAATCTTATACCCAGCTTATCCAGGATTTAAGTGAGATTACACATACTTATGAAATAATTGGCGGATATAATTACGAAGGCGATACCGAAAAGGTTTTGCTGGGTCTTGGTTTTCAACGGGAGCAATTCGATAAATTAACCGAGACTTTTTCCGGAGGATGGAGAATGCGAATAGAACTCGCTAAACTCTTACTTCAAAATAACGATATTCTGCTACTGGATGAGCCTACCAACCACCTGGATATTGAAAGTATCATCTGGTTAGAGAATTTCCTTAATAACTATTCCGGTTGTGTGATAATTGTTTCGCACGATAAAATGTTCCTGGATAATGTAACCAATAGAACCATAGAAATTTCGCTTGGCCAGATTTACGATTTCAATAAGCCGTATTCAAAATATCTGGTGCTTAGGGAGGAATTAAGAGAGCAACAACTCGCTGCACAAAAGAATCAGCAACGAGAAATTGAACAGACCGAAAAGCTTATAGATAAATTTAGGGCCAAAGCTTCAAAAGCTTCTATGGCGCAGTCGCTTATCAAGAAACTTGATAAAATAGACCGAATTGAGGTAGATGAAGATGATAATGCGGTGATGAATGTGAGTTTCCCCATTTCTGTTCAACCGGGAAAAGTGGTTATAGAAGCCGAGGGAATTGGTAAAGCCTACGGGAATAATCAGGTTTTAAAAAACATTGATCTTTTAATTGAACGCGGAAGTAAAATTGCCTTTGTCGGTCAAAACGGGCAGGGTAAAACCACGCTTGCTAAAATTATTATTGATGAAATTCCTTACGAGGGAAATTTAAAACTGGGTCATAATGTTCAGTTAGGATATTTTGCGCAAAATCAAGCCGATTACCTGGATGGTGAGAAAACCGTACTGGATATTATGATTGATTCTGCCAATGAAAAAAATAGAAGCAAGGTTCGTGATATGTTGGGTTCATTTCTCTTTAGAGGGGATGAGGTATCTAAGAAAGTGAAAGTGCTATCAGGAGGCGAAAGAAACCGATTAGCGCTTTGTAAGCTAATGCTACAGCCTTTCAACGTTCTTATAATGGATGAGCCTACCAACCACCTTGATATTAAATCTAAGAACGTATTAAAGGAAGCTTTGAACAGGTTTGAAGGAACTTTAATAATTGTTTCTCACGACAGGGATTTCCTGCAGGGACTTTCTAACAAAGTTTATGAGTTTAAGGATACTAAAATCAAAGAATATCTGGGTGATATAAATTACTTTTTAGAGCAGCGTAAGCTGGAAGATATGCGTAGTGTTGAAAAAAGAGATAAAGCGGCGAAAGTTCAAAAAGATGCTGCCGGTTCTAACAACAAAAAAGCCTACAAAGATCAGAAAAAAGTAAAATCTTTAAAAAACAGGTTGAGCAATACCGAGTCTAAAATCACCAAGTTAGAAAAAGATCTTGAGGCGCGTGATATGGAATTAGCTACCAATTACGATGAAGTTGCAGCAAAACCGGGATATTTAGATAAGTATAAAACTAAGAAAAAAGAGCTAAACTCCCTGATGAAAGAATGGGAAGAAATTCAGGAAAGCCTGGATGGTTTAGCCTAAACAATCCTTATAATTTCAAGTTTAAATTAAACCAAATAGGCAAATAGGTGTCTTACACACATGGATAAACGCAAAATCATACTTTCTATACTTGGAGTATTACTTATTGTTTTAGCAGTTTTTGGCGCAAAAGCAATTATTGACAGTAATGTGAAAGAAGTACCTGAGACTACCAAAGTGGTTAAAAATGTATTTGTAGAAACTGTTGAAAACCGAAGGGTTCCAATAATAGTTCCCGCCAATGGCAATGTTACCGCTCTTAAAAAAATGGAACTTTTTTCTGAAGTAGAAGGAATTTTTCAGTACAGCAGTAAAAATTTTAGGCCCGGGCAACATTATAATAAGGGTCAGGTGCTATTAAGTATTAATTCTGAAGAATATTCAGCAAGTGTGCGTTCGGCTAAAAGTGAATTGTTCAATAATATCACTTCCATAATGCCCGATCTTAGAATGGATTATCCAGATTCCTTTCAGAAATGGCAGGATTACCTGAATAATTTTGATGTAAACAGCCCTGCCAAACCACTGCCAGAGCCGGATTCAGATAAAGAAAAATATTTTATTACCGGCCGCGGAATTCAATCGGCTTATTACGAGATAAAAAACCTGGAAGAACGACTTCGAAAATTCAATATAGTTGCGCCATTTAATGGAGTTTTAACTGAAGCTGCCGTAAACCCGGGAACCTTGATAAGACCGGGGCAAAAACTTGGCGAATTTATAGATCCTTCGGTTTATGAGTTGGAAGTAGCGGTTGGAAAAAAATTCTCAGATTTATTACAAATTGGGGAAGATGTAGCACTTCAGGATCTTGATGGTAATCAAACCTATACGGGGACAGTAAGTAGAATAAACGCCAGGGTAGACCGCGCCTCGCAAACCATACAGGTTTTTATAAGAATTGAAGATTCAGAAATTCGGGAAGGAATGTACCTGGAAGCAAAATTAGATGCCCGTGACGAGGAAAATGCCATTGAGATTGCAAGAGAGTTGCTGGTAGATCGTTCTAAAGTTTACGTGGTAAAAGATAGCGTGTTGGTTTTAGAGGAAATTAATCCTGTTTATTCTTCCAGCAATAAAGTGGTGATAAAAGGCCTTAAAGATGGAGATAAATTGGTTTCAGCCCCTGTGCCGGGCGCACATCCGGGAATGAAAGTGCAAATACAGAAACAGGAAGACACTGCTAAAGCCGAGGAATTTTGAGAAAATTAATCAGTTATTTTATAAAATATGAGGTAGCCGTTAATGTGGTCATCCTCGCTTTTGTAATTTTTGGCCTGGTAGGCGTGTTCAGTTTAAATTCTTCCTTTTTTCCTTTAGAAGAATCGCGCATCATAAATATTAATGTGAATTATCCGGGTTCAGCTCCAGAGGAGATTGAGGAAGGAATAATTCTCAAAATTGAAGATAACCTCAAAGGCTTGGTAGGGATAGAACGGGTAACTTCTACAGCACGGGAGAGTGGCGGTTCAATTACTGTAGAAATAGAGCAGGACGAAGATATAGACGTGATGCTCACCGAAGTTAAAAACGCGGTAGACCGCGTGCCTACATTTCCCGGCGGAATGGAGCCTTTGGTGGTTTCAAAAGAAGAAAGAGTCAGGCCATCTATTAGTTTTGCCATTAGTGGTGATGATGTCCCCCTGGTAACGCTGAAACGTATAAGTGAACAAATTGAAAACGATCTAAGACAGCTAGATGGAATTTCACAGATAGAAATTTCAGGATTTCCTGAAGAAGAAATTGAGATCGCGGTTAGCCAGGACGATCTTTTAGCTTATAATCTAACTTTTGAGGAAGTTGCCAGAACTGTTGGAGCAGCAAATATTCTAAGTACCGGCGGGACCATTAAAACCGAAGCCGAAGATTATTTAATTAGGGCAAACAGTAGAAGTTATTATGCCGATGCTTTAAATGATTTAGTAATAAGATCTACGGCTACCGGGCAAACCACCCGCTTAAGCGATGTGGCTGAAGTACGGGATCAATTTGGTGAGACTTCTAACTCTTCGTATTTCAACGGAAATATTGCCGTAAATGTTGCGATAAGTAATACGAATAATGAGGATCTTTTATCAGCCGCAAAAAAGGTAAAAGAATATGTAAAAGATTATAACGCGAAAAGCAGTAATATTCGCTTAGACGTAGTTTCAGATTCCTCTATTACATTAGGCCAGAGAACCCAGCTACTCCTGGAAAACGGGGCGATGGGAATATTTCTTGTTCTGCTTTTTCTCTCAATATTCTTAAATACCAGGCTAGCATTTTGGGTGGCTTTTGGGCTTCCTATTGCATTTTTGGGAATGTTTATGTTTGCGGGTCAATTTGGGGTAACTATAAACGTTCTTTCTTTATTTGGGATGATTATCGTAATCGGGATCCTGGTAGATGATGGAATTGTAATTGGGGAAAACATTTATCAGCATTACGAAATGGGGAAAACTCCCGTTCAAGCAGCTTTAGATGGCACAATGGAAGTAATTCCACCAATTATTTCGGCTATTTTAACTACGGTTTTAGCATTTTCTACATTCTTATTTTTAGACAGTAGAATTGGTGAATTCTTTGGCGAAGTCTCCACCGTCGTCATTCTTACTTTAGTAGTTTCATTAGTAGAAGCGCTTATTATTTTACCGGCCCATATTGCCCATTCAAAAGCCTTACAAGCCAGAAATATTGAAGAAGATAATAAGAAAACAGGTCTGGCAAAGTTCTTTGTTAAGATGCGGGTAGTAAACCGTACCGGCGATCGAATTATGAGTTACCTGAGGGATAAATCTTATAGTCCTGTACTAAAATTTGTACTTAAACAACAAATGCTTTCTTTAGGTATTTTGGTTGCTGTTTTAATTCTAACAATTGGAGCAATTGGCGGTAACTGGATTAGGATAACCTTATTTCCAAGTATTGCCAGTGACCGCGTTAGTATAGATCTTTTAATGGCTGAAGGTGTAAATCCTGAAAAAACAGATTCTATTATTTCTATGGTTGAGGAAGCTGCGTGGCGTGTAAATGAAGATTTTAGCAGCCGCCAAAGCGGAAATAAACAAGTTGTAGAAAATACTATAAAAAGAGTTGGCCCCGGCAATAATAAAGCTTCCTTACAGGTGAATTTACTGCCTGGAGAAGAAAGGGATATTGGTTCGCCTGAAATAACTAATGCTATTAGAGATGAAGTAGGACCTGTGTTTGGGGTGGAAAACCTCACTTTTGGTTCGGGTGGTAATTTTGGAGGAGACCCGGTTTCGGTTTCGTTACTAGGGAATAATCTTCAGGAATTGGAAGCTGCAAAAGAAGAATTAAAGGAAAATTTTGAAAATAATGCGCTTTTAAAAGATGTAAAGGATAACGATCCACAGGGAATAAAAGAAATTAATATTAACCTGAAAGAGAGCGCTTATGCGCTTGGTCTGGATCTTAGCGAGGTGATGCGCCAGGTGAGAAACGGATTTTTCGGGACTCCGGTACAACGTTTTCAGCGTGGACAGGATGAGATTAGGGTTTGGGTGCGTTACGATCTTGAAAATCGATCTTCTATAAACGATTTAGACGATATGCGATTAACCACACCAGATGGCGATCGTGTACCGTTTGATGAAATCGCAAATTATGAAATTGTACGTGGTACCGAGTCTATAAGTCATTTAGATGGGCTTCGGGAAATTAGGGTGAGTGCAGATATGGAAGATCCCAACGGAAGTTCTACCGAGATTCTCGCAGACATTAGAAGTAACGTAATGCCCGATTTACTTACAAAATATCCTAGTTTATCGGTTTCTTATGAAGGGCAAAACAGGGAAGCCAACAAATTAACCGATTCCGCTAAGGGAGTATTACCGGTGGTTTTATTCCTTATTTATGCGGTAATCGCTTTTACTTTTAGAAGTTACAGTCAGCCATTATTATTAATGATAATGATTCCTTTCAGTATAATTGGTGTTGCCTGGGGGCACTGGATTCACGATTTCCCGGTAAATGTGCTTTCAGCATTAGGAATTATTGCCCTTGTGGGAATTATGGTGAACGATGGGCTGGTGCTTATTAGTAAATTCAACGGAAACCTCCGTGACGGCATGAAGTTTAACGACGCCCTTTACGAGGCCGGCCGGGCAAGATTCAGGGCTATATTTCTAACTTCGCTTACCACTATTGCGGGAATGGCGCCTTTACTTCTGGAAAAAAGCAGACAGGCGCAATTTTTAAAACCAATGGCAATTTCTATTTCATACGGAATCGCTATCGCTACGGTGCTCACCTTACTACTTCTACCATTGCTACTTTCTATAAGTAATAATATTAAAGTGGGCGGAAAATGGCTCGCTAGCGGAAATAAAGTGACTCACGAAGAAGTGGAACGAGCTATTAAAGAACAAAAAGAAGAAAAAGCACATGGGGAGATCGGTTAATTTAATACTTGTGGTGGCTATTTTCTGTATGGGTAGCATAGTTGCCCAGGAAGAGGATGTTTTAACTAAGGAAGAAGCTATAGCACTCGCGTTAGAGCGTAACTACGGTATTGAAATGGCTAATAATGATGTGGAAATTGCCGAAAATAACCAGGGAATTCTTAATTCAGGCTATTTGCCATCGGTAACAGGGCGGGCAGGCGCCGGTTATGATCTTAATGACAGGCTTACAGAACCCGAAGAAGGTGAACCGCTAAATCAGGAAGGTATAGAAAGCAATTCTTACAATGCTTCTATAAATGTAGATTACACCTTATTTGATGGTTTGGGCAGATTTTACAATTACAAGAGTTTAAAAGAACAATACGACTTATCTAAACTGCAGGCCCGGGAAACCATAGAAAATACAATGCTTCAGTTATTAACGGTATACTATGAAATTGCACGGTTAACCGAGAATGTAGAGGTATTAAAAGATGTTCTGGAAACTTCAAAAGATCGTGTAACCAGGGCGCAATATCAGTTTGATTACGGGCAGAGCAATAACCTTGCGGTCCTTAATGCCCGGGTAGATGTAAATAATGATAGTGTGAACCTGCTACAAACCCGTCAGCAACTAGATAATACCAAACGGGATTTAAATGTCCTGGTTGATAGACAAATGACAGAAAAGGATTTTGAGGTAGATACCACGGTTAATTTTATTCCGAAGTTACAATTGGAAGCTTATATAGAGGAAGCTGAAGCCAATAATGTTTCCTTACTTCAGCTTGATAGAAATCTTGCAATTACAGAGTATGATATTAAAATTAGCAAATCAGGCTATCTGCCAACTATAGATCTTAACGGATCTTATGGGTGGAATTTCAATAGAAGTGCCGCAACAGCGTTCTTTCCCGGAAGCCGTCAAACTACTGATGGTATTTCTGGCGGCGTAAGTTTAACCTGGGACCTTTTTGATGGTGGGACTACTTCTGTACAAATTCAGAATGCTAAAATAACGCACGAGAATCAGGAATTACAAAAGAAACAGGTTGCCCTGGGAATTAAAAGGGATATAGCCAATGCTCTCGGAAATTATGAAAACAGATTATATATCTTAAGAGTTCAGGAAGAAAATGTAGCTACTAACCGGGATAATTTTGAACGTTCCCGCGAGCAATTTAACCTTGGAAGAATTACGTCTATTGAATTCAGGCAGGCCCAGGTAAATTTGCTGGATGCAAGAACCAGCCTTAATCTTGCAAAATATGATGCAAAAATTGCTGAGTTGGAGTTGCTGCAGCTTACCGGACAATTGTTGAATATAGAATTGTAGTTTATGTTTGAGCACTTTTTTCAATGCCCTTATTGCTGGGAAGAAATATCTGTCTTGCTGGATCCCTCGGTGAGTGGCCAAACCTATATTGAAGATTGTGAAAATTGCTGTAATCCTATAGAAATACGCGTTTCGTTTGAGAATGGAGAATTAACTTCTTATGAGGCGGTAAATATTGAACAGTAAGACTCTAAATTACACTTTATCACCTTCCGAATTCATTTTCTTTTTTTAACTTAGGGAAGATACTAACCATTTTATAAGCCAATGGAAAAAACTTTCGAGTTTGCCGATAATGTTGTCGGTTTTCTGATTAAGGAGGAAATTGATCAGAAAAAAATGAAGGAAATCCTTTCAAAAATAAAAGAGCGAATAGAAAAAGTAAGTCCAATATGTATATATATCGAGGATGAATCAGATGAAGGAATTTCGCTTGGAGGTTTATTGAAGGCTGTAAAGTTTCATTTTTCACATTCTGAAGATCTAAAAAAAATAGCTATTGTAACTGACGATAAGATGTTTAAGAAATCTATGGACATAAAAGATGTTATTGTTCCCGCAGACGTGAAATCATTTGAAAAAAAGGACCGGATGAAAGCAATGAATTGGGTAATGATTTAATTCAAAAAAAGCTTTGGAGAAATAAAAAATGACTGTATATTTGCAGTCGATATCGCGGGATAGAGCAGTAGGTAGCTCGTCGGGCTCATAACCCGAAGGTCACTGGTTCGAGTCCAGTTCCCGCTACTAGCAAAGACAAGGCTTCACAGAAATGTGAAGCCTTTCTTTTTTCAATGGGTACAGAATAGGTACAGAATAACTCCTTATTCAAAAGCAAATTCTTAATTGATATTAATTGCTAGCATTTACCTTTAATTCTAATGAATCTAGATTTAGAATGGGTCAAGTCTAAAGATTTTGTGCCGCGAAAGAGTCTTAGCTCCACGACTAAGACGTACTATGAAAAGAAAACTGGAATTGGGTTTTAAACTTTCTTAGGTTTAATTGCATTACATATTTATTCAAAGTTCGATTTCAAAAAGAGTTATTACAATCTCTTGATCAAGTAGCACACCCAGAGGATTGTTTTATACTGGCGAAAGCAAATCTTTCATTGCGTCACACTTTGACGTTAACTCACTGCATTTTTGTAAATATCTATAACGAAGCTGAGTGCTTCGTAGTGTTAAGGATAATCCGTTTCAGTCTGTGACTTTTCCTATAGGTAGGGGCATAGGAGAACTAAAGGGCGAAGCGGAATCTTATTTAATTAGTGAAATAAAATTACTATGAACTACAGGAATAATAAAGAACCCAAATTTTTACCAGATTTCAACCTGCAGCATGTGAATCACATGATGAACTTCTATCATGTACAGAAAATGTATCTGGCCTATTTCGGGAAAGTTCCCAGTTATTATACTTTTTCCAATCGTGACATCGAAAAGTTTCATCAAAGATTTTCAGAAACTTTCGCTACCAATATCCTGGGAAAGCATTTTAGACGGTGTTATGATAAGGATGAACACAAAGCAGAAATCATCTATATTTTAAAACAAGAAATAATGTTGGAACAGGATCCGGATGAAATTAATGTCTATTTTCAGGATGAGAACTCGGCACTTCTGGATAATCTCCTGGAGTTTATAAAAGGATTTAAAAAAGAAAAGCCTGACCAAGCCCATATAAATCTAATCATAATGCAACCTCATGGTCTCGATAATAAAAAGATAGATTTTACTAAACCGGATCTTGATCTTTCAAAAAGTTACAATGATGACTTTCCAGGATATCATGATAAAATGCTGAAAATCGTTCAGGAGAACAATAAAAGCGGGCTTCATCTTCTGTACGGAAAACCGGGAACGGGAAAAAGTACATATATTAGGTATTTGTGCGGACTTGTAAAGAAAGAAATTGTGTTTCTGCCGGGACAGATGGCCCAGAATCTAGATAATATTGCGATGACAAAATACCTTATGGATAACCCTAACTCAGTATTGGTCATAGAAGACGCTGAGGAGTTGATCGTTTCACGGGACAACCAACGGAATTCCAACCTGGCTATGATCCTAAATATTACTGATGGTATTCTAGGTGAATCCCTGGGCATCCAGATCATTGCTACCTTTAATACTGATGTTCAACACATCGATCCGGCTTTAAAACGTAAAGGTAGATTGAAATCAGCTTATGAATTCAAGGCCCTTTCCGTAGAAAAAGCAAATCATCTTCTTATAGACCAGAGCTTAAACTATTCCACACAAGATGATATGACCCTGGCCGAGATATACAACATTAGTGAAGAAGAACAATATAAGTATCCGGCTAGAAAAGCGGTAGGATTTAGGTAGTCTATGATGAAGAAATTATTTCTCGATGATTTGCGCACCGTGGATATGGTTTATGATTATATCCAGATATCAGAGTTTGAGGTGGTAAGAAGTTATGATGAGTTTGTGGCGTATATTCAGAAAAATGGCCTACCGGACTTTATAAGCTTCGACAATGATCTGGGTTTGAATGAACTCGGGGAGGTTGCGCCAGATGGCTATGCGGCAGCGAAATGGCTTGTTTACGAATCGGGTTTAGACCTTCGTGAATTGCAATTTAAAGTCCACTCCGCCAATCCGGTAGCCGCTGATCAAATAAGGGGATTGCTGAATAATTATATAAAATTTTTAAAAGAGTAGTATTTGATTTTTACTTTATAAAACTCAAAATCGTATTTTTTAGAACCATAAAATAAAACTTTTGAAATCACCACGATATCTTACCAAATCCCGGTTTAAACTCGCTTTGGATTGTCCAACAAAACTTTACTATACCCGAAAACCGGAATATGAAAACAGTGCAGATACCGATAGCTTCCTGGAGCAACTTGCTCAGGGTGGGTTTCAGGTAGAAGAACTGGCGCGGATGGAACATCCAAGAAGTATTGCACTTATTGGTGATGATTACGATTATCAGAAATTGGCTGATGAAACACGAAAACTTTTGACTCAGGATGAAGTGAAGATTTTCGAACCTGCATTTCTGTTCAACGGACTTTTTATTCGGGTAGATATCCTGGTTAAAAAAGGAAATAAAGTACGCTTGCTGGAGGTGAAGGCAAAATCTGTTTCGAGAGAGCGACATGAGTCTTACCTTAATTCAAAAGGGAATAAATTACAAGGCGGGATTGACCACTACCTGTATGATGTGGCTTTTCAGAAATATGTGATGCAGTCTTGTTATCCCGAATTGGAGATCTCCAGTTTCCTGAAGCTGGTCAATAAGGATGCTGTTACTTCTGTAGACGGACTTCACCAGTCTTTTAAAGTAGTGGCCGACTCCAATTTGCGCACTGGGATCGAGAAAAGAGAAGGGCTTACCAAGGAAGATCTGGGAGATTCTATTCTCTGTGAGGTTAATATTGATGCTGAAGTTGATCTGATTCTGAATCAGAATCCTATAGACGAAGCTTTGAGTTTTGAAGAAATGCTAAACTTGTTTAGGAGTCACTATCGGGAGGATCGGAAACTATTTATAGGAATAGGAGGCCACTGCAAAGGGTGTGAGTTTAAGTCCGAACCAGCGTCCAAAAAGAAAAGTGGTTTCCACGAATGCTGGGCCGAGGAGTTAAAACTTCCGGTTTCAGCTATAGATGAGCCAAAGATCTATGATGTTTGGTATAATCCGGCTAAAAAACTTATTGAGGAAGGGAAATACTTTATGAAAGAGATATCAGAAGAAGATTTCACGGTAAAACCTGAAGCCGGGAAACTTAGCCGATCTGAGCGTCAATGGCTGCAAATTGAGAAAACTGTTCAAGATGATAACTCTCCTTATTTTGATCTGGAAAACCTGAGAGCAGAACTGGCTTCCTGGAAATTCCCATTAAACTTCATCGATTTTGAAACCACCGCCGTTGCTCTTCCTTTCTTTAAAGATATGAGGCCCTACGAACAGCTGGCTTTCCAGTTTAGTCATCATATAGTGCACGAAGATGGTAGAGTTGAACATTTCAACGAATACTTAAATACTGAACCGGGAGAATATCCAAATTTCGATTTTATCCGTGCTTTAAAGAAGTCTCTTACGAGTAATGACGGAAATGTTTTTAGATATCACAATCACGAGAATACGATTGTAAATGTAATTTACGATCAGCTGCGAAATTCGGCTGAACCGGATAAAGAGGAGTTATTGCAATTCATAGAAACCATAAGCCATAACACAAGCAGGAATGCAAAAAGCTGGAAAGGAGAGAGGGATATGATAGACCTGCAGAAAACCGTGGTAAAATATTATTACGATCCGGGAACGGGTGGTTCAAATTCCATAAAAGCCGTTTTGCCAGCGGTGCTGCACTCCAGTAGCTATTTATTGGAGAAATATCAAAAACCCCTGTCGGAAATTGATGTGAGCAGCAAGAATTTTGACCCCGACCATATTTTTCTAAGAATGGAGAACGGAAAGGCTGTGAGTCCATACAAAGCTTTACCTCCGGTGTTTGAGAATTGGGACAGTGATAAGCTGGAAGAAATAACAGAAAGCATCCCCGAGATTGCCGATGGGGGAGCGGCCCTATTTGCATACCAGAAATTGCAGTTCCCGGATCTTTCTGCCCCTGAAAGAGAAGCCATCAATCTGGCGTTGCTCCGCTACTGCGAGCTGGATACTTTAGCGATGGTGATGATCTATGAGTATTTTAGGGAAGTGTGTTATTTTTAGAAGATATTCTTAAGGGAGTTAATAACACCTGCTGAAGGAAAGTTAACATCTGCTTTTTAAAATACTTTATACAAAGTAGTTACTAATACACCTTTAAAACCGGGAGATTTAACACATAATAACTGTTTTTCTTCCTTACCTATAAAGTTAAATGGAGGCTCTAAAAGATTTACACCACTTTGCTTTTTTAGTCTGATTCCCTGGCCGGAAATAATATCCTTATTTGGTTCAAAATCTTCTTCTGGTAAATGCTCGGTTAGAACTACATATTTAAATTCATATAATTTTCCTAAAACAGATTTTATTTCAGCATTAGATAAATGTTGTAAAACCTGTCTTAGAATAACGCAATCTGCGGCAGGCAATTCATCTTCTGCGATATCCAATGAGTGAAATTCTAAATTATCTGCTTTGAATTCTTTTTTATTATGCGCGATAAGATCTGTAACTATGTCTATTGCAATATACTTTTTGGAGTATTTCACCAATTCTTTTCCAATATTAAAATCACCGCAACCCAGATCGCAAACCACCGGAGGAGTTTCAAAATTTTTTAAAAAATCTGATATTACAGCGATATACGGGTTTACAATTTCAGGACGATGGGAGCCCAAACCGGAGTAAAATTCAGATCTCTTACCACCCCAAAGGTTTTTTTCATAGATCTGCGCCATGGCATCTTTAGTTGGCCACGGTTTTGTTATTTTTTTATTATTTGTCATTTGAAGGAGAAAATTGGTTTTTTACTTTAAAGATGTGTGTAAGACAAGGTAACCGCCACCAAAAAAGGATCTTTTAGTTTGCCGTTCCCGTACTCCTCTTTTTGGTATAGCAGAGCTTATTTAGACATTTTTAGAGCTCGTTTAAAGTGAGATTTTGTAAGGAAACATTAGGACATCTTTTAAATTAAATTATATGAACCTGTTCGCCTAAATCTTTCATAAGCTTTGCAAGTGGTCTTTTAAGAAGATCTTTATTCTCTGTATAGTTACCAATAATAAATCGATGGATTAATTCCTCATCTATATTTATACTATGAGTAGTTTTGAAAAAATTAATAATTTCCTTTTTTCGAGAAGAATTATAATAGACACTTTTGAGGAATATTTCGGCTGCGATATCTGTGAATTGCCTATACTGCGACTCTAACTTAAACTCACTTTTAAAATGGTTTAATTTTTTCTCTAATAGTTTGTTACCTAGATATTTTCCTCTTAATTCTAGTTTAATTTTAATATCATCTTCGTCAAGATTCATTAAGTAACGAGTTAGAGTTCCCTTATCCACTTTATATTTTGCAATGGTGTGCACATCTTCCTCATAAGGATGAATATTATCAGAAAGATTATATTCATTAGCTGTTTTTGACATATTACAGCTGGCACAGCACGGTATAAGATTGTAGAATGAAAGACTTAAAAAGGGATAGATTTTTTGAGGGAAATAATGGTCTATATGGAACAACAATTTGGTTTTTCCATTGTGGTCTACTGTTAGTCCATATTGTGTATTGCAATACACACAAGATTTAATATTCAATTTTTTAGACAACCATACAGCCTTCGCACTTTTACGGAAACGGTCATAACCAAAAAAGTCGTCTATCTTTTTCCCCAGAGGGGTTAAAGTCGAACCATTGGTATCATAAATATGGGTAAATAGTCCAGAACTTGTCATATGATCTTTTATTTCTTGTAGTATCTTAGGTTCCGAAATAAGGATATATTCGAGATTTTCTAGAACATATTCCATTGTTCTTTTATCCCCACCATTTGAAGCAGACTTTATCCAATTTTCCAGTTTAGTCTTTGGGGAGATGTAATTTCCCTTATCAGTAAGAATACGTCTTGCGTACTCCTTTGCTATAACAGGATCTTTACTCAGTTTGATCATTAGTCTTGTTTCTTAATTCCTTTTCTAAATTTTTAATCTTGTTTTTTAATTCATCTATTTCTGCAGTGCCTTCTTTTCTTTTAAATAATTCTTCCAGTTCCATTTTAATAATGGGCTCTCCAATTCTCGATATGATAAATTCAATTGTTTTTGATTCTTCATGAGATAAATCCTGCTCAGATTCCAGCAGAGTTAAAACCCACTCGATTTTTTTCTTTGAGAAAGCTCCTATAGTTCCATTATCCATAAAGAAAGAATCAGCAAAAAGAGAGTATATATTTCCTCCAAAAGTATGTTGAGTTTTATGCTGAACAAGTTCGGTATTTCCAAATTTATTTTTATTTAGAAAAATTACATTACTATTAGGTAATTCTGAAAGTATAAAAGGGCTATGGGTTGTGAAAATAATTTGAATAATATATTCATCAAATAATCGCGAAATGAATTCAATAGCTTTAGAAAAAAATAACCGTTGCCATTCGGGATGCATTCCTACTTCGCCTTCATCTATGAATAATACTATCCTTTTACTTTGAGTATTATAGTTATTTTTTTCCCTAAACTTAATTTCGTTCTTCGCATAAAATAATCGAGCATAAAAGTTGAGTAATTTTTGCTCACCCGAACTATAATTATTTTCAAATTGATAATGAAAGTGGAGATTATCTTTTAGAAGAGATTTTGAATTACTAATAATACGTTTGAATTGTTTCTGTTTTTTATTTAATGATAATTCAAATTTGTTAAAAATAGCCGCAAAAGTATCCTCCCATTTTTCATCATCTGTCTGATCATGAACAATTACATTACTTTTGACTGTAAACCCACTGTCTACAAGGATCTGATCTAAATTAATGACAATGGCTTTAAGTTTAGTGTCTAAATTATCATCACCAAATTCAGAATTCCCTTTTGTGAAAAAATCATCTAAAAGCTTCGCGGTTAAAGTGGATGCATGGATTTTCCAATAGGCTCTGAAAAAAGTAATATAGAATATTTTTTTGAATAATTCTTTCTTAACCTCCAGAGGAACAGTGTATAATGAAGTATATTCATTTTCTTTTTTATGGTATTCTTCTAATTGATAAGAAATGTTTTTTTCTAAATCATCAAGGAAATGATAAATTTCGTTTGAATTCTGCTTGTTTTTATCGCGAGAGGCTTCTTCACGGCCGTAGTATTCTAAGTTTAACAATTGATTATTTCTAATAGTATCAACTGAAAAAGAAATTATATCACTATGATTAGGAAGAAATTCAGCAATTTCTGAATAATTTAAAATTAAATCCGATTCTCTAAGTTTTTCGTTTCTACTATAAGCCAAAAGCCTCTCTGTTCTTTTTTGTACACGATAAGGTTGAGAATTGTTGTAGTGTTTACTCGAATTGTAAATATCACTGGTTAAAAGGTATGTTGTACTTATATCTTGAATATTATCATTTCCGCTGACCCAATCCTTAAACCTCATATCAAGGAGCGGATTATAGTAGATATATCTATTAGCTTCCATTTTAAACCAGTCTCGGTTTCCCTTTTTATCTAGCGGATTAAATTCATATCTCTCTACTTCATATCCCTCTTCTTGAAGCTTTTTTTCATTTACTAATTTTAAAGTTTCTTGAATGAATATTTTTTTTTCTAAAATTAAAATTCCCTTACCGGTTGGAAATCTAGCCAATGCTCCATTTCTGACATGGACAAGGTTATAATACAAGAACTCACTAAGGTTTGTTTTACCCGCGCCATTTTTACCTACAATGGCAGTAATACTTGATATGTTCTCCCTAAAAAAGCCCTTAGGTGTTGTATCTAGGTTTTGGGAAATCCTTAAGTTCTGTCCATCATATTCGAATTGGTCACCATTAGAATTATTAAAATTAAACCCAATATTTTTTATATTTCTGTAGTCCTGAATCCAAACAAATTTAATTTCCATTATTCATAATAGTTATAGTTTTTATGACGAATATTTTGTGTTTAATTTCTATTCTCTCTCATACTCACCATCCTCTTCATCGTATCAAAAAATGCTTGGTAAAATGCATCATCCTTGGCATACAAACGGTAAAGATCAAGTTCATTTTTTCGCTGTTTCCTCATAACGTCTTCAATAATTCTTTTTAATGCGAGGTCGCTATTCTGCTTATCGGTATTATTGGCTACCTTAGCTTGAAAATCCTGATGCTCCTGAATATGTTTGCTCAACTGAATAAATTTCATTCGTTGCTCATCAGGTGTGGCCTCCCAACCCTGGAACCATCTTTCATTGAAATTCTTGATAATATTTTCAAGGATATCTTCTTCTTTTTCTCCGTGAGCTCCACGCGGATTCGGGTTCTGCGGATCTACAGAAGTTTCTGTTGCATCCAGCCCTATAGAGTCATTGAGTTTTGTGCGCTCTAAACCGTATGTAGATAAATCTACTGACTCTAATAATTCATCAAGATTATCTGCATCCTTATCTTTTACGATCAATTTTGGTATCAGAAATTTCAGGAACCAAAAGAGCTTTTCCCAGGTCAGCATCTCATAAGGCATAATAGCCGCCATCTGGCCGTAGATTTTTACAAACTGCTTGGCTTTAATCTTAAAATCGGCTTTATCTTCATCTTCCAGTTCCAGTTCAGTATTAAAGCGATATGCTGCCTGGTCAATAATCGGACTCAACTTCTGGGCATCCTCTTTCATAAAGAACTTCTCACAGAAAAGTTCTACCTCTTGCTGTTCGTAAATCCCGGTTTCATCTAAAGTTTCTTTTATTTCGTGGAGTACATTAATATCTGTAGCTGCGCTTAAAGAAGTTGCCGTATAAAAAGGATCAAATGAATTCCTGATATCATCAGTAGAATTAAAGAAATCCAGGATAAAAATATCTTCAGTTTTCTTCCCTAGTTTATCGGCCGACCTGTTTAATCTTGATAAAGCCTGAACCGCCAATACACCCTGTAGTTTTTTGTCTACATACATTGCGGTAAGTTTTGGTTGATCAAAACCGGTAAGATACTTATTGGCGACTACCAGGATGCGGTATTCGTCTTTATCGAAATTTTCCTTGGTATCCTTTTCGCCGAAACCATTCATATCGGCTTCGGTGTATTCAATACCGTCTACAGTTTTAGATCCTGAAAAAGCGATAAGTATTTTAAAAGGACTTCCTCTTTGTTCTAGAATCCTGCTTAAGGCTTTATAATATCGAATAGCAGAAACGATACTCTGAGTGACCACCATGGCCTTCGCTTTTCCTTTGAGTTTTTTCTTATTGACAATATTCGGAATGAAGTGGTCCAGGATCACCTCGGCTTTAGTATCAATAGTTTGCTGATGACTTTCTACGTAAGCCTTTAATTTCTTCTGCGCTTTTTGAGAATCGAATAGGGGATTATCTTCTATAGATTTCTCAATCTCGTAATAACTTTTATAGGTGGTATAATTCGCCAGCACATCCAGGATGAAACCTTCTTCAATAGCCTGTTTCATAGAATACAGATGAAAAGGCTTAAAGGAACCGTCCGACTGTTTTACTCCAAATTTTTCTAAAGTATTATTCTTAGGTGTAGCCGTAAAAGCTAAGTAAGAGGCATTCCCGCGCATTTTTCTTGCCTGCATAGCTTTTATGATCTTATCCTGCACATCTTCCTCATCTTCTTCCTGTGCCTGCTGACCCATCGACTGGTTCATCTTGTCGTGAGCAGATCCACTTTGGGAACTATGAGCCTCATCAATAACCACTGCAAAACGTTTGTCGCTTAAATCTGAAATACCATCTATAATAAACGGGAATTTTTGGATGGTAGTAATGATGATCTTTTTTCCGCTTTCCAGGCTATCTCTTAATTCTTTGGAAGAATAGGCCGGAGCTACTATATTTTTAACTTCAGAAAAATCTTTAATGTTATCTCGTATCTGTTTATCCAGCAAGCGCCTATCGGTTACGACTATGACAGAATCAAATAAAGGCTTTTCCATTCCCTGACTACCGTGAATTCCTTCTAGCTCGGGATAGGTCTCAATAAGCTGAAACGCGGCCCAGGTAATGGAATTCGATTTTCCTGAACCTGCCGAGTGCTGAATAAGATAAGTTTGACCAACACCATTTTGCCCGGCGTGGTCTATGGTCTTCCTTACTACATCCATTTGGTGATACCTTGGGAAGAATAAGGTTTTGGAATGTAAAGGGTCTTTAGCTTTTCCATCAAGTCTCACAAAATGCTGAATTAGATTAGCCAGGCTTTTTTTAATAAGCACTTCCTCCCAAAGATAAGCTGTTTTATGACCGTTAGGATTTACCGGGTTTCCTTTGCCATTATCGTCTCCTTTGTTGAAGGGAAGAAAGAAGGTATTGCCGCCATTTAATTTGGTGGTCATATAAACTTCATCGGTATCTACCGCGAAATGCACCAGGCATCGACCGAAGTTTAGCAAGGTTTGTTTTATATCGCGATCATACTTATATTGCTTTTGTGCGTGGACTTTCGCATTCTGCCCAGTCCAGTGATTCTTTAATTCTGCAGTAATAACAGGCAGACCATTTATAAAAATTACGATATCGATTTCCTCCCGTGGGTTCTCTACAGAATATCTTAATTGCCGGGTAGCGCTAAACTGGTTATCCTTAAAAAGCTTTTTTACCCGGTCGCTGCTACTAGCCAAGGGAGCCTGGTAAAATAATGTAAAATGTGCATCATCTACTGCCAAACCTTTTTTAAGCAACTGTAATACGCCATATTTTTTGATCATCCTGTCCAACCGCTCCAGAATCTTTAATTTCCAGTCACCGTGCCGTTGTAGCTTTTCCAGTTCCTCCTTTTGAGTTTCTTCCAAAAAGCTCCAGAACCTTCTTTTATCGATGGCATATTTCGCATCAAAGTCATTTGGGTTACCTATATAATAACCATTCCCGAAAAGATACTGCTCAGATTTTTCTGCGATATTTGCATTGGGATCCTGCTCTTTGATCTTTTCGATGGTTATCCCGGAAAGAGTTTCCTGGATGGCGGCTTCTAAAGCTTGTTCGTTAGTTTGAGATGGCATACTCATTCAATTTTATATTAACGCGGTAATTAACCGGCTGTAATTCACCAAGAAGTATAATATTTTTGACGCAGAAGATTTTTGAATCCTTATTTACTAACCAAAGTTCAAATTGATCTTCATTATCATCAGCAAATCTTTTTTCCTCTCTGCTAATTAAAAATGAGGATCCATTATAAAATTTACATTCCACGTATTTAGTTTTCTCTTCTGCTGAATCATAGTAACTTAGATCATAATGTTCCCCCTCATTTGTTTTGGCAATATGCTCAACTTGAGTATATAAATCTGGTCTACTCAATAAATATTCCTCAACAATTTTTTCGACTTTATTCCCGAGCTTTTTCTTTTGGTTAGGACTTAATTCCTTTTTATCTCCCAACCATGGTCCATTTTTGTTTTTTATTCCTTCGGCTTGGACACCTAATTCTATTTCAAAATCGTGCACTAAATCTCCAGTTCCAGTAATATCCCAATTATAATCATCAGTTTTAGTTTGCTCATTATTTACGGTAAGTTTTCCAAGTTCAGATTTTATAAATTCCATTTGTCCATGAAAATAGCTCAAACTATTTAAAACCTCGTTTTTCCTTAACTCCAGTTCTTCATCTTCAGACAGAGGTAAGATGTTCTTTTTATGGGTTAAGTCATAATTCGGATACTGGTCACTATTCAAATCAAAATTTATTAAGGGGTATTCTTTCTTTAACTCTGAAATAATAATTTTATCAAAATTATATCTGGAAGCATTTTCAACGAATAGATGAGTATCAAATAAATGTTCAATTTTATATAACTCCTTTAGAAATTGCTTTTGAATTGCAATTTCTTTTGATGAAAGATAGTACCAGATTTGATCCTTAAGGTTTTTCTTAATGCTGTTATAATATTCCTTAAACTCCTTATTATAAATTTTATCAAACGAGATCTTATATTCGGATGAATTATTATAATCGATTAAGTCTAAGCCTAAAACATCAAAAACTTTTTTGATTCGTTGAAGATGATCCATATTATCATCCGAAACAAATAACAATTCCTTATCTAAATCCGGGAAAAATCGATATATAATTTCTTCAAGGTTATTCTCGTCTAAGTGTTCTTGAACTTCAATTTTTTTCAAAGCAAAAATGGATTTCCAAATGGATAATCGAACACTTATTTCACCAAGTAATATTTTTGATTCCTCTAATATTCCCTCAGCCAACTCATTATTTATATCATAAATATTATCTTGAGTTGATTGCAAAATCAAAGATTCAAATGTTTTTTTTTCATCTAAAGTATCAAATACCTTGAGAAATACATCCGACAAATTATCTCTGAATTTTTTGATTTGCCTAAGTTGGAATATATCAATACCAGAGGGGATGTTTATATAATACTGACTATTACTGAACACATAATCAAATGGTTCTATTTTAAATGGTTTTATCTCAAGTTCACAAATTAATTCTTCACAACATATGATCTTCAGTTTATTAAGTCTTTGGACCTGCCGCTTTTTTTCTTCCTCTTTCGTTATCTTATCTAGTCTAAAAGCTAATATAAATGGCTTAATTTCCTGTATGAACTGTTGAAAACCCTCTGAAAGTGATTCATTGATTTTTAGGCTTTTTACATCCAAATCAAGATCATTTAAATTCTTTAAACCAAACATTTCTATGGCAGTAGTACCTCCTGATCTCGATGGATAATATAAAATTGGAAAATCATTAGTTAAAGAATCCGGGAGTTGGATCCTATCACTGTAATATATCTCGGTTGAATCTTTTACAACTATATTATTCCCCTCTCTTGCATAAAGGTCTACATTCAATAATTTCTTTTGGTTTTGTTTATAATGACCAACTAAATTTTTATAAAATACCTGCGCGCCTTTAGGTTTCCTCTTGTTAGCTAATTCTTGAGTTTTTTGTTTGAGATATTCAATATCTAGCTCATTAAAATCCTTCTTAGCTCCAAAGAACGAAAGTATTCTATCTACTTCCATCTTTTCGAGGTCAGGATTGATATTATTCAAATACTCGTAATCTACTTTGAATGGGTTAAACCATTCATTTCTTTTACTTGTGATGAGATAATTTTCAATTTGGAATCGAGTTGAAATTAAAAAGTAAATAAAATTTTTAAATGGTGATAGCTTCTTTTGCCCATAATGATGATAAATTAATTTTTCTTTATCTGAAAAGATGATGCTATAATTAGAGAAAATACCTTTTATTTGCTCATCTATTGAAAGCCATGCAATTATAGAGTTTATATCTATGCCTTTATCGTTTATAATCTCTTCAAAGCTTTCCAAGTAGAATAGCTGATAAACATCAATACTTCGACCATATCGATTTCTAATATAAGAGAGATACTCATTTGGAATATTAGAGGATTCTAATTTCAAGGAAAAAAAACTATTAACACCTAACCATTTTAAAAATACCTCTATCTCATCTAAATCCTGATCTTTTAAACCTATATCTTCAATTCTGGATATAACAAATTCATCAGGATAAGTAAAATTAAAAATGGTCCTATTGGCTTTTCCTATCTCAAACTCTTCTGATAAAACAAGTTCTCTAATATCTCTGACCTGGCCTGACCTGTTCAGACAAGGGATTTTAGAATCATAATCAAGTTTAGGAATATCCGGCCTTAATTTGTAGTTATAATATAATTTCTGAAAGAATTCGATTATTACTTCAGTTGCTTTAGGATTATTCTTCTTTAAGTAATTATCTGTCTCGCTAATTATCTTTTTTATTACAGTCTGGGGTTCAAATGAATGCACATCAGATATACTCTCTAGCTTATCTTTTAATGTCCTGGATTTATTCGGTTCTGATGATAAATCCAGTTCTTCAATTAGGGCTCTATAGAGAGAAGAATGGATAAACCGAATATTTGAAAATGAGGGAACTTTAAGATCTTTATTTTCACCAGTCTTATCTGTATAGACATAATCTTCTGCTTTGATCAAATTTTCATATTCGTCTATTAACACACAAAATCTGTTATTAGGGTAACTATCTAAAAGAAGTTTTATAAAAGTTGCTCTTTGCTGAATATTCAAACCTTTCGCAATAAATTCAATTATTTCAGTATAATTTTCAGGTTTACTAACATATTGCAGAGGTCTAATAATGTTCTCAGAAGACATTATCTGAGATTTGCAATATTCTTCTAGAGAGTTTTTTTTCAGAAACTTAGAGATCTTATTCCCTAAGTTTACCACTTGACCTGAAGCTCCATATTTTCCAGACAAAGTTGGATAAACTTTGTATTCGTCCCAGAATTCATCGATCATTTCAGAATAAGGCTTATACACATCAAAATCCTTATTATTTATAGCTTGAAAGGGTAACCACGACATTGAAAGCTTTGTTTTTAAAACTTCAATAAATCTAAGATGAAGCTCGAATAATTTTTCAAGAACGAACGAGTTTACCTTTGATTCAGTACTGTGATTTCTGTTTTGGTCTAGCTCCAAACTAGCATGTACAACAAAAGGCAATTCAAAAGGTATTTGGGTTTTAAAATAATTATACATAACCTCATCCCTGAAAGATAAATCATTGTTATAAGCGATCTTCACACTATACCTCTTGGGTTCAGTTGATTCAATATCCTCTAGCAGATTTTTATCTATTTCTCCATCATTACTTAGAACGAAGTACTTGTGACCATTGTAATTTATCTCAGTGTGATGATCATCTATTGCTTTCCTTCCTATTGAAATTGTATTCTGTATAACATTGCCCTCAATACGAATAGTGTTAATATTTCTAAGGAATAATAGGGTTTTTTCACTTATTGACCTTAACTGCTTTATGACATCTTCTTCAAAAGCTTTTTTATACTTTATAGCTATGGTGGTAGTGTATTGATGTGGGAAGTCAAGATCCTTGATCTCGCAGCTATTTAGAAAAGGTAATGGCAGAACATTCTTATTGAACTTTCTTTCCTCTCTAATCCTTTGTAAGCTTTCATCTGTATATTCTAATTCGTTGATTAAAATATCTTTCTTGAAAGCCTCACTAAATACTACCTTAAAATCATTGCTAATGATACTTATTTCATCCGCCCAATTTATAATTGATCGAAAACCTAAACCTTTATTTCCAATGTAACCTGATGAAACTTTTGCCGATAGGCCAGGGTAAAAAATAGAATTATATCCTTTAATAGAAAATGGCCGATTGCCATTATTACTTATTTTCAAAACACAATTCTCAGTATCTAGAAAAATTCTAACATCTGTAGCTCCTTCATCTTCACAATTCTGAAAGAGTTCCAGTAGTTGCCTACCATTATAGCCCTGATTGGTTTGCTTTTCAATTCCATACATACTAA
The DNA here is from genome assembly GCF_900168115.1 of Salegentibacter salinarum. GTDB lineage: Bacteria > Bacteroidota > Bacteroidia > Flavobacteriales > Flavobacteriaceae > Salegentibacter > Salegentibacter salinarum. Next base: position 146,165 of record NZ_FUZC01000003.1, read on the forward strand.
CAAGACTTTTAGGATTTTTCAGATCATTCAATCTTGTTTCTAGTATTTCTTTTACACTGGCTTTTATGTTCATTAATTCAATCTTATAATTTTACCTCAACTTTACATTCCTAACACCGAAGTGTCTATTAGTTCTATTCCTTCGACTTTTTTGGCTTAAAATCCTAGCTGCTAACAAGCACTCTCAAACTTCTCCAGAGTCTTTCTTAAAACAATTTCTTCACATTGTTCTATTGAGGACCATTCGTTTATATTGTCAGAGAAGAAAGTATTTAGATAGCAATTAGAATAGCAGTCTATAAAACCAGACTTTTCTTGTATACTATTTGTAGTCGCATACTCCCATCCATTAATATAAGCTTTAGCTTTTGCCTTCGCGAATTCAAGACTTTCTTCGTCATCAGCAATTCCTGCTCTTCTTTTTACGTCAACCAATTCACTGGCATATTTTTCTGCGTATCGCTTAGCGTATTCTTCACTTTTACCCTTTGTAAGGGCTTGATCATAAATAAAGGCATAATCTTCACAGTATATCTCGTGGTAATAATCTTCAGCTATTAAACTTGCGTATTTGTCAGCATAGATTTCCGATTTGCCTTTTTCTAACTGCTTCCTATAAGTTCTGGAGAAATCGGCGGCTATTTCTTCAACAGGTCTTTCTGAGTAGCCATTATTGATCACATAATCAATTAAAAAATCTGTGTAGCGTTTATCTCCGTTTTTTAGTTTACAAAAAACTTGTAAATCTTTAAGAGCTTCGTGTTTATCACTTGAAGCAACCTCCTCGTAGCACCTAATAACCGTGTTATTAAGATCTCGCATTATTTTTAATTCTGCTTGCGTTTTACTCCAGACTTTGCTAAATCCGTTCTTTCTATTTTCTATATAGCAGTCTATATAATCATTTGGTATGTCGAGTAAAGTTGCTGGAGTATCATCTTCTTCAATGGCATTGTCTTCTTCTAACTCGGTAAGAAAATTGACTAAAAAGAAAGTGAAAACCTCCTCAAATTCTTTGTTTCCAGAAATTTTTTGAAACTTTTCTTCAAAAGCTTCTTTACCTATATATTTTTCTATAATTAGTTTCATATTCTTCACTTTACCTCACCCTTATCATAGCAGTCACCATTTTGTTTATTATATCTTGAATAATTGAAATGATCAATTCCAAATTGGAGCTGTTCGAGCGTTATATACGTTTACTTTACATTTGAATTTTCCTTGTATTTCTTTAATGTGATCCAAATCTTTCTCTGAATAGACTCCTATGTAAACGCTCCACAGTCTACGACCATCTTTTGGAATTCCTCCTTGTTTCGCTGCCTTATTAATTGCATCAATTATATGTTCGTCATAGTTTCCAAAATTAAATCCGAAACTTATTAATGAACCTTCCATTTTGGTGAGTTCTTCGTAACAAAATGATAAGTAACGATTGTGCCTTATATGTTTTAGCTTTTCTTCCCCGTTTCCTGCAGTTACGAAAATTGGATATTCTTTTTTGTCCAACCGCTCTTTTACATTTTGCAGTAGATAATGCTCTGAATCATATACTTCCTTTATTATTTCTATACCGGTATTAAAAATTGGGAGAGTACCGTGGACAAAAAACACAGTTTGATCATCTTTATTTTTCCCCCAATAAAGGTCTGAAAGCTCAGGCTCTTCACCTCTCTTAACTTCTTTGGGATTTAAAACTTCTTTGCCGAAACCGTCAATACCCTTCGTGGCATTGTTTCTCATCAAGACCCAATACATCAAGAGGTCATAATTCGTGGTAAAAACTTTACCATCTTTTTCTAAAAATTCATTTAAAAAAGCAGCGCATTTTTCGCTTTTCTCTTCAGCTATTTCAAATACATGTTCAGGATGTAAATCAGTAATAGCATTAATTAGACTGCTTCTGAGTTTAGAATTTGCTCCTTTTAATTTCTGAGTTAATTTTTTATCCGTATCAAAAGCTTCAGCTATTTCAATAAAATAATCAAGCTGCTGCATGACCAATTCAAAATTCTTGGTATTGATTACTTTAAAGAGCTTCGATAACACTGGATCCTCCAATTTTTCGATAAAATCATAAAGAGCATTGTAGGAAAAAATTTTATGATCATACGCCATACTAAATCCATTCCCCATTATTAAATGCTTTGGATCCTTTCTTTTATTTAATTTACCTAGGACAGAACTGTAATCTGGAAGATCTTCAAACTTTAACTCTGCCTGGATATTATCTTTTGCCATAATTTTCTATTTAACTCACCTTTATCTTCCCCGTCACCGCCGCGTCTATTAAACTGCTTTTATATTCTTTTAGTTTTTCGATTTGCTGTCTTTGAAAGTCAATCGTCTTATCAGATTTTTGGACTTGGTCATTAATATATTTCACTATCTCCTGCTGTTCATCAAAGCCTGGAATGGGTATTATTTGATGCTTGATAAAAGTAGGGTTAGCACGAGGCATTTTTGCTCCATATGTAGAAGAGTCAATTAAATCAATAAATCTATAAGAGAGCATAACTTTGTGCAAATAAGAATTATAAACCTCTTCATTTGCGTTAAATGCTAAAATCTCTCCTGAACAAATACCATCTTTTTTCGCTAACAAAACCTTTGCAAGATATGGGCGTAGTTTACCAAAAAGAACATCGCCCACTTTGAAACAATTTGCCTGTCCTTCGGTTTCCGAATCAGTTTCTATTAAATTTCCCGTCCAAGACTCAATATTTTCCAAACCTAAATAATTCATAGTTGAAAATTTGCTTACAGTTTTATCAGATCTTAATGCTGCAGAATGTTTCAGCTTTTTTACCTCCCAATGCACCGGGATCTGCCCGATCCATTCCACATCGGATTCCTTCATCTTCACATTAGGATCTAAACCTTTGGTCACCGCATTCTGGATGATGATCTGCTTGCGTTTTTTGAGCAGCTCTATAAGCTGTTGCTTTTGAGTAATGGCCGTATCGATCTTACCACATTTTTCATCCAGGAAATGGGCGATGGCGGTTTGTTCATCGAACGGAGGGAAAGCGGCTTTAATGTTTTTCAATTCATCAAAACGTGTAGTCCAAAGGTCAGCTACAATGCCGTGTCCAATCCGATAATTTTCTTCTACAAATGCAGTACTTTTTAGTAAATAATTTGAAAATGGACCATACAGATTATATGGTTTCATCACTATATTTATTAGTGATACCGAGCCATCCAAGTCTGAGATTCCGCTTGAACCCTTTCTGTCCGACCTACTGTTTATAACAAAATCTCCTTTTTTAACTAACTTTCTATTATCTCCATCATTGGATTTCGCAGCATTATCTAGCTGAGGAAAAATTCCATTCTTGGTTACAGAAAGGGGTGGGAAATCTTTGTCAGAAACTTTTGTTTTACGTTCTTCAAATCTCGATCCTAAACGCCTTAGCTCCCAATGTTCAGGCACCTCTTCCAGCCACTCCACGCCTGAATCTTTATACGCAGGATATTTCTGTAATTGTGGTTTTTCTTTTACTGCTTCCATCCTTATAGGCTTTCGTAATAAGTTTTTATTTTCTTTGACATTAATTGTCTACGTCTCCGAAGAAATTCGGTGTATGAAGTATGGTCGCAATCGTTGATCAAAAGTGGAATATCATTTTCTTTTAAATTTTCCCACAAGACTGTTTCGCTATCAAGAGTGGTTAAAGTTCTGGACCCATTATTTACTTCTGCAATAACCTTTAGCATATATTCTGTAGGAGCCGCCATTCCTATTTTTATGTTCGTAGCCTGTTCTGTATGTACATAATTAGCTACTTGATTATATGCTTTTTGAGGGAAACTATTATTCATTAAATATTTCTTTGGAAATAGATGATGCACATCTCCACGCTGCTCAATGAGACTACTTATTTTCATTGTTTTAGCTAAAAATGCAGGCGCATTAAAATAACACTGAGCGGCTAAATAAACATTGTAGGCATTATTGTTTACACTGGAAGTTTCAAGACTGTCTACTAAACCAAAATCCCAAAAACCATCACCAAGATTGCTTTGTTCCATTTGTTGAAGGTAAGCTTCAACTCCTTTTTCATTAATTTGCTTTATATCCTCATCAATCATTGATTCTGCAGAACCAGAATAACGTCCTATCAAAAGGGACATTACCAACCAGCGTTTAACAAAATGCTGGATTCTTGCCTCTGGCATTCCCTCGCTTCTAAGTTTCAAATAGAGGCTATAAGAGAAGTTTAAACTGGTTTTGGACGAAATTAATTTTTGATCAATAAAACCAGCTGATTGAATTATCATTAAGAATCGCTGATAATTAGTTTGGTTCACAAAATCAGTCAAACCTTCAGCTAATATTTTATAACTTTTTTCAGCTATCTCATCTTCATATGAACGATTTTCGAAATTTCTTCCTGACAATAAAGCTACAAGATCACTAAATTTTCCGCGACTAAATTTGTAAGTAAATGCAGTTCTTAAAACGTCAATATAATCAGGAACATAAAGATTATCATTCCCGTTAGCCATCCACTTGATCGCTCTGTAAAATTCGTGTTTGGCAAATTCTGGATCGTTATCCTGTATGTGTTTGTTAAAATCTTTATCCACTATAAGCCTACAGAAATAATCAATTAATTTCCGCATCTTATTCCCTTCATGCTGTTCATCTGCCGCAATTTTGGACATCACGAAGTCAGCATTACTTAGAACAACACCTTTTTGATTAATTCGAATAAATATTTCGGTCACTGTATCAATGTCCAGAGAATGATCTAATTCAATTATTCCAACCTGCTTATTCTTTATTTTTTTTAGATTCTCGATTCTCTCTTCAATCAAATCCTCATCTACCTCAGGGTTTTCATTTTTAAATTTTCTGATAGCTTTAGAAATTGAAATTTCGTCGTTAATTATAGGATTTATATTATTAATCCATTGGGGACTTCTTTCGTGAGCTTTATTAAGAACGTCAAATTTTTCGGTTATAGGGTTAAATGCAATTCTTATGGAAATTTCCTTGTAGTTCTTATTTAAAACCCTTTGACCTACTATAGCAGCCGTTAGCCCTGTAATGCGTTGTTGACCATCAATTAGGACTTTTTTTCCTGCAGATAACTCTCCGTTTTTCAATTTCACATCAGGATTTCTCCAGGTAATTATATATCCAACGGGATAACCTTTATATAAGGAATCAATTAGATCACGCACCTTTGTGTTTTTCCAGACAAATGGTCTTTGAATTTCTGGGATTGCTATCTCTCCAGATTTTATCCAACTTAGAAGAGTTTCTACAGGCTGTTGATGTACAGAATATTTAGCCATAACTTTTATCAATAAATTATAATGTTTTTTAGACCCTATTTAACTTTTCAGGCTTAAAGTAAAATAACAGTTCCTTTTATTTTACTTTTAAGAAATTCCTAATATATCCATAATCAAACCTTCGTTCTTTTCTTCCAGTTCCAAAATTTCTTTTGCAATGGTGTCTATTGAACGCAGCGGGGTGTGGCGGTAGAAATATTTGTTGAAGCTTATTTCATATCCAATTTTGGGGGCATCGAGGTTGATCCAGGCCTCGGGCACGTGGGGTTTTACCTCTTCTAAAAAGTAGCCGTAAATTTGCTCTTTTAGCGGCACATTCTCATAATCCCGCAGATCGCTTTCAGTCTCAAAAATGACATATTCTCCTGCCTTCCCGGTAGGAAAATAGCCAAAGTCGGGTAACTGTTCTTCGGTGCAACTCAAGTGGGCGAGAAGGGTGCTGAGTTTTTCTCCGCTCAACTTTTCCTTTTTCTTGATCACCTTCTCGGCTTTAGCATCATACCAGCTCACGGCACTTAAAATAGCATTTTTGTCACTGGAAGTTAACTCCTTTCTGTTTTTAAGAAAATCTAAAACCTCTTTTCTGAAAAGATTAAAATCATTGTATAGAGTGTCTCCAAAAAACAAACTTTCCAGCTTATAAGCATTATTCACCAGCTTCTGATGTTTTTCCCAAACCTTGGGGCTTAGCAATTTCTTTCGATTTTTGCTGCTCAGGTTCAGGTCGTTTTCTTCAGTCCAGGCAAGGATCTCTTTTTCGTGATCCTTCAGCTTCGTATAGACTTCTTTACCAAATGTTTCCCAGGCCCACTGCATCGGTTCTTTAAGCTGTTTGTCATATCTAAGTTCCTCAATTCTTTCTGGAGAAAATTGAGCTTTTAACCTCTTGGGTCGTTCAATGGTTACCTTGTAATATCCGAAGTCTTGATTATCAAAAACCTGTGCGGCTATTCCGGGAACTTCAGCATTGGTTTCTTTATCGATCTTTCGGCTTTCAGCCTGCATTTCAGCATAAACCTTAACGATCTCATCGATATGCCCAGGAGCGAATTCGCAGTTCTTGTTTCCGAGGTTCTTCCGCAGCTTTCGGAATAATTGTCCGCCATCGATAAGCTGTACCTTTCCTGTACGGTTTTTAGCTTTATTATTGCTGAGCAGCCAGATATAGGTGGTGATGCCGGTGTTGTAGAACAGGTTGTTGGGCATCTGGATAATAGCCTCCAAAAGGTCATTTTCAATGATGTAGCGCCTGATGTTGCTTTCGCCGCCGCCGGCATCGCCCGTAAACAAACTGGAGCCATTGTGCACGGAAGCGATCCTGGAACCGGAAGTGCTTTGGTGTTTGGGCTTCATTTTGTTCACCATCTCCATAAGGAACAGCAGCTGCCCATCTGAAGAGCGCGGTATGGCATCGGCATCTTCCTCCACGCCCCAGTAATTCTTCAGCGTAATCTTGAAGCGGGGATCGATCACATCTTTCCCGTCCTTAATATATTTTTGTTCGCTGCTCCAGGATTTCCCGTAAGGCGGATTGGAGAGCATAAAGTCAAAAGTAGTACCCGCAAATTCATCTGTAGACAAAGTAGAACCCACCCTGATGTTCTCGGGGTTGTTGCCCTTAATCATCATATCACTTTTACAGATGGCGTAGGTCTCGTCGTTGATCTCTTTCCCGTAGAGGTAGACATCTCCGGTTGCCCTGATAAGGCCTTCTTCATCCTTAATAAAATTCTGGGCTTCGGTAAGCATCCCTCCACTTCCGCAGGCAGGATCGTAAATGGTCATTACCGGAGGCAATTGATCTTTGATAGGATCGAAGACCAGGTGCGTCATCAGGTCGATCACCTCACGTGGGGTAAAATGTTCCCCGGCTTCCTCGTTGTTCTCTTCGTTGAATTTCCTGATGAGTTCCTCAAAAACATAACCCATTCCCAGGTTGGAAAGCGCCGGCATTTTGCGGCCTTCGGGATCCTCTTTTTCAAAAGGAGTAAGATTGATATAAGGAGAAGTGAATTTTTCCAGTACGTCCAGCAGCACATCTTTGCTGGCCATATGTCGTACCTGGCTTTTTAGCTTAAATTTTTCTATGATCTCCTTTACATTGGGACTAAAACCATTCAGATAATCTTCAAAATTCGCCTGCAGGATCTGCTGGGAATTGGTGGCGGTGTCGTGCAGTTTTTGCAGCGTCCATTTACTAGTGTTATAGAAAACATATCCGGAAGCAGCTTCTAAACCTCTTGTATCCCATTCTGTGAAATCCATTTCTTCCTTTTGGAAACGCATTTCTTCCAAAACTTCATCTTTTGTGGGTTCCAGTAAGGCATCAAGACGGCGAAGCACCACCATTGGGAGGATCACATCACGGTATTTTCCGCGTACGTAAACGTCACGCAGGCAATCATCTGCAATAGACCAGATGAAGGAAACTAATTTATTGTGGGTTTGTTGAGTCATGTATGTTCTGTGTAAGATTTATAAATGCCCGAAGCTTGCGTATAGAACTATTTCTTTTGCAGGCATTATTTCCGCGAGTAGGGATTTGCGGAGGTGGGGCATCACATTGGTAAATCTAAATATTTTCTTAAAGCTTTGAAAATGTTTTCCCGTATTATGTTGGTATATTTCTTTATTAAACCAATTTCAATAAGGTTTTTTATCAAATAAAATTCTTAGAAAAATGAGAAACAGGTTTTTATGTCCTATTCCATCTCTTTTTGCCGTTTCACAGATATCATCAACTTTTAAATCAACTTCCCTGGGAAAGTCATAATTATAAGTGTCGATCTCTAATTTTACTACTATCGGAATATATTTATCTATATTCGGGATTGCTTCTTTTATTTCATTGATTATAAATTCATTTACCTCAATGAGTAAAATAACCAGGTACTTTTCGTTAGAAAGTGTAAGGCAGTTGCCGTCTTGATTTTCAACTCTAAACCAGGAACTTCCTTCATTTTTCAAGACACATCTTAGCAAGGCTTCTTTTAAAAAACTGATCTCAAGAAGTTTTTCCAAACCTTCAATTTGAGAAAGCCCTTTAAAATAATTAACCTCATATTTCATAGTAATCTCTAAACATTAAAAGTTCTGTTTATTTAGAAAGATCCAACAAGGCCACAAGTACCCATCTATCAGGGATGCCTTCAAAATAGAAAACCGGTTCCCCGTATTTATCTTTTCGTTTTAAAACCCTGCCATCTAAATACCAGATTTTAGGTCCGTATTTATCACGATACCGTATATAATAGCCATCGAATTCATATAAACGGTCCCCGTATTTATTTTCCAGCTTTACCGTATTTCCATCTAAAAAATAGATACTACTGCCGTACTTATTCTTTAGTTTTATTTCTTGGCCATTCCAGTAGAATAGGTCTTTCCCATATTTGTTTTTTTCTTTTAATAGGTTACCATCAATTAAATAGAGTTGCTCTCCATATTTGTTCTCATCTTTAATCCCCTGAGCATTTATCGTACTATTGATTAGACAGCATAGAAAGAGAGTATTTAGAGCTTGTTTTATATTCATCTTAAAGCTTATGGGGTATTAGAAAATTGAGATAAATTTGATTCGGAAACTTATTTGTAATTTGAAATACTGCATTGCAGCTCTTTCTTGATCTGGGTCTGTAAAGCTTTTGGCTCCACTACTTTTACCTGGTCGCCGTAAGAAAGAATTTCCATTCTGAAATCGTAGGTAGGCCGAATAAAATAACTAAACCTGATCTCTTTTTCATTATTCAAAATCAACTCCTGGCTATGGTGCAGCGGCAATGATTCTACGTATCTTCCTTCACGCGGGGTGAAAGAAAGAATAACTTTTACCGGGTCTTCGTTAGTGCCGTTAATAATTCCGAAGCTATCTTTAAATTCTTCGTAGGCCTGGTATTCAATAGGTTTAAATTTCTCTTTGGTAATTTCCAGTTTCTGAATCCTGTCCAGAGAAAAGTTTTTGATGATATCATCTTTGGTATCATCAGCTATAAGGTACCAGCGGTTCCTGGCTTCTTTAAGCGCAATGGGTTTTACTTTTCGGGTACTGACAGAAGTATCCCAGAATTTGTGATATTCAAACGCAACTTCTAAAAAATTCTGACTGGCGTGTAATAAACCAGCTAAATGATGCGTACCTAAAGGTTTTCTTTCTTCAAAAATTAATTGGTTTCCGAAACTTTTTGAAAGTCGAATGGCGTTTAGAAGGTCAAAATTTTCCCGTAATCTTTGGGAATGCGTTTCTTCTACATCTTCAACAATAGCATATTTTTTAGTGCTACGGTTACACTTGATTTCTATTTTATGGATAGTTTCAATGTCTTTAATATCCCGTTGAAATGTACGCTGAGAACTGAATAAGTCTTCTTCAACGGCATCGGGATTATCGGCCATCATATCTTGAACTTCCTCATAACTCATAGGTCTTAACCTAAGTAGAGAAATGATCTTATAATGGCGTTTTATGGTTTGGCGTACAGACATAGGTTTTTTGTTGTTTAATTGGAGTTCAAAAACGTCAGGTTGAGTGATTTTTTCTTTGAAAAATTTATCGAGAACAAGTTTTTGAATTTCATTCTCTGTTCTCGATACAAAATCCTTTCAGGATTTTACTCGAAGTGACGAAATGGGTTTAAGCACAAACATCCTTAAAGAATTTCTCAACCTGAGTGGTAAAGATATCGATAGGTATACGATGTCCTAACTGTGGCAAAATCTGAATATCCAATTCAGATTGTTGCAGGTTTTTACTTAGAAAGTTCAGAGTTTCTGCCGGATTTACAATCTCATCACTTCCTCCTATTAATATCTGTTTAGTTGAAATTCCAGGTGTAAATTTATTTTTGGGTTTAAGGCTTTGGTATTTAGATAGGGGAGGGTTGAACAACAATGCCGGTCTGCCGATAATTTCTGAAACCGCGTAGGCATTAAGCGCGCCCATACTACTTCCCATTACCACATTGAACTCGGTTGTGGGGAATTGTTTTAGAATAAGTTCGGGTTGAAAATGTATTTCTGAATAATCTATGTCGGGGGCGAACACCTGGCCGTATTTTTCCAGGATTTTTCGTTTTGGTTCCTTCAGTTTACTCTTTAGTCCGTGTAAGTATAGTATATTCATATTACTTGCTTTTTTCTTTATTGCTTAGATCAGTGCGATAAGATTTGCCATCTTTTTCCCAATTCCAGCTATCCGAAATTTCTTTTATGTGCGGAAAATTCTCATCTGTAATCGCTAACTTTTCCTTTACAATTCTTCTTAATTTACGATTGGCTTTTTGTTTTTCTGCTTTTTCTGAAGTAGCTGTGCAATTGGGAAGGATTGGTGTTTTGCGTTTAGATCTACTCACTTTATTTAATTTGATATGGGGATGATGGCTTATATTAGTTTTTTAATGATTGAAAATTTTTACTGAAACTCCATTCCACTTCTCCCAGGTCGATCTTATTGATATAACTCATTTCGATATAAGTATAGATATTTGGTACGCCAACGTGAAGCGTAATTTCATATCCTCCGAAAGTCTCTTCTTCCAGCATTGTCCTACCTCCATATTTGATTTCTTCCTGGATATGTTGGTATTGCTCTTCGGTAAGTGTTATCTCTAATTTTCTCATCGCTATTATTTATATTGCAATACTAAGTTTAATAAGCGACAAATTATGTCGCCTTCGGTAAGATCGTCAATATTTTTGGAGAATAAACAGTAAATTTTTTTTATAAGGTCCGCTATCAGAATTTGATCGTCCATAATTGGCCATAATCGACCGCAATCGGGTGAATTTCGGTTTTTTTCGTTCAAAAATTAATTTGAACGAAAAACGAATGATCTCAATATTTATAAATGCAGCCATTTTTCTAGTCTAGGTCTAGGCATAGAGCAAATAATCAATTTTACGAGACTCCAGTCTCTTAAGCGATAATTACTCAGATTCAATTACAATGGTTACGTAGGATTTTAACCAATTATTGTCACTATTAAAATTAACCTCATAATTTTTCAGAATGGCTCTCCATAGTTTTTGTGCTTACTAGTATGCAAGTTGTCCCGGTTCTGGGACGGTGAATCAGACTTTAGATTTTTTTTTATTTCGTCAGCCTTTAGCATCCAACTTCGGGCACAGGCCTGCCAATTTGTAATTGGATTTTCACCATTAATTTCCAGCCTATGGATTCATAAAAATTATAGAATTTTTTAGCCTCCAGGACACTTCTTTTTTCTGCTCTGAAAAACTCAATAACCACTTGTTCATTTTCTGAACAAGTGGTTTTAAAAGAGTTTATTATATGTTTACTCTTATGTTTATTAAAAGATACCAATTTTTGGACAGGTACCTGTTCAGAAACTGGATAGGTCCTGTTCATTTTTTGATCAGGTAGGATATCAAATCTGAACATCTCAATGAGGGATCCCATTTGCGGATTAGTGGTGGGATGGTATTGAAGGTACCCCCAGGCTTTTAGATAGCAAAGTAGTTTGTGGTAGGTCGTCCCGGAACGTATTTTAGCCAGTGCCATCACCTCTTTACTATTTAGCATAATGATTTTTGGAAACGCATTTGGTTCCATAGTTCAAAAAAGGCCAGATACAAACTGCGGTGTGAGGACGAGATCTTTTCGTCATCCGCGAATTTTCGAAATATACAGTTAAGGTGACTAATGTAATTGACCGCGCCCATTTAAGGTTTCTTAAGCCTGGAAAATATTATTTTGGATCCTTACTCAACATCTTTTTGGCAACATAGCTTTCTACATAATTCCGGTTGTATTTGAACATCTTGTCAAAAGCCTTTTCAGAATTCCGAAAAAAGCGATCCCGCTCAAACCCTCGTTTTACCACTTTACCATGCATCTTAACTTCTGAAGCTTTGTATATGCTACCGGGGGAAGGCTGTAGGTATTTGAAGCATCTGGTTAATATACCAATTCCGAAAGTATCTTTATACAACTCAGTTAGAGGTACTGAAAGTTTAGTTGACAAGAATCCATCAGATTTGAACTATCATTATTTCCTACTTTCAATTTATTTGAGAGATACCAGGTATAAAGACAAGTTTAAAAAGATAAAAGACAACATACTTAAAAACTTTAAAACTGACGAAGAAGAAAGAATGAAATTTGAAGTTCTTAATTATGAAGAATAAAGCACTAAACGCTAACAAAGAAGTTTAAAAAAATTCTTGTTTCTGGTTTTGGAAAAAGGTGATTTTCATTTTTAAAAAAGTAAGGATCACGCCGACAAGTCTGCGCGGTAAGGTCATCCCTTATTTTCTTAATTGAACTTTCGCTTTACAAACCATATATCCTGTAGGCTTATATTTAAGCTTAATGTATGATAATTTTCCTGTATAAGCCCGTCACTCACTATACCTTTTTTTCCGTAAGAATACATAAGATTAAACATAGAACTACTTCTTGTGTTCAAAGGCAAGCCAAGTCCCACATTTATCGAATAATTGTGGGTTTTAATACCTGAGACTTCCAGGTTCCCGCTATCATAGTTCATACCTAAACGATATTGAATATGGTTGGTATATCGCAGGGGATTGCCCTGGGGTAAAAACTCGAGCCCCAAACCAATAAAATCCCGATCCACATAAGTTCCAAGATTGTCAGATTGGTTAGTAGCAGTCCAAAACTCCCTGGTATAGTCTGCAGAAACGGTAAGTTCCTCGCTCAGTTTAGAGCTTATACCCAAGCCAATATCCAGTGGAAGAGAAAAATCGGGTATATTATTTTCGTCACTACTACTGGCAACCTGGGTATTTTGTTGATATTGATAAACAGTTTGATTTTGGGATGCTCCAAGATTGGTAGGGGAATTTACCACGGCGCCAAAGCTTATATTTTCCGAAGCATCATATTGAACCCCGAATACTGCTTTGAATCCCGAGTAATAGTTTTGTTCAATCAGCTCCAAGGTATTATTACCGATATAATTGGTTTCGTATTCAGTAATTTTTCCAAATAGAACCTCACCTGAAATACCTAATCTTAATTTTTTACCCAGGGATATCCCATAGTTTATAGCTAACTCATTAATACCACCATAACCATCGATTGACGTATAATAGGCTTCTGATGAGCCTTCAATATTGTTTTGGAGGCTAGTGAAATTATAACCTACATCCGTATATGGTAGTAGGCTAAGACCCACCCCGGATTTCTCGTTTATAGGCAAAGCGAAGGCAATGTTAGAGAAATTCCCGTTGGTTTTACGATCCTCATTACCTGCCTCACTAAGATTATTTATCTGATAGTTAATACCAACATCAAAGAAAAAATGGTTTTGAGGTATTGCGCCGTAAGAAGCCGGATTCAAATTATTCATCATAGTGGAAGAGGGGAGCGCAATGCCCGTACCACCAAGACCATTGGTTTTCCCGGTATTTAATAAATTTTTCTCTCCAAGGCCATACAGAGAATATGGGGAATTCGTCAGGGTGTTGGATTGCGAGAAGCTTTTAACAAACACAAAAGAGAAGACAATTATATATAAGTATTTATTCATCGTATAAAGCATAGGTTAACTCAAGTTTCATTCTACGATCTCCGGGTGCCTTCTCACCATAAAAAATATAGCTGTCTACAGAAGAACTGAAATCCTGCCCATACATAATTAGATACCAATTATTACCGTTTGGGTCGCTTGCTTTGGAATCCAGGTAGTATTTAAGAGGGACACTATAACTTATGATATTGAATTCCTGACTCTCCTGATGGATCTCCCCGGTAACAGTAGCCTGGTTATAATCATAAAGGTTTCCTATTATATCCGAATGCTGGTTTATTATATAGAATTGAAGGGAGTTGCTTGGAGAACTCAGCTTATTGTCCCGGGTTTTTAGATAGATTTTTAAATTGGCATCCATTATGGTTCCTTCTCCCTGGATATTATTTAAAGCTTCCATATTCGGAAAATCAATTCTCGTGGCGATACCTGTTCCACCCTGGATAAACGTTTGATTGTCACTATCCAGACTGGATAGATAACTGTTTTGGGAAAGACTGTCCAGCAAACTCCCCGCGTTATTAGAAGAAATATGGTTAAAGCTGTCGGATTCGTTAAAATTCAAATCCAAGGTCTTTTCTTCAGAATCAACTTCTGCGCTAATAGAATAATATAATCTTAAGGAACTTTCTCTGGAAAATCCTAAAACACCAGTATTCTCACGATCGGGGACTATATTAATCCCTCTATATTCTCTCATAAAATCCTCAGTATTGGTGAGGTCCTTGTTCTTTATTTTTTCAAAGATCCCCTCCCCAAAATTATAATCTATAGTAATATGCAAGGAGTCATTTAAAGTTGGATAGGGTTTAAAATTTTTGACTCCAATTGCGTTTTCCGCCACTTTGAAACTGGTTGTATTGTAAAAGTCTTCTCCATCATTATCCACTTTCTCCAAAATTTCATAAACATTAAAAACCTGGTTTTGTAAGGTGTCGTTATAGGCGTAGCCATCATAATTAAGTATGAGTGCTACCGAATCCAGTTCTGCTTCACTATCTATAGTATATGTAGATGGGTAAATCGGGGCAAATACCTTGCTCTCAATATAGCCGAAATCTTCATCCGTATAAGCTCCTATCAATAGCCTGTTGGATCCTGAAACGGATAGCGAATCGAATTTGAAAGTAGAAGAATTTACGGTCAGGGTATCTATGAAATACACTTTGGTATTACTATTAATCCAGTTATCGGCGACTTCGCTTATGTCACTATCTTCTGAACAGGAGAATAATAAAAAAGCACTGATGAAGAGTATGCTAATTATTATAGGGTTTCTTTGAATATGAAATTTCATGTAGTAATAAAGTTTCGGCGAAACTATTCAGACGGGTTGTTTAAACAAAAGATTATATATAAATGAGAAGGAATCAGGGTTAAAGGAAAGTTTTTTATCTATAAACATCAGACATATGTTTAATGTGAGCAAATAGCAAATTTGTCGATTGAAAGATGCTGTTTGTATATCGTTTTTTTTTAAAGACTGGTTAAAAAGTAGGTTTGACAAAAATTATGGATAATGCTTAAAAGATTAGTAATGATGCTTATACTAATTAAAGGAACAACCTTTTACTCCCAAATATTTGAAAACAAGATTGTAGCGAATTACACGCTTGTTCCTTCAGGGGAGGAAATGGGATCGTCCAGAAGCAATATTTCCTACATACTGGGATTGAATGCCGGTAATTTTAATATTAATAACAAGTTGGGGATTGGAGTTAATAACTTATCCTATCCTATGGATGCTTCATTTAATACAACAGGACTGGAAACCTTCTATCGTTTTCATAATTATACAGCGATAGGTTACCGGTTTTCCCGGTATTGGAAATTAGAAGTTGATAGTGATATTTCTCTTGCTTCAAATTTAAAAGGTGAGTTAACCAGTGAAAAATTTCTGCTAAATGGGGGCTTTGCTATTACTCGTGATTTTGGTACGGTAGAATTACCCGCTTATGTAAAGTTTGGCCTTGGTTATTATACATTTCTAGGCGTGCCTAAAATATTACCCCGGGTTTTATTCTATAAGAAATTTAATAAAACCCTGGCCTTAGGCCTTGGTTTTCCTAAAACAGAAATTACCTACCAACTGGATAGAAACAATTCCCTTCAAGGGAATCTTGAATTTAAAGGGATGTATGCAAACGTTCATCATTCTTCCAGGCTAACATCCAGTATTTCCAACATGGTCTGGTCTTCCAATACGACGAGTCTTAAATTTCAGCATAGAATAGACAATACCTGGTCTTTTGATTTAAACTTAGGCTATGGGTTTTCAGATGAATATAAGTTTATAGATCACTTGGGAAATGAAACCTATACCATTAATAATGAATCATTCTTCCTGGGAACTGGTATTATACTTAATCTAAATAATAAATAAATATGATAAAAATGCAGCGTAAAATAAAATATTTGATTACGGCCGCCTTACTAGGCCTCATCCTTACCGGTTGTTCCGATGATGATGATGATTTTGAAAGAGGAAACTGGGTGTCTCGTTCAGTTTTTGATGGCGTACCACGGAGCAATGCGATAGGATTTACTATAGATCAAAAAGGATATATGGGAACCGGGTACGATGGCGATGATTATATGAATGATTTCTGGGAGTACAATATTGATGGTAATTATTGGGTTCAAAAAGCGGATTTCCCGGGAACTCCCAGGACAGCAGCAGTTGGGTTTGCCACAGCAGGAAAAGGATACCTGGGTGTAGGGTATGACGGAATAGATGAACTGGATGATTTCTGGCAATACGATCCCGCAACAAATACGTGGAACCAAAAAGCTGATTTTATGGGTGGTTCGCGTAGGGAGGCCATAGGGTTTGGTGCTGAAGGAACGGGATATGTAGGAACCGGATATGACGGTAAGAACGATCGTAAGGATTTTTACAAATATGATCCTGGGACCGACAAGTGGAGTGAAGTGGTAGGTTTCGGCGGCGATAAAAGAAGAGGAGCCACATCCTTCTCTATAGACGGACTGGTTTATTTGGGGACAGGAGAAAGCAATGGAATCTACCAAACAGATTTTTGGGTTTTCGATCCTTCCACGGAGGTTTTTAGTCCTCTTAATGACCTGGATGAAGAAGATGATTATTATGTGACGCGTTCTTATGCGGTAGGGTTTGAAATGGAGGGGCTTGGCTATATTGCAACAGGTTATAGCGGGGGTGCGCTTTCTACGATTTGGGAATATGATCCCTTGGATGACACGTGGGAAGAAATTACGCAATTAGAAGGAACCGCACGTCAGGATGCTACTTATTTCTCTACCGGTGATCGCGCTTATATTTCTATGGGAAGATCCGGTAGTCTATACCTGGATGATATTTATGAATTATATCCCCAACAGGAATATGATGACGAAGATTAGTTTTATGTTGTTTTTGGTTTTTTAAATGGTTGTTAAATTTTCTCTAGGTTGAGTCGGAAAAACTCAAAGCACAAATACCACGCGCCCCCGGTTAGTTGCTTTGGGTTTTTCTTTAATTTTTTATATATGAAATTAGATAAAATAAGTACGGTGTTTGCTAGTATCTGTATGGTTGGTCTATCCGTTTATTTTCTTAATTCCGGCAACTTAACGGATCTGACTTCAAATAATTTTAGTATCGCGGTACACCGGGTTAATTCCGGCTACGGGTATACCATTTCAGAAGGAGCCCATCTTTTAATTAAACAAGATTTCATCCCCGCAATACAAAATGAGATACCATTTCCCAATTATGATATTGCGAGATCATCTGCAAGGCTGGTGGTTAAAAAAATTACTCGAGGCCAACAACCAGCCCTTACCCTTGAAGAATTACAGGAAATTGGCTTGGATTTAAATCGGAATGAGACTGGTATTACATCAGGCCTTCCAATCCAATCTTTATGTCCGTAAAGCCTATGAGGACCGCGGTGTAAAATACGCCAAATTCAAGTGAAGGTTTTAAAAACCTGAGGCATTTAGTGTACTACTCAGCTTAGGATTTTGGTAAGCGCCCTTATATTTGTGCATCCAGATTTTTTCCGCTGGTGTTAAGTATAATTTCCATTCTCTGGATTTTATTTCTTTAAAAGCATCCGAAGGTTCATTTTCAACTAACCAGTTCTTAAATTTTTCTTCCTGTTTATTTCCCCAAAAGCCACTCTGTAACGAATTGTATTGACGCTCTTTTCCCCCGGTAGTTTAAAGACAAACCCATAATTACAATTAAGTTGTACTGTATCCGGTGGACATTCTTCCAGGTGATATCCCCGTTGATCTTTTCGAAAATTGTGTAAGTAGGTGTTCAACAATATAAATTCAAACTTTCTTCTATATCGCTATTACTCCCTAATATTGCGATCTATAAGGAAGTATTGAGGTTCCTTCCGGCCGGTACGCATCAGTATTTCAGGTAATGGCTTATCCAGATCTTTTGATTTTATTTTCCATACCACACTTTTCCGGGCCATAAGAATCACGGTAATTTCGATTTTCGGACTTTGGGTGTGATTATAACCTGGATGCCTAAGGGTTGCCTTCGCGCTTTTAATTCATATAACGCAGAACGTTTATCCGGTTTTTAAAAAATTCGTTGAGGTCATCACCGTTTATATCCTACTTTAACGTGTAAATAGTCTTAATTTATAATAGGCATTACTAATGTGGGTAGGATAATTAAATGTGGAATAAGCGGAGGAGCTATATTTTTTTCACAAGTCAAAAATTCTTAAATGAAATAGGCTGCCTCATAAGACAGCCTATTTCTGGCTAACTAAACATATTCAAAATAAGTGAGATATGTAAAGCAATAATTATTCATAGCGCAGGGCTACAATGGGGTCTAGCCCGGAGGCTTTTTTTGCCGGGTACCAACCAAAGAATATTCCGGTAAAGGCGCACACGGTAAATGATATTATTATAGAAGTAGCCGTTATAGAAGTCGGCCAGTTGAGGAAATGTTCAATTAGTAGGGTAGCGGTTATCCCCAGGCTCACCCCGATTAAGCCGCCGGTAACACTTATTAGAATAGCTTCGATTAAAAATTGAACCAGGATATCCATACTTTGTCCACCAACTGCTAACCGCAAGCCAATTTCCCGGGTACGTTCTTTTACAGAAACATACATGATATTCATAATACCAATTCCTCCAATAAGCAGGGCGATCCCGGCAATAGCAACCAGTAATGCCGTCATGATTTCACTGGTAGAATTGAACATGGAGATCAATTCATCCATAGAAAATACATTAAAATCATCTTCCTCCCCGGTTAATATATTATGTTCTTTCCTCAGAATGGAGTAGGTTTCATTTACCGCTTCAGGAGCTTTTTCTTCGCTTATAGCAGAGGCAACTATAGACTGTACATAATTTATCCCAAGTATTCTTTTCTGCACGGTGGTATAGGGGGCCAAAATGACATCATCCTGATCCTGGCCAAAGGTATTTTCTCCTTTTGGCGACAATACTCCAATTATTCTAAAAGGAATTTTATTAAAGCGAATCATCTTTCCTATGGGGTCCTCTTCTGTGGAAAATAAATTTTCCCGGACGGTTTGGCCTATAACTGCAACTTTACTGGAAGCCTTAACTTCAGCATCAGTAAACATACTGCCGTCCTCAAGTTCTAACACCCTAATATTTAGATACTCTGGGGTGACCCCGTATATACTTGTCGGCCAATTTTCAGCACCGTTTATTGCCTGCCCATTTCCACTGACTTGTGGCGAAATATGTGTGATTAGACTGGATTTTTCTTTAATCGCGTGGTAGTCAGATAGCTTTAAGGATTGCATTTGACCAGGGTCAGTTCTTACTCCTCCCTGCATCCCGGCCCCGGGACTGATAGTGATCATATTAGAACCCATACCGGAGATTTCTTCTTTTATACTCTGGGTAGATCCTTCACCAATAGCGAGCATGGTTATAACCGCTGCTACCCCAATTATTACTCCTAACATAGTAAGGAAAGTGCGCATTTTATTCAGGATTATAGCTTTCCAGGCTATGCGTAATAAGTTTAAAATTTTCATATATTTTCCTTTGGTAAACTTTCTAATTCTTCAGCAGCAAGCATTATATCGTGGTTCTGTACATTTCTGATAATATTGCCGTCTTTTAATTCAATAGTCCGGGCGCTAAAATTGGCTATATCTTGCTCGTGCGTTACAAACACAATGGTTTTACCACTAATATTTAGTTCCTGAAAAAGAGCCATAATTTCATACGAGGTACGGGTGTCCAGGTTTCCTGTGGCTTCATCAGCCAGGATTACTACGGGATCATTGACCAGAGAACGTGCAATAGCCACGCGCTGTTGTTGCCCACCGGATAGTTGTGCCGGGGTGTGGTGAAGTCGCTCCTCCAGGCCCACACGTATTAGGGCATCTATGGCACGCCTCCTGCGAATATCCTTGGAAATCGCACTGTTGTACAACAGTGGTAGTTCTACGTTTTCAATGGCCGAAGTTCTTGGAAGAAGGTTATAGGATTGGAATATAAACCCGATTTTTTCATTTCTTATTTTTGCAAGACCATTAGGTTTTTGATCTTTTACATTTAGCCCGTCAATTTCATAGGAGCCGGAGGTAGGTTGGTCTAGACAGCCAAGAATGTTCAAAAGGGTGCTTTTCCCTGACCCGCTGGATCCCATAATAGTAACGAACTCACCTTCCGCGATGGAAAAAGAAACATCCCTGAGAGCTTCTACGGTTTCTTGTCCCATCCTGAATCTCTTTTTAATATTTTCAATGCTGATAATGTCTCTATTCATCTTCACCTGGTTTATTTTTATTGTTCCCCGGGGGGGTAGGCATAAATGGGCTTGAACTTTCTTTTCGGACCCCTCGATTAGCATTGGTTTTTAAATTATATACAAGCTTGTCTCCTTCCGATAACCCGCTGACCACCTCTGTGTTAATGCCATCACTTGCTCCTACTTCAATCTTTTCCGGAAGAATCCTGTTATCTTCAGTATGTTTCCACACAATCACCATGTCTTCTTGCGAAGTTTCGGGAATTTCTCGTGGTTGTTTTTCCCCTGTTAGGTATTGTTCATTATATTTAATTAATTGGTTGGGGTTTGGTTTAAAGTTTAGGGCTTTGGCTTCTATGGTGAGAACCTCATCAAGTTCCAGAGTATAAATGACCACCGTGGCGGTTAATCCAGGTTTTAATTTAAGGTCTGGGTTTTGTGCTTTAATGACTACTGTATAAGTGATCACACTTTCCTGTTCAATGGGAGATAGCCTTACCTGGGTTACTATACCTTCAAAAGTTTCTCCCTGATACGCATCCACAGTAAAGGTAACCCGTTGTCCTTCTTTTACATTCCCTATATCAGCTTCATCTACACTAGCTTCAACCTGCATTTGCCTGAGGTCTTTAGCAATGGTAAATAGGGTAGGGGTCTCAAAGCTTGCCGCAACGGTCTGGCCCTCGTCTACTTCTTTAGATAGCACCACACCATCTATGGGAGAATATATATCGGCGAAACCAAGGTTGGTTTTCGCCTCTTGTAGATTAGATAAAGATTGAGTCACCTGGGTTTTTGCAAGGTTATAATTATAGGTTGCTTCCTCGAAATCAGCCCGGCTGATCACCTCTTCTTCATAGAGTCCTTGTTGTCTTTTAAAAATATTACCATAATATTCTTTTTCGTTTAAAGCGTTTTCATAAGAGGCCTGCGCTTGCCCCAGGGCTGCTTTTAAGTTAGTTTTATCGAGCTCTGCAAGCAATTGCCCTTTTTTAACTTCACTATTATAATCAGCATAAATCTTTTCTACTTCTCCTGAAACCTGGGTCCCGACCGCAACTTTGGTTAAGGGCTCTATAGTACCCGTAGCAGTAACCAGGGTGTTTATTTCACCTCTCTTTACAGGGACGGTTTCTACACTAAACGAGGACTCATTATCTGTATTCAAAATATAATATGCAGAGATCAACAGTATGATAATAAGAGAGACACTCAGAAGAATTTTTGCTTTTTTTGTTTTCATTGGTTTAGATTTTTATTTTATTTCCCTGGTAGAATTGTAATAATTGGGAATAGAGAATACTTAAGTACTTGGCCTGGATATAATTTTGTTCAGCATTGCTATAGGAGTTTTTACTTACGAGTAAATCCATAGTGTTTATGCTGCCCACTTCGTATTGCTTCTGTGCCAGTTGATAAGAATCCGAAGCTGCATCTCTTGCCGCTTCAGCCGCAATTATTTGATTTTGAGCCGCAATAGCGTTTCGCCAGGCTGTTTCTACTTTTTCATAGACTTCCTTTTCCGTGGATTTTAAATTTATCCTGGCTTTTTCAATATCAATACGTGCATTTTGTTCCTGGGCCCTGTTTTGTCCTCGACTAAAAATTGGAACGTTCAGCGATAGGGATACTCGTGGATTAAAATTCAGGTTTAATTGGTCATAAAATCCAATGTCCTGGACACTGGTGTAACCCGTACCCAGGTTTCCAGATAGTGAAAGGGAGGGTAAATAGCCCCCCTGAGCTATATCAAGTTCTTTTTCATTAATTGCAATATTTAACTCCCCGGCCTTTATCTCTGGTAAGGATTCTAAAGCACGCTCGTAAATATTTAATTTATTATCGATTATTGTAACTCCATTGTAATTGGTGTCAGGTTCCTCGATACTGAAATTTGTTTCCGGCCCTAATTCCAATAACTGTTTCAGGATTAAAATTTGTGAGTTATAATTATTCCTGGCTTCAATTAAGAGGTACCTGTCAGAAGCTGCTTGTGATAACGCATCAGAATAATCTTTTTTAGCTATGGCACCCGCTTCAAATCGGGCAGTAGCTATATCTAAAGCAATTTCAGAATTGTCCAGAGTATTCTCTGTTACATATATTTCTTCACGGTAATATAGTGCCTGCAGGTATGCATTGGTAATATTCAGGCTGATGTTATTTTCGGCTTCCTGGACAAAAAATGAATTCTGGTCTACCAGGAGTTTACTTTTTTTAATTTCATTATTAAGCTGGAATCCATTGAACACGACAATTTCAGAATTAAGGTTAGCACTGGTCGCGAAAATTTGTTCGTTTACATAAGCACTGGTAATAGGGTCTATGCTATAGCCGTTGGTAAAACTTTCTGAAGCATTTGCGGATAAATTTGGTAATCTTTCCAATTCAGACTGCCTGTAATTTACCTCGGCACTACTTTTATCCAGGTGAGCATTTAAAACGGTCAGGTTTCGTGTACGGGCATATTCTAAACACTCTTCTAAAGACCATATTTTTTTTTGGGGTGGAGCTTCTGTCATTGTTTTTTGGATCCATTCCAAATCTTGCTGCCCCATAGCAACCAGATTGGAAACCAAAACACAGATAGTTAAATACCATTTCATTTTTTTATACTTTGATAGGACAAATTACCTACGGGATTTTGGCCCTAAAAAATGAAATAGAAGTAGCTGGTTTTTTTGTAGGTTAACAGGTCTTTTTTCCCTACCAAATAATTTACCGGAATTCCGAAATACTAAAGTTTAAGACGCTTGAGCACTTCTTTTCTATAAGTATTACCTATAGGTATTTTAGTGTTATTTAGAATGAGGCGAGATTTTTGAAGTGCGGTGATATATTCTATGTTAACCACGTAGGATCTATGAACTCTTAAAAATTTTCCAGAGGGAAGTTTGTCCAAAATTCCTTTAAAATTCGAAAGTGTAAGAAGGGGTTTGGAACCTGTATTTAAATGGATTTTAATATAATCTTTTAAACCTTCTATATAGCAAATATCCTTAAGGTAGACTTTTACATTTTCATAGTCGGCTTTAATAAAAATAAAATCCTCTTCGTAAACCGGGGGGTGATTATTACTTACAGATCCGGGTTGAGTCTCGGGTTGAGTGCGTTTGTTTTCATGGCGTTCGTTCGCACGGGAAATAGCTTTTAAAAACCTATGGAAAGGTATAGGTTTGACAAGATAGTCCGTAGCATTTAGATCAAAACCCTGTAAAGCATATTGGGGGTAGGCCGTTGTAAATATAAACTGGGGTAGCTTATCTATACTTTTAACCAGTTCTATCCCCGTTAAATTGGGCATTTCGATATCTAGAAAAACCAGGTCCACCTCTTCTTTATTAATGATATTTATAGCTTCAATGGGATTTGTACATTTAGAAACAATCTCGAGGCTCCCAATTTTTTCTATGTAAGACTCCAGGACATCAATTGCCAGGGGTTCATCATCTATTATTATACACTTCATACACTAAGATCTAATTTTAGATTAACTTTATATTGGTTGGAATGATTGCTAACTTCTAAATGGTGTTTGCCCGGGTATAACAGATTTAGCCTACTTCTCGTATTTTTTAAGCCAATGCCCGTATTATTACCGGTTTTAATTTTGTTCTGCGTAATATTGGTACACATAAACTCAAGGGTTTTTTGGCCAACAATAATATTTATGACTACCCTTGTTTTTCCCTGGGCATCCGTACCATATTTAAAGGCATTTTCTATAAAACTAATCAATAACAAGGGCCTTATTTTCTGATTAGTGATGGTGCCCCTAATTTCAAAGCTCACAAACTCATCGTTAGCAAGTCTTAGGCGCTGCAGTTTTAAGTAATTTTCTATATATTCTAATTCTTCCTTTAAGGCTACATAGTCATTATCTGTTTGGTAGAGCATATATCGCATCAATTCCGATAAAGTTATAATAGCTTCAGGGGCAGCATCGGATTTTTTTACACTTAACGAATATAAACTGTTCAAAGAATTAAAAAGGAAATGTGGGCTTAACTGGTTTTTTAAAAAATTTAGTTCTGCTTTACTTTTCTGGGTCTCAATTTCTTTCTTTTTTATTTCATTCTTATTCCATTCTATATAAATTTTGATAGAAGAGCCTATTACCAAAAAGCAGACATTAATTAAAATGGGGCCAAGGAAGAAAAAGGGTTCGGGCAGGGAAGGTTCTCTCCCAAATTGTTCTATAATCGCTCTTGAGGGCCGTGGTGGTGGTTCAAAAAATAGCGATTGTAAAAGGGGAACAAATACTAATATGCCGGAATAAATTAAATATTGAGAGGTCTTTTTTTGCAAGAGGAACTTAGGAACCAAATACAGGTAATTGATGTAAAAAACAACGATGGAAAAGATATGAAAAAGTAAAAACCGGTTATCAATTTTCCCGTTGTTGTTGTATGCCTGGTACAGCAAAATCACCATAAGGATAAGCCAGACAATCACATGAATTAAAAGCGGTTTCTTTCTAGTGATATAAGCACTTATTCCTGGCATTCCCGGGTTTTTAGTTTTTAGTATACTCATGGATTGAAAGGGACGGTTATTCAAATTCAACTCTTCTTCATAAAAATACTTGTCTTAAGCGATTTTTTGAAAATAGGAGTGCTCAATTTTACGCAAAGTTAATAAGCTAAGGAGTTCTTTTAACTCTATAATGGATAAACACTGGAATTCTACCTATTAAGATTGCTTTTTTGACTATCAAATTCGTGTTTTTAATACATAGTTATAATTTCCGTGCTCGTCCGTGGAAAAGATAGCTTGATATAACTTATTCGTTTGACGGCTTCTCCGCTCCTAAATTTACTCACTTTAAACAATTAAGAAGCTATTAGTCAAGAATAGGGGTTGTGGTTTTAAAGCAGTAATAACGAAAATATTCCATCATTATCAGAAACGGGATAAGGTTAAGACGAAGAAAATTGATGATAAAATATGGGCTGGTAGTCTTGGGGCTTTTACTAAGTTTTAGCGCCTATTCCCAGGAAAAAATTATGATGGAAGGAAAGCTTCAAGGTGAATTCTTTGACAAGACTTCCATTCATATCATTAACCAAAGAAATGAAAATGGTGTTAATAGTGATTTTGAAGGGAATTTTAATATAGAAGTTATGTTGGGTGATACGCTAATTGTTTCTTCTGTTCAATTTGAAAAGGTAAATAGGGTCATTACCCCCGAAATATTTAAATTAGAAAAAATCATAATTGATTTAAAACCTCAGGTAAACGAATTAGACGAAGTACGGTTAAGTAATATTTCTTTATCCGGTAGTTTGATGTTAGACTTCAAGGATATTGAAGTTATAGATAAATCTGAATTTGGATTATCATACGTGGAAGAAAGAACCAGGACTGAAAAAAAATTGCAAGCAGCAAATAGAAATTTATTTGCTACTATTTTTAATTCTTTTAGTGGGAAAACAAACCAACTGGAATCGATTAAGAATATTGAAGATAAAAGAAATCTTATAGACAGGGCAATACATGCAGTGCCAAAGGCGCTATTTAAAGATTTAAACCTTCCTGACAATCTTATTAAAGATTTTATTTATTTCTGTGCGGAAAACCCGAATTTTCATTTGTTAGTGGCCAAAGAAAGACATTTGGAATTAGTAGAATATTATCAGATGAAAGCCCCTAAGTTTTTAGCAAGAAGGAAATAATTAATGCAATAGCATTTAATAACCAACTGTCTTTGGTGACAACCATATCAGGCGCAATCATTTAATAAAAAAAGCAATATTATATCCATATATACGCCTGGTTCTACTAAGGTTTATAATAAGAGATTACCGGTATCTCATGCGAAGGAAGGTTCGGTCTGTTTTGCTACTAATTATATAATACCGGTTTGTGGAAGAATAAAGGCTTGGAATAATATTATTTTCCGAAACACGTACATTTCTTTCATTCCCATTTTTTTGGAAACTTCCGCTTTCGGGAAAATATAAAATAGTATAATTTTTTGGTTTTCATAGTTCCCTCAAAAATTCCATCTATAAATAAGACCTCTCTGTATATAAAATTAGATCGTACTTCCATTTCCTTTTTTTAATGTATGAAAGTATGTGAGATTTGGTGCGGAAGGTACCGCCTGATGAAAACATCCATGAATTTAATCATAGCGTGGCTTTTTCTTAAGGAAGCCAAAGGAATTGTTTCCCAGGCTACGGATGTTAAATACCAATAAGATAACAAGCTTGTAGCAATTAAAAAACATGGAGGAGCAAAAAGGAATTGGAAAAAAAGGGAGTGTTGCCGTAGCAAATTCTTATTTTAAAAATAGGTGGCACCTTTCCGAAAAATTACATCCTCTATTTCATTTATTACTGGATAGAAAAGCCCCATTTCCATATACTGTTACAATCCAGAAGTGGATTGGAATTAATGGAAGATTCCCAAATGAAAGTCCCGAACATTTAATACACAAAAAGGAATGGAGTCTGTTGCTTATTCTTTTTTAGAAATAAAATTTTGAATTATGTCCTTTTCTTTAAAAAGGTCATCTATATATCAGGTTAGAGAAAGCCGATTTGGAAAAACCAGTGAGCAACTCAGTTAGCGCATTTATGACGAAGAAAGTATTTAGCCTTTTGGCAGTAGCATGTAGTTTGATTTTTAGCAATGCTTCACAAGCTCAGGGCTTACCATTAGCAGATGGTAAAAAGTATATAATAGGCGATATTAAAGTTACGGGAACCGTAAGTTTTAACGAGCAAACCGTAATTGCTTATACCGGTCTGAAAAAAGGAGAAGAAATTTATATTCCCGGTGATAAGATAAGTAGCGTAATTCATAAGTTATGGGATATTGATCATTTCAGTGATATCAACTTCTACATCACCCATGTTAGTGAAGATAATGTAGCTGATCTTGAGATTGAAATACAGGAAGTTCCGAAACTTAATAAGGTGCAGGTTACCGGGCTTAAAAAACGTGAAAATGAAGAGTTAATAAAAGAAAACAAACTAAGATCAGGAGCTAAAGTATCTGAAAACCTTATTACCACCACCAAAAATTATATTGAAAATAAATACCGTAAAGAAGGATATTTTAATGCTCAGGCAAAAATAGGCACCAGTAAGGTTACTGATACCACTGAAAATGTCAACCTGGTAAATATGCTTATAGATATTAACAAGGGGGATCGTGTAAAAATTGCCGATATAAATTTTATTGGGAACGAAAAATTTTCTAATGCCAGGCTTAAAAGGGCGATGAAAAACACCAAACAAAAGAATATCATCCGTTTCTGGAAAAGATCGAAATTTGTGAGAGCAGATTATCAGGAAGACAAAGAAAATTTAATAGATAAATATAAGGAAAGCGGCTACAGAGATGCACGGATAGTAACCGACTCACTGGTTGAAATTGATGAGGAAACAGTCGCTTTAAGCCTTAAGGTTGAAGAAGGCGACCAATATTACATAGGTAACATCGATTATCTTGGAAATTCGGTTTATACAGATGCTCAATTACAAAGTGTCTTAGGAATTAATAAAGGTGATGTTTATAACGGAGTACTTTTTGATGAGCGAATTGCAGATGAAACCAGACCGGACGGAGAAGATCTTTCTAACTTATATAAAAATAACGGGTACTTATTTTCTACCATCAATCTTGTAGAAACCAACGTTTACAATGACACAATAGATTTTGAAATAAGAATTGTTGAAGGAAAAGAAGCTTATTTCAATAATATAAAAGTAACAGGTAATGATAAAACAAAAGATCACGTTATTTATCGTGAATTAAGAACAAAGCCAGGCCAGAAATACAGCCAGGAAGATGTTGTAAATACAGTACGGGAACTAGGACAACTTGGTTTCTTCGATGCCGAGCAGCTCGAACCTAAATTTGTTGATCCGGATCCACAATCCGGTACTTTAGATCTGGAATATTCTGTAGTAGAAGCCGGTGCCAGCCAGATAGAACTACAAGGTGGTTATAGTGGGGATGGCTTTATAGGTACTCTGGGACTTTCTTTCAATAACTTCTCTTTATCGGGAATTTTTGATAAAGAAGCCTATAAACCAGTACCAATGGGAGACGGGCAAACCCTTTCCCTTAGAGCCCAGGCCAGTACTACTTATCAAACTTATAGCTTATCTTTTCAGGAACCCTGGTTAGGCGGTAAAAAACCGGTAAGCTTACAAACCTCTTTTTCTTATACCCGTCAATTTTTATACGATAATACAACTGGAGAAGCAGACCGGAGCCGAAGTTTTGATATTTTTGGTATTAACGTAGGCCTCGCCAAACGTTTAACGATACCAGATCCATACATGACGGTTTCACATTCGGTTGGATTACAACGTTATGATCTCAATAATTATAATACAGGCCTATTTACATTTGGAGATGGCTTTTCCAACAACATCAATTATACTTTTGGTCTTACAAGAGATAACACTTATGTAAACCCAATTTTCCCAATGGGAGGTTCTAAATTTAAACTTACGGCAAAATTCACCCCTCCATATTCTTTATGGAATGGTGTAGATTATGCTAATTTAGATGAACAAAGAGAATTTCAACTGGAAGATGAAAATGGTAATCTTGTGGATGAAAGCGGCGAAAGGGTAACTCCAGAAAATGCAGTGGGCGACCCGGAAGAAATTGACCAAAAGAAATATAACTGGTTAGAATTTTATAAAGTAAAGTTTAGTGGAGAATGGTTTACCCAAATCTACGACAAACTTGTGTTAAGGACCAATGCTGAATATGGTTTCCTGGGAGCATATAACAGCGACCGTGGTATTCCTCCTTTCGAAAGATTCTTTCTTGGTGGTGATGGCCTTGGAACATATAGTTTAGATGGTAGAGAAACCGTTCAATTAAGAGGTTATCCAAACCAATCTGTAGTGCCTGTAGATCGCCCTGCGGGAGCGAGTGATGATGGCGCTACCATCTACAACAAATATTCTTTAGAACTTAGATACCCTATTAGCTTAAAGCCTTCAGCATCTATTTATGCACTTAGCTTTTTAGAAGCTGGTGCGTCTTATGATAACTTTAGAGATTTCAATCCATTTCAACTAAATAGATCGGCCGGTGCAGGTTTAAGAATCTTTATGCCGGCCTTTGGTTTACTGGGGATAGACTTTGGATACGGTTTTGACTCCATTGGAGGGCAACCAGGCGCAAATGGTTGGGAAACTCATTTCATAATCGGGCAACAGTTTTAAACTGACCGTTGATATTTAATTAGATTTTCGATGCCATAACATTGAGGAAATTCTGCGCTGGTCTAACCTGTATTTTTTCCTATGGTCCTATGGTTTCAGAGGGATAAAAATCTGAAAATCAGCTTTACAATAATCTTGAAAAAGTAGTATTATCAAAAATTAAAATTAAGATGAAGAAAATAATCATATTAATAAGTATGGTGATTGTTTCTGCCTCCTGCAGCGAATACCAAAAGGTATTGAAAAGTACAGAAGCGGGTGAGAAATATGTCCTTGCCGAAAAGCTTTATAACGAAGCACAGAAGGAGAATAGTAAATCAAAGTACCGCAAAGCCTTACGCTTGTTTGAACAAATTGTTCCACATTATCGGGGAAAACCTCAGGGGGAAAAGCTTGGCTTTTTATTTGCTGATACTTATTATCAACTTGGTGATTATTACCTTTCTTCTTATGAGTTTGAACGTTTCCAGCAATCCTACCCTAACAGCGAGAGAGTTGAGGAAGTGGTTTATAAAAAAGCAAGAAGTTTTTATGAACTTTCTCCAGGGTATGACGTAGATCAAACCGATACCCATAAAGGAATTGCAGAGCTTCAAGCTTATTTAAATGTATATCCAGACGGGGAATATACTGATAGAGCTAATGATATGGCTTCTGAGTTACGTATTAAGCTTGAAAGAAAAGATTATGAAATTGCAAAACAATATCATTTAACAGGAGAAGCCAGGGCCGGTAACTACCAGGCCGCTATTACTTCTTTTAATAATTTTCTTGCTAACAATCCGGGATCTCCATTTAGGGAAGAAGCGCATTATTACAGGTTTGATTCTGCATATCAGTTAGCCATTAATAGCTTTAGGGAATTAATGGAAGAACGCCTTGAAGAAGCGCTGGAGTACTATCAGGATTACAAGAAATATTATTCCGAAGGTAAATATAGTGAAGCAATCGAAGCTTCCGTAGAAGATATAAAATCACACTTACAAAATTTTTAATTACGATGTTGGTGGATGTGTTTGATCCATTATTGGATTTCCATGCTTTCTAAAATGATAATTGCATCTTTTATGAAGTAGAAGATGAAATTGCCGTCTGGATAAATAACGTTAGAATTGGTCGTGTTAGCCGATATTATGTTTATCGCCCGTACATGAAGCTTCTTCCAAAATTGATACGTTTGTCAGATTTCAGCGGATTGAGCAACATTGGCGGAATTTGTTCTTAAAGCACCAATAAACAATTCAAATCCACTAATCCGACTATAAGAATTATCCTGATTTTTTTCATTAATTAATTTCAAATATTGCCTGAGGGTTTGGGGTACAACTGGGGCATTTTACCT
The DNA here is from genome assembly GCF_900168115.1 of Salegentibacter salinarum. Classification (GTDB taxonomy): domain Bacteria; phylum Bacteroidota; class Bacteroidia; order Flavobacteriales; family Flavobacteriaceae; genus Salegentibacter; species Salegentibacter salinarum. The sequence goes on from NZ_FUZC01000003.1 coordinate 177,260, forward strand.
TCGAAGCTGATAAGGACTCTAATAAATTGATTAGAATTCCGTCAATCCAACTTTCGTACAGCCCTTGTGTGTGCCCCGCATTGGTATTTCTTCTTTTACAGAAAGGTAGAAGATTTTCTAAAGGTTGAAGTCCCGAATGTGAAATCCTGAGAATAACGCCTGTGGATTCACGAACCTGTTTCTTTTCTTTTAAAGCATTAAAAACATTCATTTTCACTTGGCTCCTTGTGGGTGTGGAAATTGTAGATGTCAAGGATGACCCTTGGGCATTTCCTAATATTACCAATTAAACCTTATCATTTTAAGTCTATATTGAATTCGCTCTAAAGTGGATGATCTGTTTTATTGATGGGTCAGCACATTCCCCTGCATTCCGCGAAAAGCTACATTTCGGGTAAAGAGCTTTCCTAAAAGTCTTGGACACCATCCTCAATTTCTCCTTTATATTTCATTAACCCTTCCCGATGCTCTGGGAAGGAACACTACATTCCCAATCCGAAATCGTGAATGGAGTCCGCTCCATCGGAAATTCATTATTGCATTTACTTCGCTTCCGGTTGTTTTTCAATTTCAGTCTTTCCATTTCCTTCCCGGCCGTAGCTGTCTCTACCTTTTTTGTGATGCAAAATACCAATATTTAGAAGTTAGTCCGGACTGCATAAGCCAGTCGTCCCTCCTTTTTATAAGTCCTCCCTAATTCTAAATATTGAAAATGTATAAGCATCAAAAAAGGTAACAGCTAACGGCTCTATGGGAAGTAAATCAATAAATAGAACTAATGAAATCATCTCAAAACAACATAACCGGAAACGAAGTAAAAAAATCAAAAAAGGAAAACGCTCCGGATATAATAAGTAAATCAATGTTTAACCCGCCTGCTTAGAAGGCAGGTGTCTAAATCTTTTAATTATGAGTAATCTAAAAAATCAAGTACAGTTAATTGGAAATGTGGGAAACACTCCCGAAACAAAGAATTTTGAAAGCGGTAAAAAAGTATGCAGCTTTTCATTGGCTACCAATGAATTCTACCACAAAGACGGGGAAAAAGTGCAACAAACCGACTGGCACAATTTGGTCGCCTGGGGTAAGCAGGCGGAACTTATTGAAAATTATGTGGAAAAAGGAAAGGAAATTGCCGTGCGCGGGAAACTGACTTCCAGATCCTATGAAACCCAAACCGGGGAAAAACGATATGTTACCGAAATCCTGGTAAATGAAATCCTGTTCCTTGGAAATAAGGAAATTACTGATTAAAAATCCAAAAAGCAAAGAGGGCGATACCGTCGAAGTTTTGCCCTCTTTTTTATTAACCCTTTAAATAAGCTAATAATGAAATCTAAAGTTAATGAAATAGCGGTAAGTTACAATGGAAGCCTAAAAACAAGTTTACTTCCAAAAATAAACAGTTCCAGCTGTGCGGCAGCATTGGCATTTGATCAGTGGAATAAAAATAATATTGAACTTCAGGAAACCTTTAAAATTCTATTGCTTAATAATGCTAATAGGGTTAAAGGGATCTATGAAGTTTCTAATGGAGGTATTACCGGGACCCTGGTAGACGTTAGAATCTTATTTGCCGTAGTTTTAAAGTCCTTAACCACGGCAATAATTTTATTGCACAATCACCCCAGTGGAACCCTCAAACCAAGTGAGGCTGATAAAAACCTGACCAGCAAAATTAAAAATGCGGCATCCTTTTTTGATGTTAAAGTTCTGGATCATATTATTCTTACTCCTGATGGTAATTACTACAGTTTTGCAGATGAAGGAATGCTGTAATTTTTAAAAAGTAAATTCTAAACAGATTTTAAAACACTTCTATTTTAGAGGTGTTTTTTTTGTTTTAATCCTAGCTTATATATTGCCAGAGATAAACCAGAGTCAAAGTAGTTTTAAAGAAAAAAAATAAAAAATATTCCTTTTTAAATTATACGATCCCAAGGAAGATGTAACTCAAAACGTATTCTAAATTAAAAAAGGAAAATCCGCTGTTACCTGGACTTTCCTTTCTATCATTAATGAAACATCAAATGATTATTAAATATATAAAAAATGTTTCAATTGTGAATTCTTAGCTTTTATTTTAGAAAAAAAATGTATCTTTAATTAGCTGAAATTCAGCTTTCAAAATTAAAACAGGTTATCCATTTTTTTGACTTTCGCCGATAATCCTGGACATCGAAAATTTATATAACAGGAAATTTTTTCCTGGAATTGGCAACTGGCTTTAGCCAGGTTGTATGCAAATTTTGTCCCGCCCTGCGGGACGAAAAGGAATAGCAAGAGGGTAACGGGCAAAGCCGCGTTTCTCATTCCTTTTCCTTTCTAATTAATTGATTATCAATTAATTAGAAATAATTGGTATCCTTCAATTATTCATATTTGCGACAAATGGCCTGCCAGAGCCCATTTTTAGGGAAGAATTTGCGACAAATCGGCGAATTATGGACTCATTTATCGGCATCAGGTTTAAAAAAGAAACTGCAAAACGTTTCCAGGAATTTTCCAGGAAACACTTCAAATCGCATACGGAAGCAATGGTTACGATGCTGGATTTTTTCTTTTACAATGAAATTTCTCCCAAAGAAAAATTAGGCCCCACCGGGAGAACAATAGAACAAACTTTTAAGAAAAGGATCAGTGCGGTGATCGCTATTATGAGGGATATGGAAAAAACCCAAACCAAACCCACGGTAGCTATGATCCAGTCTTTGTTTGAAATGGAAGAACCTAAAAAGAAACCACTCCTGCTTGAAAAAAAACAGGTGGAGGAAAAACAGGTGCAGTTCCGGGAGAAGAAAAATTATAATAACCTGTAAAACCCAGCGCTATGTATATCACCATCACTGCTCAAAAAATAGGAGGGAACTACTCCAAAAGTGCTGCTGGCTTTGTAGCCTACCTGGAGAAAGAAAACCAGGAATTAGCACCGGACGAAATGGAACATTTCTTCAATCAATACGAGGACAATATCTCCGCGGATAAAGTTACCCGCGAAATTGACGGCAACACTGCTAAACTCGAAAAAACAGAACCCAGGTTTTATTCCATTACGGTGAGCCCTTCTAAATATGAACTTAAACAGTTACAGAATAACAGCGAAGACCTGAAAAAATATACCAGGGAACTGATGAAAGATTATGTAGCTTCTTTTAACCGGGAAGTAAACGGGCGCCCCATCAGTATAGATGATGTAAAATATTTTGCTAAAATCGAACATACCCGATCCTTTAAGGGGAGCGATAAACAGGTACAGGAAAACCAGGCTTTTGCTTCTGAAATCCTTAACCTTAAAAATGAAATCCGAAAAATTAACCGGGGTGAATTTCAGGGAGATGTAGCCAGTAGGGAAAAACGTATTTCCCAATTAGAGAAACAGGCTCCGCATAAGCAAAATGGTGAACGCATCGTGCAGGGAATGAAGAAGGAAGGTGCTCAAAGTCATATTCATATTATTGTTAGCCGAAAAGATGCTTCTAACCGGTTTAGTCTTTCCCCGGGCAGTAAGTATAAAGCTTCATCCGTAGAACTCAATGGTAAAGTAGTTCGCAGGGGTTTTGACCGGGATGCCTTTTTTAAAAATTCTGAAAAAACCTTTGATAAAACTTTTGGCTATCAGCGGAATTTCGTGGAAACCTATAAAGCCCGTAAATCTTTTATTAAAAATCCAAGAGGCTATTTCGATAGCCTCTTGAAACTTCCCGCTCCTGAAAAAGCCATTGCCTTTAAAATGATGAAAGAATCCGGGATACCTATGTTACCCAGTATTCCAACCAATAAAGCCCAACTGGCTTTAAAAGTTTTCAATCGGCTTCGTAAGGGCATCGATATAGCCGTAAAATCTAGTTCTATTGGGATCTAATTTTTTTGATATGGAATTAAACAGCTTTATTCATTTGTTTGGGATCATTCTCTTTATTAGCTCCCGCAATAAGGGCGAAGATTAATACCGGGTAATTCCTGTTTTCATATCAGAATTTTCCCCTAAGAAGTGACCAGCTTTAAAAAGAAATCTCACTAAAAAGATGACTCCATGGATAATGGAAATATATTCCTAATAGTATCAGAAATATCGGCTACGAAATCTTAGATTCCACCGATTTGGGCAAAAAGTGAGGTGAAGACCAACGAGAAAAAAGTTGCCAGGGAGATTGATTTTTTCATAACGGAAAGTTTTAAAATTTTGATTCGTTTTCGTTATGAGAAAAGTACAAATTACAACACCTAAAATATTGAAGATCAATATATAGTGAATAAAATATTATTTGTATACGTTTGGTTTTCAATGCTTTCAATTGGTATTAAATTTTATGGATTTTTTAAAGTCGATTGTTGATAACTGAAAACAGGGGGGAAGCGCAAAGCGTTCAAACGTCAATTTCCTTTAAAGCGAACCTGAAATATGTTGATGATGATCAAGAACTAAAAGAAGTTGCAGATGAAGTGAAAAAGTATTCGTGGAAACTTGAAGATCTTAAATGGGAAAAAAGAAAAGCTAAGAAAGTATAAAAGCAATCCTAAAGCTATCGAGAATTGAAGCCGCGTGCTCGATTGCTCGGTGTTTAGGCCTCCTGGCCATACTCTTGTCCAGGCCTTATATTATATGGGAAGTGATAATAATTTGAAAAAACAACCGACTAAACAAAATGACGGGTGTAGAATTTAATTTTTATTTAAAGCAATTTTTATCCCCATTAGAATAAATACAAATGCACTTAATTTATTTAACCATAAACCGGCATTTGGATTGTTCTTTATTTTTTGAGAAAAAACACTTGCAAATACGGTCAAAATCAAAAACCAAACAATTCCAATTAATGCATAAGCAAAACCTAATAGAACGAATGGGACAGGGTTTTCCATTTGTGTTGGGTTTATAAATTGAGGAAAAAATGCCAAAAAGAATAATGCAACTTTTGGATTTAATGTATTTGTCAGAAATCCTGACCAAAAATCATTATTCCCTTTTTTTTGAACTTGTTTTCCATCATCTGTTGGCAAAAAATCCTTTCTGTTTTTAAACTTCAAAATGCCCAAATAGATTAAATAAAAAGCGCCTACATATTTAATTATCGTAAAAGCGTATGCTGAATTGGCAATGATAACAGATAGCCCCAAGGCAGCAAACAAAGTATGAGTTAGAACACCGGCGTTTACGCCCAAAGTGGCATAGATTCCTGATTTCCTACCTTGAGCGATAGACTTGTTCAAAACAAATATCGTATCAATTCCTGGCGTCATTATGAAAAACAAAGCCGTTACCATATAAGCGAATAAATTTTCGATTCCCGTCATTTTCTTTTTCTTTTAAATTAAACCTAAAACTTTCAGCAAAGAAACTACTTGGGATTCAAATCAGAAATACATATGTTTGATTAACTAATGCGAAAATTGCATTACTTATGACTATTCAGCAAATAAAATATTTTTTAGAACTTGCTAAAGAACTTCACTTCTGGAAAACAGCAGAAAAAGTTTTTATATCTCAATCATCATTAAGCCGTCAAATTCAAGCTTTAGAAGACGAAGTGGGAATACAGCTCTTTGAACGCGATAAAAGGAATGTGAAATTAACAGATGCAGGTAAATTTCTTCAAGAACATTGGACCGAAAAAATAAATGAATTTGAGCAAATTTTAAGACAAGCTAAAAAGATTGATGCGGGTAATTCAGGAACTGTTTCCATAACGTATCCTGGTTCCATTACTTTTGAATTTTTACCTAATTTTTTAAAGATTTTAAACACTAATTTACCTGAACTTAAATTAGAGCTGACAGAACCCACAGATGAAAATCACGAAAAATTGTTACTGGATTATCGTACGGATATAGCTTTTAGTAGGGATAAAATTGAAAATGCAAATATTGATTCTTTAAAATTGTATTCAGAACCAATATGTCTGGTCGTTCCCAATAATCATTGGATAAAGGAAAAATCACTACATAGCATAGCTGAATTAAAGAATGAAAAATTTATTATTTCAGGCTTACATCAGACAACGTTTTTTGCTTCTATGCTGAGAAGTTTATTTGATAAATATGGATTTGAACCAATAACAACAGTGGAGTCTGACTTTGGCGGAATGATATTGAATCTTGTTGCCAAAGAAATAGGGATTTCCATTCTTCCTCTTTCATTTAAAACAGCCAAAGTTGAAAACTTGCGATTTATTAAATTAGATGAAAAAATAGATTTGTATGTAAATTGGAGAAAGGACGAACTTAATAAAACCATTAGAAAAGTTGTTGAATACGCTAAATTTACAGAAAGAAAATAAGAAAACTGGTGCCAATACATATGAAATGTACCCGTACCAATAGAAACGTTGCTCTACCTTAGTGAACGTTGTACAGGCCTCTAATTTTTTTCTCAAAATTAGATTTTCAGGAGCATTGGTGGTTATTTAAACTTCTTCTGCTTTTTGCATTGGAACTTCAGGTTGTAAAAAAAGGAGCCTTATAACAGCCTAAGAACCCAGTGATTCATCCATTAAAGAGGAGGAGTGTTTTTTAGGCTATTTATGCAGACCAGAATTAAGACTTAAAAAGGATGAAGGTAGTGTTCCCCAACCCATAAACCCAATGAAATGTGAAGCTGCTACCTTTGGTCTCTGAAATGAAAAACCATGGTATTCACTTTCTTTTATCCACAGATCGCTCACTGAACGCGATTAAATTAAACAATTCCCGCATTCTGCTACGCACCCGGTTTCCGTAACGTTCTTCCAGTTCCTCAGCGTTTAAATTGGTGGTGGCGTGGGTTTTAAGTTTTCCTTTTGTTTCCAGAAAAAGTTCATACCTCGATAGCAGTACCTCGCCCATAACATTTAAATCCTTGCCATAAAACCTACCGGGTGGTTCTACACCCAGGTCATCAAAACAAAAGAATTTGGTGCTCCCATAGTCTTCGATAGTTTTATATCCGAGATGATTAAAACTGAAAGTGACGTTTCGGCTGGGAATCATTTCATATGGTCGCTGGTTAGGAACCAGATGCCGCAGTAATTTCATCAAAGTAGTTTTTCCGCAACCTACAGGGCCTGATAGTAAAATCCCCTTATCGATATCAATTCCGTGCTTTTTGCAATTTTCTTTATCACGGATAAAGTAGGAGCACAGTTTTAGCAGGACCGGTTTATCTTCTTGGTAAATTTTAAATTTCTTTCCAAAAAGGAGTTTTCCCTTAGCGTTGAGATACACTATAATCTTAGGAAAATCATAGTGCACACATTTCCCGTCGAACTTACCCAGGGAATATTCCACACCACCTTCGGTTATTTTAGAGGGGTTGTCCATAATCCTTATTTTTAGTGGTTCGCAGGTTGTCCCTGAACCGGGACACCTCGTGTTTATTTAATTTCTTTTTTTGTCTCGCCAGCGATTTTTTTTCAGCCCAGTACAAAGCAAGGGCTCGCCAATCCCTGACCTCCAGGCCATCGCTGGTAAGCCAATCCCGATCTTGATAATATTCGAAGAATGTTTTTGCGTAATCTGGATCAAGATCCTTATCCTTAAAAAAATTCAAAACCACCTCCAGGCTGTTTGGTTGTTTATTATGTTTTATTAGTTTGGTATTGTTTATAGTAGATACCAATGCTAGTCCATTTAAGGGACGCTGCGAGTACATAGCTTGTTCATTATTGGGAGGGTATCGGTGCACTACTGGTTCTTGTATGGAATGGTAGCGTTCCGCAAGCTGTTCGAGTTTGGGATCGTAGTGTCCCTCATCTGGTTCATCACCTGTCCCAATAATGGTCATCTTAATTTTACTGCCTTTGTATGGATTATTTGAAGGGAAATAACTTAGGTATTTCCAGGTATCAAGATCGGTAACACACCTGTGATAGGTGGATTTTGAACCGATCTTGGCTACTTTCATTAAATCTCTGCGGTTTACAAAAAAATCGTTTGCAAACCGGCTGCTATTCCATTCCTGGAATAAGGCCATATATAAACTGATATGGGTCGGATTTAAGCGGTCATCAAAATAAAACTTCTCAAAAGCTGCGTTTAATTGCTTGATATAATTCATTTTTATAGCTCTAAATTAAGTACACGATTCTCTTCCATAACCTTTTGGATTTCCTGAGCATCGTAATAAATTATACCGCCTATCTTAGTGTAGGGGAGCGTGCCGTTTATTCGTAGGTTCTGAAGTGTTCCCGGACTAATTTGTAAATAATCCATAACCTCTGAAGATCTCAGGTATTTTTTTATTTTACCTGATTCCTGCTGGTTCAGCAGTTGTTTAATGTCTTCGAGTAACTCCATTTTGAAATCCTGAAGATCGTCGGTGGTAATAATTGATGTTGGCATAATAGAATAAATTTTATGGCTTGGAACATTTCATTTGTTTGTTCCTGACCTTGTTTGACAATTGTTCTATAAAATTGAAATTGTTTCCAGGAAATAATTCCCTAGGTTTTTCGTAGTACGAAAAAATTTAACGTTTAATAGAAAATGACGGGGATTGCTATAATTTGAGGTCCAGGTAGAAGGGAAGAAGTGCGAATTCTATGTAAAATTAATGGAGAGCTGATTTTCGTAGTACGATCTACTACGAAAAATTACTTTTCATCATCCTGGCGCATTTTTGCTTCCAGGTTGCCAGCGATTTGGTATAGGTATTTGGCTCTTGGATCTTTTCTGGCTCTCATCTCACTATAAGTTTTATGATAATTATCGAGCTTAATATTAAAAAAGTCTTCAAAGGCAGAGATAAGCGTTTTAAGGTCTGCAGTTCCGTGGTTGATATCCCCTTTAAGGTATAAACTATAGATTACTTCTACTAAAGAAGTTTTGGATCCGGACCATCGTAATAAATTTGGTTGGCGTTCCCGGAAATTCCCAATGCTTCCGGGCTGTATCAATTCTAATTTCTCTCGGATATAATGGATGTACCTGTATAAAGCCTGGACTTTAGACCAAAGCATATCGTGGCTGGTCGAAAATTCAGGATTTTGATAATAGTTAATAGTTGGGCTAAAGGAGAAATCCATTTTTCCACTGCGACTGAAAAATTGTGGATCCAGGTAATTGTGGTTTTGCTCCATATAGTTGACAAAACTGTTATTTTCAGAAAAAAATCTATTGATCTTTTTAATCTCCTTTTCCAAATAACGAACTTTATGAGAGTTACCGACTTTTGGGAGCTTTAATTCACAAGACCTGACTTCGGTAAAATAAATAAGATAGCTCATCGGTAAAGGTTTTATGTTTTTAAAAAACTCGATTTCTGCTTGAGTATTTTCAAAATCATCCTTATCTACTTGCTTTTGTAATTTAGAAAGAATTTTAATACATAAATTAATGCCATCTTCAGCTTTCTTCAAATCAGGTTTACCTGACTGAATTAGGCTTTCAACATTTTCGCTGAATATCGACATTGTTTTCTCGAACATGAGATTTGTATTTAATGAAAACAAATAATGCCTCTGCTGTGCTATTTTCAATACGGCTTTTTAAAAGGGTAAATATTAAAAAATATGCTTCAAAGGGGGGTTAATCTTTTTGTAGCCAATCTAAAGCTTCAAGACTAAAGTTGTCATCCGCCTGAACATAGGCTATTTTAGGTATTAAAGTGGCTCCCAATTTCTTTTTTTCAAAGCTGGCACTAAAGCCAAATTTAATTTTTTCGAATTTTAAAGTTCCGGCCGTTTTTATTGTCTGGTATAATAGCTGGCGATAGATATTGAATTTTTCATTATATCCATAATCCATCCCTACAAAAGCGGGTATAAAAGTTTTTCCGGATCGCGTTATAAACATCACGCCTACGATCTTATCCGAAATGTTAGGACTTTCTGCTTTAAGATATAACGTTAGAAAATCCCACTTCGGACTTTTAACCATTTTAGAAAACAGCTTTTTAGGAAATTTAAAAATGTTAATTCCTAAATTGTTACTCCAAACTTCTTCAAATAACGTATAAAATTTGTCAATTTCTTCGGGAGTAGGTGAGATTACAATCCTGGTTTGAAAATAATTCTCAAATGCCTTGATATCCTTGTTGAAATGTTTCCTGGAGCGTTTGCTGAGTGTAGAAAGATAATGTTCTTCATTTCGCCAGTTGAAATTGGCAATTTCACAGGAGTCGGGCATATCTATGGATATGAATCCTTGCTCGTGAAAGAAAGTGTTCAACGTATTTGATTTTTCAAAATCCCTTAAAATGATAAGTTTAGCCCCCATCTTAGTCTTTATTTCATCAAGTTTCTTCAGAAATAACCGCATCGAGCGAATATGTAAAGGATGATCATCGTCTAAAAACAAATGAGCTCCCTCTGAAAAAACCGAGCCTAAGGATAGAACGACATCGGTCATATAATAGGGATCCTCTTCACGCATTTCTTCGATGACTCTTGAGGTATTAGCATCAGAAAGCATATCATTTTTTAAAAGCGCACTGGTAAGAGATGCTGCCAAAACAATTTTACCATTTTTATCCTTTATCGTAATGTAATGGAATCCCCAATTATGCTCCTTTAAATTATTACTGGTAAAGACTTTCTCCAAAAAATTAAGGCCATCCCAGTCAAATATACCCTTTCCGGAAAAACAGGTATCCCATTCCGTTTTATTTATCTGTTGAATTGTTTCCGTAGATTCCAGATTTAGTTCCTCAACTTGTGTACCTATAGTATTATTTTTTTCAGTTTCCTGAATTCCAAATGATTTATAAATCCTGGTTAAATCAGTATGAGTTTCCTCCATAGCCAAGGGAAAGTAATAGCTCATAGAATCTACCAAGGCTTGGATATCCTTCAATTCATTATGCCTGGAAATCGTTATTCTAACCCCGGTATTCTTAACCGGAACGGCCGGGAATAACCCAAGGTTTACAAAAAATCCGGCATTCATCATTTTGCTTACAAAATTATACCCTGTGGCCGGTAGCCCCGTCCCAATGTAAAATACCGGAGAAGCATTTTTGTGTACCAGCGGCAAATCTGATAACTCCAGTAAATGATTGAAGTAATTTATTTTTCGCTCCAAATCTGATTGTAAATCATAGATTTCCGGGGATAAATGAATATCGGCTGAAGCAGTTGCAGCAGCAACCGAGGCAGGTTCCAACTGGGCAGAAAATGTGAGCGGCCCTCCGAAATTCTTTATCTTTTTATGTAATTTCTTATCAGGGCAAACCAGAATGGCGCCACTAGCTCCAAAAGTTTTACTCAGAGTACCAAACAATAGTATATTTTGTGGAAGATCTTTCAATACGGACATCACATAGCCAGAACCGTTTTTTCCTTTCCAGCTCATTCCATGGACATCATCAATGTAAAGATGTAATTGCGCATACTTTTTGGATAACTCCATCAGGTCATGTAACGGGGCAAAATCCCCGTACATAGAATAAACCCCGTCCGCCATATACCAAATTTTATTAGCTTTATTTCTTAAGTCTTTGATATAGTGTTCCAGCATATCCATATTGCTATGTCTGATCATTCTTACTGTTACCCCTTTTGATTTTAAAACCTCCGTGGCACTTTGTACACTCCAATGTACCTGGTGATCCAGGATTACCGCATCACCAGCTCTTACAGCAGTGGGAATTACTGCTAAATGGCCAAGCGTACTGTTTTTAGTGATGAGTATGGGGTGCTGGTACATTTGGAAAATTTTTTCTTCCAACGGCGCATAGAGCGGATGTGAAATGTATGTTTTGGATAACGGAAACTGGGTTCCGTATTTTTCAATAGCATTTATTGCTGCCAATTTTAACCTTTTATCTTGTTCAAGGCCCAGGTAACCCGTAGTACCGAAGTGATAGGAAGGTTTGCCGTTAATGGTAATACGCCGTCCGTTTAATTCCCTGCCTTCTGCATGGAGATGGATTATCCCCGCATTGGTTGCATTAGTGACTACTTCATCAACCGTATCCAGGAAATTATTGTGTTTAATCTTAGCCATAACTTTGATATGAAAATTTCCTTTTCAAGCTATGATAAATATCTATTGAAATTCTGACCATTATAATAAAAGGTCTTTTCAGAACAGTTATACGGCTTTTCGTTCAAATACCATTAAATCCTATGAGAATAACTTTATAACATAGTATATAAAATCAAGGAAGATGTTCTGGTAAGACGTATTGAAATTTTATTCTATATTAGTGATATCCAAATTATTACGGGATGGTTGTGGATGGTACTTATGCAAAAATGTGGATTTCCAATGGGATCCTCTACTTTGTCTATAAAGAAATTTATGAGATCAATAGGAGTATGGCCAAACAGATCGTAAGCCAGCGGTTACAGCTGCAGAATGAAAATTCATATCCTATATTTTGTGATCTAAGGGCCGTCACCATTGCACAAAAACAAGCCAGGGATTATTTAGCCATTGAAGGTGCATATATGACCACCGCACTAGCCCTGCTTGTAGAAGATGAGCACGCCATGGTAATCACTCAATTATTTATAAAAACAAACAGCCCGGCTTATCCTACCCGGGTATTTACAGATAAGGAAGAAGCGCTTTCGTTCTTGCAAGACTATAAAAAGTAACCCTTCAATAAAACAATAATTATGAAAAAAGAAATTAGCAATGAGGAGAAAATGAGATTCAATTCTCTGTATCAGCAAATCATCGAAATTGCCTGTGGTAATTTTATGTTTCGCCAGGAGCCATCCGGTCGTAGAGATCCATTAGATACTGTTGCAGTATTACTCAATATGATGTCCGAGGAAATTTATAATTCCTGTTTTAAACCCCAGCAACGTGGAGAACATCCGGAATTTCATTTTTCAATATTTCTGGATAAAAATTATCATATAACTTCCTATACTTACGAAACTCCCAAGATCCTGAAATGGGATGAAAAAAAAATTGATAGGCCGGTTTCAGAAATTCTTTCCAATAATTCAGTAACTATTTTAAAAGAGGAACTTGAATCAAATGGTGAAAAACCCTATCAGCGATTAATTTCTTTAGACTTTATTACTGAAAATAAAAGCCTATATAGAGCTCCCTGTACTATCCAAAAGATGACGGGCATCAATTCAGACTGTTCTTATGTAATTACCGCTTTTCGTTTCGGAAATAAAGAAGAGGAGGACGAGAAAGATAGTAATACCGCCCGGTCTTCAAAATCAGAAAAGAAGGAAAGTGCCGCTACAAAAATACTGCTAAAGCAAGTTCGTCTCTATATTCTTCGAAATCTACATACGGAACTGCCCTCCCTTAAGGAATTAGGACTTATACACCGTACGAATAAAACCAAGCTCAAAGAAGAATTCAAGAAGATGTACGGCACTACGATACCCCGATTCCATATGAAAAAAAGACTCGAAAAAGGTGCCCTTTTAATTCGAAGTACTGAATTACCTATTTCCATAATTATGCAGAAATGCGGTTTTAAGGATCATTCGCATTTTTCTAAAAATTTCAAGCTTCAATACGGTCAGACGCCTTCGCAATATAGAATCAAAAATGCCTGGTCAATTCAATAACAGAATAGTTTTTCGGCTTTAGCGACCATTTTCTTTGAGCTTATTTGATGAAATTTACTATTGTAAATGATAGTAGCCATAAGCTTATACTACTTTCAATTTTCAGTAATGCACTGGAATATTTACACCATAAAAGAAACGTTACAAATCTTTTTGCGCAGAAAGTAGGAGATGCCGAAAATCCTTCAAAGAGTAGGTGTATATTAAAACTTTTTATTATGAAATATCTAAAAGTAATTTTACCGATGTTGGCAATAATTTTTGCCATAGGATTGACCTTTGCAAGCGTTAATTCTGAGCCAAAGCCAGATGTACAAACTACTGATTTTATTTATCTGGGTAATGATAATTGGCAGTCGATACCTGAGCAGGAATGCCAGGGAACTGAGGAAAACTGTCGAGTTCAGATTGGTGCAGGAGGACCTGTCTATGATGTCTATGATGAAATGGATCTTGGTACAGTAAAGTTAAGTCCTGCAGATCAGGAGCCTACTGTAATTAATCTTGATTAAAAAGTAAGGTTTGAATATTAACCCATTGGAGCACAGCTGCAATGGGTTAATTATTGATAATTTTAAAAAAATGTTATTCCATTTTTACTTCGTGCATGTATTCTGGTTTTAAATATGTTTTAGCTGTTTGAATGATTTCCTTAAAAGTTAGGTCTTTGAGATAATTTTCTATAGCTGATGATGGTATCGGAGGTTCTTCAAATCTGTAATATCGATACAACTTCCTTGCAATATAAGAAGGCTGATTGAGTGCCTGGGGTGTGTAAATAGATCTTATTCTGTTTTTTTGATTTTCAAATACTTTTTCCGAAATATCAGCCTCTTTTAAATTCTCAATTATTTTATTTGTTTTTTCTCTTATGATAGGTAATTGTTCAGGTAGACAGCTGAAACGAAACTGTACTTCAAATCGCTGTGTCCTTCTATCAAAATAGGCACCAGCACTAATTGTATATAATGAAAGTTCCTCTTTATCCCTTAAGTCATATATTAAACTATTAAGCATTTGGCCCAGTACCCTAATCTTTAGTTCTTCTTGCCAAACTTTTTTGTCTGGAGGATTATGAACAAATCTTATTCCATAAAATGAATTTTCTGTTTCATAAAGGTCTGAGGCGCTTAGCTCATAATATTTGGGACCATCAGGTATCTCAATTGCTTTGTTTTTATCAGTACAAATTGTTTTTGAATTGGAGGGAATATTTCCTACATATTTCTGAAAAGCGGTGAGCACCGCATCACTATCAAAATCACCTGTAACAATAAAAGTGAAGTTCCCTATATTCCCAAATAGTTCTTGATAATTTCTATGTGCTACATTAAGATTTACCCTTTGAGATGCTTTTACCAAATCTGAGGCTATGGGAAGCCTTGTGGAGTCTCTCGTTACTTTCTTCAAAGCATCAATAAGGTCCTTTGAGGGGTTTATAATATATCTAGCATCCTGTAAATATCCTTTTTTCCAGTTTTCAAAAGCTGCCTGGTCTTTACGGGGTTTTGTAAAATATAAATATAAAAGCTGAAGAAATTTATCTAGTTCTTTAATAGATACTTCAGATTCAAAACCACTTTCATTACTGAAGATATAAGGATTAAAACCCAATTTTATTGATTGGGTATTTTCATAAATTTTTTTTAAATCCTTCTTTTCATAAGATCCGACTCCTGAGCTTCTTATAATTGATGTAGCAAACATTGTACTGTTGTATTCTTCTTTCGGAAAATAAGAAGCCCCAAATGGTGAAAATCCCCGAATGGTTAAAGCGTTGGAATTTGTGCTTTTCATTGGTTTTAGGATGAGTTTCGATCCATTCTTTAGTGAATAAATTTCAGTGTCTAATTTGCCTGGTTTGGCGTTCAATTTTTTACCAATTGGCAGTGAATCCATTTGGTTTTGGCTCAATAATCTTTTTATTTCAGATTTAGGTTTATATGGAAACACTTTTTCCATAGCTTTTTTCTTAATTATTTCCTGGGTCTTTTCTTTTGAGGACAAAGGAGATTCGCTGTCCTCAGGAAATATCAAGCCCATCTTATCCGGTGAAGGTTTTATTATTTCTTTTATTAGACGATTTATTTCCTCTTTGGAAAGTTTTGATAGCCAATTTATAATGATTTCCTTTTTATTAGTCGGTAGGGCTTGGCCGTTTACAAAATAATCTTCTATTTCGTTTACCCAATATCGGTTTTTTGAAGTATCATAAGATTCTAGGGTTTCTAAAATATTATCCTTGGCGTTTTTAAATTCTTCTTCTGTAATTCCATATTCTACGAATTGTCTTAAAATATATAAAGTATTCTCCAGCGCTACTTTTTCATATTGCAATTCAGTATTGATAGTAATAGTTAACATATCTCGAGGGATATTCCAAACAGGGGTATATGAACTATAGATAGTTGTTCTATCGTCTATCTTAGAACTTTCATTAAACCTCGTTTTAAGTATATCCGTAACAATTTCTCCTTGTATTTGTCTTTGTAGTCTGCCCAACCCTTCATCCTTTTTTTTGTCGACCTTATGCTTATAAAAAAGATACATGTTGACAGCTTTAAACTCATATGCAGAATTTCCATTTGAATTTCGCACAACGCTTGTGAAATTCTTTTCACTCTTTGGATTACTTTGTTCCTTTCCTTTGGGTTCTACTTTATTTTCTGAGGACTTTAATTCCTGGAAAATGGATTTAATATTTTCTTCTAGTTGTTCAGTATTTTCTATATTCCCAGCAATTATCACAGCCATTCGCTGCGGTTGATACCATGTATTATAAAATTTTTGTAAATCCTGGTGCGGAAAATTTCTATTATGTGAAGAAAAAGATTTTTTGCTATTAACTACAGAGAAGAGTGTGCTGTGCACATCATTGTACGCTGTTGTTTGAGCACGACTGGCCACACCACCTCGATATTCCTGCAGTAGTACACCTCTTTCCCTATCTATACTTTTTTTGGTAAGGTCCAGACCTGAAGCAATGTCTTTAAACCAGAGTAAACCAGTATTTATTGCCTTCTCATTTTCATAGGGAACATTATAGAAATATCGTGTAACCCCGGCGCCTGTTCTTCCGTAAATATCATACATTTTCATTCCAAACTGGCTCAATATTTTAGAATTATTTTTAAGACCATCAGGGAAATTATCGCTCGGTCTAAAGGATAGATGTTCAATATGATGAGCGAAATTTAACTCATGTTGTTGCTCATCTTGGGATCCTACTTTTACTAGAAAATTCATGGTTATTTGTTGATTAGAATTTTGCAGAGGTTTTATAAAATAAGTAAGGCCATTATCTAATACACCTGTTCTTATGCTTTTATCCAGAGTCAAACTATCCTCAGAATTATGGTAGGCAGTTTGTGCTAACACTGGTAGAATCCATAAGAATATCAAGCTCCAGACTACTAATGTTTTTAATGAATTCATAATTTAATATCCAGGATTTTGGGTTAGATTAGGGTTCTTCATTCTTTCCTCTGCAGGAATGGGATAAAGTAGGTCTGTATCTTCCCATAATGGGTCATTTTCCCACAAAATTTCATACCTGCCTGTTCTTTTAAGATCTAACCATTTATGACCCCATTCGGTAAATAATTCTTTGCTCCGTTGCTCCATTATTTCATCAAGAAGTACTTCGGTTTCGAGATTATTGGTATTAGAAAGTGGTGCCAGGCCTGCTCTGTGTCGAATGGTATTAATATCTTCTATTGCACCGGTAAAATTATCTTGCATAAGTCTAGCCTCAGCCCTTATTAAAAACTGTTCGGCTAATCGTAGCACCATAGAATACTCCGTACTTGGCTGCTCATTACTATTCCATATTTTGTATTTATAGGGGAAGTAAGCGTTAAGGCTTTCATTATAGCTGATCCAGTTTGAAAATCGAAGATCATTCTCATTAAAATATTCGATAAAATTTTCATCTAGTTGAACACTTGCCAGGAATGAAAAAACAGGATCTATAATAAAATAATTACCTTCATTGGTATGGGTCGTTGCCGCTCCTCTTCCTGCGGGAGATATTTGCCAAATAGCTTCCTGGCTGTTGGCCAGAAAAACGTCGTTCAATTCTCCTAATAAGACATAGGAGTTATTCGAAATCACCTGACTGCTCAATTCTTCAGCCATTTGCCACTGCTGGTTGTAGAGATGAACCCTGGCCAGCAAAGCCATAGCAGTATACCTATTAACTTTGGTCCGTATATCCTGGTTTTCGCTCGTTAAAACTTCAATTGCATCCTCTAAATCCAGTATGATTTGCGTATAAATTTCCTCGGAATAAGTTCGAGAAGCAAGTTCATTTTGCTCGTAGTCAGTGGTGAGTACAAGTGGAACATCCCCGTAAAGATTAACTAAATAGAAATACGTAAAGGCCCTCACGAATTTAGCCTCCCCCTCTAACTGATTTTTAACCTCCGATCCTATATTTTCGGATGATTGCAATCCTTCCAAAAAGGCATTCGTAATGTAAACCATATTATAGGCACTGGTCCAAAAGAACAAATTTGAGGTGTTTTCAGAAGTTATTTGGTGTTGATGAAATTCCATACGAGTAAGGTTGGTTTCCCTTATATTTTTTAAGAGGTTTCCCGACAAGGCACCCAAAACTGTTACACTATATGGAGAACCATTACTAAATGATGTCCTGAATAACTCGTTATAGATTCCTGTCATAGCGCTTTTAGCCGTTTCTTCACTACTAAAAACATCATCTCTTATAATTTTATAATCGGGGGCATCAACCTCCACAAAATCTTCGCAGGCAATTGAAATGGAAGCGATAAAAACTACAATTATCTGTTTTATTCTTTTTTTAATGAACATAATTTTTAATTAAAAGTTAAACTGAAGACCGGCAGTTACTGTCCGAAGGTTTCCAAATGAAGTGCTGGAATATGAAAGTTCAGGATCTAAACCTTCGTAAGGAGAAATTGTAAACAAGTTCTGCCCCGTAAGAAAAAATTTTCCATCCCTTAATCTTAATCCGGTTGATTGTAGAAGACTTTCCGGTAAATTATAGCCTAACGAAAATGTTTTTAACCGTAAGAAGGAAGCATCCTGGATAGTTAAATTTGAATTTATAGCATTGTTATAAGCTTGACTGAAGGCTGGTAACTGAGATATTCTTTGGTAATCTTCGTTGGAATTTAAAGCGTCTAAAACCACATCCCGTTGATTGGTAGGTCTACCGGCATTAAAAAAGGAAACCATACCTTCATGTTTTACATACTGTAATAAGAACTGGAGGCTAAAATTTTTAAAACTGAGGTTATTATTTATTCCGCCGTAATATTCTCTGGTTAAATCCTGGATTACCACCCGGTCTTCATAATCAAAACTTCCATCACCATTAATATCCGCAATTTGATATAATCCCGTTTCTGGATCAATTCCTTCATATCTATATAAAAGTGATATGTTTACAGGATGACCAATTCGATAAGTATTTGCATACGAAGACTGTTCAATACCGGGATAACTTACTAACCTATTTTTTGGGATACTAAAATTTAATGAAGTCTGCCAGTGAAAATTATCTGAGTTAAAATTCAAAGAAGATATTTCCACTTCCCAACCGCTATTTTCTACTGTGGCAGGAAGATTTGCCTGAACGGTATTGAACCCCGTAATAGCGGGCAAGGGATATCCTACCAATTGGTTTGAAGAACGGTTGCGGTACCAGCTTATCCCAAGGTTCAGTTTGTCTTTGAAAAAACCTAATTCCAGTGCGGCTTCCAGCTTTTTGTTAACTTCCCATGAAAATGAGGGGTTAGCCAGGGAAACGGGGTATAATCCTCCAGGGCCAGGGGTTGCCTCGTATGAATCCAGGTAACCGTAATCACCAATCTGATCATTTCCAGTACTACCATAACTACCCCTTAATTTTCCAAATGACAGAAATGACAGCGCATTTTTAATTAGCTCTTCCTCTGTAAAAATCCAGGCAGCACCTATTGCTCCGAAATTCGCAAAACGATTTTCCGGTCCGAAGCGGGAAGAGCCGTCACGTCGCCCTGTGAAATTTATAAATATTTTCCTCTTCCAGTTTGTTCCTATCCGGGCAAAGACTGCAGCATATCTGTACTGGTTTGTTTGGCTTGAAGCATTAATTACCCGTTCAGCTGCATCTAAATTGCCAATAAGTGATTCCGTTACATAACCGGCTCCCTGGTATCTAACCTGGCTATTCGTATTTTCCTGAAAGGTTCCACCTATTATAGCATCTAAATTAACATCACCGAAATTGTCATTAAAGATCAACTGAGGTTCAAGAATCCAGGATTTTCTATGGGAATTTAAATGAAAAGAATTGTTAGGTTCTCCTGCCGAAGGATTATACGACCTGCCTGGGCGTTTCATTAATTCCTGACTTTCATAATATGTATAACCGGCATTTAATCGTACCTGTAGGTTATTTAGAATTTGGTAGGATAAACCAAGGTTTGACAATAAATTGTTGGTTTCCGTTCTGCCGCGATTATAGTAACCGGCCAGAGGGTTTTCTAAATCTGCTACTGCCCATTCTTCCCAATTTAAACTACCATCTTCAGTAAAAAGATCAGGTGCATTTGGAGGCAATAAAACTGTTGACGAACTTATACTATTGCTCCAGAAAAGATCATTTATATCCACCCCGTAATTCGCAGAAAAATTGAGTTTTAGTTTTTCATCTTCAGATGAATGGTCAAGGTTAAAATTACCAGTTATTTTATTGTAAGTATTATCTCCTGGATAGACCGTGCCCTGAGAAAAATAAGAGCCACCTAATCTAAAGAAAGTTTTATCGCTCCCTCCTGAAAAGGAGAGATTGGCATTGGTGGTTTCAGCAGTTCCACCATAAAAGAAGTCTTGCCAGTCGGTGTAGCGATCCTGATCCCACGTTACCAAATCATAAGCATTTTGTGCTGTAGGTTCAACCCCGTCGTTTTCAAAAGCTGCTCTTCTTACTTCCAGATATTCTTCGGTATTTAATAGGTCCAGCCGATTGGGAACTGTGGCTACGCCGGTATAAAACCTGGCTTCCAGACCTGTTCCACGTTGTTTCCCGGTTTTAGTGGTAATCAAAACAACTCCGTTAGCTCCCCGCGACCCGTATATAGCAGTAGCATCGGCATCTTTTAATACCTCTATACTCTCTATGTTAGAAACATTTAAGTTATTTAGTGGGTCTATACCAGCTGTTCCTATTATTGAATTGGTTTCTACCGGTGTAGAATTTATTGGAACCCCGTCAATAATATATAAAGGGTAGTTTCCTTCTTCACGAAGGCTGTTTGTGCCCCTTATTCGGATAGTTGAAGCGGTGCCGGGATTACTGCCTCCCGGAGTTATTTCTACCCCGGCCATTCTCCCTTGTAAGGCTTGTATTGGGCTCACCACCGGTTGCAGTTCTATTTCCTCTGCAGTAACTCTTGAAATATTCCCTGTTTGTTCCCTTTCAGTAGTGGTATAATAACCAGCATTAATTTTTACTTCGCCAAGTGAGGCAACATCTTTTTCCAATTGAACATTTATCTCTGCATTATTTTCTACCGCGATTTCTACAGTTCTGAAACCTATATAGGAAAAAACCAAAATGCCATTGGCAGGAGCAGTGATGTTATACTCGCCATCCAGGTTAGTTACTGTTCCTCTATTGGTATTTTTAACCGTTACGGTCACGCCTGGAATAGGAAGTCCGTTTTTATCTTCTACTACACCCGAGATTTCTTTCTGCAAGGGCAGGGGAATAGTAGTTGCTGCAAATGCAGCCTTGGACAGAAAGAATAGTATCCCGCCAAGAATAATTAGCGCCACCCATTTAAGGCGCGAATAATTATTTTTCATAATTTCGTGTGGTATTTAAATGAAACATTGTTTTATTTAAGCTTAGGCCTTCCCCACTCAGACGCCAATCTTTAGTAAGGGAAGGCTTTTTAGCTTAATACCTTTAACTAAGGCTAATTCACTTTTCTTTTCATAAACAATTTCTTTTTTTTTTAAAACTTAACGACCCTATTCGTTAACACCTATTAACCCAAATTAATACTCCCAGTGCCTCAAAGAGGCCCCACCCAAAGCTGTTATTAAATAATAGGGCACATAACAGCAACCCACGGGATTGTTTATAAGATTTTCTCGTTCCCGCAAACGAGAGAATTAGTGAATACAGTAATAGCTACCGCCGGCCGCTTTGGCCTAATTATAATGTAAGGGCATAAAGCGAGACTTATAAATTGTAGAAGATTACTTTGAAAATTAAGAAGAGTTTACAATCAAAAAAGGCGTGGAGACTCAACTTAACGAACAGAGGTACTGGTATACCGCGCAACGATAAGAGAGCCCACGCCCGGGTCGTGAGCAATCTGCTTATCATCTCGTTGCTTAAAAATTACCAGTTTTCTGTCCGAGATTCAAAGCGAATGCTTCTAATATTTTACTTTAAGAAGTTTCGCAAATATATTAATATCAGGTAAATATAATAAAAAATACTAAAGGATACATATATGTATCCTAAATTTTCTCTTTAAAGATGGATTTTTATGCCAATGACGACAAAAATTTTCATAAAAGAGAAGAAAGCACTGGGGTTGAGGATTATTGAACTTCGAGAAAAGATAATAGATCCTAGAACAAACAAAGTAATTTCCCAAGAAGAATTAGGACTTCGTACAGGGCACGCAAAAAAAACAATCGGAGAAATTGAACGTGGGAATACTAATCCAACATTAGAAACCCTTTTGTTAATCGCTAAAGAATTAAATGTCACAATTAATGAACTTTTTCAATTTAATATGAAAGACTATTAAATTAAAAATGGCATTATTCCTTAGATCGTATTTTAAAATAAAGACCAATTCTGTTCATTAATTTTAATTTGTGTGAATGACTTCTTTTAAATCTAGAATTTAGATGAATAAATATCTAATTTCTCACCACTCACAAAACTCACTTTATTTACAATTTTATTATTCTTACGGTTATACTCAACTTCTACAAAGAACTTTTCTAAAGCATATAAGGCGAACCTTGAATTTGGTTCGAGTCTATAGGTTAGAAAATCACCTTTATTAAATAGCAATCTATATTGTTCTTCGTCAAGTAATAATTTGAATTCGTAAAGTGTCATAATTTTCAAATTAGGGGAAAAACCACCTTGACTGCCAAATAAATATTCCTGATTTTTAGGAAAACTAATTACAGGTGTTTAAATTAATTATTTTTCTTCTCTTTCTAGTTGCTTTAATGAGCCAAACTTTTATAAGTCCCGCCACAGCACATATCATAGAGTCTTATGAAATTAAATTTATGTAGTGAACAATAGAAATTAGTGAGGATTAAATTATAATTATTTCGCAAGGGAAGAATTATAAGGATATTCAAACACTGAATGTAGTTGAAATAGAAGAGAAGGAATTTGGAGAATTTGGTGTTTGTAAATGGTACTATTGTAACACTAAGGATATACCTGGGTCCGAAAAACTCATCATTGTTCCTATGCAGAAGAATCCTAAACAATTAAGCATTTTTGAACCTTCGAAGATGGAGCTAGTACTAAGGAGTTTAAAATAATGTTGGATTAGGTATATTTTACGGGTTACCGTAATCCACGTTTAATAATTATCGTTAGGTTTATAAACCTGCGTTTATCCCGAAATACATCTTATTAAAGAGTATATTGTATCGGGTCTAACAAGTTATGCAACATTTTTACTAACCAAATAACTATGCAATTAAACAAAATTATTATTCATGAATTGGCCAAAGAAAGTGGTTCGAATGAAACAGATTTACAAAGGTCCAAAGAATTAGTTGATATTGATGAAAATTCAATGGGCCTAATTGATGCTTTAAATAAAAGCTATAATAGAGATAAAGTGTTATATGCCATTTTTGACGATGAAGAAGGAAAGCATTTTCCCGAAAAATTTGAAGAATATGTGGCGACAGATCAAAATGATGAACAATTTATAGCATTGACAAGAAATCTTATTGGAAATTTAGAAGGATTTATTAAACCTGTGAATTTGGCAACAGGGGGCTATTTTGTTTTCGCAGATTATGAAAGTATTGATAATAATTACATAGGAATTTTCCTTATACGCGATACAGAGGGTAAAACATTAAGCAAGACGGCTAATTCTTTTTCAATAAATAGTATTGAATATGTTGATACAGGAAACTTGGCAATGGCTTGTCGAATTAATCTAGACAGATATACTGAAGATGAGGATCATTATCTATCATTAACACAATTAAGACAACAAGAAATATCGGAATACTTTAAAAACTGGATTTCGATAAAACAATTAGAAAGTAGTAGTGAATATACAAAGCAACTTTATAATATAATTACTCAAATAGAGCGCCCAATTAATCCAGAAACAGATGAAGAATATGAAATAGAAAACTTTAGAAATCTAGTATTTAATTATGTTAGTAGTAATCCGAACAAAATTGTCAATTTAAGAGATCTAAGTCAACATTTTTACGATGATCCTGATACCATAAATGATTATGCTAACGAAAATAATATTATAATAGATACAGAATTTAGATATAATACTAGACAATTAAAACGTTTTGTGAAATTGGAAGTCAACCGAGATGGTATTAGTTTTAAAATTTCCCGAGGCACTTTCGAAGATAAAGTACGTTTTTCGGATGATGATCAAAGTTTGGTTATCATAGAATCAAATTCATTTGCTAATGCTCTCAGAAATGAGTTAAATAATGCTAACAATCAAAACAAATGATTGAGATTCAGAAAAAACTTCTTGAATTTATACACGCTCTGAAATACGAGCTAAAATCTGATTACATACATTTTCCTTTTAATCAGCCACTTCAAGAATTTTTAGATGATAAAAAAATTGATAAGGAAAAAATAAGAGATAAAGAACTGAACATTCAGTATAAGGATTTAGGTTTTAAAATTTATAATTCACAAGAGGATTTCCTAACTATCGATAACGTAAAAAGAAACGAAGATGTATTAATTATTGATTATGATGGTAAAACTTTAAGTAAAATTTCTACGGAAATATTCGTTGATTTCGTATCACAGGAAAACTATTATTTTTTTAAGAATGCTCAAAGCTTTCTAGAATTCATTGAACTTATAAAATCAAAAGATAAGGAAAGTGAAGATGGTTTCCATTTCATCGATTACGTAAATGATGTTACGAGAAAAATTGTAATAACAAGTTTAAAGGAAAGAAGTCGTTTGATTTTAAATTATGATAAAAAAATTCCAAATTTTGATCCTTTATTTGATTATTCAAATGCCCTACTCCAATTTGAAAAATGTTTTGATTCAGAAAAAAATAATCTACCAAGATTTCTTAAAAGTTCTTTGATTGAACAAGCTCAAAGATATGATAGTAAAGAAAGAATGAAATTACTTTTCCAAAATTTGGATAAAGTTATTGAGGATGCTAAAATCACGTTTGAAGTTTACATAAATAATCTTTCCATAGATCAAATAAGGAAAGATTACGATGAATATAAATCTAAATATTTCAGTGAAGTTTCAGACATTTTAAAGAAGATTACTCAACAGATTATTGGATTTCCAATAGTTGTTGCATCAACATTATTTGCCTTACAAAGAATAAAGGATAATAATGATTTTTTGTATGTACTGGCTATCGTTTTATTTCTGACAACAATTTACTTAATTCTATTATTGAATATGAATTTTAGAGATTTAGATTACATAAAACATTTATCCAAGGAAGATTATAAAACTCTTGAAAAAAATAGGTTCTTTACCAAATTTCCTGAACAGATAGAAAGCTTTAAAAAAATAAAAAGCAGAGTCTCTACTAGAATTACAAATCTTGAAATTATTTGTGAATCGTATTTCTGGATTTTATCAGTTGGTCATACGTTTATAATTGGATTGATTTTAAATTATCTAGGTTTGAATTCTACGGCGTTATTTATGATATGCTTAGGAATATTATTTCTGATGGGAATTACTAAAAATAAAGTGTGGCAAGAAAAAAACGTTGCATAATGCACAATCCGGTGAAAACGGACACCCATTCCGCTGGAAAGCGGACAGTGATTCAGGACAAGACATAATACAGAACTGAGCTAAGTTCCAAGTAAACTACTCCCATTTTTAATACAAAATTTTCGCATTAAAAATTCACCATTTGTGAAAACCAAGTCTTATTGATCGTGGTCTTGTAAGAGTTTGAATTCATAAAGGTTTAAGTGAAGCATTCTGAGACTACACAAAATGTACTTAACTTTTAATCAAACCCTTAGTCGAATATCTCATCAAGTTCTGTTTCATATTCATACTCCTCCTTGAAAACCTGGTTTACTGAATAACTTACTTTAGTTTCATTCTCATTTTTTGGAAAACTGATGGCATAACCTATAATTGGTACATCTATATTTGAATCTTCCCATCCATTAGGCTTAGGATCCAAAGCATAAATTAGTAATAATCCGTTTTCAATTCCTCTATATTTTCTAACATTTTTTCCGGATGGGTATTCTGGAGGAGTTTCACTCTTATTTTTTCTTTCACTTAACTCCCAATCCTTAATTGTATCTTCAATTGCATTATTGTAAATGTTGCTATTTTCCGGTATATCGATAAATTCATGCCTAGGATCTATAATGTGGCTTTTTGCCATAATATAATAATTGCCCTCTCCTTTTTCTATATCTGAACGCATTGTGAGCCCTACAGAAATAGATTCTCCAGCTACTTCAAAATAATTTTCGTTCATATTTTTTCTCGTGGAAACTAAACATATCGTCCAATTCCTTAGAGCATATTTAGCAGCTTGCTTTTCTATATACTCTATGATCTTTTCATTTTCAATTGGATTTTCTTCACGTGTGTATCCTTTTAGAAAATTAATCACCAGATTGTAGTTATTTACTGATTGCCAGACAAAAGGCTGCCAAGAATTATACACGGTAGGTCCCAAACTATTAATAAAGTCAACCGTATGATTAAAATTATTTTCAATAATGCTTTTGTTTCTAATGAAACGAGATGTTTCCCGTAACTTATCAGAAAAACTTAACACCATATCATGACTGTAGCGGAACTTGTTAGTTGCAGTAACTTGTAGTACGTCCGGATGTTGTCTAACTTTTAGACCGAATTCCCTAGGTGATTTTCGCAAATTATTCATCTCTTCAAAGTCTTCCCTTAATTCATCTGAAGCAATTGTAATAAATCGATACCATTGTTTTAATTCTTTACTAGTAAAAATTCTGCACAAGTCTAAATAACCAGGTCGATATCCAAACCAGCGTCCCATTTGCATTAATGTATCATACATTTTCGAAGCACGTAGGTAATAACTTATCGTCAATCCTTCTAGGGTAAGTCCTCTTGACAACTTATTCCCTCCAACAGCGATTACAGAAAGTCCATGCTTTTTATTGTCATAATAATCAAGTGGAGTTATATTCTTATGCTTAAGTTCTGTTTCATTTTTGTTACCATGAACCGCCCTAACTTCAATTTTTGAAGTTGCTTTGTGTAATTGTGATTCAATCTCATACCATTCATGTTTTTTAATAAATGGATCATCATATCGATCATCATCAATAATTGAATCTGTAACTGAAGTATATTCATTTTCCCATATCTCTTTTAACTCAGATAATATATTTCCTTCTTTATATTCTATTTGTCTCTTAAAGGATTTTAATTCCTCATTTATAAGGTATGCTATTTTATCCTGCCACCTTACAAATCTTGTAACATGAACTAGCATAGAATTATGTTTCGTAAAATGTCCTCTGGTTCGTCTTATAGCGCATGAGAGTATAAAACATTTGATAGCATAATCTAGACTGGAAGGAAGACTACCAGGAAGATCACCCCAATGTTTATGTTTATCTGGTATGTAATCCTGATAGTCATTTATCTCTTTTACAATGGGAAGTGCTTTGTACTCTTCATCTAAATCTCCAACAAGAGTAGAATCTATTCCAAAAACCTGTTTTGGTCCAATGTAGTTGGAAGGAGGGGAAATATTAATAATAAAATCTCTTGGAAATAAGTCTTCTCCTGATTGTCTAAAAAATTCAGGGCGATTGACGTTAACTCCAGGTTCAATGGCTTGGAACTGGTCTGGAACCGGAATGAATATATTGGCAAATGGTGTGGCTGTATATCCAACATATCCACTCTTTTGAAATAGTGATAAAAGGGATCGAATTAAACCATTTATCGTAGAAACACTATCCTTGCTAACATTGATAGATGCATTATCTGCTTCATCATCTATAATTAATGCTGCATGTTTTATTACTTTTTTATTATCACCAATGGATTCTCCTGAAGAGGCTAATTGTCTAATCAATCTTTCCATTACAGATTTGTTTTTTTTGATAACAAAAATAAAAGGACCTGAACCATCAACAGGTATTGGACTTCTTTGGAAATCTCCATCAAGATCACTTGACGTGAGCGGAGTTGGTACTAGAGTAGAGTCATAATTACCTACACCCCATTTGTTAGAAGCAACTAATCTCCGTTCAACTTGAGTATCAAATCCAAGAAAACCTTTGTCAATTCTAAATTGAGTTTGTGCACGTAAGTCATTGTACATTCCCGTAAGCACAACTATTATTTTATATCCTGTATCTGCTGCTTTATTTATTAAGGCCAGATAGTTACTTGTTTTTCCCGATTGAACATGGCCTACGACCATCCCTCTTTTGTCCCAGGAACCTTCTTCTGCAGGGTTCTTCAAATGATCCAGAACATCATCTGTTATATCATCAATTTTGTCTATTGTATCGGGTGCATATTGCTCTTCCTTCTGTAAAAATTGTTTGTATCTATTCCAATATTTCCAGTTTTGTTTAATCGATTTGTCTATCCATGGTGAATACCCATCGTCCAAAATGGTATATGGATCAGATTCAATCGTATATTGCTGTTCAATATATTGTCTAATATGAGACTCATTTATTTCGGATTTTGAGAAAGCTAGCAGTGCCTGTTTAAAAACTCCATCTAAATCTTCTTCATTAATAGGAATCTTTTTACCTTTCAATAAGGTAATGACAAATTCAGTAAACTGTTCATTTTTTAGCCGGATGGTATCAATTTCAACTTTTAGTTCCCTTAGTTCACTTATTATTTCAGTTGGAGGATTTCCTTCTAGTGCATACTCATATAACTTTTGAGCTTCTACATAATCTGCGTTATCGAGTGCGAGGTATCCCGCACTTCTAAATAGTACTGAACGTGTAGGTTCAACCTGTTCACTAAAGAGTTCAATAGCTGCTTGTTTTTCGTATTCTAAAGCATCTTTAGAGTAATAGTCAAACTTTTCCAAGTCTCCTTTTCGTTTTGATAAAATTGCCATTTCAGCATTATCCATGGCGAGCCTATGAAGTTTTTTTATAAATTCTTTTTTCATCTTTCTGCAGTTAATATCATAGGATGAGAAAATCCTACAATTACTATTATAGCGGGCAATTTTGTTGCGTCAGATTGTTTGGTTTGCTCAATCTTAGTTTGCAACCGTTTGTTTAATTCTTTTTCATCTCCATTTAAGGAGCCCGAAACTTCCAGTCTTGCCTTACGCTGAAAAAGAAAACCATCTTTATCCCCTAACCAGTAATCTATTCCTGTTCCTTTTTTTGAACGTTCAATTACCTGATATTTTGATTCTTTAGCTACCTGAACCAACGCCACTCCGCAAGCCCCTTCTTCGGTTGCCTCCTGCATATCATTCCATGTTCTGCTTATTTCATTCGTGACTTCACACCTCTTTAATGTATAATTCCTTGTATATGCTCCTTTTCCAATTGAGGAGACATTAAGGGCATGACCTCGATCATTGATACATACTGCAGCAGCATGTGAAAGACTTACTCCCATAGCAGGGGTTAAATTATGGTGCTTTCCAAGTTCGAGTTCTGTGAGGTCTAAAATCATTTTGTTTTATTAAAATGTCTATGCTTAATATTATCATATCTAGCTAGAATTCTCTCCATTTCATATACTGAGAACTCCTGAGTTTCTATTCGTTTTCGTGAAGAAATGGCATCCAATTTATCAAATAGTGTCGCATCAATAACAACTGAAGTCATGATCCCATATCCTTGAGCTCCATACTGATCTATGGTATCAGAAATGTCAATGACTCTTGTAGCAGTAAGTGAACTTCCTGGCTTTAAATATTTACATTGAAAAATATATTTTTCCGGCAGATAACCAGGTCGAGAATGTGTATGCACTACAATATCCCTCCCACCATCTCTTGATTTGGATTTCCCCATTTTTCGAATCGTGTTGTTGTCAAATTTTGGATTATGATAGATTATGTCGTAACAGAGTTCCTCAAATTTTTCATCATCTAACTTTTCCCAAGGGCATTTTATCTCAATATGAATACCAGCGAGGTTGGCTGTGGTTCGAAAAAGAATAGAAAGTCTGTTACTAAGAGAAAAAAGCTCACTATGAGTAAGTTTGTCAGTTCCAAAAAACAGGTAAGAACATTTTTCATCTTTTACAAGAATATGATCTCCATATTCCGATAGGTAAAAGCAGACTACTGAAGGTGGTCGAAAAAATCCCTCATTTCTGGTTACTAAATTAATTAGCTCTTCACTTCTATCGTCAGGATAACCTTTATAGTTTTCCTGTGGGGACAATTTGGCGAAACTTCTATCAAAGGTTATGAATCTGTGCATCCAAATTTCATCTCGATTGAAGATATCGTTTTCTATATGCCAATTATCAAATATATTGCTGTAGCAATGTTTTGCCTGTAATAATGAGGCGAATGGGAAATGAGTTATTAATCCATCAGACATCAAATAACTAATATTTCCTAAAGCGAAAAAATCAGCTTTTATAAAATTAATTTTATCTATTCCAGAATACTCTTTTAATATTTTGGGTAAATCGGAAGTATTAGGTATAATCCATGAATCCAAAGAAACAAAGAAATCTTCTCCAATCATATCTGAAAATGCACACTTCCAGAAACCAAACCTTCTTTCTGGAAATGATTTGAATTCAGATTCAAAAAAGTTAGCATTCTCAACCGGGGAATATTCATAATACTCTCCATTAATGTAATTGGCATAATAGTCATCAACAAGCTCCGGAAAAGTATGCAGTTGTTGTTCCAGAGTTTCTCTATATTCATAATAGCCTTCCATAAAGGTCTCTGATTCTTCCTCATGCTTCCCAGAATATACTTTTCCATAGAAATGGATTAGGTTGCCCAGCTTTTCTATTTCTGTTGCAATTGGTCGTAACCCAAGTTGTGCTATCGGATGATACTCTAAGCTCCTATTTAGGTTATAACTTATTTTTTCAGAATGTTGAGATAAGTTTTGACCAATATATGCTGCTTCAAGATAATATTGAGCTAAGTCTGAATAATGTCGTGCTCGTTCAATGATAATTTGAAAAACAAACCCATTAGAGTTTTTTTTCAAAAACCCAACAATTTCCTTTTCAGAGGTAAACTGATCATGTATTTTTTCAAAATTAATTACCTTCATTACTAAGGTGTACTGATAGTTCTGGATAATGGTTAAATGGTTCTGTGTTTAAAATTTCTTCAATAGCGTCATCTTTACTCTTACCATCATTTATCAATTCTTCATATAATTGAATCACCATTTTTACCATATCTGAACTGGCTTTCCCTTCGAATGGTGTTGTTTGGAAATCATTATTTTCGGTTTCGTTGGTAACGATTAAAGGAAGTGGTACGGTTTCCTCGATTAACCTAAGAAGACGGTTCAACTTGGCTTTACTATCAGGGTATTTTGAAAGAAAGTTCCTAATAATAGGGTGTAAGCGATTGATTTGATAAAATCTTCTACCCTTGCTTTTTTTGTCTGCCCAAACCAGAATGTTGTTTTTCTGTGAATTTCCTTGACGTGTCCTACCAATTTGTCTATATACTTCTACAGCTTCTTTCCTTGCTTTATCTGCAATTTCTTTTAGACGCCTCCTAACCTCCGGTGGAGGTGTAGCTACTGATTTTTTTATGTCCAGTTGCCATGCATTATCAATATCTACTGAATTTGGTATATTGACATATATCCTGGCTAACTTATAATGCTCTTCCTGTTTGTACAACCCTAACCAGTCTCCAGCGAGCAAAAGCCTATTGTTTCTATAGATATAAAAGCCTTGGTGAGAGTTCCATCCTTTATTCCCTGAAGCATTTTCAAAAACCTGTCTATCTATCTTAGAATGTAACGGTAATACATAAGGTACTACTTCAATGTTATCATTAATCAATGTTTTTTCTAAAACCGTTGTTGCTTCCTCTGTTTTTAGGTAAGGATCCCAAGGAGTGATTTTTCTGTCTTTAATCCAAATAGTCAATTTTTGATTTTCCAAATATTGGTGAAAAACCATCCTTATATGTTTTTTCAAAAATTCAATATTTTCCAGAAATTGATTCATAGTTTCTTTAGAATTCTCAAGATTACTAGAAATCACCCTGTCTAAATCCTGCCATATTATAGAAGTTCCAGTGCTCAGATGGTTTAATTTTGAAATAAAGTTTTCATCTGCTAGATACTTTAAAACTTTCCAATTATTTACTTCGGCAACATAATCAAGATTCCAGCATCTATATATAACCTTAAGTGCATTTTTGGATTTCGTTGCCACGGTTAAATTTCTACACTGAGAAAACGAAGCGGTCTTCAATCCCAGTCCAAATCTACCCAAATCCTCATTACTTCTATCTGCTAAAGGGTTCTTAGAACCAGGTCTCATAGCTTCTATCAGATCTAGTTCTTGCATTCCCATCCCATCATCCGTAATTATCAAATAAGTTTTTTCTTCTTTCCATTCAAAATCTATCCATACATTCTTAGCTTTTGCAGCTATACTATTATCTATTATATCAGCAATAGCTGTTGCCAAGCTGTAACCGATAGAGCGAAAGCTCTCTATCATTGCCCCTGCATATGGAGAAGCATCTTCCCCTTCAAACTTTTTTAAATCTGTTAAATCCACTTATTAATTCATTGATCTTGAAATTGTTGAAAAATATTGTAAACAATCACGGCCAGTTTATTTGCTAGAAAAGGAGGCACTGCATTTCCTACCTGATGATATTGGTGCGTTCTACTCCCACAAAAATAGTAGTTATCCGGGAAAGTTTGAATTCTAGCTGCTTCTCTTACAGTCAAACTTCGACATTGGGAACTATCATAATGTATAAAATAATGCCCATCTTTTGAAATGTGACTTGTAACGGTAGTAGCTGCAACATCCGGTTTTTGAGTTCTAAACCTATCTACAAATTTATCGCCATCTCTTGCATTTTTATGCTCTGGCAGTAACCAGTCAGGATAATCTTTCAATCTGGGAAATTCTCCATTAGCTTTTAAATATAATGAAGAAAATAAATATCTACCTAAATCTTCTTTGAGATGGGTACGACTTTCATGATTTAAAACTCCAGAAAGGTTTTTATCGTAATACCAGGGTTTAAATAGAGAGTTATTCTCTTCTTCTAATTCAATTTTAAAATAACTTGCCCCCTGGTAATCTATATCCAATAATTCTTCAAATTCATTTTTAATTGGCTCATCAAATTTATTAAGGTATTCATGAATTATACCTTTCCAATTATCCAAACTATTTTTTATTTTAGAATATATATTTTTTTCTTTTTCATTAAGGCCGACAATTTCTCGACTAACACCACTTCTTATTTTAGGTAATGAACCAATGACCTGATCCAAGGTAATCTCTTCTGATTCCTGTAATATTTGTAATTCTTCCGGTATTAAATCTTTTTGTATTCCAAGTAATATAACTCTATGTCTTTTCTGAGGAATACCAAAATTTTCACTTCTTATCAAATAATCTAAGTCAGCATTATAAACTGGGAAACCATTTTCATCTGTAGAATCAGGCTTTTTCACAAATGAATAAACGCAATATTCCGGGCTTTCAATACCTTCAAAAATAGTATTAAGATATCGAAGATCCTTCTTAATCAAATCAAATACTTTCTTGCCATCAATCGCTGCCGAAAGTAATCCTTTAACATTTTCCATAACAAATACGGCAGGATGGTGTTTCGCTATAATTCTTAGATACTCTTTATACAAATGTACCCGATGATCTCCGTCAGAAATACCTTGATTACGTGATCTGCCGACAAGGGAATATGCCTGACAAGGGGGCCCCCCAATCAGCAAAAATTTTTCATTTTCAGAAAGAGCATCAGAAATTCTAATATCTATCTTTTCGTGTCTATCCTTAATTTCTTTTTCTGTATATCCGCCCTTTTTATTTCCTTTTTCATCAAACTCTTCGGGGTACGGAAGTTCAAAATTCCATGCTTCATCTTCCGCCATCTTCCATTCTTCCTCATAATTTTTCCTGAGAGAAGCTAAAATATCTTGCTGCTTTTTCCGATTATTTTCTTTTATGTAATCGTAATATAAATCTGGTATTTTACCTAGAGGAAACTTTCTATAAAAACTTCTTAATAATAGTGTTTGATGAGCATGTTCGTTCTTTTCAATCGAAAGTTTAATATCAAAAACTCTTTCGCCATTCTCAAAAATAGAGGAAAAGCCTTCACCAAGCCCACCGGGACCTGCAAAAATATCAATTACTGGTATACTCAATTTTTTAAAGCTTCTTTAATTTGTTTCAAGATTAATTTTCTTTTTTCGGAATTTTTTTTTCTCGGCTCTAATTCACAATCTGACCATACAACAATAATAGTCCAACCCATCTCCTGCCATTTTATAAAATTTGACTGGTCTCTGTCTACAGCAGAGTTTCTTCGAGATGTTATAACTTCCGATGACGTTTTAACCGTTTTACCATATTTGCAATTCTCGTGTTTATGCCAAAAGCAGCCCCTTATATCAATAATAGTCTTATGTTTAGGTAGAACGATATCCGGTTTACCGGGTAATTTATTAACATGTAGCCTAAACCGAAAACCCTGTGAATGAAGATATTTTCTGACAATCATTTCAGGGCTGGTGTTCTTACCTTTAATCCGACTCATATTATAACTACGAGTAGATTTGTTATGAACATCAGCCATTATTTATTTCTAAGTTTATTCTTTATCAACAAATATGAAACTAATTAAATGATAAATCAAGAAAGTCGTATTCGAATAATTAAATAAATTTCGGTATTAAAAAAGATGTAAATCGAGACAATTGGGAAGGAGGTCAGTCATTCAAAAAGATACTCTTATAAAAATTGATTCTTTTGAAAGTTTTATTGATGGGACTTGTAAAAAGAAATAAATAAGTACTAAAAAACCTCAAAATGCTGGCATTTCTGTAAGTACCTGAAAAATTAATTGAAACATTTCGAGAAAGTGTTTCAGCATCATTAAAGGAAGTAGATAAATTGAAAATTAAATTTTTGATTAAAAAATAAGCTGCTTTCAATCTTCCTAGAGATGAAAAAATTCTAATATTTTTTTTCCAGAATATGAAGATATTCCGTGGTCTTATCAAACTTATGATTCCTGTTTTCAGTTTTGTCGGCTTTGAATCTTTGGTAACTTTTAGAAGCAAGTTGGTAGTGACCGAATTTCTGCATAATATTTTCAATATTCTTTTGAGGCATAAGTCCCTCATTATTATAACTTAAAAAAATATACCTGAAATTGGATTTTTCAATTAAATCTTCGAAAGCCTCTTCTACCTTAACTTTACTACAGTAATCTGATTTTATATATTCTCTTAAACCTGTTTTTCCTTTAGGAATAAAGCTGTCATACCGCGCAATGGTATTCAGTAAATGATAATTAGCTCCATACTGCCTTGCATTATAGGGCGGATCTAGATAGAGTAGATCTCCTTCAATTTGCGAAATTAAATTATTACTGTCTTCATTATAAACCTCGTGTTCATTGCCATTTAATTGGAAACTAGCCGGAAGTAATACCATTTCTTTCTGAGCCGACTTTTTTAGTTTTTTCAAGTAGGCACCATACACAGAAGCAGTATTAGCAACTTTATCTGCACTTTCCAACAAACTGGCTAATAAGAAGAAATATGTTGATTCATCAATTTGCTCTTTATCCCTCCAGGTTTCTATCTGCATCCTAATTGCATCAATCTTCTTTCCATTTATATCAGAAAAATACTGTCGTTCTGCTTTATCACCTGAACAGTAGTTTTTATAAATAAAGCCCTCCTGCGGAGATATGTCATTTAATTTTTTAAGCCAATCACCTTCTTCAGGTATTAACAAATGATTACCTATATAGTTACGGTTAAGCACATAGCTATAGTATTCCAAATCGTTACTGATTACCTTTTTTACAAGTGGCTTAAAATTTCGTCCTACTATTCCAGTACCAGCAAATAAATCACAGAAAGTTAGCTTGGAAAGATCGGAACCAACAATATTCTGAACATTTTCCGTGATGAAGGGAATTAATTTATTTTTAGAGCCGATGTAATTCATTAAAGGTGATTTTGAAGAATGCAAATATATAATTTATTAGTACGGCTATGCATAAGAATACTATCTTAGACTATTTTGTAAGACATTTTTATTTATTTGTAAGTAATGTATAATGCAAGGATACTTGATCTAATTTAAAAGCTCCTTAATTATAGTTTGATTAAATCTTTTTCAATGAACAATGAAACTTTCGGAATTACATTTCAATACGCCATTTGTAAAAAATACAAATTATCCCATCAAATATCTTCCAAAAGGATTTCTGAGGATATTTTAAGAAAAATAGAAAATTCAGGCATCATTGAAAAGCTTTTTGAGAAAATTAAGCCAGTAGAATTTCTTACTTTTTCTAAAAAATATACTTCAGGATTTGTAAAAAAATGCCCACATAACTTTCTACTGTCAGATGGACAAACATTCTCGATTAGGACTTTCGGGAAAAAGAATAAAAAGTTCGCACCAAAAGTAGTAGGGCAAGCCGGAGATAATACATTTAACCACTTTTTTGGCGATCTAGCAGGAGAAACAATAGATAGAGAAAATTTTAAAACATTCTGTTTATCAAAAGTGCACGAAATTCTCCCTATTCTTATTGATTACGCCCTAATTAGTGATGAAACAGCCTGGATATACATAGATGAAAATGAAAACCTGACCTTTAAAATTATTCCCAGAGAGGATTTGCCAGAGCTGACTTTTGAAAGAAAAGATTTCTCCTTTACTAAAGATACGGTCGCTACCTGGAATGAAACAACTACTGCGAAGTATAAGGGTAAAACCATTATTGAATTTCAATTGCATACTAACAGAAGTGGTTATAAAATTAGGCTAGATCGAGAGAACTTCCCATCTCTTCTGATGATAGAAAAGGTTTTAAATAATTCCGTTATTGGAGATTCGGCAGAAATGGCGATTTGTGAACATTTCTTATTGGATCCTGGAGTTGATAATGACAGATTAAAGAATAACTCCAATTCGCTGGTGGTTAGTTTATTCAAAAAGCACTATCAAATGAATGAAGAAGAACTCTTTCCATATAAGCCAGTGAAGTATGGTGGAACAGCGGCCAGAATAAGAGGAGGTAACAGTAAAAGTGGTATCGATTTTATTCTTGAAGACGGAAAATCTCTTTCCTTAAAAACCAATAAAAACAAAAATGCAAAAGTTTGTCCACCAGAAGTAGGCCAGCCCTCCCCTAACACATTTGATTATTATTTCTCTGGTAAAAGGTGGTATGAAGGTAAAATGAATGGCAGTAAGTTTAGGAAAATCGTTCTGGATAGGGTAATACTCGCAGAATTATTATCGGAGTATTTAAAACATTTAAATGAATGTGATTATCTGTTATGGTCAATTTACAATGATGGAAGTAAAATAGCTTCGAAATTAGTAAAGAAGAAATTCTTTAAGGATTGGTATTTTACTCCTGATGAACTTGAATATTCTAATGATTTCCAAGATAAAAACAGTGTTACCATTCGTTATGGCAAAATTAGTCTTGGTGAATTTCAGATTCATTCTGCTCGAAATTCCTTAAAGTTTAGATTTCATTTTGGGAACTTAGTTTCTATAATAGACCCGGAAAGAAATTAAAAAAAAGTCGCATTTCAGGCTTATAAAATAAGTCTTATACCATCACCAGGGAAATACCATCCGAGGCTGAAAATAAGACCTAAAGTTTCAATTGCTGCTCAAAAAAGAATATAATAAAAGAGACCAGTTTCTCTGGCTTAACCTTCGAAATGAGATCGTAATGGTGCGATCAGCGGTGTTTATATTGGATGAAGACCTGGAAGTTCTCGATTATAGTTATAGGCATCCCGATAATGAGGAAGTTGAATCCTCGAAAATAATAGGTAAAGCATTTCAGGAATTATTGATAGTAAAATTCCAAGGGCAATGGCAGGAAAAAATAGCGGATTTTTTAGATAATAACGCTCAATCTTTTAATCTAAACCTCGAATATCAATTTGATG
Organism: Salegentibacter salinarum; assembly: GCF_900168115.1. GTDB lineage: Bacteria > Bacteroidota > Bacteroidia > Flavobacteriales > Flavobacteriaceae > Salegentibacter > Salegentibacter salinarum. Next base: position 215,128 of record NZ_FUZC01000003.1, read on the forward strand.
AATATTTAAAAATCAGTTTACCATCAGTGGTCTCCAGGTTAAAGGGAAGGGGTAAGGGGAAGTTTACTGTCACCTCTTATCACCTGGATACTTCAAAGGATTTTTTTTCTGAGCTACCTAAGGATTCTGGAATTAAGTCCTATTCGAAATGGGACCAGAAACTATTTCATGAAATCCATATTTATATTATGCATCACCTGGAAGAAACTTTAAAACCTTTGGATCAACTTGCGGAGCTATTTAACACTAATGAGCATAAGATTAAAACCGTTTTTAAAGAGATTTTTGGCTGCACTCCGTTTCAATACCACGCCAGGGAAAGAATTAAACGGTGTAAATTTCTTATTGAAACCACAGATCTAGATCTAGCCAAAATTTCTGATAAGATGGGGTTTGGATCATATCCGCATTTTTCAAAAAGCTTTAAAGAAAAAACCAAGGTTACACCCAAGCATTATCAGAAGATTATCCGAAATTCATAAGTAATGAAGCTGTGATTTTTAAATAAGAGGCAATTTTGTGTCCCACTTTTTAAAAGCGTGCTCATACTTCGCTACAAGGAAAAACGTGCAATTTAAATTGTAGGGAAAGAGTTGTTAATCTCCTAAGATTATGATATTTGATTATTTAGAAGCTTGGGGTATATAAAAATGCTAGATAAATTTTTAGAATGGAAATTTCCCATTTTATTTACACCTTACCCGAATAATCTCATCAATTCTGCTGGTATAACGATTTGAAAGACGTTCCTGTTTCATCTTCCAGGTACGACCAAGATCCATACCTGCAAATTTCACTTTTCCGTTTTCTGTTTGGTTCAGGCGATCTATGGTTTTCATAAGCATCTGATGCCGGGGATCCTCCTTAGAAAATAAGGAAAGTTGCCGTTCAGAAGCGGGCGTAATTCCCATAATAATTACTCCCGCTTTTTTGTATTGGTAATCGGATTTGAAAATCTTTTTAAGACCATATAAAGCAGCTTTTGTTAATACCATAGTGGAATTGGTTGGTGTGGAAAGTTTCACCACCATATTGGCTCGATACTGCTTAAGGTCGGTTCTAAAAGGATTAGTAATCAGAAATACATAGAGCAGCGTGCAATTTGAATCCTGTTTGCGAAGTTTTGTTGCGGCTTTTGCTGCATAGGTAGCTACCCGCTCCCGCAGATCGTCGAATTCACTATACATTTTCTCGAAGCTTCGGGTAACTGCAATGTTCTTTTTATTCTTTACTTCCTCAAAATCCAATGTACTTTCACCTGAGAGATCTCGTTTTAATCTTAAACCTACCACGCTCATTTTTTTCAGTACATATTCATTAGGTAACTGAACAAAGTCCCAGGCACTCTTAACGTTAATGCTTAATAATCTTTTTTCGTGCTGTCTGCCAATTCCCCAGACATCAGCAATTTTCGTCCAGCGCAATGCTTTTTCTTTCTTCTCTTCCGAATCAATGGCGTAAACACTCCCGGTGCGGTCTGCAAATTTCTTGGCGATCTTATTGGCAATTTTTGCCAGGGCCTTGGTAGGAGCCAGGCCAACACTTATAGGAATACCCGTTTGCCTGGCCACCCTTTCCACCATCTCCTTACCAATTCGCTCCAGGTCGTATAATTCAAAACCGTTAAACTTAAGAAAGGATTCATCAATGGAGTAGATCTCAATATCCGGGGTAAATTGGGAGAGTATGTTCATTACGCGTCCGCTCATATCCCCGTACAGCGAATAATTACTGGAGAAAACGGAAATTCCTTTAGCTTCAAAATCCTTTTCAAATTGAAAAGCAGGGGCTCCCATAGGAATGCCCATTGCTTTAGCTTCATTACTTCGCGCAATAACACAACCATCATTATTGCTAAGTACTACCACTGGTTTATTTCGAAGGGAAGGATCAAAAACCCGTTCACAACTCGCATAGAAATTATTGCAATCTACCAGGGCAAACATATTATAAATCCTTTATGCAGTGAGTAACGACTCCCCATATGACAAAATCATTTTCGCTAGTGACTTTAATTGGTTTATATTTTTCATTCTCGGCTACAAGCCAGATCATATCCTTTTCAATTTTAATACGCTTTACAGTAAATTCCCCGTCTAAGAAACATACAGCGATATTATCATTTTTGGGTCTTAGGCTTTTATCGATTACTAAAAGATCACCGTTACCAATCCCGGCACCAATCATACTATCTCCTTCAGCGCGGCCAAAGAATGTGGCTTCTTTATTTTTGATTAGTTGATGGTTAAGATCAATAATATCTTCTAAATGGTCATCTGCCGGAGAAGGAAAACCGGCAGAGATGCCATTACTAGAAAGCGGCATTATAAGATGATGTAAAGAATATTTTTTGTAAATTTTCATAAGCAAACATTGGAAAACAAAATTAGGTAAAAATCCATATAATTGGATATAATCCAAAATTATAATTATGTGTTACGAAACCAGCCTGTCCAAGAAATTAAAATCAATTGAGAAACATACCGGTGCGGTTATGCGATACCCAGAAGTTTATGAACCCTGGTATCATTTGTCGGGGTTTACTCATCCTAATATGTTTTGTATTCCTATGGACGAACCGGATATTATTTTGCCGATGGAGTGGGGGCTGCTTGCGCCGTGGGCAGACGACATTTCGACATTTCGAAAAAAATATAATACGCTTAATGCCAAAGCAGAAACACTTTTAACCAGTAATATGTATAAAGAAGCTTCCAGAGAACGTCGCTGTTTAATACTTGCAGATGGTTTTTTTGAACCTCACTATGAAAAAATGAGTGGTCCGGCTACGCCATATTATTGCTATTTGGAAGGTCGTAAGCTCTTTAGTTTTGCAGGAATCTATAATACTTATGATGAAGATTATTGGACAGTAAGTTTAATTACTAGGGAGGCGAATGATTTCTTTGCTGAAATCCATAATAAGAAGAAAAGAATGCCATTGGCCGTAGATCGTAATTTTGAAGGAGAGTGGCTTGATCCCGATTTAAACGATAATGGAATTGAGGAAGTGCTGGCTACTAGTTTTATGCGAGAGCCTTTTAAAGCACATCCAGTAACCAGGGATTTATATAAACGAGGTGTAAATACTAATACTCCTGAAATATTGGAAAAAGTAGAGGAAAACCCTAATCATTTTTAATGAGTGATTTTTTTGACATTAATAAACCAAAACACTAGTAAAAACCACCGATTAGTTTCATATTCTGATGGGTTTTCTATACTCTATAATTTTTTCTTGCCTTTATTCTATTTCAAAAGTACCCTATTTACTTTCTTATTATTAATTGGGTAAGGCTACAACCTACTCATTGAATTAATTTTTAAAAAGATTTACTTATTATATCCAGAGCATTTTCCTTTTTTTGAATTTTAACTCCAGAATCGATCAAAACTTTTTAAGGTTTTGAACAGAGGCTACCTTCCTTGTAGATTTACTTCCTATAGCGGCTTCACATTACCTTTTTTCGATGCATTTATTTTACAATATCCTGGCCTGGTAAAGCGTATAAAAAGAGAAGGCGAAGCCAAAACGGCTTTATGCCGCTGTCCAGAAAAGGATGTTGTTCTTTGCACCTTAAAAAGGAGAGGGGGCTTAAGGATGACGTTTGCATATGGATCAGGAAATACCACCATTTTCTTGAGAAAGAAGGACTATGATGGGAAGTTCAACCAAGCGGACTTCATTGAAAAATTTCGAACTGGAGTGGAGCGTTCCGATTTTTCATCGGGTTAGCGTAATGGAAGTCGCAATTTCTTCGATGGTGTTCAAGACCTTTAAAGAGAAGCGTTATTCCCGGAATGTATTGGGAATGGGCTGAACGGGTATACTTCGATTAATAGTTCCTGATGAAAATCTATTTAAGTAATAGTTTCCTTTCTCATGTTGAATCAAAAAATAGAAGAGCAAAATACAACCTTAACCACTTAAACGAAATTGCAGTAATACTTGAATGCTCTTTAAAGATTTTTGGCCAGATAAACCACTGTAGATACGTATATTTCCAATTTTTTCCTCCTAACCAATCTCTATCCTCTTTCCTTTATGGTTTTCCGTTTTTTCTTTTCTTTTATTGTTTTATATTTAGCGAAACCTGCGTTTATCCCGTTATATCTATTATTAAAAAGATAAATCATGTGAGATATAACGAGTTGTGTGTAATTGCATAGAAAATTATGAGATTAAATAAGGATCATAAAAAGAGTCATATAATTGGTAAGCTTAAAGTTCCTTATTCTCTAAATGAACCATTCTTTAGAAGAAAAAAATGGGTTGATGAACATGACACGAAAAAATTAGAAGAATATGCTACTGGTTTTTTCGTAATGTTTCTTCGAAATATAGAAAGGCGCAAAGTGTTATATTCTTCACCTAATCCAGATGATGATCACAAAAATCCAGATACTTATGTGCATTTAGATGGAAAATTGGATGGAATACAGATTGTTCAATTGACATTAAATAACCATTTGACAAATTTTAATCAGACAAAAAGGCTATGCGAAGATATTTCTAGATTTATCACAAATGAATATAAGCCACCAATCAAAATTAATATTCAGATTTATCCACCGTGGGAAACAGAACGGCCTCCAAAATTTTCAACAAAAATGCGCAAAAAAGTAGCTAAGGAAATAGCAGCTACAATGGAGAAGAATATTCAAATATTAAAAGAGAAAAAAGAATATTTAAATTTTGAATTAGATAGAAAGATCTTCGGAAAAGTGGCAGACAGTTTTAATTTATATCCCATACCTTCTAGTTATCATTCAACCTTTTTCGGAGATAATAATGTCTATATTGATTATGAATTTGATGCTATTCAAATTTCAGAAGAAGATATTATTTCAGCTTGTAATAAGATCTACTCAGACAAGAATGGTGGAAACTCGGAAATATTGTTAATCTGGGGAGACAAAAATCATTTTATGGGTACGGAAAGTCTAATTATAGATAACCTAAAGCAGAGATTTCAAACAACCACTTTCAAATCCGTCTATTTCTTAGCTTTTCATAATTTATTAGATGTACAAGAAAGAATCTATAATTGCGAGAAAATTATTTGAATACTGTAACTACACACAACAATAGTAACCGTTCACAAGCCTCTAATTTTCTTCTCAGAATGAGATTTTAAGGACCATTTGCGGCTTTTTAAACAAGTCTTGGTTTTTCGCTGAGATTTCAGGTTGAGAAAAAAGGAGTCTTGACATAGTCTGAAAAGTCAAAAAACGGGTACTTATAATAAAAGAGGAACTGCTTTGAAAGTTTTGCAGGGCAACTGCCCCGGATTTAACCTTCTTTGTTCTAAACTTTAAGTACTTCTTAAGGTTATAAGCGATTGCAGCGAGATGCATACATTTATTGACCTGGGGAATTCTAATGGTGTTTATTTTCCGAAGCCCCAGAAATTCTCTGAGTGCCAAAAACAGGTTCCACAGTGCTTTGTCGTTTGCCTTTCATATAGCGGCCGCGCCGGCATTTTTACCCTTTCAATGTTTCTTTCGTATTCCTCGTGATAAGCGGTAATGTTGATTCTTTTTTCGTGGCTTTTCCCGATGCAGGCCTTCCTGATAGGGCAGTCTTTACAGTCGGCTCTCTTAGTAAAATAATTGTCTTTTAAATTTCCGTTTTCCATTTTCTGTTTCCGAAAGGTCACCTTCTTGCCTTGGGGGCAAAGCAAGTAATTACCGGCTTATTGTATTGGAAACCTTCAGGTCCACCTTTGTAGGTCCCGTGTGGAGGAATGTTGTAAGCCCTTTATTTTCGAAATATTCATAATTCTCCCCGCTACTGTAACCAGAATCTGCCAGTACATTTTCCCAGATCAGGCCTTCCCTGCGGAAACGCCTGTTTAATCTCCTTGGCGGTGTCTTAAAGGTATTTAGTATCCTTTTTATCTGCGTGGTAAGCCCGAACATCAGTGATCACGTGGGCTGCGATATCTACAGCTATATTGCACAGATAATTCAGTTTTCTGGCTTTACCGGGTTCGACACTGATCCTTGCATCAGGATCGGTTGGACTGTAATGGGTTTTATTGCTAGTGTATTTACTGCCTTTGTTTTTTGCTGTTTTTTAGGAGCTTTATTTCCTTTGGCTTTGCGGTCCCTACTGCTTTGCACACACAGCTTTGAGAGATGCTATTCAAGATCCTCTGCTGGGACTTTAAGCTCTAGGCTGTCCATAGAAGTATTGGCTTTTACGGGAGCAGAATCTCTAGCCTGTTATGCCCACTAACCAAACCTGCTTCGATACACAGCCTTAAAACTCTAGTGAATACTTCTTCAAAAATATCATCCGGGAAAAGTTGCCGGGTTCGGCTAATGGTACTGTGCCAGGGAATTTCTTCGTCTACATCATATCCCAAGAAAGAAAGAACGTCCAGACGCATACCACAATGGTCCATCACACCTCGATCTGTAGTAATATTTTCAAGATACCCAACCAGGCAGATATTGAAGAATACCACTGGATCAATGCTTTTCTGGCCGCTTCGCCCATAGAAATTCAGTGTGAGCGGATACAGAAAATCCAGATCCAGAGTTTCCTTTAAACGTCGATAAAAATTTCCTTTTGGAATGCGGTCAATTAATCTAAAAGAAGTGAAGAGTTTTTCCTGATAATCCTTTTTTCCTTGCATACATGAAATTAACTAATTTCTGTAACTTGTGCAACAGGCACAATATATAAAAACAATGCTAAAATCAGTATCTAATCGAAATTCCGTGCTCCCTTACTTAGCGGATTGTCCTGAGGACAATCACGCTCGCCAGCTCGCACAGTTTTTATAGGATGGGTCGTTGTAGTTAATTTTAAGAAGAATCAAATGAAGAAAAAAAATAGACTTTCAAAATGGAAAAAGCAGGAAAAATTTTCTATCGTTTTTGAAAGTCCGATGGATTCTGATTTTGAAAAATTTCTCAAAATATGGAATGATAAAAACCCCTCAAATGAGAAAAATCTATTTGGTTCCGATTATGATTTAATGAAAATGACTAGAGAATTAGTTTTTGATATTAAAAAAGGAGTTCCTGTTTTTCATTACATCTGTCCAATGCTAGATACAAAGAAATTAGAAATATCTTACCACCATCTTATTGATAGTGTATTTGAAGGAGATGAAACTGATATTGAAAAAGAGGTCATTAATACATTAGGAATTGCTACCGCTCTGGAAGTCCCTATTTATCCTAATAACGAAATAGTTGAGAAGGATTTGTCAAACTATTATCAAAAACTGATTCAAAATGGGTTTACTGCACCAGATGAAAAAGGGAATGATGTAAAATTAGTCCCTGTTAATTCAAAGAAAATGGAGGACTTTAAAATCGATAAATTTTCAAAAATTGATTTAACAAAATTTTGGTCGCCAACAGATTTATTAATGCTAAAACAAGTTGTTAAAGAGGAATTCCTAAAATTAAATAATGCTCACAGAACTTTAACAATGTTAGAATTGGCGATCCAACAATTAGAGAACCTTTTAGATACATCAAAGAGGAATGAAAATAATTTACAAAAATGTATTACCGAAAATCCAATACTTTTAGGGCTTGACTACGCTAAAATCATCCCTAAACACAAATTAGGTTCTGAATTTGAAGTAGATTATGCTCTAGAAAAATTCAACGGACTAACTGATTTAATGGAAATTGAATCGAGCAACTTAAATATTTTCACCAAGCAAGGAAATCCTTCGAGTTATTTAGTACACGCAGAACAACAAGTAATTGATTGGCTAGATTGGATTGAGAAAAACAATGCCTATGCTAGAAATGGATTAGAAGGTCTTATATCACCTAAAGGTTTTATAATAATCGGTAGGAGCTCTAGTCTAACTGAAAAGACAAAAGCAAGTCTAATTAGAAGAAACAAGGCATTTAATGGAAACATAACCATTCTGACATATGATGATGTTTTAATAAAAGCTAAAAGCTTGAGAGATATTTTAAAAAACGAAAAAACTAGCTACAACATCGGTTCATCGCAAATAAAGAGGGGTTGAGTCGAAAAAGAGTAATTTTAGAAACCAAGAATGAAATCGTTTAAGCCGATAAGTCCGCTTCCTTACTCGCGCAACTTGTGCTTATCGCAAACCGTTATGCGCAATAAAAAGAAACTATGAATAGCCCATATATATCACGAATTAGGATAGAGAATTTTAGAAACTTCAAAGAAATTGATGTAAACCTAAACCATAAACAAGTAATCATCGGAGAAAACAATGTTGGAAAAACAAATTTTTTAAGAGCAGTTCAGTTAATTCTTGATCGTGATTTCTCAGATATGGATCGTGAGTTAAGTTTAAGTGATTTTCATGATAGTATAGAAGATCCTAAAGGGAATGGGGAGGAAATTAAAATAGTAATAGAAATACGGAATTATGAACATAACAGACAGTTATTAGCTCAATTTCAAGATGCAGTGGTTTCAACAAAACCTCCCACATTAAGATTCACATACAAATACTTTCCCTTGATAGATGAAAATGGTGAAATCCTGAGTTATAAATATCAGATATTTAAAGGTATAACAGAGGATAAATTTTTTAGAAGTGAAGATCGAAATTTCTTGAATATTAAAGTTATTAGTGCGCTTAGAGATGTTGAGCGAGAATTAAATGCGAATAAGCGCTCACCTCTTTACAAACTTGTCAAACAATATGATATTGATAAGGAAGTGTTGGATGAAATTTCTGAAGCTATGCAGGACGCAGCAGAAGACATTCTTACATTGGATGAAATCAAGGATGTAAAAAAGATCATAGGGGATAGGTTTGAAACACTAGCAGGTTTACAACATGATAATGAAATAAACTTACGACCCTATGATATAGATACAGAAAGGTTGTTATACACCATACAAGTTTATATGGGACTAAAGGGTAGACCAGTTTCAGAATTGAGTCTCGGTTTGGGCAATATACTTTATGTCACATTGATGATGCTTTTATTGAGAGATAAAACAGTGCCTCGAATCATTAAAAAAGAAACTTATGATGATTTGATAGCTAAGGAAAAAAGTACATTAATCTCCGAAAATTATGTAGTTAATGCGAAAGGAAATAATTATATTCAAAATGATAATATTGAAGCGGAAGTTAGAAACCAATTGTATGAGTTCTTCGATCAACATAATCATCAATTACATTCAGTAACCATTTTAGCCGTTGAAGAACCGGAAGCACATTTGCATCCAGTTTTACAAAGGTTGATTTATAGAGAAGTTCTGCAAAAAAGTGAAACATCTGTCATTTTTACTACACACTCTCCCTATATAACTGCCGTAGCTCCTTTGGAATCAATTGTTCACTGTAGGCATGAAAAAGGAGAATCTAAAGTCTTCTCTACTGCGAACCTTATGATTGATTCTAAGGATAAAACTGATATTGAACGATACCTAGATTCCAAAAGAGGGGAAATGTATTTTGGAAAAGGGGTTCTACTTGTGGAGGGAATAACCGAGGAATATATTGTTCCGAGAACCGCTGAATTAATGGGAACCTATTTAGATGACTTAGGAATTTTGATTTGTAACGTACATTCAACAAATTTCAAACCTTATGTTCAGATACTTGAAGCACTAGATATTCCATGGTGTTTGATAACCGATGGCGATTTTTACGACTTGGAAATTAAAACAGAAGGAGATAAAGAAAAACGGATTCGTCATTATCATCGAATGTGGCAAGAAAAAGAATCACAGCAATATAGAGGATTAGAACTGATGAATAAAATGAACGTAGACTTAGGAATTATATCCGAGGCAGAAATTCAAACTGATAATATTCAAGGTCAATTTGATTTGCTGGAAGCCAAAGGTTGTTTTGTAGGGTTCTATACTCTTGAAATTGATGTAATGATAAAAGGAGGTGATGAGGGGAAGGAAATTTTAAAAAAAGTTTATTCAGAAGTTCGACCAGGAGGGGAAAGGCAACAAAGGAACTTTAATAAAGAACTGGATAAAGATAATTTTTGGGCAGCATTATCCAAAATTGAAAGTAATGTGAGTAAGGGTAGATTTGCTCAACGTTTTACTTCACACATGACATTAAATTCTGTACCGGACTATATTAAATCTGCGATTAATGAAATAATAAAGAAAGTAACAACCGCTCATGAATGATAAATTTTATATTGACCTAAAACTCATTCAATCTGATAAAAGCCAATGGAATGCTTATAATTCGAAAGGGGACACTGTTGTAATAGCCGGACCAGGCAGCGGAAAAACTCGTATTTTGACTTTGAAAGCGATTAAATTATTAAAGTCCAATATTCATTATCCATCGGGTTTGGCTTGCATTAGTTACAGCAGGGAAACAGTTAGAGAACTTAAGAAGAGGCTCAAGGAATATGGTTACCGTCCGAATGGAAATGATTTCATTGGTACAATGCATGGATTTTGTTTGATTAATATCTTACAGCCATTTACTCATCTTTTCCCACAATACAATGTTCCTCTTCCATTGAAAATTGCTTCTGATGAATTGTCCAATTCAATTTTTCGTGGTGTATTGTCTTCAATGGGTATTAAAACAGATGAAATTACTACAAAGCAATTTATAGGGTACAAAATGAATATTAATCGACAGAGAAGTTTATCTGCGATAGGCTTAAGCCAAGTAAATGTTCAAATTGATGCATTCGAAGCAGCAGCAGCAAAGGAATACGAAAAGCGATTGGAAAATGCTGGACATGTGGACTTTGTTGGAATGATTAATAGTGCCACTTTGATGATTCGTGAGCAAGATTTTATCAAAACATCATTAGAAGCTAAATTTCCCTGGATGCTTATTGATGAATATCAAGATCTAGGGAAAGCCTTACATGAAATGGTATTAGAACTCCAGGCTGTTACTTCTATTAAAATTTTTGCAGTTGGAGACATGAATCAATCAATTTATGGATTCAATGGAGCCTATCCAGACTTTTTGGAGGAACTAGATGGTATTGATGATTTTGAATCTATTCCTTTAACTTCAAATTATAGGAGTAATCAAGATATAATCGAAGGATCCCTTGATATGCTGACAGTAGCCCCCCCAAGGCCAGAGTATTCGGCTAAGAAAAGAATAGATGAAGAGGCAGAATTCACATTCATTGTTTGTGAGTCGGAAATGAGACCTCAATATGAAGTTGTAGCCCAAAAAGTTATTCCTAAGTTGAAAGAGAAGGGAATTTCATACAATGAAATAGGAATATTGGTTGCATCTTCAAATGATGTTGTTAAAATGGCAACTAAACTTAATGAGAATAATATCCCATTTTATATTGTCAAATGGGATTTTGTTAATAGTGATATTGTGTTCTGGTTGCAGGAATGTGCACAATGGTGTTTAGATAACAAAATTCAATCTTTTGACGAACTATTTAGTTTTTGGCAATTACAACTCCATGTTCATGAAAGTGAACGAGCGATGTGGGAAGTAATTCGTCAACGTGTCTTTTTCCATAAAGTATTAATGGAGAGTAAAGCAAAAACCATAGTATTTGAATGGTTGCAGTTTATTCTTTCAGAATTAGATTTAAAAGATCTACTGAGTAATTCAGATCGTTATCCAGAAGAGAACGATAATTTGAATGCATTGTTAGATGAGGCACAAAATAAAAACTTAAAAGATGCCCCCTTAAGAAGATTTGCATTCTTAGGTGAGCCAGAAGACGAGATTACTATTACAACTCGACATAGTGCAAAGGGGCTTGAATTTGAGGCAGTAATAATGTTAGGTATGGAGGAAGAAAGGTTTCCATATACTTATATGATTGAAGAGGGATCAAGGCAAATGCAAGAGGCCCATCGTTTATGCTATGTAAGTGTAAGCCGAGCGAAACGAGAATGTATTTTAATACGTTCTAAAAAACACACTCTACAAACACGAAGAGGCCCATGGTTAAAAAAATATCAGCCATCTCGTTTTTGGGATACACTATACGATAGATTCGGTAGTGACAAAAATATTTATAAATCAAGAGGATATTAAAAAGCGCATAACAACACCTAAGAAAACATAAGCGGAAAGTGGTTTGTGTAAGGTTCGTTCTTCGTGCCTAATGTTAACACATTTATACAAGCAAATACTTCGAAAATTCTAAAGGTTTTTTCTCGAAACTTATGATGCTGAAGTAAATATCATCCAAAAGAAAATTTTAGAGATTTTATGATCTTTTAGATGGAGGGAAAATGAAATTTAGAAAAGCACCGGCTCCACAATTGCAGAGTGTGTCTATTGCGTCTAAATTTTGTATGTAATCCAAATTTGCGTGATTTGGCCATTTTTTTTAGAATTATATTGACTCTTAATACTGTAGATGCATTCAGGGTTCTAACGCAGCAGCGAGGCGTTTTTAAATAAATGGCTCTGAGTTACTTTTTTTAATCCTAAAATATAAATGCAGGAAATTAATTTGTAAACTTCCCCTAACAGTTCTTGAATTCAAAAATTGATTACACTGTCCAATGCATCATCTGCATCTCTATGAATAAAGTTAGCCTGGTAATTTAGTGTGGTTTTTAGATCACTATGCCGGTAAAGCTTTTGTAACATTAAGGGGTGTATTTTATCTCCGGCTATATTTCCAAAAGTATGACGGGCTATGTGGTTTGAGAGGTTTTTGTCTATTTCACACTCGTCAGCTATTCGTTTCAAGAATTTATTTAAAACCTTAGTAGCGTTCCTCATTTTAAGGAATAGGCTTTTTGGATCCTGTTGATCAGCATCTTTTAAAAATGGAAAAATATAGCCATTGTTTTCCGTCTTATCCATCAGATAGAGATTAAAGATGGTTTTGGCTTTGTCCGGTACTTTAAAGCTCAATGGTTTTTCATTCTTATTCATCACATAGTACAGGCGGCCATCTTTTATATCTGTCCACTTCAAGGCTACAACATCTGAAATTCTTATACCTGCAAAGTAGAAGGAAACAAGCCAGACATTCCTGGTGTGCCATATCGAAGAATGACTTTCCACTGCAAGATTTTCTATTTTGGTAACTTCCTCAGCAGTCAATCCAATTTTATTTCCTGAGCCAATTCTGATTTTTTCTTTTTCGCCCGCGAAAGGATAATACTTTTGAGAAACAATCCCGTCTTTTATAGCAACATTAAAGAGGGTTCTGATAAAAATAAGTTGGTTTGTGATGGTTCGGGTCTTGTGTCCCATGTGAGTGGAGCAGAAGGCTTTGTACTTATTTAGAAATGATTCATTCATTTCCCGAAACTCCAGTCGGGTATTTCTCTTAAAATAGGTAATAGCCTCTCCAAAAGAATATTCACCTTTTCTGGTCTTACTCACTCGTATTCGCCTTCGCTCTTTTATTGATTTTATAACCTCCTCTTTCTTTTGATTGGTTTTGAGGTTCAGAAACTCTTCCAGGTTATATAGAATAGATAGCTCAGATTTCGCGACAGAAAAAGTTCCTTTATCATATTTCTGTTTTACACGTTCAGCCGCTACTGCAAAGAAAGATTGAGAACCTCCCGGCCCTTTTAGTTTGTTTTTAATCTGTCTGGGCGTCAAATCATCTTCTGAATGAAAATACAAATCTTGTGCTTCGGTAATCTTCTTGTTGAGAAAATAGTTTAGTTTTTTGTGGTTTGGATGGGTCTTTTTTACTTTTTTCAACGTTTCATCCCAATCTTTCTCTAAAATCGAATGGCCCAAAAAATAATAATTGGTCTTGTAATTTTCGCTTATTCTTAAGGCAAGAGGAATAGTGCCATTTTTCTTCATTTTGTTGGGACGCAAGACTACTTGAATATTTGTCATAACCATCTAATTTTTAATGTTTTAAATATAGGGTTATTTTTTAAAAAAGGGTACAGAATAGGTACAGAATAATTCCATTTTACCTGGTATTTTTTGATATCAATAAAAATGTAAAGTCCTGGAAAACATAGTATTTATGGGGGTTTGGTAGATTTTACTGTCCCTCTAATTCCAGCTCATAACCCGAAGGTCACTGGTTCGAGTCCAGTTCCCGCTACTAGCAAAGACAAGGCTTCACAGAAATGTGAAGCCTTTCTATTTTACACCTAGTACAGAATAAGTACAGAATCCAGGTGGAATTCATATCAAGTATCTGGTTTGGTAGTAATCTATGAGGAATTTTATGGATCAAGCCTAATTTTATCCCAAAAGTTCCTGATATTTTTCCCTATTTTTACTCCTGAAGCCCCAACCTATAATGGATGTGAAAAATATTGATAATGAATTTGACCTAGAACCTTTCTTTTCGCGCTCTCACGATTACTTATGTATTGCTGGATTTGATGGATACTTTCGGAAAATAAATCCGGCTTTCATAAAATTAATGGGCTATACCCGGGAAGAATTATTTGCCAGTCCTATAAGCCATTTTGTCTATCCCCAGGATAAAAAGAAAACGGCCGAAACAAGAGCAAAGATTTTAGAAGGATTACCCTTGTTACATTTTCAAAATAGGTATATCACCAAATCAGGGGAAATTGTTTGGCTTACCTGGACCTCTATTCCTGTTCCTGAAAAAGAATTGATCTACGCCATTTCGAAAAATATCACCCATATAAAAAAGTTGGAAGAAGATCGTCACTTTCGAATAAGAGACCTTACTTCAAAAAATTCAGGACTTACGCAACTGAGCTATACCACTGCTCACGATTTAAGATCTCCGGTAAATAACCTGATTTCACTCGTTAATTTATTAGACCGCTCTAAAATCCAGGATGAAGAAACATTATCATGTCTTGAATTATTAGAAATTTCAGTTTATAAATTAAAAGACACTTTAAATGATCAGGTAGACCATCTTAAAGAAAATAATTTGCTAAAACCCAGTGTGCAGCCGGTAAATTTGAAAGAACTTATTTATACTATCTTAAGTTCCCTTCGTTCTTTGATTGAAGAGACCGGGACCTGCGTTGAAATTGATTTTTCGGAAATTGAATTCCTTAAGGTCAATCAATTTTATTTACACAGCATTTTCCTAAACCTAATCACAAATTCAATAAAATATGCTAAACCTGGATTTCCACCGAGAATATCTATTAGTTCTAAAAGAAATGAAGGGGGTTCTCAGATTCGATTTTCAGATACCGGAATTGGTTTCGATATGGAAAAAAATAAAAATAAAATATTTGGATTGCACCAGGTTTTCACTGCAAATAAAGACAGCAAGGGTATTGGGTTATATTTGGTAAAAAGTTATATGGATAGCTTGGGAGGTGAAATTGATGTTATGAGCGAGACCGGAGTTGGCACTACTTTTACATTAAGTTTCAAAGATTAAGAAAAGACTTATTCCAAATTCTGTAAAACCTGCCCAAAGATTCCGAATCGTTTAATTAACCATTTCCAAACGCTGTTCCAGCCTAACTCAGTTTCTCTTCATTTTTGTTCTTAAAATCTCTAGGATCAATCCGAAGAGACAGATACCACTATTGTCGATAAGTTAAAACTATGACAAATAATATTATTATGGCATAAAACTATTTATATTTGCATCGTGTGCGATATAGTTTTGCACGATATAAATAAAAATAATGAAGAGAGCATCTGAAACATCACGAGCACAAAATATTTTCAGGATCCTGCTGGCAATATTCATGATTTTCGCCGGTTTTAGTCACTTAACTTTTAATAGAGTAGACTTCCAGGCGCAAGTTCCAGATTGGGTTCCTTTAAGCAAAGATCTGGTAGTTATTTTGTCTGGAATAGTTGAAATGGCATTAGGTCTGGCATTATTATTTTGGAAAAAGCAACGTGTGATAATAGGTTGGGCGTTAGCTATTTTCTTTATACTTATTTTTCCCGGCAATATCGCTCAGTATTTAGACAGAAAAGATGCCTTCGGAGCTTTAGATTCAGATAGAGCAAGATTAATTAGGCTTTTCTTTCAACCAGTTCTTATAGCCTGGGCACTATGGTCTTCCGGCGCCTGGGAAGCCTGGAGAAATTCAAAAAAATAAATATTATGGACGATCAGCAACTAAAATTAAACAATCAGGTTTGTTTTCCTATTTATTCGGTGTCCAGGCTAATTACAAAAGCCTATAAACCATTCCTGGAAGAAATGGATTTGACTTATCCTCAGTACCTGGTTTTACTGGTATTATGGGAAAATGATAAATTATCGGTTAATCAAATTGGTGAAAAATTATTATTAAACACCAATACCTTGTCTCCGCTTATTAAACGAATGGAGAAAATGGATCTACTGAAGCGCACCCGCTCTAAAGAAGATGAACGAAGTGTATTTATCCAGCTTACAGAAAAAGGAAAAGCACTAAAGAACAATGCGCTTCCAATTCCAGAGAAATTGCTAAATACTTTGGTAACGGAAGATGTAACGCTCACAGAAGTAATGCTGTTAAAGGATACGCTCGATAAATGGATCGATATCCTTTCAGACAAGAAAAATAGCAGATAATATACTAACTTACTGATAAATAAATTTTTAATTAAAAAAACAATAGAAATGAAAGCACTACAAATAGTAAAATACGGTGAAATTAAGGATAGTTTATCCATCAATGAGATCGAAAAACCATCGGTAAAACCAAATGAGATTTTAGTTGAAGTTAAAGCGGCTTCATTGAATCCTATTGATTATAAGATGGCACAAGGACATCTAAAAGAACTGGTGTCTTTAAAGCTACCGGCTACAATAGGTTTTGATGTTAGCGGGGTGGTTGTGGAAAAAGGAGCTGATGTTAGTGATTTTGAAATCGGTGACGAAATATATTCCAGGGTACCCCATGAACAAATGGGTACCGTTGCAGAGTTTGTTATCATTGATGCTGATAAAGTTGTTAGAAAGCCGGAAAATATATCTTTTGAAGAAGCTTCAGGATTGCCTTTAACAGGAATTACCGCGATCCAGGCTTTAGAAAAAGCCGGGTTAAAAAAAGACGACAGAATTCTTATTCACGCCGGTTCCGGGGGTGTAGGTAGTTTTGCTATTCAGTATGCCAAAGCAAAAGGAGCTATCGTTTATACAACCACCAGTACTAAAAATGTAGATTGGGTAAAAGCTTTAGGAGCTGACCGCGTAATAGATTATAAAACGGAAGATTACAAAGAAGTAGCCAATAACCTGGATATTGTTTTTGACACCTTGGGAGACGATTATACGTTTGATGCTTTTCAAATTATTAAAGAAGGCGGAACAGTAACTTCAATTGCAGGTCCGCCAGACGAAGAATCTGCCAAAATAATGGGGATCGAAGGTTATAAATTACCCGAACAATTATCTAATCTTATTGAAGATAACTCGGTCGCCTATAAACACACCTGGATGCAGCCTAATGCAGCGCAGTTGAAGGAGATAAAAGGAATGGTAGAAGATGGCGATATAAAGTCAATCGTAGATCTTATTTATTCATTTGAAGATGGAGTTAATGCTTACGAGTACCTGGCGACCGGAAGAGCACAGGGAAAAGTAATCATAAGCTTATCTAAACAGGCTTAGATTGGTGAATAGATTATATATTATAACTAAAAAAAGAAAATGATTATGAGTAAAAAGAAGAATGTATTAGTTGCCGGTGCAAACGGCAGCACGGGAAGAATCATTATCGATTTATTAAAGAAATCTGAAAACCATCAACCTATTGCTATGGTAAGAAAACCAGAGCAAAAAGAGCATTTTGAAAAAGAAAATGTAACCGCTGTCCTGGCCGATTTAGAAGAAGATTTAAACCAGGCTGTAAAAGGTGCCGATAAAGTAATTTTTGCTGCCGGTTCTGGTGGAAATAAAGTGGTTGAAGTAGATCAGGAAGGAGCAAAAAGATTAATAGACGCCGCTAAGAATGCAGGAGTTGAGAAGTTTGTAATGCTTAGCTCTATGGGCGCAGGCAAACCCGAAATGAGTGAGGAGCTTGGAGATTATCTGGAAGCCAAAGGGAATGCAGATGATTACCTTCAAAAGAGCGGTTTAACTTATACTATTGTTAGGCCTGGTGCGCTTACAGATGATGATGGTTCCGGAAAAATTCAGCTAAAGAAAAAATTAGAAAAGCAAGAAAGTATTTCCAGGGCAAATGTGGCTCGTACGCTTGTTGAAGTTCTGGACGATGATGTAAAGCAGAACCAGATTTTTGAAATTCTTGATGGCGAGACTCTGATTGAAAAAGCAGTCCGTGATTAAGAAATTTTTTAATTAAAAAAAGAAAGATATGAAAGTACTATTTGTATTAACCTCTCACGATAAATTGGGGGATACAGGAGAAAAAACAGGATTTTGGATCGAAGAATTCGCAGCACCTTATTACAACCTGGTGGATAAAGGAGTTGATGTTACGGTAGCTACACCCAAAGGAGGTAAAGCACCTATTGATCCTAACAGTGAAAGTGAAGATGCACAAACCGAGGATACCAAACGCTACTACAAGGATGCTGAAACTCAAAAAGTGATCGAAAATACCTTAAAGTTAGATGGAATTAAGTCGGAAGAATTTGACGCTGTATTCTACCCCGGAGGTCACGGTCCGCTTTGGGATCTTGCTGAAGATAAGACTTCTATAGCTTTGATAGAGGAGTTTAACAAGCAGAAAAAACCAATCGGTTTGGTATGCCATGCACCAGCAGCTCTTAAAAATGTGAAAAAGGAAAATGGGGAACCCTTAGTGAAAGGAAAAAAAGTAACCGGTTTCACCAATACTGAAGAGGAAGCTGTGCAGTTAACCGATGTTGTTCCATTTTTAGTAGAGGATATGCTGAAAGAAAATGGAGGCATTTATTCTAAGTCTGGCGACTGGGAAGTTTATGTGCTTGAAGATGGAAATTTAATCACCGGACAAAATCCTGCATCTTCCGAGAAAGCTTCTGAAAAACTATACGAGATGCTTAAATAACTAAAGCTCTCTTAATTTAAAACCTGCAACCTTAAAAGTTGCAGGTTTTTGTGATTATAATAAGAATCAGATATCCAGTTCCTATTTCTAAACACTGGCAATTAGTGATTCTAGAAATACTGAATCTAAAATTCTGATTCGATTGTAATTCCCGTAAACTCGTTTTTCAAGATGTCTATCGACTTATTCAAAAGGTATTTATCAAAAAAATTCAATATTAGTGAATTTGTAATCTTGTAAGCCTTGAATGGTTCTATACTTCCCTCCTCATTTATAGCAGAAAAATTGACCATTAATGGAATATCCATAAAATTAGAATGTCCGGAATTTTCAATTTTAATATTATAGAAGTCGGCATTGCTTTTATTCCGAAATGCGTGTTTATTGAAATTGGGTTGCTCCTTTAGCCAGTCTGAAGATATATAAGCAAAAGGTTTATTTAGTGTACTATTCACCATAGTACCCCATTGAGTGCCATCCATATTTATTGCCGCTTTAACTCGTTTGTCTTCAAGTAAAACCTGACCTGCCGCAGCTCCTCCGTGTGAATGTCCGAAAACACCAATATTTGAATTAATAATATGATTTTTTAAGAACAAGAAACTCTTTTCATTTTCTAAATGGTCTATTACCGAGGAAATATCCTTACTCCATCTTTTAATACTTTCAGCTGCAATGTAATCCTCCATTAAGTCTTTAATAGCCTTAAATTCTTCTTTAGTACTTTCAGCTTGATTAAATTCCTGGGTGGCATTCCAGGCCATATTCGCCATTTCCTGGTTATTATTTAAGCTATCATAGGTGGTGTTATATAGCTTTATATCTCCGTCTGGAAATATTGAACCTGTACTTTCATAAGTGTGATTAATATTTAAAACAATATAGCCCTGGCTAACAATTTCTTCAATTAGCGCATAGTAACCAAAAGCTTTAGAATAATGGCCGTGTGAAAAAATTAAAACCGGAAATTTCCCATTGGCAACCTCAGGACTTTTATAAGTACTGGTTTTAATAAGGTCTAAATAATCCATCGACCATCCGGGTAAACCATATTTGTCTGCAAAACCAAGCCTGCTTCCCTTATCAAGGTAATTTTCCGAATTTTCACCTGCAATCTGGGCTGGATACCAGGCTTTAATCATTAATTCCCTTTTATCATCTTTATCCCAGGTAATTGATTCTGGTCTATCGGTTTTTATATGAATATATTTTGAGCCAATCTCAAGGTTACCAGTGGGCGTGGGTAATTTAAAAACCGGTAAAATACTAGGTAAGAACCAACCCAGAATTAAAACAATTCCAAAGCCGGTGGTTAAAAATATCTTCACCAATAAATTCATATTTACCCGTATCGTTTGTTTCCACAGCAGAAAAAGAACTCCAAGAACTATTAAATAGCCCAGAGACATTTGCCACCTGGCTCCTTCTAATACTAAATGCAAAGCGAAAATAATTCCAATTAATATAGCAAAAGTTTTCCTCTTTGGAATCTTCAGCTTAATTAGAAATAGAATTGGAAAGATGGTAGCAATTACCAGTAAAATAATTTCGAAAAATCTCATCGGTTTTGTTTTAAACAAACATACTGAGGAGTTCTTCTAATTTTGTAAAAATGATAATGGACAAATAATGGACAGGATTTTAATTGGCTGAATTTGATATATTTAATAGGAAAAGATATAAATCATCCCTGGGTTTTAAGCCTATTTTTTTCCTTAACCTATAACGTGCCTTATTCACACTTTCTGGGGTAATGTTTAAAACCTCACTCACTGCTTTTGCACTCAAATTCATTCGCAGCAGTGCGCATAGCTTTATTTCATTCGAAGTAATTTTTGGAATTTTTTTCTGAAGAGATGACGTGAAGTCAGGATATATTTTTTCAAAATCGGAAAAGAAGGTAAGGCTTTCAGGTTCAAGCTGATTGTTTTTCACTATATCTCTGAGAGATATCTTTAGATCAGATTTTAATTTTTGATTGTTCTTTTCCAGCTGATTTTCCCTACGGTGTGAAATTTTCTTTTCTACCTTCTCAAAGCGATCACTCTTTCTATCAAATTTAAATTGTAGACGCTCGATTTGTTTTTTTCGCAAGATATAAGGAATAGCAATGAAGCCTACTATAAAAAGTCCTAATCCGCTAATGAACAAGATGCTAAAAACAAACCAGGTGTCGGGATCAACTCTAAACTCCATTAATAATTATAAATGTAGATTTTCACCAAAGAAAGAATTCCTAGGGATTAGGATCTAAAGTTTAGCAAAAGAATCAGGTTCAGTTTAAATATAGAGAAATTAAAACAATTTTATGTTTTAGTTTTATCAGATAAGATGCTTAAGTTCTTTGTGAATCAACTTTTTTCCCGAATTACGAACGATTTAAAAAGTAAAAAAGAAATTCAAATTCTCCTAGTCTATAAAATAAACAATTAGAAATAAATTATCAAGGAATCTGGATCAATATTTTCAATACTTTATGCCGTTCAGTTTCAAAATGAATTTTCCTTTTATTAAAGAAATACGATTTTTCATACTGAGAATGCCGTTTCCTGTTTTGGTTCTTTTGGCAGAAGCTCCCATAAAGTTATCGGAATAGCTTATTCACCGAAAACTCATCAACTCATATTTTAGCATAAGTTAACATATAGACTAGAAAAATTTTAGGCTAAATAAGTTTATCTTTAAGATTCTTCCCCAATTCGAAAAAGTCCCCGAACTTTTAGGCCACTTTTTTACGGGTAAATGTAAATTAAAATAGCTTAAAATGAAGATCGCCTATATAGGGACATATCCGCCAAGGGAGTGCGGGATTGGGACTTTTACTCAAAACCTCGCCTATGCAATGACGGCAAAAAATCAGGATGGCGAAAAAAATCATAAACGACTTATCATCGCTATGAACGATTTTGACGAAACCTATATCTATCCGCAAGAAGTAAAACTTACTATTCGCCAGGAACAACAAACTGATTATTTAAAAGCAGCAAATTTCATAAACTCCAATGGAGCCGATATTTGTATTCTGGAACACGAATTTGGAATTTTTGGAGGAAACGCGGGCGTTTATGTACTGCCCTTATTACACCACGTAAAAATCCCAATAATTGTTACGTTACATACTATTTTAGAAAACCCATCTTATACCGAGAAAGCTATTTTAAAGGAAATTTGCAAGATGGCAGATAAGGTTGTGGTGATGAGCCAGATGGCAATTTCTTTTCTGATTTCTGTTTATGATGTTCCTGATAATAAAATTGCATTTATCGAACACGGTGTCCCTGATATTCAATTTGATAGAAAACAATCTAAAACCGAATTTAAACTGAAGAAGAAAAAAGTTCTAATGACCTTTGGCTTTATTGGGAGAAATAAAGGGATTGAAACTGTTATTAAAGCATTACCACAAATCATTAAAAATCATCCGGAAATCCTGTATATGGTTTTGGGAAAAACGCATCCCAATGTTTTGCGTAGTTCAGGTGAAGAATACAGGAATTATCTACAATTACTCATAAAAAATCTCAAACTTCAGAACCACGTTTTATTATTGAACGAGTTTATAGACGAAACTGAATTATTCAGATATTTATCGGCCTGTGATATTTACATCACACCGTATCTCCACGAAGCCCAGATTACCAGCGGTACGCTCACCTATGCTATGGGTTCGGGTTGTGCTGTGGTATCCACTCCTTATTGGCACGCCGCAGAGTTGCTACAAGATGGGAAAGGCCGACTTTTTAATTTTAATGATTCAGATGATTTGGCTGTTACCCTAGGTACTTTATTGGATAATCCTAGTATCCTAAAAGATATTCAACGTAAAGCATATAAATACGGCAAAGAGATAAAATGGCCCAGAATAGGGGAGAAATACCTGGAGCTTGCTAAAAGTATTTTAAAAACTCCTAAGAAAGAAAGTTTAAATGAAGAACAAGCAATAATAGATCCTTTAATACTTCCGCCGTTTTCCCTGGCTCATATTAAGAGATTAACCGATGATACTGGGATAATTCAACATGCGAAATTTGGAATTCCTAATCTTAAAGAAGGTTATTGTCTTGACGATAATGCCCGGGCTTTACTAATGTCTTTAATGGCTTATAACCAGAAAAAAAATCCTTTAGCCCTAGAGTTAATGCCCATCTATCTAAGCTACATTCATTATATGCAGAATGAAGATGGAACTTTCCGGAATTTTTTAAGTTTTAACAGGAATTTTTTAGACATCAAAGGTTCTGAAGATTCCTTCGGAAGAACCATCTGGGCGTTGGGATATTTAATGAGAAATGCTCCTAACGATGCTTATTATCAAAATGGAAAACTGGTTTTCTTTAATGCTGTTCCGGTTCTTGAAAGGTTAAACTCCATTAGAAGTATCGCTAATACAATCATCGGGATATGTTACTACCTGCAAACTAATCCCGGAGATGAAGAAATGGTTGTACATCTAAGAAACTTGAGCTCAAAGTTAGTAACTCAGTATGAAAATAACAGAACTGAAGGATGGCACTGGTTTGAGAATTTACTTGCCTATGATAATGGGATTCTACCCTTATCTCTGCTTCACGCAACTCAAATTTTAAACGATGAAAGGATAAAATCTATAGCTCTGGAGTCTATGGATTTTCTTACTGAAAATACTTTAAAACATGGATATCTTTCAATTATAGGAAATAAGAATTGGTATGTGAAAAACGAAGAAAGGTCAATATTTGCACAGCAACCGGTAGATGCGTTGGCTATGGTTCTTATGTACTACCAGGCGTTTTTGTTAACCAAAGACAAAGAATTTTTAAATAAATTGTTTCTTTCGTTCATGTGGTTTTTAGGCGAAAACGATTTGCGAATGAGTCTGTATGATTTTGATACCAAAGGTTGCTGCGACGGAATTGAAAAATACGGAGTAAATAGAAACCAGGGCGCAGAGAGTTCTCTCGCTTATTTAATTTCGCACCTTACCGTATTGCAGGCTTACGAAGAACTTTACCAAAGTAAAGAATTTAAATCTGCTGGGCTTTCAAAAACAATGGTAAATAGCTCATGAAAATTGCAATTCTATCACCAATAGCCTGGCGTACACCACCTGAACAATACGGTCCCTGGGAACAGGTGGCCTCAAATATAACGGAAGGTTTGGTAGAAAAAGGTCATCAGGTCACACTTTTCGCCACCGGAAATTCTGTTACCAAGGCAAAACTGGAATGGGTGTGTAAATTTCCATACGAAGTAGATAAGAATAACCATCCAAAAGTATTGGAGTGTTTGCATATTAGCCATTTAATGGAACAAGCCCACCGCTTTGATATTATTCATAATCATTTTGATTTTCTGCCTTTAAGTTATTCCGGTTTGATTAAAACTCCTATGTTAACTACAATTCACGGATTTTCCTCTTCAAAGATTCTTCCGGTTTATAAAAAGTATAATTCATCAACATCATATATTTCTATTTCTAATTCAGATAGAAACAAGGAATTGGATTACCTGGCTACTATTTATCACGGTCTTGATCCTGAAAATTTCACTTTCAGAGGAAATAAAGAAAATTATCTGCTTTACTTCGGAAGAATTCACCCTGATAAAGGTGCTCACGCAGCTATAGAAATCGCTAAGAAAGCCGGTCTTCCACTAAAAATTGCCGGGCTTATCCAGGATGAAGCCTATTTTAATTCAGAAATTAAACCTTTTATAGATAATGAAAACATTCAATATTTAGGAAATGTAGGCCCTGAAGTTCGGGATAAACTTCTTGGAAATGCAAAAGCATTGCTTCATCCCATTTTCTTTGAAGAACCCTTTGGTTTAAGCGTTGTGGAAGCTATGATGTGCGGCACACCAGTTACTGCCTTTGAAAGAGGAAGTATGCCGGAACTTATTGAAGAAGGCAAAACCGGATTTTTGACTGAAAATATTGCAGAAGCTGTTTTGGCCGTAAAAGCATTAGATAAAATTAAACCTGAAGCCTGCAGAGCTCTGGCGGTGAAAAAGTTTAGCCTGGACACTATGGTCAATGCTTATATAGAAGCTTATAAAACGGTAATAAATAATAAATCATCTTCGCTTTAAAGCACTAAATAAGTCGGTTAATTTTACCACCGCATAGGTTGAAGAATAATCTGAGACCGCGTAAGGTAAGATAAGGCTTTGGTTGTGAATTAACGCTCCACAAGAGTAAACTACGTTGGGAACGTAACCTTCTCTTTCATTTTCCAGGGGCGTAACCAGAGGTTCTTCAAGGCGGCCAATTTCTTTTGTAGGATCTTCCAGATCAAACAACGAAGCTCCAATACAATAACGACGCATAGGGCCTACACCGTGGGTAATGATTAACCAGCCTTCGGTTGTATATAAAGGCGAACCACAGTTGCCAATTTGGGTAAATTCCCAGGGATATTTCGGCTTCTGAAGAAGAATGGGGTTTTTCCATAAAGTATTTCTTTCAGAAAACATGATATAATTATTGACCCCGTCAATTCTGGCCAGCATTGCATATTTTCCTTTTATTTTGGTGGGGAAAAGTGCTAAATTTTTGTTTTGAGCCCCGTCGCCGTGAAGAGGCATAATTCTGAAGGTATAAAAATCATCGGTAGAGAGAAGCTTTGGCAAAATAGTCCGGCCATTATAGGCTGTATAGGTCGCATATACTTTTATTTGCCCATCATCATCAATAAATCTAACAAAACGAGCGTCTTCAATACCACTGCTTTCCGATTCTGAAATGGGAAAAATTACTCGGGCAGAAAGATCGGCATCGTGTTTAAATTCAATATCATAGAAAGAGTCAACCAGCCAGGTTATTTCTTCCAGGGCCCTTCTTCTTTCGGCAATCATATTCGTGTCTTCCAGTATTTTGCGTACTTCCTGTTTTAAAACATAATATTCAAATCTATCGGGTAACCTGTTCATAATAGCTTTAGAAAATTTCATGGGAATATCCATTTCCTCCAGCCGTTCTATAAAGCGTTTTTTATCATATAATTTTTTGTGGGAGATTTCAGCTTTATCAATATGATTCCCGATTTTCATTAAATGTAAATCGTTGTTCTTATCCAGAATTCCCCTTCTAAATACCAAAGAAGAAATATGGCCTTCTCCCGTTGCCCTGAAGGAAATAATTACTCTTTTTTCCCCTTCTTCTAAATAGGTTTGGTCAAAATCTTCAATCATAGAAGGATTGAAAAATGCGGCCGATTCCAGGGCATACTCCATGGTGCAATAGGAACCAATAAGCAATTTTCTTTCTTCAGAAAGTTCAGCGTAATTGACCTGCATCGCTTCAATGATATGCCGAATATTAGAACAATGCTTTAAAAATATTTTGGAAATATTACGGTGGCGCCAGGAAAATTCTCTTAATGTTTGTTCTAAGGTTTGATTAACCTGAAAATCACTCATCGCCAAAATCCTTGTAACCAAATTTTGCGTGCGTTGATCCCCATTCATAAAAAACCTCACCACAACCCGGCTCGAATCTGGCATAAACTTAACATCTTTTCGTTCTACTGAAACTCTCATAAAAATGAACACTTTAAGGGGAAACCTTTTAAAGATATTGGTTAATTGAATACAAAACTTAGTTTCAATCTTAATTTTTGCGGAAAACGGAGCATTTAGATACTACTTTTTGATCTTATAGTTTTATCTCAATTCTTATTTAGGTCAGAATAATCTAATTCTCTTTTAGTGGCTGTATGCAGTGTATCAGGGTAGCCTAATTATTTGATAAAAAAAGGATTATAAAAGCTTAATCATCTGGGAGGAGTCATTCTCCCGAATTACTAATTGATATTCTTTAAAATTATTCAGTAAAAATATCCCAAAATTGAGGTCTCCGGCGAATATTCTGTTATTTTAGCGTTTTAAATTTTAAATCTACTATCATGAAAGAACTTGTTGAAAACATTCAATCTACATTTGAAAATTTCCAAACAGAAGCTAATGCACAGTTGGAGTCTGGCAATAAAAGTGCCGGTACAAGAGCGAGAAAATCTTCTTTAGAACTGGAAAAACTTTTAAAGGAATTCAGAAAAGTTTCAGTTGCAGAATCAAAAAAGTAACACCTGGAAACCTCCTGAAAAGGAGGTTTTTTTATGTTGTTTCAGAGAGTTTCCTGGTCGAGTTTCAATATCTTGCAGGGATAAACTATACCGGTAGTACTTAAGAGTTAATTAAACTCTTTTATTTTAATATTTTTAAATTCTACTCCCTGTCCTTCTGCTTGAAGACCTATGTACCCTTCGGTTAAAAGTTTACGGTCTTTTTTGATTTCAGGATCATACCCGCTTACTACGCCGCCGCCAATTTGAGGTTTGGTATATTCCAAAACTTTTTCTCCATTTACTTTGTGGATTACCAGCGAGTCGCTGTAAACAATTAGTTCCGCTTGTACCCATTCCTCAAGGGGGAAAGTTTCTGAAGAAGATTCGATGCAATGGCGGGGATCCATCTCACCTTCAAAAAACACCTCAGTACCGGGGGAACACATATTTCCGGTTGGCCGCGGCTCTCCGTCTCCCTCATCGGCAAGCATTTGGTACTCTACTGAAATTGGCCAGTCCTGCTCTTTAAGAATAGTTTCAGGAGCCTGGGAATGAAACATCACACCGCTATTACGGTAAGCGTAATCGGGTGCATCTTCCATCCACTCATTAGTAAAGCGATATTCAAATTTTAAGTGATATGAAGAGAAAGGTTCTTCGTAGAATAAATGGCCGTAACGTTCGTCAAATTCATCGTAATCGCTATAATTAACCTGAATAATACTGTCTTTGACACGAAAAGTATTTGCATAATTTTCTCCAACTTCGTGATGATGAAACTTAGCAATCCAACCATCCAGGTTTTCTCCATTAAAAAGGTTAACCCATTCGCTTTCCGGTTCTTTATTTTCTTCTTTTTTAGTGTCTGATTTACAGGCCAAAAAAGAAGTGCTTAAAATTATTGATAGTATAAGGAGATAATTTTTCATCGGTTTTATGTTTGGGTTGATATACCAGAATATAATCCAGTTTATTCGTACATCGAAATTTGGTTTTCAAGGTTTCCTATTTGAGTATCCTACTTTTTATCCTTTAATCGCTAAAAGATTTTATTCCTTCATAGGAGATCTTTTTAATATTTCCCTCCTGATCAAAATTAAGGCTATCTATCCTTAATTGTCTTAAAACATAATCTTTATCCTGCGGATATATCTGGTGATATAAAAGATAATACTGATTATCCTCTTTGAAGATTGAATTATGCCCGGGCCCGTACACGTTTATTGCTGTATTGGTTGTAGCAATAGGACTGTTTGTCCCTTCTGTCCAGGGCCCCAATGGTGAATCACTTATAGAATATCTAATTTTATAGGTGGAGTCTATCGCTTTACCATCAGAATATGTCATATAATATTTATCATTTTCCTGAAAAATGTATGGAGCTTCAAAGTAATTTGGAGGAGTGATATCTTTAATTTCTCCATCGAAACTAATCATGTCCCCTTCGAGTTTTACTGCAAAACAGCGACCGTTTTTCCAGTTAAGTCCCGAACCCCAAAAGAGATAAGCCTGCCCGTCATTATCGATAAAACAGTGAGCATCTATCATGTGATATTCTGGGTATAAGTTACTTCTTATTAAAGGCGTATTATCTTCTTTAGCATTTTTCCACGGGCCCAGAGGTTTTTCACTTACTCCTGCCCATATCTCACTTCCAACTGAGATGTACATATAATACTTTCCATTTTTAGCCTTTATCACATCTGGGGCCCAAACCATTGCATCGCCCGACGTGGAACTGGTATTATCTTTTTTAGTGGGCCAG
Source organism: Salegentibacter salinarum (assembly GCF_900168115.1). Lineage (GTDB taxonomy): Bacteria > Bacteroidota > Bacteroidia > Flavobacteriales > Flavobacteriaceae > Salegentibacter > Salegentibacter salinarum. Next base: position 243,770 of record NZ_FUZC01000003.1, read on the forward strand.
TTTAGATGATGGGTTTTAAAGTTTTTAAAATTTTTGGTTTCTAAAACCGCCAATTTTTCTCCTCCCCAGGGATCCATGGTTGCGTAAATAAAATAGGTATCGTCTTCTTTTATGATCTCAGGATCAGCGTAATACCCGTCATGAAAAGGATTTGATATAAGTTCTTCCGAATTTTCCTTTTTTATTGAATCGGTTTGATCATTTATAGCCTTTTTCTCATTCTTGCAAGAGATAATAAGGAAGGGTAGTAAGGTTAGTAAAATAAATTTACCTGAATTTATTCTTTTCATTATTTACTTTTGTTTTTCTCAATTTCCTCATAATATTTTTGCAGGATATTAAAAGCTTTCTTTTTATTGCCTTTATCATCAATTAAACCTTTTCGGTTCCAGCCTTCTTGGTATTTTGGATGGTTTCTTCGCGGGGAGCGGAAATCAGTCAATATCCAGGGGGAAATTCCACTATAATTATCGGGCATGCGCTTCATCATTTTTATGGTCTCCTCATAATACCACTGCTGAAATTCTTCAGTCCAACGTTCATTTTTTTCTCCGTAAAATCCACCCTTAGCTCCGGCGCCGGTTTCACTAATGAATAAAGGTTTGTCATAAGCCACCTCCCAATTTGAATTTTCTTTAGCGTGAGGCAGATCTCCATACCAGCCCAGATATTCGTTTACCGAAACAATATCAGTAAATTCTCCTAATGGGTCATCAACATAATTTTTCTCCCGGTTATAACCCACTTCTAGCGCAGCAGAAACCAGTCGAGTATTATCTAATTTTCGTGTTCGTTCGATTAAGCTTTTCATGAAATTGGTACGGGTCTCACTTACGGGGGTTTCATTACCTACCGACCAAATAATCACCGATGCCCGGTTTTTATCCCGGGTAATCATTTCCTGTAACTGAGTTTTTGCTTTTTCAAGAACTTTTTCACTTTCAAAATCTATAGTCCAGTAAACCGGAATCTCTGACCATACCATAATCCCGAGGGAATCGGCTAAACGGGTCATGTTTTCATTATGAGGATAGTGTGCTAAACGGACCATATTTGCATTAAGATCCTTAACATAACCAAAAAGCTGTTTTGCATCCTCTTTATTTTTTGCCCTTCTTACATCTTGCGGAATTTCTTCATGAATACTAATGCCACGCAAAAAGATTTTCTCACCATTTAAAAGGATGTCCTTACCGGAGGTTTCTATCTTTCTGAAACCAATTTTATCTGAAATCGTATGGTTATTGTAAGAGATTTTTACGTCGTAAAGTTTAGGATTCTCAGGAGACCAGAGTTCTAAATTTTTGACATTGAATTCAAATTCTGAAATGGCATCTTTTGTAAATTCTTTTTTGAATTTGAGTTCGGGTATTTCTAAATTCACTTTAGCATTGGAATCTGCGCTTTCATTAACTTTAAAACTTCCACTGATAGTAAATTTGTTTTTTCTTTCAGAACGTTCTATATCCTGGTCAGGAGACAATCGAAGGGTATAATCCTCAACGAAATTATTTGGAAGTTTAATAAGCGCTACGTCTCTGGTTATTCCACCAAAATTCCACCAATCGGTATTTACAGTCGGGATTTCTTCCGGATGCCTTTTATTATCAACTTTTACAACCAAAAAATTGTCTTCTTTTTGTAAAAGTTCTTTCGGAACTTCAAAATTGAAAGGTGTAAAACCTCCCTTATGTGAGCCTATTTTCTTTTCGTTTAGATATACGTGGGCTTCATAATTGACTGCTCCAAAATATAAAAAGTATCGCTCGTTTTTATCTAAATCATCCAAATCGAAACTACGCTGATACCAAACGGTGCCCTCGTAATATTTAAAAACATCCGCCTGGGAATTCCAATCGCCAGGAACCTGAAGCGTATAAGGCTCCTCGTAACCGTGTTCTATACGATCTTCTTTCTTTTCTTCTTGAGGACGGCTCCAATAGGCCTCGCCGTCATTTTCATTTCTTTCTTTATATCTGTAATCATAAAACCCCGTTTCATAAGGATCTATAATATAGTTCCAGCTACCGTTTAATGATTTCGATTCTCTACCGTTGATATTAGTAATAAGGCCTTCCTGGGCTTGCCCGGGATAATTTATTACCAACAATAAAATTATAATTACAATGTTTTTCATAATCCTGCTTAAAAAAATACCGACACTCCATTTTTCGGACTGTCGGTATTGTGAAATTACCCTATTTTATTAGGCTGATGGTATAGGAGTAGGAGTAGTGATTATCCTTTAATAAATACTTTTCAAGCGGATAAGCTCCCCAGCTGTTGTTTCCTCCCAACCCACGTTGTTTAAGATCTACGTGTAAAAATACTTTATCGTAAGTTGGAATATCTGTCGGGTGCATCTGATTTTTTGATTCCCCGGGATCTAAATCTTCAGTCTTTACATCAAGTGCGCTAAAACCTAAAGGTTGATCGCCTATAATTTTTATTCCTTTTCCGTTAGTATTAGTTAAAGTTAACCAACGGGTATCGGTTTTATAACCGGCTTCCTGTGGACGAATGTAGGTCCAGGTAAACTGGTTTTCTACTTTATCTTCATAAACTCCCAAAAAGGCTGATGAATTCCTGTCGTTATAGTTCTCCCAGGGACCCCGACCGTAATAGGTAAGATTTTCATACTCCCCGGGCAATATCATGCGCATACCAAACCTGGGAAGCTCCAGCGTTTCTTTCCCTTCCATATTGATATTTGCTGAAACTTTAATTTCGCCGTTGTTTTTAATAAAATATGAAACGGTATAGGGAACATTCACTTCCTGAAGTTGATAAGTTACCTGAACTTCAACTCCATCCTCTTTTTTATCATCAATTTTAAAGTCCTGTACTTCAGGTTCATTATTAGTTGCTTCTTTCCAGGCTTTTAAACGCTCTGGCATTTGATTACCAAAATCATTATCGGTTGGAGCTCGCCAGAAGTAAGGTTGCGGGAATTGGCTAATGAATTCTTCTTCTGAATTGGTATAATTATATTCCGTTATTTTTCCTGTTTTGGCATCAATTTTACCTGAAATGTTATTTGTGCTAAAACTAAAAATTTCATTATCAAAATGATGAGTTATATTACCTTCAATTTGTTCTTTTTCAGATTCAAAAAAGGAAGCTTTATTAAGCGGAAACTGTTCTCTGGCAATTTCGTGACCTACCGGGATTAGTTCAGTTGCTTCTTTTGTATAGGCAAATACATTCATATAAGTCTCCTCTTCATCGCCCAATTCCGGAAGTTCAAGCTTAACTTTAGATTCCGTATTTGGTGCAGCCTCTACATTGAAGTATTCTTCTTTTACTACTTTCCCATTTTTCACTAATTCCCATTTAAATTGATACTTATCAAGATTAGTAAAATTGAAATCATTTTGAACAGTTAAATTCTGTCCATCTAAACTGAATTTTATATTCTGGTGTACTTTTTTAACCTCAAATAAGGCTGGGTGAGGTTCGCGGTCTGCTGTTACTAAACCGTTAGCATTAAAGTTTTGATCGTGGTGCATGTTCTCTCCACCAAGATCGCCGCCGTAGGCCCAAAATTCTTCACCTTCATCGGTATAAGCTCGTAGGCCCTGGTCTACCCAATCCCAAATAAAGCCACCTTGCATATGCGGGCTGTTTTCAATAATATCCCAGTATTCCTGAAAGTTACCGTTACTATTTCCCATCGCATGAGAATATTCACACATAATATACGGCCGTGTTTTATCCTCCGCATTCGCATAATTTTTCATACTCTGAATCCCGGGATACATCGGAGCTACAATATCTGTATTTCTATTCTCTCCAGCCTGTTCGAATTGAACCGGTCGGGTAGGGTCATTTTCTTTTAGCCAGTCATACGCATCATAAAATACGGGGCCATTACCACTTTCGTTCCCCAAAGACCATATAATAATTGAACTATGGTTTTTATTATACTGCATCATACGCTTGATACGGTCTAAATGAGCATTTCTCCATTCTTCCCGGTAAGCAGGATGAGCTTCTTTATCAAAATTTCCCTGCCACTCGGCCCCCATATCATGAGTTTCAATGTTGGCTTCGTCTACGATGTAAAATCCGTATTCATCCGCCATGTCATAAATATATTGGCCGTGAGGGTAGTGGCTCATTCTAATGGCGTTAATATTATTTTGTGCCATTACTTCAAGGTCTTTTTTGGTAATTCGTTCATCGGGTACGTGACCTTTATCACCGTGATGTTCATGGAGGTTAACTCCCTTTACGGTTATTGGTTCACCATTTACTTTTAATTGGGCATCGTCGATCTCAACAGTTCTGAACCCTGTTTTTCCAGAAATTACGGCTAATGCATTGTTTCTGCGATCTTTTAGCTGAATAGTATATTGGTATAAATTAGGATGTTCTCCACTCCATTTTTTAACATCCTGGATAGTTTCTGAAAAAATAATGTTTTCATCAGTTGTAGTAACTTGCTTTTCTTCCGTATAAACTTCCTGGCCTTCATTATCTTTTAAACTAATTGAAAGTACAGGGTTCTTAATTTTAGATTTATTGAATTCGCGTATATCCACTTCTACATTAAACAGTCCGTTTTCGTATTCCTGGTCTAATTCACTTTTTACGAAATAATCCCAGATGGCCGTTTTGGGCATAGCCTGAAGAAAGACATCTCTTTCAATTCCACTTAATCGCCAGAAATCCTGGTCTTCAATATATCGGCCATCGTGCCAGCGAAAAACCTGTACCGCTAAGACATTTTCACCTTTTTTTAAATTTTCGGTAATATTAAATTCTGCCGGAGTTTTTGCGGCTTTGGTCATTCCCAATTCTTCTCCGTTAAGGAAAACCTGGGCGTAACCGGAAATGGAACCAAAATGGAGGATTATTTCTTTATCCTTCCAATCCTTAGGGATCGAGAAATTTTTTCTGTAGCTACCCACCGGATTATAGGCATCGTCAATATAAGGTGGGTTTTTTGGGAAGGGGTAGGTTACATTGGTGTAGATAGGAATATCAAATCCTTCTATCTCCCAGTTTGAAGGTACTGTGATATTATCCCAATTAGAATCGTCTAGATTTGGTTCATAAAAATCTTTGGGCCGTTCTGCGGGAGTTTTTACGATATTAAATTTCCAATTTCCATTTAAACTTTGATATAAATTGGAAGCTTTTGGTTTTTTTGTTTGAGCCTGCTTTTCCGATTCATACAGTACAAAGTAGCTGCGTCCTTCTTCTTTGTTCTTGTCCAGGAGTTCCGGATTCTCCCAATCGTTCTTCTCCTGTGCCATTCCATTTGTTAGGCTGAATAACACAATAGCTAAGCTAATTATCTTTCTCATTTTTATAAATTTCTAAGTATTAGGGTAAGTTTTTAATTTCCAATATTTTTATAGGTGTCGCTTCTTCTTCGGCAATTCCTTCTCCATCTACCTGAATTACTTTTTGAAGAAAAATATGTAAGTCATTTTTTATTTGAAATAGCTCTTTGTCGTAATTAGGCTCCCATTGCCCTACAGAATAATCTGTAAGATCATCTACCTTCCATTTATCGTTGGAGAAAAATGATTTACCCGCAATAGAGACTTTATTATCTCGTTCTTCATCTCTAAAAAGTAAATACACCTTTTTTCCTCTTACGTTTTCCCCAATAAGTATTTCAGGTCTCGAAATAGGAATACTCTTTGTGCCGCCACCGCCAAGGTTGAAAAAACTTTTTCTGAAATCTGTTGTTTCTTTTTTCCAGTTACCATCTTCTAGATAAACAACCTGAAATTGTGTAGCATCTATATTCTCCTCATTCCAATAACTCGCGATATAGGGATTACCTTCTGCATCGGTGGTGATAGAGGTTTGATTTATTAGGCTGCTGTTTTGTGGGACTTTCCAGGCGTATTCAGCAGAGGACTCGGTTATGGGTAACTCATATTTTTCTCCGGTAGATTTCTCCCAGGTTTTGCCACCATCTTTAGAGCGAGCATAGGCTATATCGTGGTTGGTGGCAACATCCCAGCTTTCCCGCCAAACCCAGGAAATATGAATGGTTCCTTTAGAATCAACCGTAGTTTGCCAGTAAGCGTTGCGCTTATCTTCACCGTCAATTAAGTTGTCCTGTAATCTCGTCCAATTGTGAGTTTTGGTACTGTAATTATTAGCTATTAAACTCCCACTGCCCGAATGGCCTGAACGATAGAAGAAAACTAAATTTCCATCTTTAAGATTATAAAATTGCGGATATGAAACTTTATCTTCCAGGTTATTGGTCATCGGCATTTTTTCCGATAGCTCTAATCCCAAAGCTTTTTTACTTCTAGCATAGCGAAGTTCGTTATCATGATGGTCCCAGCTTACGTGCAAGAAGCCATCTCCATCAATGGCGATACTTATGGCATTATGTGCATCTTTTGTATTTCCTTTATAGCGAGTTTTATGAATTTCCCAGGAAGATCTGTCTAATTTGCGTTTAGCCAGTACCATAAATCCCTCCTCATTGTAAAATGCCGTAAACTGATTCTTTTTATGAGTGGTAATTGCTTTTTCCCTAAAAATCACAGTATTTACTGAATTATTTGCCCAGCCATCCCCGACATATATTTCCGCCATCTTTGAAGAAACGCAAGCATTCAAAACGATAATACAACCTAGAGAAAGGAAAAGGAAAAACTTTCTGTTACAGCAGCGATCTATAGTCATGGAATAAAAATGAATTAGAGAAAAAATCAATTTTTTTGTAAATTCTAAAAGTAAATTTAATGATTTCTACAATAATAAACGTAAAAACTACACTTAAAAACTTCACTTTTATAGTTCTTGAATTGGATGCTTGATACTTGTTAATTAATAATGTTAAGTTGTGAATAAAGGAATAATCAGGATTTCAGATTTTACAATGGATTTCAACCTTATCAAGGCTGAGTTAGTTTTTCTTTGATAAATTATTTTTAATCGTTCCGCAGATGATTAATGACTATTTTATCTCCAGAATCATCTACATTAAATAGATGTGGGATGCGAATATACCTTCCATTTTCATCTTCTCTGTGGCTGTGGACAGACATAAGCAATTTGCCTTCAAATGTGTGGAACATCATCCCGTGTCCATAATCTGGAGGGGTAATTAATTCTTTTTCGTGCTCCCATGGACCGTCCAGTGTGCCACTCTTAGAATAGGCGACACCCTGGGCATAAACACTGTGGTCCCAGCTGGTCCAAATCATTCCTAATTTCCCGGTTTTAGTTCGGAAAAGCCAGGGGCCGTCGGTTACTTTGTTGGGTACCTCATTGTCCTCTTCATCATATTCCTTGCTCCAGGGGGAATCACTGGCACGGAAGAGGATTTCTCCTTTCCCTATTGAGCCGCTTAGGTCAGGTTTTAGTTCTATTTTCTCCATAGTTCCATCCCAATTTTGAAGCCATTCGTGGCAGTAAATCATATATGGTTTACCATCTGTATCTTCCCAAAATGTACCATCCAGAGTAGGTTTTTCTGGCGGCAAATAAGTAAGATCTTCCATGGGTACGTAGGGCCCGTCGGGTTTGTCACTTACCAGGATATGGCTGGCACGACGCTCTATTTCGTTTCCTTTTACAGTATCAATAATGACATCCCTGTTGGTGAAGGTGGCGAAGTAATAGTACTTATCATTATATTGGTGTATTTCTGCAGCCCAAATCATTGGGTTATCTCCCATCCAGGAATTGGGATCTGTTTGTACGACATTAAAAGGACCTGTCCACATTTTTAAATCTTTACTTTTCCATAACATACCACCGGTGCCAGTCATGTAATAAGTAGAGGTGGCATCATCGGCCAGAATAGCAGGGTCGCTTAGCCGGATAGAATCAAGGGGCACATTTTTTCTTATTTTATTCTCCCTGTTTTGTGAAAATCCTGCAGGGAAATTCATTAAAATTCCGACTACTATCAGAAAAATTTTTTTATACTCCATTTGTTATTTCCTTTATTATGTAATAAAGCCTTTTTTTAAAAAGAAATCTCTTTTTCAGGAATTCCCGGAGAACTAATTTTAATATTAACTTCTTTGGCTTCACCTGTAGTTTCTATATAAGCTCTCAATTGTCCTTTGTAAGTATTTCTTTCTTTTGCCTGGTAACTTTCATGGCTGGATAAGTCTCCACTCTCCAGGCCAAGTAATTTTGCGGGGCCTTCAACTTCTATGCTTACTTCCCTGTCATCGTCTGTTATTCTGTTTCCTTCTTTATCGGTTAAAAGGATATCGAGGTGAATAATTTCTTCAATACCCTCTGAAGACGATCTTTTATCAGTTTGAATTTGAAGATCTGTAGCCGTACCGGGAGTTACCAGTTTATATTCTGAGACTATACTGTCATTTTTATCATATCCTTTAACTAAAAGTTCTCCTGGGCTAAATGGTACTTCCCAGGCAATCATTTTGTCATTCTGATAAACCGCTTCTTTTCTTCCCAGGGATTCCCCGTTTAAAAACAATTCTACTTCCTCTGTGTTTGTATAGGCTGTAATCCATTTCGTTTGTCCTTCTTCACCTATCCAGGCTTCTTCGATATTGCTTCTCCTGTTTACATCCCGTTCGCTATTGGCGACTCCTATGTAAACCATTGGTTGGTTATTCCATAAACTTTTCCGGAAGTAGAAATCAGGTTTGGGTTGTCCGGCAAGGTCTATAATGCCGGCGCCGCTGCTTCTTACCGGCCATTCCCTTGCCTCTCCAAGAAAATCAAAAGCTGTCCACAGAAACTGAGAAGAAATAAAGTCATTATTTACTACGGCAAGCCAGGCATCTAAGGCATCTCCATTTTCACTTCCGTAGATTACTCTCTCCGGAAATTCTTTATGATCTTCTTCGTATCTGTATTCCTGATAGTTATAACCTACAATATCCAGCACAGAAGGGTAGAGGGTATGATTAGACATAGTTACCCCTGCCAGGGCAGCAGTTACCGGCCTTGTGGTGTCATACATTTTAACGGCGTTTGCCAGTTCATTTGCCAGCTTAGCCAAATGACTCGCAGGAGGATTTTCTTTATTAAAACCTTTTCCGTAAATCTGGGGGTTTCTGCCTTCGTCCAGTACAGGATGGCTGTAAGGATCATTAGGATAATCTATTTCATTACCAATACTCCACATTATAATTGAGGGGCGATTACGGGTTCTTCTCACCATATCCTGAACATCCTTTACTCCCCATTCTGAAAATGCCTCATGATAACCTTCATTTCCCGGGGTGCCTACGTTCCATCCTTCTATCCATTTGTTTTTGCCGTATTCCCATTCATCAAAAGCTTCCTCCTGTACAAGGAATCCCATTTCATCGGCCAGCTCATAAATAAAATCCTGGTGCGGGTAATGAGCCATTCTTATAGCATTTACTCCTAATTCTTTTAAGGTCTCCATTCGTTTTTCCCAAACTTCTTTAGGAACAGCAGCTCCCAACGCCCCTGCATCATGGTGAAAACATACTCCTTTTAATAACATGTTCTCTCCATTTAGGAAAAATCCACGATCTGCATCAAAATGGAAGTCGCGAAAACCTACCTTTTCGTTCCATGCATCCACCTCAGTACTACCTTCTACAAGATTAACTTCTAAATCATATAAATAAGGTGAACCTGGAGACCAGAGTTTTGGATCATTAATTTCAAGATCAAATTCCAAATAATTTTCTTTACCTGGACGCAGGCTTATATCTTGTTTAGAAGTGGCAACAGAATTTCCGTCGTTATCTTTCAAATAAATCTGTACGGTTTTCTTACTAATCTCTTTTCCATGGTTTTCAAGTTCCACTGAAACTTTAGCTGTTGCACGTTCTTTTGAAACTTCGGGAGTTTGAAAAAATACCCCCCATTTGGAAAAATGATGTTCCTCCTGAGTAATTAAATAAACATTTCGATAAAGCCCCGAGCCAGTGTAATACCTGGAGTCTGCATAGTCAGTATGGTTTGCTTTTACTATTATGAGGTTATTGTCAGCCTGTAAAAACGGCGTTAGGTCGTATTGAATAGGAATAAAGCCATTAGGTCTTTTACCCAGATAATGCCCGTTAATCCAAACTTCACTGTTTTTATAAATACCGTCAAAATAAACAGCATACCTTTTATTTTTATCGTAGTCCTTGAGATTAAAATCTTTTCTATACCAGCCTATTCCTCCCGGCAAAAAGCCGGTGCCGCTGGCCCATTCGCTGCTAAACGGGCCTTCCACACTCCAGTCATGAGGCACGTTTACCGGTCTCCAGCTTACTTGATCACTTGTAGCTCGCTCTATACTTAGATCACCTTTATGGAACGTCCAGGCATCATTGAATTTTTCCTTTCCCATTTGTTGGCTAAAAAGATCTGGAAGAGTGAAAAAGAATGCAACAAGTAAAAATACTCGAATGAAGGATTTTTTTCTCATATTTTCAATTTTTAATTAGTAGTTATAGTGACTATTGCTTTTGAAGGAATAGTAACCTCTGAATTTACTGTTTTTACCTCCAAATCTTTTTCAGAAGATGTTATAAAGGCTTTTAAATTTATTAATGATTCATCGGCTTGCTGCAAATTTACACTCAGCTCTTCGTTACTTTTATTAATAAGAACAATCACTGTTTCGTCATTATTGGGATTTTTATAAGCTGAATACAGGAAAGTGTCGGCTTTCGTATTATCTGAAGCTGTAATTTGGACGCGTTGAAAACCAGGTTTAATAAAATGGCTATAATTGCCTAAAGCCCACAATATTTTACTCTCGTAGAAATTCCCGTCATTTTTTTGGTGATCTATATAAACAAGCCCATCCTTATAATCGTAAGGGGAGACGGCTAACCACCAATGCCAGGCAGTCGCATTAGCAATAGCCAGGTCAGCATGGATAATTCCGGCCACATAAAGCGCAGGATCAATTCCCAAGTCGCGGCCGTTGCCTTTCATGATTTCGTTGTTTTCTAAAATACAATATTCTGACATCCAAAATTTTAAATTATCATAGTTGTCAATCTCATTTTTCACTTTATTCCTAACCTCTTTTACTTCTGAATAGGGATAAGTAGTAAAGTAACTGTGTCCCGAGATGGTATTACTTATCTTTGAGAAGTCTCCTACATAATTTTCAGAAGATTCATCAAAGAAGCTTTTGATTTGTTCCCCTCTTTGCGGCTTATTGTCTTTTTCATATAAATAGTTGAGTTGTGCAGTTTCTGGAATGTCGATTTTTACATCCAAATTTTCTTCTTCCAGTTTCTTGTTTAATTCCCTAATGAGGCTATGTATTTCATTGTTTCTAAAAGGAGTTCCTTCCTGGCCGCCATCAGACCAATCCCACTGGGGTTCATTAATTGGGCTAATATAATCGGGGTCCAGACCTTTTTCCTGAAATCCTTTTACCACATCCGATAAAAAGCCGGCGAATCTTGAATAATTTTCAGGAGCAAGATTAGTATTCTCATTCTCTGCATAAGCCTTGCCTGTCCTGGTCATTTGAACTGGAGCACTATTAGAAAATAACAGTAGATTTTCTACTCCTCTTGCCTGTGCGGCCTCAGCAAACCAGATTTGACCACTTTGTTTTTCCCAATTGTAAGAGCCGTTATCGTTTAGGAAACCTTCAGCTCTACGCCACTCATCACTAATGCCACTATTCTCTCCCTGTTCGGCACTACCGGCTCCTATATTAAATCTCCAAAGAGATAAGCCGATCCCCAGGGGGTTACCTTGTTCATCTTTTTCGCTACTAAATAACAGGTCAGCAATTTTTTCTTTTTTGCTTTGGGGCCACTTTCCTACGAATTGGGTGGACCAGGCATCAGAAGCACCAAAGTTATCTATAGTTTGAAAGGTCTCATCTCTATCGATATTTAAAGTGATTGAATTAGAAGGTGCTTCTCCATCATCGCCTTCTTGATTATTTGCATCAGAATTATTGTTGCAGGCGAAGAGAAGGCTGGTCAGAATGATTGAAAATACTATAAAAGTTTTTATTCTCATTACTTAAAATTTTAGTTTAAAAAAGGGAGAACACTGGTTCTCCCTCTTAAATTTTTAATAACCGGGATTTTGCTCCAACTGCCCATCGGAAGATTGGATTTCCTGTCTGGGTATTGGGAGCCAGTAATGTTGTTCTTCAAAACTTCTTCCTTCTAGAGCAATTTTTCTATCATAAGAAAGACTACCGTCCTCAGCTTTTCTAATGTTAATTCCGTAAGCAGGCACGTTTTCTGTTTCCATCGCAATTTTCCAGCGACGTACATCGTAGAATCTGTGCTCTTCAAAAGCTAATTCAACCCTTCTTTCCTGACGTATAGCCTCTCTCATCTCTTCCTGAGACAATCCTGCTGGGAGAGCTGGCATTTCTACTCCATTTCTACTCCTGATTTGGTTAACCGCATTGTAAACTGACTCGTCTGGACCTGAAACTTCATTTTGTGCTTCAGCGTAATTCAGTAATATTTCAGCATATCTGAAATATATCCAGTTTTGTGTTCCGGCTACTTCCCATGGATTCTGAATAGGTAAATCTTCGTTTATAAACTTCCTTAGGTAATATCCAGTTTTACTGGTATTCCAGTTATCAGGTCCGTCTTGGGAGTCAAGCCCACCCGGAGTAAAAGTTTCCACTTCGCGGCCACGATATTCCGCTCCGTTATATAATATGCTTTCATAAAACCGAGGATCTCTGTTTTCGTATGGTGAATTTGCTTCTTCTGGGTCATCCCAATTAAATTCTGAGCCATCTGCCATTTCATAATCATCCACCAGATTTTGTAACGGTACCTGGCCTCCCCAACCACCATAACCATTAGGGCCATTAGCAATCTCTAAAGCAGTATGTCTTTCATTGATGTTGTAATACCGGGCGAAAATAATTTCAGAATGACTCCCTTCTGTAAGAAACATATCAGCATACCCATCCTGATATAAGCTGTAAATTCCCAAATCCATTACATCCTGAGCTGCATCTGCTGCTCGTTGCCATTTCTGTGGGTCAGAATTGTCATTGTCGTATAAAGGACTGGCTGCATATAAGAGTAAACGAGATCTTAAAGCTAACGCAGCTCCTTTAGTTGCACGACCATCTTCCCATTCTCCGTCATTATGCAAAGGTAGACCTTCAGCAGCTTGATTTAATTCTTCAATAACATATTCAATGCTTTCTTGAATGGATGTTTTTTCGAAAAGTTCTGGGTTAGAAAAATCATCTCCCAATTCAGAAACCCGGTCTCCCATTAAAACTACTTCTCCATAGTTTCTAATTAAATCGTGATAACGAAATGCTCTAATGAATTTTAATTCTGCTATTAGTTTTGCTTTTCCAGATTCGCTCATTTCGACATCACTTATATTTTTCAAAGCATAATTTACTTCTCTAATACTCCGGTAACTTCTACCCCAGAATGTTCCAAGAATACCTGTATTTTCTGGTGATAGTTGTCCCTGCTGAATTAACCATGTATTGTCGTCATTGTTATATATGGCCTCATCAGTTACTGTACCCATCATTGCGTATTCATAACCTCTACCGAAACCTGGAACAGAGCCATCTCCCTCCTTATCGGTTAATCTTACCCCTAAATATCGGTTGATTACATACGCTTCAAATAACGTTGAATCTTGGACTATGGCCACTTCTGATAGTCGATCGGTTGGATTTACTTCTAAAAAATCCTTTTCACAACCGATAAAGGTTACAGCAAGGAATAATATTCCTAACCTTATAGATGATAGTTTTAATAATATATTATTTTTCATAATTCTTAAATTTGGATATTTAAACCTAAATTAATAATTCGTTGCTGTGGATAAAATTGCCCGCTTTCGCTGGCCCCTTCAGGATCGTAATCTTCTACTTCAGTAATAGTAAATACATTAAATCCACTAGCGTATATCCTCGCACTAGAAACTGAAAATCTTTCTAACAAGGTGGAGGGGATTGAATAACCAATCTGGATATTCTTAAGTCTTACAAATGATGCGTCATCCAACCAAAAATCATTTCTAAACAAACCACCACTTACTGCGGATGAAGCTCTTTCACTTACACGAGGATATGAGCCATTTGGGTTGTCTGGACTCCAGCGATTATCTGCCCAACTACTGTAATAATTTCCAACTGTGCCAGATTCCGGTAATACATATTGACTAACGTTTGTTTGTCCAGAAAATAAAGCTGAGAAATCAAAATTTTTCCATTCAGCATATAAATTTAAGCCGAATGTTATTTCTGGGATATTGCCATATTCTGTTCTATACCTATCATCAGCATTAATTTCTCCATCTCCATTTATATCCTCATAAATTAAATCTCCAGGCTGAGCCCCTGGTACGTGTGGATAATCTTCTAACTCTGCTTCTGATCTGAAAATTCCTAATGTTTTATAAAGTAAATAAGTATTCATAGGTCTCCCAGTTTGTTGTTGGTATTCTGGCAGGCCGGGAGCTTCATCCATAAAAATAACTTCATTCGTAGCATAGGTAAGATTACCTGACACTCCGAAGTTAAAATCTTCTCCAGAATAATCATAACCTAATACTGCTTCTATACCATGACTTTCAACTGAACCAATGTTTTCTGAAGGAACTAAAGACTGAGCATCATACGGGTTTACTATTCCGCTAGTAGCTGGTATTGATGCATTTCTGGTTGTTAAGATATTTGAACGATCTTGTCTAAAGTAAATGAATTCAGTAGTGAAATTATCTAACCATCTCGCGTCAAACGCAATATCAGTTTTAATAGCTTCTTCCCAGGTGATATTAGGATTTGCAAGTCTAGTAAGATCAATGCCAGTTGTAACCTGGTTTCCAATAACATAGCGGTTGTTAAAACTGTAATTGTTAAAGTATTGAAACTGGCCAACATTATCATTTCCTAGCTTACCGTGTGAAGCGCGAAATTTTAAATCATTAAAAAAGGAAATACTTTCTTTAAACCATTCTTCTTCTGTAATTCTGTAACCTACCGATACAGATGGAAAAACACCATATCTATTTCCTTCCGGGAAAATAGAGGAGCCGTCTATACGCATTTGTAATTCAGCTAAATATTTTTCATCATAATCATAAGCTATTCTACTTAAGTAGCTTAATCTCGTAAAATTATAACTGCTTCCATAATTATCATAATCTGCTGCTGCAGCTCCACCTTGAGATAACTCTGGAGTTTCTGTGGTAGGGAAATGAATTCTTGAGGCTCCCATTGTGTGAGATTTATTCTCACTTTGCTCATAACCAATAAACGCATCTACATTATGGGCCCCAAATTGCTGGTTATAGTTTAATTTAATATTACCAACAGTTTTTGATTCGTTAAAATGTTCTTCATACAATGCGGCTTCCTGATCTGGCCCCCCTCCTACAACTCGCGGTATATACTCATCATTTCTATACTCATATAATGTATAAGGTGTTATGAAATTCTTTGTACGGTTAGAACTTTCATCTATAGAAAAGAATCCGTCAATCGATAAACCCTCGAGAAATGGGATATCATAGCTTCCTCTTAAAATTCCATTAAAAACATATTTCGGATTCTCATTAATTCCACCTGCATCTGTAGCTCTTACCAAGGGGTTGCTTAATTCAATACCTGTAGAGGGATTACCATTCGGGAAAACGGCGGGACTGGTAGGGTAAGCCCTATAAAGAGATCTGAAAATTTCTCCTGCACCTGTAGTAGGGAATTGTCTGTCCTCTTTTCTTCCATTCAGGGATAAACCAACCTCCAATCTATCTGTAATATCCACATCCAGGTTAGACCTTACACTGTATTGGTCGTACCTATTTGCTCCGTCTTTATATATACCATCCTGTCCAATTTTTCCAAGTGAGAAAAAGTATCTGGCGTTATCACCACCCCCACGAACGTTTAAGTTCTGTTGGGTTTGGATTGTGGTGTTTTGAAGACCTTCTTCAGGCCAGTTTGTATTAGGGTAATTTATAGGATCGCTTCCATCCCTAAACAAATTTATTTCTTGATCTGAATAAATTTGATTAAATCCATCAGAAGGATTATTGTAATAAGCTATCTCATTTCTAATATTTGCGTAAGTTGGAGCATCTGCCAAATCAGGTAATCTGGTTGGAGATGCAATACCTACATCAATTTTATAAGAAATTTGAGGAGCTGCATTTCTACCTTTTTTTGTAGTAATTAATATTACTCCATTGGCAGCACGACTTCCATAAATTGCAGCGGAAGCATCTTTTAAGACGGTGAAACTTTCAATATCTTCGGGGGACAGTCGTGACAAGCCTCCAATCTGGCCCGGCACACCATCGACTACAACCAGTACATCATTGTTACCTGTTGTAGCAAGCCCTCTTATAGAAATACTCGAATCATCGTATCCCGGTTCACCACTCCTGTTATTGGCAATAACCCCTGGCACTCTACCTGAAATTGAATTAGATAAGTTGGGTTGAGGGCTACGTTGAAGTTCTTCAGATTCTACTTCAGAAATAGAACCTGTTAAGGTGGCTCTCTTTTTGCCACCGTAACCAACTACTACTATTTCATCTAATTGTCCTAGATCTTCTACTAAGGTCACATTAAGACTGTTAGTTTCATTAACCTCTACTTCCTGGGTTTTAAAACCAATGTAAGAAAATACAAGAGTAGCACCGGAACTCGAAACTCCTATCTCGTAATTTCCATCAAAATCAGTAACCACACCATTGTTGGTGTTTTTTTCCTGAACAGTTACTCCAGGTAGAGGTAATCCTGCTTCATCAGAGACAAGGCCTGTAACTTCCTTTTGCTGAGCAAAAAGTAGGGTAGTAAACAGTAAGAAAAATACAGAAAGATATTTCTGGCATTTTTCCGATTTAAGAAAAATTTTTGACATACTTTTTATCATTTAAATAGTTAGATTATTAAAAAAATTTCAAATAGATTTTAGAAAACGATTTCGTAAAATAGGTTTCTCGATTGTCGATAGACAAGTTTCGTAATTCGTAGTGGAAAGTTAAGGGGGTATAATGTCAAAAAACAGGGGGTAAATTGTGCAGGCCAGATTATTCCTGTTTTTAACAGCCATATTTTTTATTTTTATAAAATTTTAAAGCTAGAAATGAAAATTCGTTACTTAATTTTTTTTATTCTGATTCTAAAAACCAGTTTCCTGGTGAGCCAAAATTCTATTAAAGATGGCTCGCTGGGGGATAGTTTGCATTTTCATCTTCTGGATGTCTCTTCAGGTTTGTCACATAATTTTATAAATGATATAAAACAGGATTCACTTGGTTTTATGTGGATTGCAACCATAGATGGTCTAAATCGATATGATGGCAATCAATTTGTCCAGTTTAAAAAACAGCGTGGGTCATCAGAGAGGGGATTGGTTAATAATTATATCCAGCAATTGGAGCTAAAGAATGGTAAAGAGTTAGTAGTAGCTACCGATGCTGGTCTTGTTATTTATAATTCTAGAATAGATAAATTCCAGTTAATAAATACTGAAGACGGTTTGTTAAATAATAGTGTGAGTGCTATTGAGACGGGCCCAGGTGATAATTCTGTTATTGGAACTTACCGAGGGGGAATTCAATTTGCTAATAATAAGTGGGATCTTAAATATTCGAGGGAAAACTTCGTCCAAAATATAAACCTTACTTCAAATGAAATT
Organism: Salegentibacter salinarum; assembly: GCF_900168115.1. Taxonomy (GTDB): domain Bacteria; phylum Bacteroidota; class Bacteroidia; order Flavobacteriales; family Flavobacteriaceae; genus Salegentibacter; species Salegentibacter salinarum. Next base: position 261,340 of record NZ_FUZC01000003.1, read on the forward strand.
TCATCTATACAACTGCAGCAAGATAGTATTTTATGGGTAGGTACATACAATGATGGACTTAATAAGATAAATCTTAAGAACGGGAGAGTAAGCCATCTTTTTGAAAAAAATAAATCAACTACTTCACGGGTAATTAATAGTTTATATGAAGATATTGATGGGAATTTGTGGGTGGGCACAAGAAATGGTTTGCATGTTATTACAAGGTTAAATGATACTATTAGCATCAACGCAAAGTCTGGATCACAAGGCTTAAGTGATATGGATGTGCTGTGCTTTGAAGAAGACCTGAATAATAATATTTGGATAGGGACTAGAAACGGTGGGCTTAATATTCTTGAGAAATCTTCCTTGTTTAATGATAGTTCTAATATTAATATTCGGAGATATTTACCAAGAAATGATGGAAGTAGTGTATATAATAGAACAGTTTCAGTTATCACCAGGGACAAGGATAACAATATGTGGATTGGGACCCCTACTGGTATAAATTATGTCAATCCACTTGGAGATCCAGTAAGACTTATCACGCATAGTGCAGATAAGAAATCAATAAGTCATAATAGAATTGGTGCCTTGGCACAAAGCGGAGAGGGTAAGGTCTGGATTGGTACCGACGGAGGTGGTCTTGATCTCTATGACCCACAAACCGGAATTATTTTTAATTATCATCATAATGAAGAAGATCAGAGTAGCTTGAGCAATAATTATATATTGTCAATTCTCGAGGATAGTAAAGACCGTATTTGGGTAGGAACTTATCAGGGAGGCCTTAATAGATTGGATATAAAAAATGGAAAAGCCAGACATTATCTTCAGGGCTCGGTTTCTAACGGAAGTGATGTGCGGGTGATATTTGAATCCAGGAATGGAACAATTTGGGTTGGTACAAATCGAGGAGGTTTATACAAATACATTGAAGGTAAAGATAGGTTTAAATACATTGAATCCTTAGGAAAGATTGATATACGTTCAATAGTAGAAGATCAGGAAGAAGGTGTTTTGTGGTTTGCTACTTTTGGATCGGGATTAATTAAGTATAATCCTGAAGCCGATGATTTTCAGAGTTTTAATGAAGATAATACTAAGGGGTTTAATAGCGATATCATATTTTCAGTATTGCTGATGGAAAACGGAGAAGTGTTGGCAGGTACAAGATTTGGCGGGATACTCCGATTTAATCCAAAAACTAAGGAAGTGCTAACTTTTTCCGTAGAGGATGGTTTAAGTAATAATACCGTAAATAGTCTTATATGGGAAGATGAGACTTATATATGGATGGGAACCTATAACGGAATAAATCGTTATAATGTGGAAACAAATGAAATATTGGATGTTTCTTCTTTGGATAATCTCCAGTCGGGGGAATTCAATATTGGTGCAGCCCTTAAGAATTCTTCAGGAAACCTTTATTTCGGTGGTAATAATGGTTTGAACATTTTGGATCCGAATCATTTTAAGAGAGTAAAACAGGATTATCCTTTGTTATTTCAAGGTCTTAAAGTCCTCAATAAAACTGTTGAAGTAAGGGTAGAAGAAAAAAATTCCATTCTCAGGCAAGCGATTTTTTACCAGGATAAAATCAAATTAAACCATAACCAGAATTCTTTTTCCGTGGAATTTGCATCACTCAAATATCCGGAAGCTCATAATTTGACATATTCTTACAAACTTGAAAACCATAATAAATATTGGATTGAAGATCAAAAGGAAGGTATAGCCAACTTCACTAGTGTTCCTCCCGGAGAATATATACTGAAGGTACGCGTTAATTCCGGTGTCAATACTAAAAATTATAAAGAATTAAAATTCAATATTGTCCCTCCCATCTGGAAAACATGGCCTGCTTATTTATTATATTTTATTATGGCTACTATCTTGATCTGGATAAGTTTTAAGTATTATTCGGAGCGTGTTCACCTAAAAAATTCCCTCCTATTTGAGAAAAAGCAGCGTCATTTAGAAAAGGATTTAAACGAAGAACGGTTTAGGTTTTTTACGGCTTTTTCTCATGAACTTAAAACTCCTCTAACTTTAATTCTGGCTCCAGTTGAGAATCTTCTGGAAATTCAAAACAAAAAGATAAAAACAGATTTATTGTTTATTCAGAGAAATGCCCGCAAGTTGCATCATTCAATTAATAAATTATTAGAGTTTAGAAAGGCCGAAGAAGGTTTGAGCCAATTGAATAGAAGGGAACATGATATTTCTGAGAATCTAAAAACATGGATAGAAAATTACCTTCCTCTAGCGAAAGAAAAAAATATAACATTAGAGTATTCCCTTCCCGTAGACAAAAAAATATTCAATGTGGATATTGAAAAGATTGAAGTTGTAATTAATAATTTACTTTCTAACGCAATAAAGTATTGTAAAATTAATGGTGAAGTCAAAATCTCACTGATTTGTAATAGTGACAATTTTAAAATAACTGTAAGTGATACAGGAACAGGTATTAGTAAAGAAGAATTGTCTCATATTTTTAACTGGTATTATCGCTCCAATTCTAACGTTAAGGAAAAAGGGAATGGGATAGGATTGGCATTGTCGAAGCGTTTCGCAGAATTGCACGGTGGAAGTATTCATGCAGAAAGTACGCCCGAAGAGAAGACGATCTTTACTCTTGCAGTTCCTGCAGTCGAAATTAAGGAGGTTGAGGAGCATTTGAATAGGGATGATGAAAAGGTCGTTACCGGGCAGGTGTTTTCAGATAATATTAAGTCGCGTAAACAAACAGCCAATCTTAAACCCAATAAGGATAGACGGCTCATTCTTATTATAGATGATAACGAGGAAATTTTAAATTTTCTTAGTAATATTTTTAAGGAGGAATATGATATAATACACTCAAGAAATGGGAGAGAAGGAATTGTTAAAGCTTCCAATTATGTTCCTGATCTTATAATTTCAGATGTTATGATGCCAGAAAAAAACGGGGTAGATTTATGTTTTGAATTAAAGCAGCAGCATTCCACAAGCCATATTCCTATAATTCTTCTCACTGCTAAAGGAAATTTTGAAAGTATAAATTTAGGTTATGAGCAGGGGGCTGATGATTATATTGTCAAACCTTTCAATCCTAAATTGTTAAAAACCCGTGTTAAGAATTTATTGTTTAGTAGAGAGCAACTTCAACATCATTTTAAAGGTGTGAGGGAGAATAAATCAAAAACGGAAGAAAAAGTTTCAGTATTGCTAACGAAGGAAAAGGAATTTCTTTCTGAACTCGATCTCATAATTGCAAAGAATATGGGTAAAGGTACAGATAATGTTGATTTAATCTCACAAAAAGTTGGAATGAGCAGAACCTCCTTATATAGAAAACTGAAAGCAATTACCGGCTTGAGTATAAATGAATATATTAGAAATTTGAAAATTGAAAGAGCCGCAGAACTTATTAAAAATGAAAATTTTTCAGTTTCCCAGGCATCTTATGAGGTTGGCTTTACTAACTTAAAGTATTTTAGAAAGATATTTAAAGAAAAATTTGGTAAAACTCCAAGAGAGTTTAAATCATAAGCAATAAAAGTATAATTACAAGACAATAAAATATACAAACTTTTGAAATCTTAGTAATAACAGCATGGTGGCTGCTTAGTAAGTATACTAAAAGTATAATATAAGACAAATGCAGTAAAATTAATAATAAGAAACCTTTCCCAAAGTTGTGGGAAAGGTTTACTGGCTAATTAATACTGGTTAATATCCAGGGTTCTGCTCAAGTTCAGCATCTTTATTCAACTGAATTTCTCTAAGGGGTATGGGCATTAAAAGATGCGTTTCGGATAAACCTCGAATTTGCATATTTTCCGGTGCGTCATTATTTAATCTATTGGCTCGTTCCACAAGTGTTCCGGTTCTCATTAAGGTCATTCGGCGATTTTCCTCGGCTATCAGCTCTCTTACCCGTTCGTCCAGGATAAAATCAAGATCTATATCACCAGCATCTACCATAGGCGCATTTGCTCTTTCTCTCAGTTCATTTATTGAAGAGGCTGCACCTGCAAAATCATCCTGCTTAAACTGAGCTTCAGCTTTTAAAAGATAAGTCTCTCCTAATCTCATTAAGATGAAATCTTTCCACATTCCCCACCCAAAAGTGTCTCTTTCATCAAAATGCTTCCATTTCATAGTGTAAGGATTTGTAATAAAGAGGGTATCGGGACCTTCATAAGGTACTCTTTCCCCGTAATCTTCATAGTCTGGATTATTATAGTATAATTCCCTGTTAATATTGTATTCCGAGTTGCGCATATCACCTTGGTCATAAAGGTCGTAGAGCACAAAATTATTAAGTCTTATTCTGGATAGACCGCGGCCGCCAAGAGAATCAGCGGGCAACATACCTGCTCTACTATGGTACTGAGCACCCCATACTCTACGATGCTGAGGAGCACCCACACTTCCTCCTCGAACATCGGCCGGGTTTTCCATTTCGAGTACCCAGATCGCTTCTGTGTTTCCTTGAGACCTTCTTTGGTTACCCTTCCAGAACATATCTGAAAATGGGTCTCCATCTTCATCTGCTTTAACGCCATAACGTTCTGTGACTAAGCTATAGGCGCTGCTTTCAATAATTGCATCAGCTTCTTCTTCGGCTTTTGCAGGTTCATCAGTTCTTAGATAGAATTCTGCGAAAAGTTGGTGGGCAGCATATTTATTTATCCGAGCTTCCGCTGGCATACCTCCGACTTCGGGAAGGTGTTCAGTGGCAAAGTTCAAATCTTCCTCAATTAAAGCATTAATATCTTCTATAGGAGCTCTCACAAAATCGGTTCTGGGCTCTGTAAGTGCTTCAGTTACTAAGGGTACACCTCCATAGAGCGTTGCTAGCATATTATAGGCGTATGCTCTGAAAAATCGTGCTTCGGCATTTACTCTATTTCGGTCTTCTTCATTCATATCCGGTGCTTGCAATTCAGGATTCTCTACATTATTTATAATACTATTTGCATTTTCAATAAGATTGTAATTCCATTCCCAGGTATAGGTTGTTGCCTGGTCATCTGCGGTGAGAGAACTATACTCGTAGTAAGGAACTTCAATTCCTTGCGGAAGAGTGGGCCATACGATGTCAGTTCCCACCTGCCAAACTGCAAGCCATCCCTGAGCCCAACTAAGACCTTGATAGGCTCCCATTTGTTGATAAAGACCGACTAATGCTGCTTCGAATCCAAGGGCATCAGTTAAATTTTCTGGTGTATACGCTGAACGCACTTCTTCTTCAAGAAAAGAGTCTTCGCAAGAAGCAACTATAACTGCAAAACTAAAAACAAGTGCTGTTATTTTAAAATATCGTTTCATATCTATTCTGTTATTTATTTTTAAAGAGAAACATTTAATCCTACGGAAAAGGTTCTAACCACAGGGTAATTATTTGTCCAGTTTCCGCTTCCGCGAGGATCTTGATTACTTTCAGGATCCCATCCAATCCAATCTGTAAATGTATAAAGGTTTCTTCCGGCAACGTAAATCATAAAATTACTTACTCCATAATTTTCAATAATATCTGCAGGTAATCTATAGCTTAATCTCGCATCTTTAATTCTTACAAAGCTGGCATCTCGAGGAAAACCATAGCCGCGTGGATTACGATACCCCATAGAGGCAAATTCATTGGAAGGGTTTTCGGGTGTCCAGTAACCTACATCAATAGGAGTATTTCTTCTTCCGCCTTCATCAGCAAAGTGGATATCACTATTATTTTTTAGAACTCCCTGAATAGTTTGTACAAAAATGCTGAAATCAAAGTTCTTATAACTTAGCCGGTTTGTTAAACCACCTGTCCATGATGGGAGACCGGTTCCAAGATATTTCCTATCATTTTCAGGGTCTATAACACCGTCTCCATTTAGGTCTGCAAATTTTAAATCCCCGGGCCGGGCACTCGGGTCCCAGTTTGAAGGATCTTCGCCTTCCTGCCAAACTCCTACCATCTCGTAGTCATAAACAGCCCAGAGAGGTTTACCAATAAACCAACGGTTTCCAAGGTCATCTTCACCATCACCGTAGATATCTAAAAGTTCATTTTTGAAGGTTGAAAAGTTGAGGTCCATTTCCCATCTAAAATTATCATTCCGAATTGGAACAGTGTTCAGAGTTACTTCCAAACCAGTGTTTTGCATTTCTCCCAGGTTATCCCATACAGAATTAGACCCGGTAATACTAGGTAAACTTCTTTGAATCAAAATATCTCGTGTTCTACTTCTATAAGCTTCAATGGTACCTCCCAACCTATTTTCGAAAAAGCCAAAATCAATACCAAAGTTTGCAGAGGTGGTAGTTTCCCAGTTTAGATTAGTGTTACCCATACCGCCGAGATAAGTCCCGACCTGCGCTGAACCACCAAATGGGTACAAGGTGGTGCTGGCAGTTGTTTGGGTTTGACCTACTCCCACTGCCTGGTTTCCAGTTTCCCCGTAGGAAAAACGTAATTTAAGTTGATTTATATTATCAGAGTCCTGAAGAAAGTCTTCCCTATGAACGTTCCAACCTAAAGCCATGGATGGGAATATTCCATATTTATCGGTATCGGCACCAAAGGCTGAGAAACCATCACGACGCGCTGTAAGGGTTAACAAATATTTACTGTCGTAATTATAGTTTATTCGTCCCATTTGAGAAAGTAGAGTAGATTTCCAGCTGTTGGATGATCCACCAATATTTTCCCCTGCGCCAATATTATAATAGGAAAGCGCATCATTTATAAAACCGGAGGAATTGGAACTGGAAGTGAAATATTCATTTTCCTGAGCACTATACAAAGCTGTGAAATCTAAATTATGTTTCCCGAAACTTTTTGTGTAAGAAAGAATATTTTCAATAACCCAGTTGTTTTCTTCAGAATTAGTTAGGTTGGCCGTTCCTCCTTGTGTGTTATTTGCAGCCCTACCTGAATAGAATCGATAAGTATATGGGTTGTGTGCATACGAAGCATTGAATCTATATGAAAGACCTTCTATAAAGCCTGGAGTCAATTCTGCAAATGCATTTCCGGAGAAATTATTATCCCTTTCCATTCTATCCGTATTTAACGGTAGTAATGGGTTAGCGAATAATTGTTCCGGTTCCATTGGGAAAATAATCATATTTCCTTCGTCATCATAAGGCACAGAGTAAGGGCTCATAGCAGCAGCTTCTAATAGATTAGCTCTTCCACCATTAAAATTGTTGTTTGCAAAGAATGCGTTTACACCAACTTTTAGATAATCGGTTACATCAAGATCCAGATTAGTTCTAAAAGTTACTTTTTGATAATCATACCCTTGAATTACCCCTTTTTGATCCAGGAACCCTCCAGATAAATAATAACTGGCATTTTCGCTTCCTCCGTTTATACTTAAATTGTGTTCCTGAATTACCCCTGTTCTGGTAACTTCGTCAATCCAGTCGGTAGTACGACCGGCTTCATAATTTTCAACTTCTCTGAAGTTAGGAAGGATTCTGTTTTGCTCCAACCCCATTGCATTCATATAGTCCGCATATTTCTGAACGTATGCATCCGGGCCTCTTGGTTCGAAAATATTAGCAATTTCTTCAACACCTCCATATACGGTATAATTTATAGTTGGTTTTCCAAGTTTTCCTTCTTTAGTGGTAATAAGAATAACACCATTTGAACCACGTGTACCATATATAGCTACAGCTGAAGCATCTTTTAACACCTCAATAGATTTAATGTCCCGTGTGTTAATATCATTCAATGTTCCAAAAAATGGAGAACCATCAAGAACGATAAAAGGGCTATTATTAGCATTTATGGAGTTCACACCTCTTACCTGTATAGAGCCAGTACTTCCAGGTACAGATGAGCCTTCTGTAATATTCAAGCCTGCAGTAGTACCCTGGATAGCCTGGGTGACATTTGTTACTGGAAGATTTTCCAATCTTTCCTGGGGTACTGAAGAAACAGAACCGGTAACATCCGATCTTTTCTGAGTACCATAACCTACTACCACTACTTCATCTAATTGTCCAAGATCTTCTTCAAGAACAACGTTATTAATAGCTTCCTGGTCATTTACTGGTATTTCTTTGGTCTCAAAACCAATATAGGAAAATACCAGGATCGCATCTGGTCCCGAAACCTCAATTTCGTAATTTCCATCAAAATCAGTCACAACACCATTATTGGTGTTTTTTTCCATCACTGTTACACCCGGTACAGGCAAATTGTCTGCTGCACTTGTAACAGTACCTGTAATAATTTCTTGAACTTTTTTATTGTTTTCTGCATTTTTAAAAGGTAATGCCTGAAAAGAAAAAAGTAAAGCAACGCATAAGATTGCATTGTGTAAATTTTTCACATTCATAATAGTTTTTTGGTTTAGATAATTAACTCAAACGATTTCGAATAACTTAATGTAAACATAAAGATCTTTTTTAAATGTGCAAAGTACGTTTATTAAAGTGTCAAAAATTTAACAAAAAAAAGGTTAAAATATGGTTTATATTTCCATAGTAAATTATCTTAATCCTATTGATTCCATAGGCTTGTAATCGATTGAAATCAAAAAGTTAAATTACTGTTAAATTAAAAATATAGAGGTGAAAAACTCAAACAGAGTAAAATTTGGTGGAAATCAATTAGAGTGAGTAATTACTAGTATTTTCCAATTTAAAATTTATTTTTATTGAATTTATTGCTTTGGGTAATTACCCTCCTGGGATTATAAATAAAGAGAAATAAGACTAAACTTATTATTAAGTCAAAGGTTTTTTATATGTAATAAATTGATTATTAGTTTTTTAATTTCAGATAATTAAGATGTTGGTTTTTTTGTTAATATAGTTTTTGATGTTTGCGACGTTTTATAACGCAAATTTTTACTTTTATTTTATTCCTGAAAATGAGTGGTTCTATGGATAAATCTCATTTTACATAAAGGAAGTTATTAAACGTAGGATAAACATTTATTTTTTATATTAGCCGCAATACTATAAGATTATTAATGAATTTAAGAACCGTATTGTACTTTGGTTAACAAATAATTAAATTTCGAAGTAAACCTAAATATCTCTATGTAAATATGTTACAAAAAAATATTTTACCTCTTTTTTTAGATTAAAAAATCGTCATAGGATTTAACTTATATAGACTGAAGTACGAGACCAGTTTGATTAAAACCTATGTCCATATAAATATAGGTTTACTGAGTTATCTCTTTGAAAATTTTTCCTTCAAAAAGGAAGGAAATATAAAATATAAGAAAATGGAAAGAAAAGTAATATTTCTAGTGTTTTTGGTTAACAGTCTTAGTATTACCGCCCAGGAGACTACCTATCCCTATGATGCTTTTTATCCCGGGACGATTTGGGAAGATTCTGGAGAAAACCATATTAATGCCCACGGGGGTGGAATTATGTTTAAAGGGGACACCTATTATTGGTATGGAGAGCATAAAGGAAAAAGTAGTAAAGCGAGAGTTGGAATAAATGTTTATAGCTCTAAAGACCTTTATAACTGGAAAAAAGAAGGAGTGGCTCTTGCTGTAGAAGACGATCCTGATTCCGAGATTACAGGCGGAAGTGTTATGGAAAGACCTAAGGTAGTTTATAATGAAAAAACAGGAAAATATGTAATGTGGTTTCATTTAGAGTTAAAAGGGCAGGGCTATGCCGCTGCAAGAACGGGTTTGGCTGTTAGTGATAATCCAACCGGTCCTTTCGAGTATTTAAAATCTTTTAGACCCAATGCAGGGGTATGGCCTAAAAATTTTAAGGAAGAATGGAAAGAAACGCCTGAGGACGGTGATGCTGAAGAATGGTGGACGGATGAATGGTACAAAGCTTTAAATGATGGAATGTTTGTAAGGCGGGATTTTGAAGATGGTCAAATGGCCCGCGATATGACTGTTTTTGTTGATGACGATGGAACGGCTTATCACATCCATTCTTCAGAGGAAAATCAAACTCTACATATTTCAGAATTAACTGATGATTATTTAGGCTTTACCGATAATTGGGTGAGAGTAAAACCTGGCGGGCAAAACGAAGCACCAACTATATTTAAGCACAAAGAGCATTATTATATGATTACCTCCGGTCTTACAGGCTGGGAACCTAATAAAGCCCGTTCTTTTAAAGCAGAATCGGTTATGGGACCCTGGAAAGGCCTTGGAAATCCCGCAAAAGGAGAAGAGGCTAATGTGACTTTTAGGTCGCAAAGTACTTTTGTTTTACCGGTACAGGGAAAAGAAAACGCCTATATCTTTATGGCGGATAGATGGAAACCCGATAATCATATTGATGGTCGTTATATCTGGCTTCCTATAGAATTTAAAAATGATAAACCTATTATAGAATGGCATGACCAGTGGGATTTGTCTTTTTTTAATGAAGAATAATGACCAAACTATTAACCAATTTTAAATTTTAAAATGAAAAAAAAATATTCTGTATTCCAGTACTTCCTGCTATCGGTATTAAGTCTTTTGTTATATGCCTGTGAAAACACTGAAAAAAGTGAGTATAATAAAAATGAAAATGTAGCCTACCTATTTACATATTTTACCGGTAATGGTGAAGGCGAAGAGGCCGTTCGTTATGCGCTTAGTGAAGACGGCTATAACTACTATGCCCTTAACAATAATGAGCCTATAATTAGTTCTGAAGAAATCAGCAATACCGGTGGTGTTCGTGACCCACATATATTAAGAGGTGCCAATAGAAGCTTTAGAATGGTGGTGACCGATTTGTTGACTCAGAACGGTTGGAGTAATACTGAAATGGTATTGTTAAAATCTGATAATTTAATCGATTGGACTTCTACGGTCATTAATATCCCGGATACTTTTGAGGAATTTTCAGATGTTAGCAGGGTGTGGGCACCGCAAACTTTTTACGATGAGGAAAAAGAAAAATATATGGTTTATTTTTCCATGTTACAGCCTGATAGTTATGACAAGATTTACTATGCCTACGCCAATGAAGATTTTACTGAACTCGAGACGACTCCTAAACAATTATTTTACAATCCTAAAGAAATGGCCAGTATAGATGGTGACATCATTAAAAAGGACGGTAAATTCCATCTTTTCTATAAAACTGAGGGAGATGAAGATAAAGGGATAAAAGTAGCGATTTCAGATAGTTTGACCGGCGGCTACGAGCCTATGGAAGGTAATGTAGACCAAACCGACCAGGCGGTAGAAGGTAGCGGGGTTTTTAAACTCATAGATTCAGATAAATATATTTTAATGTATGATGTTTATATGGATGGTCGATATGAATTTGCTGAAAGTAACGATCTGAAAAATTTTGAGTTGGTAAGCGAAGATATTTCTATGAATTTTCACCCGCGTCACGGTACAGTATTGCCAATTACAGAAGAAGAAGTAAATCAACTCCTGGAGGCATTTCCTTCAGATGATTTTCCGGTAATTACCGGGAGTAATTCTTCAGCAGTAAAGCAGAAAAATATAATAATAGACGAGGCTGAAAAGTCTATCTACTTACCTGTTAAAAATGGAACCGATCTTAGCAGTTTTAATCCTGAATTAGGAACTTTTCCCAGTATTGAAATCACGAATCCTGAAGCTAAAAACTTCGAAAACGGTGTACAGGAATACACTGTGAAATTAGCCAATGGTGAAGAGAAAATTTATAAAGTTCAGGTAGAAATAGCTAATAATCCTGTTGTTGAAGGTTATTACGCCGATCCTGAAATTATATATTCAGAAAGGGAAGAAAAGTATTACCTGTATCCAACCAGCGATGGCTTTCACGGATGGTCAGGCACTTATTTTGAAACTTTTTCTTCAGAAGATTTAATCAATTGGAAAAATGAGGGTACAATTTTAGACCTTAAAAAAGATGTGGACTGGGCAGATAGAAATGCCTGGGCTCCTTGCGCTATTGAAAAGGAAATAGATGGAGAATACAAGTATTTCTATTACTTCACAGCCGCCCAAAAAATTGGGGTAGCGGTTGCAGATCAACCTGAAGGGCCTTTTGAAGATATCGGGGAGCCTTTAATTTCAGAAAAACCGGAAGGGGTAAAAGGTGGTCAGGTCATCGACCCTGATGTTTTTACCGATCCCGAAAGCGGAAAAAGCTATTTGTATTGGGGTAACGGATTTATGGCGGTTGCCGAATTAAATGAAGATATGACTTCTCTAAAGGAAGGAACTGAAAAAGTTATTACTCCCGATAATACGTTTAGGGAAGGTGCTGAGGTGTTTTTTAGAGATGGTAAATACTACTTTCTATGGTCAGAAAACGATACTAGAAGTCCGGATTACCGGGTAAGATATGCTACTTCTACCTCGCCAACTGGTCCACTTGAAATTCCTGAAGAAAATATGGTAATTGAAAAAGATGAAGAAAACGAAATTTATGGTACAGGCCATAATTCGGTTATCCAGGTGCCGGGAAAAGATGAATGGTATATCGTTTATCATCGCTTCACCCGCCCCAAAGGTATCGATATGGGACGGGAAGCCGGATTTCATCGCGAAGTTGCCATTGATAAATTGGAGTTTGATGAGGACGGTACTATTAAGAAGGTGAAGCCGACGGTTAAAGGGATAGAATCCTTAAAAACTTCGGAGTAATGAGGAAGTTTATAGCATCGGTTTTTGGGTTAGTGATTTTGTATTCCTGTTCCGATCAGGAAATGAAGAATGCGAACTTCAGTAATCCGGCAAATGATATTAAACTGGAGGTGAGCGTTAATGAAAATGGGGAATTAGTTTACATGGTTTCTTATAAGGATAAGGGCATTTTACAGGAATCGAAATTAGGCCTGTCCAGGGAAGATTCAGATTTCACAAAAAACCTTAAAATTATCGAGGTTTCAGATAAAGAAGAAGTTTCAGAGGATTATAAGCTTTTCCACGGAAAACAGTCAGAAATTAGTTATACAGCAAATCAATATACTTTAAAAGTAGAAAATGGGGATCAGAAACAAATGGGGATCGATTTTCATTTAGGTGAGAATTCTCTTGGATTTCGCTATCGTTTTCCAGAGGGGGAATCGGGTGTCAAAATAATTAATGAGGAAAAAACCACTTTTAATTTTACTTCAGAAGCCCGGGGCTGGTTGCAACCTATGTCTAAAGCAAAAACCGGTTGGGCGGAAACCAATCCTTCTTATGAAGAGAATTATAAAATGAATATTCCTCTTAATACTAAGCCCGAAATTGGTGAGGGTTGGGTATATCCGGCACTAATAAAGGAAGGAGAAACCTGGATTTTAATTTCTGAAACCGCGCCAAACCGAAATTTTAGTGCCAGTAGGTTAAAGTCTGAAGAGAATGCTTTAAAAGTTAGTTTTCCTCAAAAAGAAGAAGTTTTTCCGGGAGGTGAATTATTACCTAACGCGGAACTGCCCTTGGAAAGTCCGTGGCGTACTTTAGCCTTTGGCAACCTTGAAGATGTTGTTAGTAATACCATTGTTACTGATTTGGCGGAACCTACAAAACAAGAAGAAACCGATTATATTAAGCCAGGGCTATCTTCGTGGAGTTGGGCCTTGTTAAAAGATGAGTCGGTAAATTACTACACCACCAAAAAATTTATTGACTACGCTGCCGATATGAATTGGGCTTATTGCCTTATCGATGTTAATTGGGACGAAAATATTGGATGGGAGCGTATGCAAGAGTTGGTAGATTATGCCGACGAAAAATCGGTAAAATTACTGCTATGGTATAATTCTTCAGGTGATTGGAATAGTACACCTTATACTCCAAAAGGTAAATTACTCACAAAAGAAAGTCGGGAAAATCAATTCAAAAAATTAAAGGAGATTGGTGTTGCCGGTGTTAAGATCGACTTTTTTGGAGGAGATGGGCAATCGGTAGTTGATTATTATCACGACATACTTGAAGATGCCGCAAAATATAAGTTATTAGTTAATTTTCACGGCGCTACCTTGCCAAGGGGATGGCATAGAACTTATCCAAACCTTATGACTGTTGAAGCAGTTAAAGGGCACGAATTCATCACTTTTGAACAGGAAAATGCAAATCGGGCTCCGGCCCACGCGGCAATATTGCCCTTTTCCCGAAATGTATACGACCCGATGGATTTCACTCCTATGGTTTTAGATACTATTCCGGATATCAACCGACTTAGTACCCCGGCATTTGAATTAGCATTACCCGTCCTTTTTACTTCAGGAATACAACATATTGCAGAAACTCCGGCCGGGATGGCAAAACAACCTGAGTTTGTTAGAGAATATTTGCGAGATATCCCGGTACAATGGGATGAAAGTAAACTAATTGAGGGTTATCCCGGGCAGGAAGTGATCATGGCTAGAAGAAAGGGTGAAACCTGGCATATAGTAGGAATAAACGGTGAAAATGAAAGCAAGGAATTTGAGATTTCATTTGATTTTATTGAGAATCTTGCATCAGCCTATTTAATTACTGATGCAAAAGAAGGTTTTACAAAACAAGAGATCGAAATAAATGAACCTATTGAAATTTTTGTTCAGCCATATGGCGGATTTGTAATTAAAATTCAAAATAATTAAATATGAAAAAAAATAACAACATACCTCTAAAAGCTTTTGCCTTGGGAGTGTTATTTCTCTCTCTCAGTACAATGAGCTTTGCCCAAGAAAAACCTGAAGAAGTGAGGGAATATTATGTTTCATCCCTGATAAAAATAGCCGATCCGGTTTTAACAGCTTTGAGTAAAGATCAACTTAAAGAAAAAATGCCCATAGAACGATCTCCGGGTGCCTGGGACGATCGCACACACGTAACTTATTTAGAAGCTTTTGGAAGGTTGATGTCCGGTATGGCACCCTGGCTGGAAATTGGGCCAGACGATACGGAAGAAGGGAAATTAAGGGAAAAATATATTGAACTTAGTGTAAAAAGTTTGGAAAATGCGGTAGACCCTGACGCAAAAGATTTTATGAATTTTTCAGAAGACCGTCAGCCTTTGGTTGATGCTGCATTTTTGGCACAGGCGCTACTAAGAGCACCTAATCAATTATGGGGTAATTTAGAGGAGGAGTCAAAAGAGAATGTAATTGAAGCCTTAAAGTCTACCAGGAAGATAAAGCCTTATTACAGCAACTGGTTACTTTTCACCGCAATGGTGGAAGCAGCTTTATTAAAGTTCGATGAGGAGGCAGATATGGTTAGAATGGATTATGCGCTAAACAAACATATGGAATGGTATTTAGGCGATGGAATGTATGGGGACGGACCAAATTTCCACTGGGATTACTATAACAGCTTTGTTATTCAACCAATGATGCTCGATATTCTTAAAACGTTAAATGAGGAAGGAATTGACAAAGAAAAAGATTTAAAGGAAGTAACACGAAGAGCAAGCCGATATGCCGAAATCCAGGAGCGCCTTATTTCTCCTGAAGGTACTTATCCTCCGATAGGACGATCGTTAGCATACAGGTTTGGAGCTTTTCAGGCATTATCCCAAATAGCATTATGGGAAGAACTACCCGAAGAAATTAAACCTGCTCAGGTAAGGTCAGCATTACACGCGGTCATAAAAAAACAAATTGAAGCAGAAGGAACCTTTGATGAAGAAGGATGGCTTAAAGTTGGATTCTATGGAAGTCAGAATAATATTGGCGAAGGCTATATTTCAACCGGAAGCCTTTATTTATGTTCTGAGGCATTTCTAGTATTAGGACTTGAAGAAGATAATGAATTCTGGAGTGCTCCGGCAGCCCCCTGGACACAAAAGAAAATTTGGAGTGGAGAAGCTATTCCTATAGATAAAGCTGAATAAAAATTTATAAAGATAACAGCATGATTAAAATTAAGACTTACTTATTATTAGTTGTTTCAGGGCTACTTATGGCCTGTAATTTTGGAGAAAGCAAGAATTCAGAAGAGAATAATGAAACTACCTCAAATACTGAAGAAAAAGAGATTTTACCAGATTCTAAAGAGGAAGTAGAGGAAATTATACACCGTGTGAATAAGCACTGGCAGGATAAGAATCCTGATCACAGCTGGGCTTTTTGGCACGACGCCGCTTACCATACCGGAAATATTGAAGCCTATAAAGTGACAGGTGAAGAAAGTTATTTAGAGTATTCCAAGGCCTGGGCAGAAGAGAATGAGTGGATGGGCGCCAAATCAGAGGATAAAACTGAATGGAAATATAATTACGGGGAAACCGACGAGCATGTTTTATTTGGGGATTGGCAGATTGCTTTTCAGACCTATATTGATATTTATATGTTAGAAGGAGAAAACGATCCATCGAAAATTAAACGTGCCCGTGAGGTAATGGAGTACCAGATGAATACTTCTGAAAATGATTATTGGTGGTGGGCAGACGGTCTGTACATGGTAATGCCCGTTATGACCAAGCTTTACAAAGTTACCGGGAATGAGGAATATTTAAATAAACTGGATGAATACCTTTCTTATGCCGATAGCATCATGTATGATGAAGAAGCAGGATTATATTATCGTGATGCAAAATATGTTTATCCTGAACATAAAAGTGAAAATGAAAAGAAGGATTTTTGGGCCAGGGGGGATGGTTGGGTATTTGCCGGCTTTGCTAAAGTGCTTCAGGACTTACCTGAAGATGCTAAAAACCGAAAAAAGTATGAAGAACGCTTTAGAACTATGGCTAAGGCTCTAGCTGAAGCGCAACAAGAAGAAGGATACTGGACCAGAAGTATGTTAGACCCAGAGCACGCGCCCGGCCCGGAAACCAGTGGCACCTCTTTCTTTACTTATGGCTTTCTATGGGGAGTAAATAATGGAATTTTAGCTAAAGAAGAATATATGCCAACCATTAAAAAATCCTGGCAATATCTTACTGAAACGGCACTTCAGGAAGATGGCTCTATTGGTTATGTACAGCCTATTGGTGAAAAAGCCATTCCGGGCCAGGTGGTGGATAAAAATTCTACTGCCGATTTTGGAGTAGGGGCTTTTTTACTGGCTGCTTCAGAAATGTATAGGTATGTAAATAACACTCAAAATCCTTAACTATAATATTGAAATGTTTTCAATGGATATTAAAGGAATCTAATTTGTTAGCTAAACTTACAGGAGTTTTCCATTACTCCTGTAAGCTTTTCAAGACTTCTGCCGGTACTTTTAATATACTCCCGTGTCGAATATCTTCAGGAAAGCTAACTTTATCTGAAATATCTTCCCAGTTTTCCAGGTCGTTTGATCGTACTGCACCGAATTCTTTTTCAATATACTTATCAAAGAAAACCAGGTATTCATCCCTTATCTTAACTGAAGTTGGTCCTTCTGCCCAATACTCACCGGTAATAGGTTCACTAGCTTTGCTATAAGGGCCTTTCAGATTGTTGGCGGTAGCAATCCTGATATTTTTCTCAGCAGGTTCACGCGTTTCATCTTTCAGAAACATCACAAACATATCTTCATACTCTTTAATGCTTGCATCAATAACGTTGAAGCCGGGCTCATATAAAATCTTCGTGTCGCTAAAATTTTTAAAATCCTTAGTGCTTACATAATACATTCGGTGATTATAACCGTCGTCGGCATCAATTTGGGTTTCACGAAACTTTCCTTTTATAGTTGTTGCCCAGTAAATGATGTATTCTTCGTTTTCTTCGTCGTAGGTAACTTCGGGCGCCCAGGTATTTCTTGCATTTTCTTCGTGTTCCATTACAGGAATATATTGCTGATCACTCCAATTGATGAGATCTTTAGAAGAAGCATAACCAATTCCTTTTTCGGTCCAGCCAACCGTCCATACCATATGATATTTTCCGTCTCCGCCTTTTATAATACAGGGGTCGCGCATTAGTTTTTCATTCCCTAATTCTGGTTTTAAAAAAGATTTTCCATTATTTAAAGCTTTCCATGTGTAGCCATCATAGCTATAGGCCAAGTGAAGGCCATCTTCGCCATTTCCGGTGAAATAAGAAAAAACCATAGGTTTGTTTTGAATCAGGTGGTGCTGATCCAACCATTTTTCAAGATTGTTTGGCCAAAATGTATTTGTTCCTTTTTTCCCTAATCCGAACCCATGACCGCCATCTTCAAATATGTGCATCTCCACAGGAACGTTATTAGCTTTTAAAGCTTTATAATATTCCAGACTGTTTTCTACCGGAACAGCTTTATCATCGGTAGCGTGCACCAAAAAAGCAGGAGGTGTCTCGGCTGTCACGAGGTTTTCATTCGAAAAATTCTTTATTAGGTCTTCTTTTGCATTTTCTCCTAGTAAACTCTCCTGAGAACCTTTATGGGTTAACTTATCTTCCATTGAAATCACCGGATATATTAGAATACTGAAATCCGGCCTTCCTGAAACTACCTGGTCCTTTTGAACAATTTTTTCATTAAATCTAGTTGAAAGACTCGCCGCCAAATGGCCGCCTGCTGAGAAACCTAAAACCCCTATTTGATCTGGATTGAGGTCCCATTTCCCTGCATTTTTTCTGATAAACCGCATAGCCTGTTGGGCGTCGGCTAGGGGAGCAAGCCTCTTATCTTCCATTATTTCATCAGAAGGAAGCCTGTAGTGTAAAACAAAAGCATTCAGCCCTAACGAATTAGCCCATGTAGCAACTTTTCTCCCCTCTTTTTCTACCGAAAGATGAGAGTAACCTCCCCCGGGAAGAATTAAAATCGAAGCATTATTTGGGTTTTCAGCCTTAAAAATTTTTAATTCTGGGGTAACTACTTTGGAAATCCCGGTAACTACACCGGCCTCATTTTTATTTTCAATTTGTGTATAATCTTCTGCCAAAATTGCCCCCGGAATCTCTCCTTCCCAGATTTCCACAGATTCCTGAGCATAAAAGGTTGGGAAACAAATAAGGTTTAAGAGTATAGCCAAATGGAATACTCTTAAACCCTGTCTGGTTTGATATTTCATAATTTTATTTTTGATAATTCATCAAAATTACTCAATAATTGAGATTTAAATGCTCCGAGGCTTGCCTCGAAGATTAAATAATGGTTCTCATTGAATGCTTCGTGAGCTTCCTCCGAGGTAGTTTACTCCATTTTATAAATTTCGGTACCGGCAAGTAAAAATAATCCCAGTCCATAATCTTCAAAATCTGGTACCTTATCGTAAGAAAGTGGCTGGCCGTCTTTAGGTTCTTTTCCCGTAGATTGAACATACCCTAGAAAACCATTTTCGTGAAGTGCATCGTCGATCATTGCGTTCCAGGCTTTTTCAATTATTGGTGTATATTTTTCTTCATCAAGTAAGCCATTATTAACGCCGTATGTCATACCATACACAAATGATGCTGTACCGGAGAGTTCTTTTCCGCCATAATGATCTTCATCGTGGAGACTCACATTCCAAAAGCCATCTTCACGCTGAACTTTGGCTAAAGCTTCGGCCATAACTTGAAGGTCTTCAATATATTGATCACGATGCTGAGCGTCTTCAGGAATAATATCCAATACTTTTGCCAGGGCTACAATTACCCACCCATTACCACGACTCCAGTAAGAATCTTCTCCGTTTGGTTCGGTATAAGGTGGGTCAAAATCGGCATCTCGCCACCATAATCCATCTTCTGGATTAAACAAACCATTTTCCCCCTCTATATCTCGAGAATACATATACATTTTATGCATTTTTTCAAAATAGCGTTCATCGTTTTCCAAAACTCCTAATTTAGCAAAAACAGGCATTCCCATTTGAATGGCATCAATCCAATCCCAATCTCCATTTTGGGGAGTATGTAAGAACTTCTGCATTGCAGCCCGGGTATTTTTAAGTTTTTCAGGCTTTGGCTCTAATTGGTAAAGATCAATATAGGTCTGGGCAGCACAATAGTCGTCGGCATTTCGGGTTATATTTTTGCTTCTAAATCCCCAGTCGTGAAATTCTGCCCAGTCGAGGGCATAATTATAATAATCTTGTTTTGGATAGATTTCGTGTAATGCCATAAGACCTTCGTAATATACGGCCCTCGTCCATATGTGGCTTGGACGTTCCATATTTGTAACGATAGTTTTTCCAACATCAGGCCATTTTTCCATAAAGTATTTATTGGCCAATTCTATTTGACTTAAGACTTCATCTCTATCTAAATCTATAGATTGTTGAGCAAAGGAACTTGCACTAATAAAAATGACGAGGTAGGCGAGTAAAGAATGTTTTTTCATAATTTAAAAATGTATTTTTTATTAATTATTTGCTTTAGTTTTTATGCAAAGGAGTAAGGGTTAGAGTGTCTAAAAGACCTGAAGGCATAGGATCCCATTTAGTGGCATCAAATTCTTCATAATCTTTATTTACCATATTTATTTCGTGGAAAATTTTCCATTCCTCGCCACGAATTTCCATATCTCTAACGCGATTAGCAGCCAGATTGGTTACTTTAATTTTTATTTTGTTAATTCCTTCAAGAAGATCTCCTGTTTTTAGTTTGAATGGTGCTGCCCAGGCTGTTCCAATGTATTCTTCGTTTATGTAAACTGAAGCACTTTCCCTTACATCTCCCAGGTTAAGCTCCCAATTATCAGCATCAACATCAGGTTTTTCAAAAGTAGTTTCATAAATTCCTGTTCCCGAAAATGCTTCGGCTTTTTCTCCTAAACCGGTCCAGGATTGCATTTCCTCTATTTTCTTTGTTTCAGGGATTTCAGGACCGCCATTTTCAAAAGATAAGGTCCATTTACCTGTAATATCGTAAGATTCTTTTCCAGGTTCATAATAAAACCAGGCTTGTAATTCTTTTTCAAGTCCTGTTTTTATAAAAAATGATTCACCCGATTCTATTTGTACTCTCACCATAGTTCTGCCATTTTCTATTTTAGAATCGGCTTTCCCTGCTTCGCCGGTTAGCGGGTCAAACAGCATTATTTCATCTGAAGTTGTTTGTAGTGGAATATATTGATCTATGGATTTTGAAGTATGGTTTACCAGAAAGTATATTTTGTTGTTACCTAATTTCCTTCTAATGAATTTCAATCCCGTATTTACCAAATCTTCAGGAAGAACATTAACAGTTTTCAGATCTTCTGGAAGGTTATTAAGTTTAGTAATTTCAATGTTGTTTTCATCAATAATTTTTTCTATTCTCGTAGTCCTTTCTTTGTAATTATGATATCCAGGAGCGGTTTCAGGCAAACCGGTAAATACAATATGTGCTCCATTATTTTTTAACTCAATTAATTTTTCTAAAGTTTCTATGGGCATATTTTTACTTGCAGGAACAATTAAACTTTTGAAGCTGCCTCCAGGTAATTTAATTTTACCGCCTTCAGCACTGGCTCTGTGGATAAACCTATCAGAAATAAAATCTGTGGCATATCCATTATCCATTAAATAATTAGTGGTTTCATAAAAAGATGTATCGTGAAGCCATTCATCCAGGGAATGGATTTTTAACTGAAAAAACAGATTTCCTTTATAAAAATTATCCCAAACATCGTGAATGGGCCAATAAAGAAGTGTTTCATTGTCGGCTTCCCCGGCTTGCAACATAGATTGAGAGTTTTCTATATAGGTAAAGAGTTCGGGGGCATCCTGCCAAATAGTATTATTAGGACTAAAGTTTACCGACGCATAAAATTTCCATCCCGGCCATTTTGCGCGGTCAGGAGAATAGGTGGTCCCGTGTAAGAAAATATGATTTATTCCATTTAGGAATAGCTCTTCTACTTCGGGTTTAGCGTGTGAAAGTGCCGTTTTAAAATGATCCCTAAGCCAGGTAAATGTTTCTGAAGAAGTTAATGGTTTGCCGGCAATATGCGCCGCAGAGGATGAAAATTTAAGCATAACAGGATCTGCATCCCCTTCTCTTATATCTTCTTTTTCTCTTCTCAATCCTGGGATATCAAAGGGCATTGAGCCGAAAGTTTCACATTCAGGAATATCGGCCGAAGCATACATATCTATTAAATTTCCCGGGGAACCATGTGCCTGTAATCTTGTTTTTAATCCTTTTTCGTTGGCCCATTCCGTCCACGGAATATTGAAATCTTCCAATAATAAATCGGAAATAGTTTCCCGGTAATCGCTTTTAACCCTATTTCCTTCTTCCGACCTATTATCTTCTAAAAGAAGATGAAGTTTTGTTTTAAGGTTGTAACCTCTTCTAGATTGAAATTCTTCAAAAAAATCAGGAGTAAAATCGGTGGCATATACTTCGTAACTATCGTTAAATACACTTCTGGGTTTATGCGAAATTTTATCAAAAGCTTTATCAAATGGTTGTATGTATTGATTTAAAGCCTCGTGCGAATAATGATCTACAGTAAAGCCTTCTCCTCCCGGGGCCGCTCTTTTAACCTGTTGGCCGGTTTTACCCGTAAACACAGCAATAACTTTATGATCCTGGCCTTTAGATTTCCAATTTATCGAAGCATCTTTTTTTACTTTATGCGTGATGTCTATGTGTTTCCCTTCTTCATTAAAAGCTACTAAATATTTAAGTTTAGCAGTGGTTTGATCTCTTTCGTCTTTAGGTTCAATCTTTTGTTTTAATCGTTCTCCTTTCTTTATTTCGTAAGTTCTTGTTACCAGTTTGGTCGCGGCATGTTCCTGATCTACTTGTGGGCCGCCATAAGGCCATCCCGTTCCTAGAACCATATCAACCCCCATTTCAAGACTATCGGCTGTTTTAATGGTATAATCCAGGATTTCCAGATATTCAGGAGATAAAAAATCTAAATAATTATCCTCTTCTCCTTTCACTCCATAGATAGGTGTGATTTCTACGCCTCCAATTCCTGCTTTATGCAGTTCGATTAGATTTTGCTTTACATTTTTCTTATCAATTGCACTGCCCATCCACCACCAACGGGTCCAGGTTTTAGTGGTTATATCAGCTTTTTGCCAGGTAGTTTCTAGTAGTTGATCATTAGGGTTTTCCTGAGCGTATGTAGGTAAAAGACATAACGCCAAAAGTGGAAGAAAAATAAGTTTATTGAACATTAAGTAAAGTTTAAACCTTGGTGGATTTACTGTATTAAGAACCAATATTAATTTATAAAAATAAATATTAAGCGTTTAGCAGGTATCCTGTGCCGTCCTGTAAAATAGATAATTCATTATGAAAATTTAGCGGTACTTAATTTCAATAATTCATGCAGTAAAAAATACTGAATTATTCGATAGATATTTCTTCTTAAACTAACGTTAAGGAAAGAGCTGTATACCTTTATAATAATTTGCCAGGTCTGTAAAAATTTTATTCAAAATATGTGTAAAACAAGCATTATTGGCAGATAATTTAAATGATTTGTAAAAAAATGCAGTACAGTACAGGATACCTAAGCATAGAAAAGCAAATATATTTGAATGTTAATATTTTGTAAACACATAAACTCAATTAATTATATGAAACATTTAGTACGGAAATTATTGATGTATACAGGATGCATCTTATTTAGTATTCCTGTTTTTGCCCAGGAGAAGGAGGTGACTGGGACAGTTACTGATGAAAATGGCATACCGGTACCAGGAGTAAACGTGGCTATTGAAGGCACAACTAGCGGAACTCAAACAAATTTTGATGGAGTTTATGAGCTAAACGCTTCAGAGGGCGATGTTCTTGTATTTTCTTTTATAGGAATGCAACAAACAGAAGTTACCATTGGAGACGCCACAGAGTATAATATTGTCATGGAGGAAGGAAGTTCTGAGCTTGATGAAGTAGTAGTAGTGGGATATGGAACTCGAAAGAAATCTGATGTTACTGGAGCAGTTGCAAATGTAAGTTCTGAAGAACTTATGACGCAACCTGTTAGTAATGCTTTCCAGGCTTTGCAAGGAAAGGCAGCAGGTGTGGATATTACAAGTAGCGAAAGGCCGGGTACAATTGGTACCGTACGAATACGTGGTAATCGCTCCTTAACAGCAAGTAATGCTCCTCTATATGTGGTAGACGGTATTCCATTATTGTCTGCTTCTTCAATTGAAACTATTAACCCTAGGGATATTGAATCTATTGACGTTCTTAAGGATGCATCAGCTACTGCAGTTTATGGTTCAAGAGGTGCCAATGGTGTTATAATAGTTACTACTAAAAAAGGAAAAGCTGGTCGTCTTACTTTGAATTATTCAGGTACGGTTACCGCTTCAGAGATTGTAGACAGAGCACCGTCAATGAACGCCGCAGATTTTATTGAATTTAGAAGGTCGGCTGCTTATAATCTTGATCCGGAAACTTATGCTAATCCTAATTCCCCTACACTGGAAAATGATACTAATATATTTGACAGTCCTCTCGATGGTCAAACCTCAAGAGACAACGTATTGCAAGGTTGGGAAGGTGGTACCTGGGACCCTTCCAGAGTTACAAATACAGATTGGACAGATTTTGTAACCCAAACCGGAATTTTAAATGAGCATACTATTAGTGCGAGTGGTGGTACTGAAAAAATGAAAGCCTACGCATCTTTAGGATATTTGAATGATAAAGGGACACAAAAAGGCCAGTTTTATGAAAGATATTCTGCAAATGTTAGCACAAATATAAAGCCTGTGGACTGGTTTACCTTAGATGCTAATTTTAATATGTCCTGGAGTGAACAGGATTATGGTTTTTCAACCCTGGGAGGCCGAAGCAGTTCCGGTCCAAATGCAATTTACGGTGCTGCCAAAAACATATACAATATGGCTGTTCCATATGATAGTGACGGGAACCTGGTTATTAACCCGGGTGGTGAATCAACCATATATACCATTATGGACGAATGGGACAAAAGTACCCAGCTATCTGAGACAATGCGTGCCTTAGGAAGTGTGTCTGCGACCTTTGATATTGGAGAAATAATTGATCCATTAGAAGGTTTGAATTATCAGGTGAGATTTGGACCTGATTTTCGATACTGGAGAGAGGGTGTTTACCTTGACAATACATCAGCCCATAGAATTAATTCAGACGGAAGTCCTGGAACTAATTTCGCAAGGTTAAATAATAGAAGAGACCTTTCCTGGACACTGGATAATATTATTACTTATAACAAGACAATAGCAGATAAGCACAATTTTGATGTAACACTATTACAAACAGCATCCTCATGGAATATTGAAAATTCAGGTATGAATGCTAATAATATTCCGAAAGAATCTATGCTATGGTATAACTTTGGGGAGGTAGATATTACCAATTCTGAAAATAGTGCTGATATGTGGTCCGGCCTTAATGAACGCCAACTCAGTTCCTATATGGCGAGATTAAACTACGGTTTTGATGATCGTTACTTATTAACCGTTTCGGGACGTTGGGATGGCGCCTCGCAACTTGGGGAAGGTCGTAAATGGGACTTTTTCCCATCAGCCGCCCTGGCTTGGAAAATAGATCAGGAGGACTTTCTAAAAAATAGTGAACAGATCAATTCCTTAAAACTTCGTTTAGGTGTTGGTACTACGGGAAACTCTGCAGTAGATCCATATGCAACGAAGGGAGATATTACTTCAATCTTTATTCCTTTTAACGGGATGTCTAATCGTATAGGGTATACTACAAATGAACCTTATTATTCAGCTAACCAACTTTCCCTGGCTAATCCTTTACTTGGGTGGGAAAAAACAACACAATATAATTTAGGTGTAGACTTTGGATTTTTTAATAATAGAGTGAACGGGAGCTTTAATGCTTATAGATCATTTACCTCAGATTTATTAATGTCTGTAAATATACCAACCTTAACAGGTTTCCCTTCTACTGTGGCAAACATTGGGCAAACGAATAACCGAGGGGTAGAGCTATCCTTAAACGTGGTTCCAATAGAAACTGAAGAATTTTTCTGGGAGTCTAATATAAATGCCGCCTGGCAAAAGGATGAAATAGATGAACTGGCATATGGGGAAAACGATATGGTGGATAACGAGTGGTTTATTGGAGAATCCATAGGCGTTATATATGGTTTTGATAATGAAGGAGTATGGCAGGATACACCCGAGGATCAGGCCGAAATGGATCTTTGGAATGCTAATGGTTATAATTTCACCCCTGGTAATGTTAGACCAATGGATCAAAATGGGGATTATGATATGACTCAAGAAGACCGTATAATTCTTGGAAATCGTAACCCAAGATGGACCTTAGGCTGGAATAATTCAATAGGATATAAAGGGTTCGAGTTACAGGCATTGATTATTTCGCGTTTAGATTATACAGCTTCAATAGGAGGCCAGACTATGACCGCCAGGGCTAATCAAATTGATGTAGATTACTGGACACCGGATAATCAGGATAGTGAATTTCAAAAACCAATCTTAGGGCAGGCTACTTCAGGCTCCCAGGATCAGTTTTCCGGACTGTTAGGTATTAGGGATGCTGGTTTTGTAAAAATCAGGAATATTTCACTGGGATATAATTTTTCCTCAGAATTTACTTCAAGAATAGGCTTAAGTAATCTTAAAATTTACGCACAAGCTGTCAACCCTGGAAGTATTTATCAGGCAGTAGACTGGTATGATTTCGATGTAAACTCAATGATTTTCAATAGGAGTTTTTCATTAGGTCTTGATATCGGTATTTAAATAAAAATAACCTTAGAGTAATTATATAATTAATACAGATGAAAACAAAAATATTTAAAAATAGTAACAAGATTCTCCTTATCATGGTAGCGTTTGTACTATCTTCTTGTGAAAAGGATTTTCTTGACGAGGAACTAAAAGCTCAATATTCTACGGAGTATTTTGATACAGCTGAAGGTCTTGAGGATTTAACCGTTTCCTTATACGGTAATATTAGATGGCATTTTGGATTTGAATGGGCATATGGCATGACCCTTTATGGAACCGATGAATTTACCAATGCTAATGATCTAACCAATGAAATGTGGAATACCTACGATAGCCGTTTAGGACCTATGGGTGCAAATCCCGATACTGGGGCCGCTAACTGGAATTCTACTTCCCCAGCTGCTTTATGGGATCAAATGTATTATGGTATAGCTTCTGCAAATACCATAATCGCGAATGCAGATATCATTGAAGATGATGTGCAACGAAATCGTAATCTGGCACATGCATATTTTTTAAGAGGATATAATTATTATCGCCTTGCAGCTCAGTATGGAGGAGTAGTATTACAATTAGAGCCTGCTGTAGGAGTAGTACGAAATTTTGAAAGAGCCTCAGATGAAGAAACCTGGGCACAGATTATTTCAGATTTTAGAAATGCTTTTGAACATTTTGAAGGGGAAATCTTTACTTATGGAAAAGGGGTGACCTGGACCAAAGCAACTGCCGGGCATTTTTTAGCAAAGGCATTGCTATTTAGAGCTTCAGAAAGAAATGATGATTGGAATAGTTCTTATATAGATGCAGATTTAGAAGAGGCCGTTCAGGCTACTACCTATGCAATTAATGCAAGAGGAGCCTTAGCTGATAATTATCGAGATCTCTATGCAGATTGGACAGGAGTTGATAGTGAAGCCGAGCAACTTGATGAAATATTAATGGCAGCACCTCATAATGACGATGGTTCAACTACGGGTAGATTTGGAAATCGTACCTATAACTACTTTACGCCGCAATTTTCTGCTTTCTCTGGTGGATGGGTAAGAAGGGGAGTTTGGATTGGTGGAATGGATTTCCAACGATTAAGACCAACTGAATATTCTTACAAGGTTTTTGATCATGTAAATGATTCCAGAATGTGGAAGACTTTTAAAACAGTATATGGTATCAATAACGTGATAGACGATGAATTAGGACTTGAACCTGGAGATCCTGGAATTGTAATGATCCTCAATACTGAAGATGATAATACTTATAATAATTTTACTTTTGGTGCCTCAATTCAAAATCCTGACTGGAGAGATGTAGATGGTCGTTTACCGGAATGGGAATTAGGATCACGTCAAACCGAGACCTCTGGTTCTTTAACAAGTACTCCTGGCCAGTTTGTACCAAACTCTTTGGTATTATACCAAAATGGAGAATATGTTTCTCCACAATTTAAGAGTACTCCAATTTCAAATTTCTTTGCTGGAATTAATAAAACCGATGATGGTTCCCGTTTTGCCGAGAAAGGTGATGCGCACCGGGATGTAACTATGGCGAGATTGGCAGAAACTTATCTTATTAGAGCAGAAGCCTACGTTCGTCAAGGACAGTATGGAAGTGCTATGGATGATATTAACACCGTTAGAAATAGAGCAGAATGGAATGAAGGGGAAAATAGATCATAC
Source organism: Salegentibacter salinarum (assembly GCF_900168115.1). Classification (GTDB taxonomy): domain Bacteria; phylum Bacteroidota; class Bacteroidia; order Flavobacteriales; family Flavobacteriaceae; genus Salegentibacter; species Salegentibacter salinarum. Next base: position 289,404 of record NZ_FUZC01000003.1, read on the forward strand.
TATGTTGATGGTTCTCAGGCTTTTGAAAATAATGCTCTTAACACGGGTAGTGCCGCTGATAATTATATTAATTCAAATCTTGATATGAACACCTATTATTTGTCTAATCCTGATTTGGAAGTTACCACTGCAGCATCAGATTTAACCTTAACTTCTTTTCCGGATAACCTCCCTGAAGAGGATGAAGAAATTTTGTCAGAATTAGGTGTTTCTGGATCTTATGAGCGGGCTTTACACTTTATTCTTAATGAACGTACTCGTGAATTACTGGGAGAATGGCAACGATGGGAAACGCTCTCCAGAACAGGAACATTAATTCAGCGTACTACAACTTTTAATGAGGAGGCCACAGATATTACGCCTAATAAACATGAACTTCGTCCCATTCCACAATCTTTCATAGATGGATTGTTGAACGAGGATGGATCCAACCTGGCTCCAGATGTACAGGATTCCTGGCAAAATCCCGGTTATTAAAATTTAAATATTTTTAAAAACAATGCCAAACGCTATTATTTATAATAGCGTTTGTTTTATAACTTAAAAATGAACTTTACTAAAATTATAGTCTGTCCAGCTCTTTTGATTTTATTGTTGAATATAGATGCTATTGGCCAGACTGGTATTGGAGACTTCGAAGAAATTTCTTCTACAAACGATAATACAGTTGAATTAGCCACTACAATGGGTAGGGTGCAGATACAGTTCTGTACCCCTTCCATTGTGCGTTTTAGAACAAGCTGGAATAATAGCTTTGAAGAGGATGAGCATTTAATGGTAAACCGTTATGATTGGCCTGAAACCGAATATGAATCTGAAGAAGATGAAGGATCCCTAATTTTTACAACTGAAGCTTTGAAAGTTCAAATTCAAAAGAAACCTTTTGCTATTGAAATTTTTAATAAAGAAGGAGAACTTCTGAATTCTGAAAAATCAGATAATAATAAGTTAGGTGCATTTTCCACTGAGGAAAAAATTGGCGCAAAAAAGCAGCTTAATCCGGAAGAACATTTCTTTGGTTTTGGTGAACGTATGGACTTTTTAGATCGCAGAGGGAAAAAGGTCTCTCTTGATGTAGGGAGAGGATTAGGAAAACCTCATATTATTGGAGCTTATAACGTTCTAGAAGCTAATTATGCACCGGTTCCATTTTTTATGAGTACAAAGGGTTATGGAATTTTCTTCCATAATTCATATAAAACTACCTGGGATATGGGACTTTCAGATAATAAAAGTTACTCTTTTGAAGCTGCGGGCGGCGAATTGGATTATTACTTTATTTACGGTCCTAAATTTCCGAAAATTCTAGATGGGTATACTTCAATAACCGGGAAATCACCATTACTTCCAAAGTTTGCTTTAGGATTACACGTGGGTACTTATAGCGGAGGAACCTGGGGACATGAAGAAAAAACCTCCGAGAATTACCCGGTTGCTCTTGTTAAAAAATTCCGGGAATTGGAGATTCCAATAGATATTCTTCATTTAGATTCTACCTGGAGAATATTTGGTGAAAACGGCGGAAGTGGCGCAACCACTTTTGAATGGCGGGAAACTTTTGATAATACCGAGCAAATGTTTGACAGCATCTATGATATGAATATTAATATGATGGGATTACATGTGCGTCCTCGTTTTGACAATGGAAATAAATTAAGATTATTAGATGAAGCAAGGGAAGCAGGCCACGTTTATCCTGAAGATGATAACCCTGGAGAGTTTGTGAACTTCTTTGATGAGGAAAGTGTTGATTGGTGGTGGGAGAACGGAGCAATGAATGTTGTAAAGGAAGGTGCTATGTTCTTTAAAACCGATGAAGGAAGTGCATTTGGAAGAAAAGCTAACGAAAGTAACAAAACCGGCCCCCAGGGTAAGGAAATTGAATCTTTACATAATTTATTTCCACTGGCTTATGCAAAAGCCGCTTTTACTAAATTCCAGGAACATAATAATATGCGTGGTATGAACCATACCCGTGAAGGTTATGCAGGTATACAACGCTACCCTTTTATTTGGGCCGGAGACTGGCCAAGTGAATGGCAGTATTTTGAGCCGGTGATAAAAGCCGGACTTAATATTGGGATTTCGGGAGTAGGCTATTGGAGCCATAATATGGGCGGTTTTGAACACGTAGCCGACCCCGAACTCTATATCCGTTGGGTGCAATTTGGGATGATGAGTCCTATAGCGCATCTATTCGGGATGGAACATCCTAATTATAAGGAACCCTGGAACTATGGGGAAGAAGCGCAGAAAATCTTTAAACAATACGATGAGCTACGTTATAGCCTGATTCCCTATTTATACAGCAATTCCTATGAAATGCATAAAACCGGAATGCCACTTATGCGTGCCTTGGTTTTAGAGTACCAGGATGATCCAAATGTTTATGAAATTACAGATCAATATCTGCTTGGAGGCGATTTATTAATCTGTCCGGTTACAACTAAAGATGCCAAAACCAAAACAGTCTATCTTCCTGAAGGAAAATGGATAAATTACTGGACAGGAGAAAAATTTGAAGGCAAACAATATCTAAATGTACTTACGCCCATAGAAGAGATGCCAATTTTTGTAAAAGCCGGTGCCATAATTCCAACTCAGGAAATAGTACATTATGTAGGTGAAAAGGAAATAGATGAAATTATACTGGATGTCTACCCAGAAGGAAATTCTTCCTTTAAACTTTATGATGATGATGGAGAAAGTCTCGATTATCAAAACGGTGAGTTTAGTATTTCAGAAATAAACGTACAAGAAGATGAAAATCAATTAGTACTTGAAATTAAGCCACCGCAAGGAGAATTTGAAGTAAACCCTCGCAGCTATAAAATACTGATTCATTCAGAGCAAGAATTTTCAGATATAAAAATCAATGATTCTGAAGATGAAGATCTAATCACTTACGATGATAAAGTTGTAGAAATTCTGCCGCGGGAAAAAAGTGACAAAAAGATAAAGGTAGTTTTAATTAAAAAGAAAAAAACTAAATCCAGCTGACTTCACTAGAAAAAAATTTGAAGAAAGCGCACTTCCATCATGAAAAGAATTTATTTTTAGAGAATTGTTTTAACTAAGAAGATGAAGTTAAACTAACGTACTTATTATGAGTTTGAGAGCTTTTAAAATGAAATTATTGCGAGGTTTTGAAGCTGAATATAAGAGAAGGCACGATGAGATATGGCCAGAACTCAGCAAACTTCTTTCAGAAAGAGGAATTTATGACTATAATATATTCCTGGATGAAGAAACTCATATTCTTTTTGCGGTTCAAAAAGTGAAAAATGAAAAGGATTTAACCGGTTTAAGAGAAGAACCTATTTTGCAAAAATGGTGGGATTATATGAGTGATATTATGGAAACAAATCCTGATAATTCCCCTGTGGAAAAACCTTTGGAAAGGGTTTTTCATATGGACTAGAAAAAAGAATTCGATAGTAAATAATTTATTAGAATTAAATGAGAAAATATTTTCGTCCCGCCAACTTCCTTAAAATAGTAAGCGCCTGTCTGTTTCTGTTGTTTAGTACTTCAGCAGTGATGGCATCAGATAATTTTAATATCCGCAATTACGGTGCGGTAGGTGATGGGGAGACCCTGGATACAGAAGCTATCAACAAAGCAATAGAAGCGGCTTCTGAAGCGGGAGGCGGCAAGGTTTATTTTCCGGCTGGGACTTATTTAAGTTATTCTATACGGTTAAAAGATGATATTCACCTTTACCTTGGGGCCGGAGCAATTTTAAAAGCAGCAGGAGAAAATGACGGCGGTCGGTACGACGCTCCCGGGGAAGGTGCCGGTAATGAATACCAGGATTATGGGCATAGCTACTGGCGAAATAGCCTAATTTGGGGAGAGAATTTGAATAATATTACTATTTCCGGTCCTGGAGTTATCCAGGGAGAAAACTTGAGCAGAGGTTTTTATGCCTCAGAAAACTGGGATAAAAAAGGAATTCCCGCTGGTAACCTTATGTGGGAAGGTGGAGGAAATAAAGCTATTGGATTAAAATTGTGCACGAATGTGATTCTAAAGGATTTTACGATCATAAAAGGTGGACACTTTGGAATTTTGGCCACAGGAGTAGATAATTTTACTATAGATAATCTTAAAATTGATACCAATCGTGACGGAATAGACATTGATGCCTGCAGGAATGTTCGTATTTCAAATTGTACAGTAAATTCCCCTAATGATGATGCGATTGTTTTGAAGAGTTCTTTCGGACTGGGCTTTGCCCGAGCGACAGAAAATGTGACGATTACCAACTGCCAGGTTTCCGGCTATGATGTGGGAACTATGATTGCCGGCACCTACCAAACAAAAGAAGGTCATTTGGTGCCGGACCAGGAAGGACCTACCGGGCGAATTAAATTTGGAACAGAATCTAATGGCGGATTTAAAAATATTACTATTAGCAATTGTGTTTTTGACCGTTCGCGAGGCCTTGCACTGGAAACTGTGGACGGAGGTCTTCTGGAAGACGTGAATATTAGTAACATTATTATGCGAAATGTTACCAATTCCCCTTTTTTCCTTAGGCTGGCGGGTAGAATGAGAGGGCCTGAGGGTGTAGAGCGGGGAAAATTGCGAAGAGTAAGTATTAGCGATGTGACGGTTTATAATGCCGATTCCCATTTCTCCAGCATTATCAGCGGGATACCCGGCCACGATATTGAAGATATTCGATTTAATAATATTGACATTTGGTATCGTCCGCTGGACTCTGCTAGAACCCAAATCCAGAAAATAGTACCGGAATATGTTAAAACCTATCCTGAACCCGCTAAATTCGGGGTTATGCCTTCCTATGGATTCTTTATAAGGCACGCAAAAGGTATTGAAATGAATAATATCAATATTCATTATACAGGCGATGAGAGCAGACCGGCTATTATTTTGGATGATGTAGAGGAAATAGAATTTAATAATGTAGAAGCACAAAAAGCCGAAAATTCCCCTGTTCTTAAAACCCGAAAATCAAAGGGGATTAAAATCAAGAATAGTAACAGTTTACAAAATTAAGCAGGATCTAATTTAAATATGTTATGTAGCCCGATACTTTATTTATTTGCTTAAAACAAAAGAGACATCGTCTATTTGAGCACTGGCTCCTGCGTCCCCATAAGCATTAAAACCAATTTCTACTTTTTCATTGCTTACCTGAACATTTTCAATTTCTATCGTAATCCATTCATCATTCTGCTCTGTGATCTCTACATTATGGCGTTTTCCTGCACTTTCGGCATACATTCTTAACTTATGAAATTTACCAGTATTTTTAATTTTGGCTGATAATGTATAATAACCGTCTTTTAATTTTACATAAGGTGTAGACTCTATAATTTGGAAAACCTCTCTTTTAAACTCTATATTATCTGAGATATTCAAACTTTTTTCACCTATCACATGTTTTCTGTCTTCTTCTGAATTAAAATAATTTAAAACAGGCGAATCTTCTGATTCAATGACAATTACATTACCCTGGTTTACTTTAGAATACCATCCTAGTAGTTGTTCTTTAATAGGTTTAACAGGACTTGGGATCTGCCTTCTATCAGCTTCAAAACTTGCGTTTTTTACATAATTGTTGTCATCGGCTACTTTCCATTCTCCAGTGGCTTCATTAAGGTTCCAGGAGCTTAAAGAGTTAAAGTAGGGAGTCTCGCCATCAAAAGACATGGGGCACCATTGATTATACCCCAGGCCATTGCCAGCAAAGTCTGCCCAACGATCTCCACAATAGACTACTGTTTCCTGTTTTGATCCTTTTACATTTACAAAAAATCCTGTTTGTGTAATATGTGCATAATCTTCGTAAGTCCCCGGAGTAATCAACATCTTATTTTCAGGGGTATAAGGTCCCTCAATGTTATCGGCCACCAGGTAATAAGCATATGAGGAATCCCAACCATAGAGATTTGACGCAAAAATATAATACTTCCCATTATGTTTAACCATACAATTTCCTTCCCGGCCTTTTCCCTTATATATTTGATTAACATCCAGCAGATCTACTTTTTCATCTTTTACGCCGATCTCAGACAAATATATAATATGTCTACCCTGGCCGTAGGAATATACCAGGTACGAAATTCCCGTATCCGGGTCTGTGAAGACGGTTTGATCTCCGGTATTTGGAGAGCCAATCCTATCGGTCATATCTAAACGATTATGAACCTTGAACGGGCCGGCTGGTGTTGGAGAAAGTGCGATTAAAACTCCAGCATTATGCTGAATAAACATAGCATATTTGTCCATTTCTTCTACGTAAGCAACTCCCATTCTTCCCATCCAATGTGTATTCTCATAGTGATCAGTGACTTCTGATCTCTCCAGGGCATTGCTCTCCAACTCCCAGTTCACCAAATCTGTAGAGGTATAACAAGTAACGGCTTTAATATAATTTCTCTCCTGTGTTACAGACGGATCATCGCGATACAACTCTGCTTCTCTATAATGAACCCCATACCAATAATATTTTTCCACTCCATCTTTTGGATCGGTAAAGGTGAAAATTCCACCTCCCTGGCTATAAATAGGCTCACCGTCTTTGGTGTCCCAGAAAGTATCATTTTTGATGTTGGAGGATTGTGCTTTTAATGTTTGTGAAGTTCCTGATATTAGTCCCCACATAAGGCTTAAAAGTACAATCTGAAAGAAATGTTTTATTGTATGCGTCATCATAATGCATTAATTAATTTTATTATTTCTTGTTTCCTGCAAAAGGCCGTCTGGAACCGTGTTCTCCTTAAAATTACGGGTTGATAGTTTTAGATTGTAATTTAATGTTTCCTGTTTGCAGTCCTTTTCCTGAAACTGACAATTCAATTTCTCCTACGTCGGTAGTTGATTGCACCAGGACCACTAGCTTTCCGCTAAAGGCTTTCATAGTTGGTAAATGGAACATCTCCAAAGAGGTTGGATCTCCATTGGATGCTGCCCGGTATTTGCCGGCTCCATCCACCTTGAAACTCAACTGGTTTGTTGCTGTAGGACAGACATTACCGTCCTTATCTACTACAGAAACTGTAATAAAACTCAGGTCTTCTCCATTGGCTGTGAGATTTGTGCGGTCTGCTTCCAGTTTTAAATGATGTGGTTTCCCTGCGGTAACGATTTCTTTCTCCATTGCCGGCTTATCATTTTCATCGTAAGCGACCACTTTAATTGTTCCCGGCTCATAAAGCACCTCGTTCCACATTAGGCGGTACCTCTCAAGTAGTGAATCTTTCTGTTTTATACGTATTCCCTGGCTTTTTCCGTTAATGAACAACTCTGCTTTATTATAACTCGTGTATACAAAAACAGGCGTAACTTCCCCTTCACGTCCTGCCCAGTTCCAATGAGGAAGGATGTGCAAAGTCTCGTCTTCTGTATTCCAACGGCTTCTGTAGAGATAATAGCGGTCTTTAGGAATTCCGGCGAGATCTATCATACCAAAATAGGAACTCCGGCTTGGCCAGTAGTTATCATAAGGAGTAGGTTCTCCCAGGTAATCAAAACCGGTCCAAACGAATTCCCCTAGCACCCAATCGTGATCGTCCTGTTGTACAAAATCTTCCTCGGGTATGTTGGACCAACTACAGTACTCCAGATCATAGGAAGAAGATTGCAAGTCGGGGTAGGTGATGTCATGGCCTTTTTTCACCGGAAATTTATAGATGCCGCGCGAACTTACCGTAGAAGCGGTTTCTGAACCCAGAATGAAGCCCTGGGGAAAGCTCTCTCGCGCCTCTTCATATAAATGTACGCGGTAGTTCAATCCCGGGATATCCAGTACAGCACCAAAACCGTTTTCCATCACTGCCTTCACCTGGTCCATTCCAACGGTAACCGGCCTTGTAGGGTCTTCCCGATGAAAGATCTCCTGGAGCCAGTGTAGTCGTTTCACACCTTCACTGCCCCATTGATCTGGTACTTCGTTCCCGGCGCTCCACATAATGATACTTGGATGGTTTTTTGTAGCTCTAACAAGGTTCTCCACATCTTTTTCAGCCCATTCATCAAAATGCTGGTTATATCCGTTCTTTACTTTTGGCTTTTTCCACTCATCAAAACTTTCAGCAATCACTAAAAAGCCCATTTCATCAGCTAATTCAAGTTGTTCAAGAGAGGGCATATTGTGAGCAGAGCGAATGGCGTTGCAACCAAGATCTTTTAAGATTGTAAGCTGCCTTTTTAATGCTGCTTTATTTATAGCTGTGCCTATAGGTCCCAGATCGTGATGTAAGCAGACCCCTTTAAATTTAGTAACCTTACCATTCAACTTAAACCCTTCTGGAGTATATTTAAATTCCCGAATCCCAAACCTCATTTCTTGCGAGTCCTTTAGTTCCCCGTCCTTAAAGAGTTTTATTTCTGCGGTATAGAGATATGGGTGGGAAGGCGACCATAAGTTCGGTTCTTCAACGGGGATGTTTTGTTCAACCTCATCCCCGAATCGTTGGGAATTAGAATTAAAAGCTATAGCCTTACCCGTACTGTCTTTAATGGTCGTTTCCACCCGAACATTCTTTCCCTGTACTTTAGATTTGATTTCAACTTTTGCCATTTCTCCAGTTATATAAGGAGTGGTTATGGTAGGGCCCCAATGTTTAAAAGACACTGTGTCTTTTGTTATTAGCTGGACTTTTCTGTATAGGCCAGCCCCGGGATACCACCTCGATGATTGAGATTCGTTTTCCAGTCTTACGGCAAGCAGGTTGTCTTCTCCTATTTTTAATTCTTTACTAATGTCAAAGTAGAAGTAGCTGTAGCCGTATGGTCGATTCCCTATTTTTTTTCCATTTAGAAAAACCTCTGCATTGCTCATGGCTCCATCAAAGGTTAGTAAGATTTGTTTTCCTTCAGCTGATTCTGGAATAGAAAGCACGGTGCGATACCAGCCGGTCCCAATAAAAGGAAGCGAACCTGTTCTACCGGTTTTCTCTGTGGCCACTTCTTCATTGTTCTGCTCAATTTTTACAATTTGTTTGTCTATATCCTTGTTAAATGGGCCGTAGATAGCCCAGTCGTGAGGAATTTGCACGTCCTGCCAGGAAGCATCATTAAAATCTATTTTATAGGCATCTTTATTTTCTCCTTTAAAAAATTTCCAGGTCTTTATATCCTCTATATCTCGTTTCTGCGAAAAAAGGAGGTGTGGGAGTATGAGTATTAACAGGCAGCTTATAGTTTTGTATGTTTTCATAGGGTGGTTTCAATATGGAACTCAAAATTACGAATACCAATATTTGTAAGTAAAAATTCTATATCATCAATTACTATTTATTTCTGTTTTCTAATTAAACCTGGTTTCCGGTAGTAGGCTATAGGGTAAAGATTGGTCCTGGAGGTTTACATAGATAAAATCAAGAGCCACTCCCTGGTCAACCATATATATCTTCAGAATTTGCTTTCCGGCTTCTTGAATTTCAACAGGAATATGGACCTTTGCCAGATTACGAAGAACATTTTGCTTCCATTCCTCACTTCTTCCATATGTCCTGAAATCGACTATTTCAACTGGACCATCATTCCACTGCACCCCTATTCTCATTCCATGTTCATTGGTTAAGGGATGGGTAGGAAGGGCATGTAAGACAAGCTCTGCGTTTTTTGTTAAAGATTCTGTATAGAGGGTATACTCGAGATATGGGGACTTTTCCTGTAGCTGAAGCGTGTCCAACGGTTTTCCTGTTAATGGGAAGGATTGCATCAAATTACGAGAATATCCCAGCCCCGGAATTCTTTCCCACTTAAACTCATCTCTATCTGTTTTTCCGGAATAATTTTCTGCATAAATAACAACCAGCCCGTTTTGTTCTGTAAAGATATTCTCGCCCGTTTCCGCCAGCTTATAGGATCTTAGTTGCATGTTTATTTTGTGGCGACGCTTTCCTAATCTGGGATTTAGCTCTGCATTTTTGGGCCTGTTGACCTGACGCCATTTTTGCCAGTCCACGGCTACAGTAATCCTTTTTTCGGTTATACCATCTTTGGTAAGATTCCCTTTTGTTTCACTTAGTTGCAACCAGCTAGGCACATTCTGCACAGACCACTTCACCGATTTCGGTTGCTTGAGGTAGATGTCAAAAAAGTGATTTTGTGGTGAGTTTTCATAAAATGCCGGGAGTTGAAGATCCTCTACTCCAGAAGCATTTTCAACAGAAATTCCGGCTGCTGTTGAATAATTAGGATCCAGGTAAAAAGAGATTTCAGGTTTATCAAAAACTGGCAGCTTTCGTGGGGCCATATCCATCATTCCTTTCCATTTTCCACCGGATACTTCTTCATTATAACGCCTGGTAATGGAGGCTATACTGTCATAATAAGTGTGAGACAGGTTTTTATATTTTTTAACTATTAGACGATTTTGTTTTAAATATTTAAGAGCAAGATCTCTATAAAGGAATTTCTTGTTCATAAAAGAGGCAGCTTTCACCGGATAATGAACCAATTGAAAATAAGCATCCCTAGTAACTTCCGGGATTTGATGTTGTATCTTCTCTGTCTTTTCTTCTAAAGCTTCGTAGCTATCAATTCGTCTATTGATTTCGTCCCCCCAGGAAAAAGGAGTGTAAGCAGTTGTATCAATTTTGGTAGTTGGTTCAGTTTGGCTCCATCCCATAAATTCAGGCTTACGTTCAAAGGCCAGATTATAGTATTCCTTTTTTATATTCGCGATGGGTTTTCCTTTTGCCTTTCCAAAGGCATTGCTATAGAAGTCTTGCATATGTTTGTCTACATATTCCGGTTCTTCAAACTTTTCAATATCATAAGCCATATCCATAAATAACTGCATATTATATTCAGCAGGTTTTAGATCGCCTACGTTTAAAATCCACATTTTTCTACTGTTGTTTTTATAGGCTTTCATCATTTCATTACGAATCAATGCCGGATGCGTGGTGCTTAACCATTGATAATCGTGAGGGCGGCCCCAATAAGAGGCGTGGTAATAAACTCCGCCTCCACCTTTTCTTGCACGTTCTTCTTCGTTTCCAAGACGTCTTATATAACCATAATTATCATCTGTCCATACTATAGTTACATCTTCGGGTAATTCCAAGCCGTGATCATACACATCCAGAACTTCCTTATAAACAGTAAAAGCCTGTGGCACCCCGGTCACTTCTTTACTACTATAGGTTTTGAGTAATTTCCTTTGATCTTTTAACACGTTTTGGAGGTTTGCTTTCGCTTCTTCAATCCCTTTTACACCTTCCATACCACTATCGTGAATTCCGCGCATTCCAAGCGTGTAAATAGCATCTATATCTTTAGTTTCTTTTACCCGCTCTTCCCAGTATTTATAAACATTTTCTTTGTTTGATAGATAATTAAAGGAACCCATTGGTTCTTTATCCCATTCATCTACATTGTTGCGTAGCATAGGTTCTGCGTGGGAAGTTCCTATCACTATTTGGTATTTTTCCGCCATTTCAGGATTGCCCTGATAATGGAAAAAAGCTTTGGTACTGGGATGCATAGCGGGCCAGATGGTGTTCGCTTTTAGGCGTAGAAGTAATTCGAAGATTTTTGCATAGGTCTTAGGGCCTATGTCCCCAACTTCAGGTTCAAAGGTTTTCTCAGCCCAGGGTTGCAACCCCCAATCTTCGTCGTTTAGAAAAATTCCACGGAATTCCACGGAAGGTTCTTTAGAATAAAATTCTTCCTGTTCAATGATAATTTCCTTTTGTTTTTTTACCGGTACATCGGCCCACCAATACCAGGGGGAAACACCAATTTTTTCTGAAAGTTCAAACACACCATAAGCTGTTCCTCTGGGATCGGTACCTGCAACTACCAGAATTTTCTTGGCCTCATCCTTTACAACTTTATGAAGAAAGCTTTCATTTTGATTTTTAAATTTACGGGGAAGGTCATTAGAACCAACAAATTTTGAGATCAAATCTGAATTCAGCTGGCCTATTACTATAGTATTTCCTTTTGTTTTATTTACATCGGTAGTAACCAATGGTTTTTTATGGCTTACCTTATAAATATCCTCCGCTAAAAGTGAAGCACTTATAGAATCTAAAGGGGAGCCTTTTTTATCGTATAATATGGAAAACTCCGGTGTACCGGTGAAAATTTCAAATTGAGTGTCCTGACTGTAAAGTTTAGGAAAAAGAAATACTAAGAATAGAAATAAGCCTGGCTTTTGTAAAGCTCTAAAATCCCTTATCCGTTTTATAGATTTAAATCTCATTCCTTTTTTTCTTTTATAAAAATATAATCTCTTATTCCAGTTTCTTTAGCTTGTTTTAAATTTTTAGCAATAATAAAAGCATTTAATTCCGCGCCTTCCATATTGGTGTGAGTATGGTCTTTTGGAAAGAATGAGGATACTTCCTCAGGTCCTATTTCTTCATACTTTTTAGCTATGGAATCATTCAAATCAATAAATAAAGCATTCTCCTGTTCGGCAGCTTCCCTCGCCCATTTTCCATAAGAATCGTTAGCCCTTTCAACATTGCCATTGGCCCATTTGTTTCGTGGAATATGACTAAAAACTATAGGCCTGGCTCCTTTTTCTTTAGCTTCACTTATGTATTTCTTCATATACCAGCCATAGGTGTGAACTTCTTCTTTGGAGCCATCTGGTTTTGCGACCTCTTGTATGGAGTCGCTCATTCCTTTTAAAGATGCCCGATGCTTCAGTTTAGTCACATCTCCACCGTCATTATGGCCAAACTGCATCAGGACAAAATCGCCTTCCTTAATACTGTCTTTAATTGCGTCCCAAAGACCTTCATTTCTAAAAGTACGGCTACTTCTGCCGCCACGTGCCTTGTTGATTACATTCACCCTTGTGGTGTCAAAATATTGTTCAATTGGTACGCCCCAGCCCACTGCCTCTTCATCATTATTATTTGCAACCGTAGAATCTCCGATAAGAAAGACATTCTTTTTTGATGGGAGTTCAACCTCAGGATTTTCCAACATATAATCCCTTAGTTTATTCTCACTTGCTTTTATTCCTTCAACTACAATGGACGCAGCAAGTAAAGCACCCCTGGCAGAGGTGTGAGTATGATCACGTCTATAAAAATATTTCCCAGTTACCTGGTCTTCACCTTCTTTTTCGATAGCCATGGCCATCTTCTCATTTAAATCTATAAATGTTACATTCTCTTCTTTAGCAACTTGTTTTGCCCAACCACCATAAGAATCATTATTTCTAGGAACCTTTCCGTTTTTCCAGTTATTGCGTGGAATAGGGGACATTATAATAGGAATAGCTCCCTCCTCCTTAGCGTCTGTAATTAATTTGCGGATATACCAGCCGTAAGAATGAACAATCTCGTGTTCTCCTGTGAGCATGTTATCAATTTCTTCTGATTCATCTCCTATACCCTTTATTGTTCCCCTTGCACGAAAATCATCGTTAATTGGCCCAGCATCATTATGCCCAAACTGAATCAAAACATAATCGCCCTTTTTTAAACTATCCTTTACCGGCTTCCATAATCCCTGGCGCTGGAAAGTACGGCTGCTGGTACCTCCTAAAGCATGATTTTCAACCTCTATTTCGGAAGTATCCAAAAATTGGCCAATATAATCTCCCCAGCCCCACAAGCCGCCGGCTCCGTCTCCCTGACCATTTTTTACGGTGGAATCACCCACTAGGTAAACAGTGGGTTTTTGTTTTTCTGAATTGTTATTGCTACATCCGATCAATAAAATAACTGAAACGACCAGAAAAAAGATTTTTAAACTTTTCATTGTTCTAATTTTTTTCCTGATTTTTTCTGAAATCAAACCATAGTTTCATGGTAATTCCATCGTCTCCGCTTTTAATTCGGATATTCGTCGGTTGGCTGCTTGGTCCTTGATGTTCCAGAGGTTTAAAGGCTCGCATAGCAGGAATTTCATACATAAATGAAATATCTCCTTCCGGGAATTCCGGTTGTGGATGTACTTTAGAAACCGCATGTTCAGGCTCGGCTGGAGTGAATAAGCGCAGGAACATATTATCGTTCTCGCTAAACACCCTGAAGCCTTGATCCCCTGCACTTAAAAATCCACCTAAGAAATTGGCGTGATAACCTTTAAATTCAGGGTAGATGAGATTCTCGTAACTTTCACCGGTAATGGTATTATTATAGTCTTTTTGCCAAATAGAATATTCGGTTCCTTTTAAGCGGTTTTTCCATACACGGTAAGGTCCTTTTCCAAACCATTTAAAACCTTCAACTCCTTCTTCAGGAAAATCAAATGTAATCCCGAATTTATCAATATTCCCTTCGTAAAATGCACCATCAAAACCATCACCTCCCCTTGCATTTGTTAGGGCGGTCATGTGCATATGCAAACGACCGTCTGGGTACATCGTCCACACAATACTTTCTATGCCGCCACCGTATTTAGCCGTAAAAATCGATTTATCCCCATCCTGGCTAATCTGAAAGTTCTGAAATTCGGCCTTCATTCCTATTGGCCGTGGACCATTGTGAAATGGGATTTCGTTTTCACCGCTGGAAACTGATGTAAGTAGACCTGTTGTTTTATCAAAACTTACTTTTATATCATTTCCGGAAAGTGTGATGTTATTTTCGCTTTCTTCAGCAGAAGCAGCTTGTTGGTTCTCTTCATCCAGTAAAAATTTATCGGCGAAATAATCGGCACGGTGAATAGGCCAGGTCCAGGTGTAAATTTCCCTTTCGTGTTGATCCCAGGCTGTAATTTCCAACCAATCACCTTCAAAAAAATTCTCCCCTGGCTGAAAATTGATTTTTCGTGTTTCTCCCGGAACTGCGTCTGGTAAATTTATTTCTCCAGAAGCTATTTCACTTACTTCCGAATCACTGTAAAGTATTTCTTCCGGAGCTTTCATTACCTCGTACTTCATTTTAGCAGAGTTCAGGTTACTAAAGAGGAAGTCGTTTGTCACTAAAAAAGAGCCGTCAAAAGTTTGTGTAATTAAGCGCGGTTCAAACTGGATGGGTGCCCAAACTTCTTTGATTGTATAAAAACTACCTTCTTTTTGACGGTGTGGTCCTAAAATTCCATCGGCGGCAAGGTTTCCTTTGGAGTCATATTTTCTTTCCCCCTCCCAATCGCTTCTTATCACGGCGTTATCACTGAAATCCCATATGAATCCACCGGCAAATAACGGACTCTCTTTATACTTATTCCAGAAATCATCTAAACCGGCACCGTGACCATTATCATAGGTTCCGTGCATAAATTCCGTAGGAAAAAATACATTTTCCCCGGACCCAAAGCGATGCACGCCAGTTTGGTATGTGGGGTAGTGGTGGGTGTCCCAACCGTTAAAATCGGCCCAGGGATGAATAACTATTCTTTTTTGCGGGTCATAATCGTGAAAAACCGAATCCAGTTCATAATTCCAACCTCCTTCATTTCCCTGGTCCCAGATGATAACTGAAGCGCTATTTACATCCCTTTTTACAGTTTCTTTCACCAATTGGCTCCCGGATTCCGTGTCATAAGGGTTTTGCCATCCAGCCAGTTCATTTAAAACAAAAAGGCCTAAAGAGTCGGCGGCTTCCATAAAATGTTTGTCGGCCGGGTAATGAAAACGAACTGCGTTCATATTCATATCCTTGATGAGGTTTACGTCCATTACACTAATGCGTTTGCTGGTGCTTCGGCCAGATTCCGGCCATAATGTATGTCGATTTACCCCTTTCATTAATATTTTCTTGCCATTAACGTAAATACCATCTTTTTTTCTGAATTCCAGGGTTCGAAATCCAATGCGATCTGAAGTTTCGTGCAGCGTTTTTCCGTTTTGGACGAGTTTCAGTTTTAACTCATATAAATTTGGACTTTCAGGATCCCAGGTTTTTACGTTATCCCATTTTGCTTCAATAATTTCTTTCTCAGTGTTCTCTGCAACAGGAAAACTAAAGGTTTCAAATTCTTGGGTTTGTTCTCCTACAGCGGAGATTTTAGCTTCAATTTTCGTATTATCGGGAATGTTTTTTAGGTCTACCTCCGCGGTTAGACTTCCATCCATTTTTGCATCTACCGCAAAATGAACTATATGAGAATTGGGTTTTATTTCCAGCCATACCGGTCTATAAATTCCTCCAAACAGCCACCAGTCCGCTTTGCGTTCCGCGTTATTTACCGTGGGGTTTGCGGAATGTTTCCAAACGTGAACCTCCAGTAAATTTTCTTCACCATATTTTAGAAACTCGGTAATATCATATTCAAATTGGTAAAACCCTCCCTGATGCTTAGGGCCTACCACTTCGCCGTTAATCTTAACCTCGGTATCGGTCATAGCACCACCGAAAACTATTTTAACTGCTTTACCTTTGTTATCGACTGGAACTTCAAATGTATGTTTATAAAAGCCTTCTTCTTTACTGGGTTCTTCCAGGTTTAATTCTTTATACCAACGGCCATAAGTATAAGTTCCAAATCCTTCAATTTCCCATTGGGAGGGAACATTAATGTTGCTCCATTCGTTACTGTTTCTGCCATCACTCACCTTAAAATCCCATTCAACAGGTTCCTCAAAGCTTTTACCTGATAAATAAATTTTCTCTGTTTGTTGTGCGGTAAGTTGTAAGCTTCCTAAAATTAGAAAGGTAAATAGTAAGTGTTTTTTCATATCTATTATACGTTGATATTTTCTTAAATATTCAGTTTACTATGAATGTGGACAATTAAAATTAATTTCCTTCGGGTTTGGTGCTTTCGAAATGAGTACTCAGGGGAACCGTCCAGTTTTTAAGATTATTAGGTTTATTTGAATCATAACGAGAGGTTTCTTCCCTGATGTGATTTTTTAATTCTAAATCAGAATTTCTTATTTCTTCAATAATCGCGAGCGCAATTTCATTGGCGCCAAAACCATTGAAATGTGTATTATCGGATAGTTCTTTATGCTGGCCGGGAAAGGTGTTTTCCTGATAATGTACCAAAGCATTTTTGGAATCTTCCACGCCCCAGGCTTCATACATTTTAGTGGTAATTTTAGTAAGATCTATAATTGGGACGTCCAGTGATTTAGCAACTTTGCGCATAGCATCAGGAAAATTGCCGTGAGTAGGTTCTAATTTTCCTTCTTTATTAAAATGACGACGTTCTGTGGGGGTAAGTAATACCGGGATTCCGCCCTTTTTACGGGCTTCTGTTACGTATTCTTTAAGGAGTTGAGTATACAGGCCATAAGCACCATTTCCTTCTCCCTTTATTTTTGAATCATTATGGCCAAATTCTATAAACAGGTAATCTCCTTGCTGTATAACATTTAGAATTTTTTTTAATCTATTTCTTCCTTTAAAAGAACCCAGCGATTCTCCTGAAGCCGCATAATTAGCTACCACTATATCTGAAGAAAAAAATTGAGTAATCATTTGGCCCCAGGATGCCCAGGGTTCTACATCCTGATCGGTTACCGTAGAATCCCCGGCAAGAAAAATATTTATAAAATCCTCTGCAGGCTTAATGCGAATAGCTTTTACGGCGACTTCCCCGGAAAACTCAAGCGTTAGTTTGTTATCCCAGTTTAGATCATCCTCTTCCCGGGATTTTAAGTTTACCGATTCTTCCTCAGAAATTTTAATTCCTCTTAGATCTACGCTGAATGTTTCGGTTTTAATCCCTCCTTTTTTTACAGAAACCTGGCTGCGCATTAACCGGCGCGATTCCGCTTTTATAGTTGTTTCTGAGGTGCTTTTTTCGCTACCTAAATCGACTTCAATGAAATAATTTCCTTCGGGAAGTTTTATTGAAAAATAAGCAGGAGTAGCAGAGGTAAAAGCATTTTTTTCGAAAACTATATTTTCGCAAGTATTAAAATCGAAGCCATAACCTCTATCCACATGGTAAGAAAGCGGCGATGAGATTGGGATCTCTTTAGATGATTTTTCCAAACCAAAATCAAATGTTTTAACTTCAGCCTGACTATAAACTATCGAGAAGTTTAGAGAAATTAATAAAATTGTAAAAATGAAATTCATCTAAGTCTGATCTAATTTTGATAATCAGCCTAAAATTAATTTAAAGAAGCAATAACACTATCCTGTACTGTTATGGGTTGATAAGGTCTAAATAGAATGAAGAATTAAACTGAATTACGTTCTATATATTTAAAAACGTTTTTCACTTTTTCCTTTTTATTTTTTAGGAGCATATATGCAGCGGTTTCACCCATTGTTTTAAAATCGGTACTTATTACGGTAATTCCTAACAGTTCCTTTAAAGGAGTTTCATTGTAAGAAATAATTCCAATGTCTTTACCAAGTACCAGTTTCTTTTTTCTAACCTGGCGTACAAGATTCACTAAATCTCTTTCCTGAATGGTGATGTATGCATCTTTGCTCTGAAGATCCATCTCGTCGTAAATTTCATCAAGTATTTCAAAATCTAAGTTATTCTCCCAACAAAATTGTTGAAAACCATGAAGAATTCGGCGAGGATACGGGTTGGCACTCTTACTGGGATAAACAAGAATTATTTTATCATATTTCTTAATTCTTTCTAATCCCTCATTTAAAGCTTTATAAATATCATTTTGAAAATCCTGGTAAATAGCACCATAGTTACCTGAAATACCCGGTTTTGTATTGTCTAACATAATTAGCTTGTCCTTAGGTATTTGTTCTAAGACCTTAATTACGTTTTCAGTATAACTTACATGATTAGAGTTTTCATCCCTAAAGTGTGGCATAATAACATAATAGTCATAAGCACCCATATTTCTCTCCAGAGATTTTATAAATAGAGATTCATCACAATGGTAGATAAACATATTTACATGACCATTCACACCTATTGAGTCTACAAATGAATTATAGATTATCATTTTATAGGTGCTGGGTTTATTAACCAGAAAAAAAATATTCGCCTTAGAAATGAGATCGGTTTTAGCTGTATAATAACCTTTCCCTTTTACCGAAATAATAACCTTACGTTCTTTTAATTGTTTATAAGCTTTTTCTACCGTGTCCCGCGAAAGATAACAGGATTCGCTTAATTCATTAATGGAAGGTATTTTTTCGCCAACCTTTAAATTTCCATTAGAAATATCCGCTATTATAGAATCCACAATTTGTTTGTATTTGGGAATACGGGATTTTTCATTTATTTGTATTTGAAAGGTCTGAGTCATTTAAACTAATTAAGGAAAAACACATTAAAGGTAATCGATTACACAATATTAAGCTTAATTTGTGAGAAATAAAAGATAGAACTCTTTAAAAAGATGCCATGTCAACATAGCAGTACACTACAGGATACTACCCTATAATTTATAATTTACTTTTGAGGTATTAAAGATAATTTTTTGGAATAATTATGGAAAAAACTTTTAAATACGTAGACTATCTCTGGGAGGAGAAAAAAGCTGCAGACCTGGGCGATGACCAGGTCGCATTATTTTTATATAGATCTAATATCCTCGGTGCAGATTTGAGAATTACTAACTACGGCGGTGGAAACACCAGCTGTAAAACAGTAGAAAAAGATCCTTTAACCAATGAAGATGTTGAGGTTATGTGGGTAAAGGGGTCTGGAGGAGACATCGGCACTCTAACCAGGGAAGGTATTGCAGGTTTATATACCGAAAGATTAAGAAACCTTAAAAATGTTTATAAAGGTATTGAGGATGAAGATCGTATGGTGGGGCTTTTTAACCATTGTATTTACGATTTAAACAGCAAAGCACCTTCCATTGATACTCCTTTGCACGGGCTTCTTCCGTTTAAACATATAGATCACTTGCATCCAGATGCGCTTATTGCAGTGGCGGCAGCAAAAGATAGTGAACAAGTGACCAAAGAAATTTGGGGAGATACAATGGGTTGGGTCCCATGGCAACGCCCTGGCTTTGATCTTGGTCTTCAGTTAGAAAAATGCCTGGAGGAAAATCCGGGGATTCGAGGAATAGTACTTGGAAGTCATGGACTCTTTACCTGGGGAGACACTTCCTATGAATGTTATATGAACAGTCTGGATGTTATAGAAACTGCTTCAGAATATATTGAGAATAAGGTAAAAGAACAGGGGGAAGTTTTTGGAGGAAAGAAAACAGACAGCCTTCCTTCTTCTGGAAGGAAAGAAAAAGCTGCAGAATTGTTGCCATTACTTCGTGGTCTGGCTTCTTCAGAAAATAGAATGATCGGGCATTTTACCGACAGTGATACTGTACTGGAATATATAAACAGTAATGATCTCGAAAGACTCGCTCCAATGGGTACCTCCTGTCCAGATCACTTTCTGAGAACAAAAATCCAGCCTTTAATCCTAAAATTAGATCCATCTGAAGATCTTTCGGATCCAGAGGCAGTTCTTAAAAAATTAGAACCAGATTTTGATCAATACCGTAAAGAGTACAAAGACTATTACGAAAATTGTAAACACGATAATAGTCCGACGATGCGAGATCCTAACCCGGTAATTATTATTTACCCGGGAGTTGGAATGTTTAGCTTTGCTAAGAATAAACAAACAGCAAGAGTTGCCAGTGAATTTTATGTGAACGCTATAAATGTAATGCGCGGTGCAGAGGCTATAACTGAATATACGTCCCTGCCTCGTCAAGAGGCATTTGATATTGAATACTGGCTTCTAGAAGAAGCAAAATTGCAAAGAATGCCTGCCGAGCAACCACTTTCCAGAAGAGTTGCTATTGTAACAGGAGCAGCTGGCGGTATTGGTAAGGCAATAGCCGATAAAATGGTAGCCGAAGGGGCAAATGTGGTGCTAACCGATATCACCAAAGAATCTTTAGAAGCGGCTGTTAAGACTTATAAAAAAGACCAGGTGAGCGGTGTGGTTTGCGATGTGACGGATGAAGCCTCTATTATCGCTGCTTATAAAGAGGCGAATCTGGCTTTTGGTGGAGTGGATATCATTGTACATTCTGCCGGCTTGGCAATCTCAAAATCTTTAGAAGATACTAGCATGAAAGACTGGAACCTGCTTCAGGATGTGTTGGTTAAAGGTCAGTTTTTAATGGCACAACACGGAGCTGCTGTGATGAAAAAGCAAGGATTTGGAGGCGATATCATCAATATTGCCAGTAAAAACGGAATTGCCTCAGGACCTAATAATGTAGGTTACGGTACTGCAAAAGCCGCACAACAGCATATGTCCAGGTTATTGGCAGCAGAGTTGGGCGGAGATAAAATTAAAGTGAATATTGTTAATCCAGACGGTGTTATTGTCGGTAGTAAAATATGGGAAGGAGCCTGGGCAGAAGGTCGTGCCAAAGCTCACGGTATTAAGGTAGAAGACTTACCTAAACACTACGCAAAACGTAACCTTTTACAGGAAATTATTTTACCCGAAGATGTGGCAAACGGAGTTTTTGCGTGTATTGGAGTGCTTGATAAAAGTACTGGAAACACGATAAATGTAGATGGAGGAATGGCCAATGCTTTTGTGAGATAATTAAAGATAATCTAATAAAAAGCCTCATAGATTTTATATCTGTGAGGCTTAATTTTAAATGAAAATATCGCATAAAAAATGAAAATAACCACTGATAGGATTTCAGAATTCAATAAAAGCAATCATTCTTCTTATAAGACTGAACTTGATTTTCTTAAAAATAAATTGGTCAAAAAAGGAATTGATACTGAAGAAATAATTTCAAAAGTAGCCGATTTCCAGGTAGCCATTCCCAGTTGGGCATTAGGTGCAGGTGGTACGCGATTTGGAAGGTTTTCTTATGGTGGGGAGCCTGCTTCTTTGGAACAAAAACTGGATGATATTGGTGTTTTGCACGCGCTTACCCAATCGGCTGGAGCGGTTTCTTTACATATTCCGTGGGATATTCCTAAAGATGTAAAAGCCATAAAGGAGAAAGCCCAAAGTCACGGGATTGTTTTTGATGCAATGAATTCCAATACCTTTCAAGATCAACCTGAGGCTAAAGAAACATACAAATATGGTTCTTTAAGCGCGGTAAACGATGCTCCTAGAGATTATGCTATTGGGCATAACCTGGAGGTTATTAAAATAGGGGAAGAATTAGGTTCAAAAAGTCTCACCGTCTGGTTGGCCGATGGAGCTAATTTTCCAGGGCAAAATAATTTTCAAAGAGTATTACAAAACACTGAAAACAGTTTAAAAAGCATTTACGGTAAAATGCCTAAAGACTGGAAAATGTTTATTGAATACAAACCCTACGAGCCTAATTTCTACAGCACCGTTATTCAGGATTGGGGCACTTCTTTTATGCTTGCCAACGCTTGTGGGGAACGTGCTTATACATTGGTTGATTTAGGACACCACCTACCAAACACCAATATTGAACAAATCGTAGCCACTTTAATGCTGAAGGGGAAACTTGGAGGTTTTCATTTTAATGATAGCAAGTATGGCGATGATGATATTACCGTTGGTTCCATAAAACCATATTCTTTATTTCTTATTTTTAACGAATTGGTATACGGGATGGAAAATAATCCGCAAAACCCGGATTTGGCCTGGATGATAGATGCCAGCCACAATACCAAAGATCCGCTGGAAGATCTGTTGCAATCCCTTGAGGCAATATTAATTGCTTACACACAGGCGCTTTTAGTAGATCAAAAAGCTTTAAAACAAGCTCAGCAGGAAAACGATGTTGTTACCTGCCAGGAGATTCTACAAGACGCCTATAGGACTGATGTTCGTCCATTATTAAAGGCAGCCAGGGAAAAATCTGGCGCGGCCATAAATCCTCTAAGCGCCTATCGAAATCTGGAAGTTCGAAAATATCTAGTTAAAGAAAGAGGAACAAAATCAAAAGCAACCGGACTTTAAAAAGGATTATAAAATGACAAAAGTTAAAGTAACCGCTGTTTTTGATATTGGTAAAACCAATAAGAAGTTCTTTCTTTTCGACAAGAATTATAAAGAACTTCTCCGTAAATATAAGCGTTTACCAGAAACTAAGGATGAAGATGGTTATCCGGCAGAAGACTTAGTTGAACTTCAAAATTGGATGAAATCTATTTTTGAAACTATTCTGGAGAAAGATGAATATAATTTAAAGGCTGTGAATTTCTCTTCCTATGGGGCCAGTTTTGTTCATTTAGATCATAACGGCAAAGTGCTTACTCCCCTTTATAACTATACGAAATCGATTGAAAAATCGGTAGTGGAAGAATTTTATAAAAATTATGGAGATGAATTATCAATTGCAACCCAAACCGCATCACCGCAGTCTGGATTTTTAAATTCAGGAATGCAATTATACTGGCTTAAGAAAACTAAGCCTGAAATATTCAGTAAAATAAAATATAGCCTTCATCTTCCGCAGTATTTATCCTATTTATTTACGGGTATTCCGGTAAGTGAATACACCAGTATTGGTTGCCACACTAATTTGTGGGATTATTATAAAAAAGATTATCACGATTGGGTTTATAAGGAAAATATAGATAGAATATTAGCTCCTTTAGTGCCAACCTCGGCAAGTATGAATACTTCTTATAAAGGCAAAAAGTTAAAAATTGGGGTAGGTATTCACGATAGTTCTTCAGCATTGC
Source organism: Salegentibacter salinarum (assembly GCF_900168115.1). Taxonomy (GTDB): domain Bacteria; phylum Bacteroidota; class Bacteroidia; order Flavobacteriales; family Flavobacteriaceae; genus Salegentibacter; species Salegentibacter salinarum. The sequence goes on from NZ_FUZC01000003.1 coordinate 312,854, forward strand.
TGCCCTACATCCTTAGTAAGAAAAAACCATTCTTATTACTATCTACCGGAACCTGGAGTATCGCTTTAAACCCATTTAGCAAAGATGAAATTACCAAAGAGGATATAAAGCATAACTGCTTAAATTATCTGAGGGTCGATGGGAAACCGGTAAAAGCATCTCGATTTTTTATGGGAAATGAATATAGGTTGCAGGTAGAAAAGCTGGGTGAATATTATGGAAAAGAATATGGGTATCATCGTGAGATAAAGTTCAATAAAAACCTTTATTTGAAATTAATTGAGAACCCTTCTATCTATTTTAAATTTGAAGGTATTTCCCTTCAACGCAAAAAATTACATAAAACCGATCTTGAACCATTCCAAACTTTTGAAGAAGCTTTTCATCAATTGATGATCGAATTAATGGAGTTGCAGATCCAGACTATCAGGAAGGCTATAGGGAATTCTGAAATCAAAACGATTTACATCGATGGTGGATTTACAGACAATGATGTTTTTATGAAATTAATGTCCCATCATTTTAGTGAATTCAAAGTTCTTGCTACTCAATCTCCCTTAGGTTCAGCCCTTGGTGCGGCTATGGTAATATCAAATAAAAAAGTGAAGACTTCCTTTTTAAAGGAGAATTACCGAATGAAGAAACTGGTACCTTTATTACTCAACCAAGACTAAAAATTATGGCTTTTCCTTTTAATACTGAATATCCATCTATTGAATCCCTGCGGGAACGTGCGGAAAAAAGAATGCCGAGATTTGCCTTTGAATATCTTGACGGTGGATGTAATGAAAATATAAATATTCGCCGAAATACCGATGAAATTAGAGAGATTCAGCTGAAGCCACGATATCTTAAAAATTACAATACCTCAAAACTTGAAACCGAACTATTCGGGATAAAATATGGTGCCCCATTTGGGATTTCTCCCATTGGGTTGCAAGGATTGATGTGGCCGAATGCTCCGGAAATTCTGGCAAAAGCATCTTTAAAGCATAACATTCCATTTATTCTAAGTACGGTAACCACCACTAGTATTGAACGGGCCAGTGAGCTTACAGAAGGCCGCGCCTGGTTTCAATTATATCATCCTACAGAGGAATGGTTACGAGATGATATTCTAAAACGTGCTCAAGCTGCCGAAGTGCCTGTCTTAGTGATTTTGTGCGATGTGCCAACTTTTGGTTACCGTCCCAAGGAAATCAGGAATGGTCTCGCAATGCCACCACAAATGAATTTCAGGAATATTCTGCAGGTTATGGGAAAACCGGCCTGGGCCGCCCAAACCTTAAAACATGGACTTCCCAATTTTGCTACGATGAAACCTTACATGAATAACGGAATGAGTATTAAGCAGCTGGGAAAATGGATGAACGCTACATTTTCCGGTAGGCTTAACGAAGAAAAAATAAAGCCTTTACGCGATTTGTGGAAAGGTAAATTAGTCCTAAAAGGAGTAGTCTCCGATGAAGATGCAGAAGAAGCTATCCGTCTTGGTTTTGATGGAATTATCGTTTCAAACCACGGGGGACGACAGCTGGACGCGGGAGAATCTACTATAAAACCTCTGGTTCATATTTCAGAAAAATATGGAGATCAAATAAGTGTGATGATGGATAGCGGAATTCGTTCCGGGCCGGATATAGCCAGGGTTATGAGCAGTGGAGCCGATTTTAGTTTTTTAGGAAGATCTTTTATGTATGGAGTTGGCGCCCTGGGTGATAAAGGAGGAGATCATACTATAGCAATGCTCAAAATGCAGTTGCAACAAGTCTTGGAACAGGTATGCTGTGAGAATGTAAAGGATTTACCACATTATTTAGTGAAATAGTACACTGAATAGTAACTGATTTAAATAAACGGAATAGAAAAAATCAATAACAAATAAAATGAGTGAAGCCCAAATTGAAACGGAAGTCTCAGGCGAATTTGAACGCGAGAGTGTACCCAAGTCCAAATGGAAGGACTGGAAAAGCTTTTTGGGAATGTATGCAGGTGAACATGCTGCCGGAACCGAATTTGTTATTGGGCCCTTATTTCTAACCACCGGAGTTAGTGCTTTCGATTTAATTGTCGGTTTATTGTTAGGTAATTTATTGGCGGTTTTAAGCTGGAGGTTCTTAACGGCTGAGATTGGTACTAAATTTAGGTATACACTCTATTTTCATCTGGAAAAAATTTGTGGTACTCGTTTAGTAACGCTCTATAACCTGGCCAACGGACTCTTATTCTGCTTCCTGGCCGGTTCTATGATTACTATTTCGGCAACTGCAGTGGGTATCCCTTTTGATATGCAAATGCCCCGTCTTACCGATACCATGCCCAATAGTTTAACCTGGATTATAATTGTTTTATGTATTGGTGCGGTTATTTCAATTATTGCCGCCAAAGGTTATAATACAGTGGCAAAAGCTGCTAACTGGATGTCCCCTATAATTGTTTTAGCATTTATAGTTTGCGGAATTGTAGCTTTATTCCAACTTAATGTAAACAGTTTTTCAGATTTTTGGAATGTTTGGGGAGAGGGTGGCGAACCATTCCCGGGACAAATAAAATATACTTTTTGGCATGTAGTACTTTGGTCCTGGTTTGCAAATGCTGCGATGCACATTGGAATGTCAGATCTTTCGGTGTTTCGTTTTGCTGAAAAACCGAGTGTTGGCTGGACCACGGCGGGAGGAATTTATGTTGGTCATTATATCGCCTGGATAGCCGCTTGTTTATTATATGCTGTTTATTTGCAATCTCCCGAAGCACAAGTATTTGTAACCAATGGTGAAGCCCCTCCGGTAGCTCCCGGTCCGTTGGCTTACAATGCAATTGGAGTTTTTGGGATTTTAGCAGTCATCCTGGCTGGTTGGACTACCGCAAATCCAACTATTTACAGAGCCGGACTTGCATTTCAGGCAATTATGCCCAAAGCTTCTACTTTTTGGGTGACCATCACGGCGGGAGCAATTGCTACAATTGCCGGTTTGTTTCCAGCCTTTGCAATGAAATTACTTGATTTTGTAGCTATTTACGGATTTATTCTCGCGCCAATTGGAGCGGTTATCGTATTCGAATATTTCTTCGGAAAAAAAGCAGGTATTCAGACTTTCTATGCTGAAAAAACCGGGATAAAATTTAACCAGGCTGTATTCTGGGCCTGGGCGGTGAGCTTTGGTATTTTTTATACGCTATCTGTGCAATTTGATATTTTTCTTTCCTTTTTAACATTACCCGCCTGGATATCCTGCGGACTCTTATTTTTGTTATTTAGTAGATGGTATCAAAAAAAAATAGCGTAGAAATTCTAAGTGTGTTTTTTACGCTAACCACCATTGGAAATCAATGGTGGTTTATCATTTATAAAACAGGTATGTGCAGGATACCTTTTGCTTCTAAAAATTAGAAATTGTTACAGTTTTGTCTAACCGAAAATCCATTATGAAATTTTATACATTAATTTTAAGCTTTTTTCTTCCAATATTTCTCTTTTCCTGTAAGAATGAAAATAATTCATCAAAAGAAGTAGAAGCAATTTCCAAAACTTCTCAAAATGAACCCGAGTGGGTAAGCAAAGTAGGGGCTGAAGATTTTCAAACCAAAGAGGAAATATATTATGTAAACGATTATGATGCTATTGATGATGGGTCTGAAATTACTACCAAAGCGATTCAAAGAGCAATAGATGACTGTGCTGAAAAAGGAGGGGGAACGGTAAGTTTTAAGCCTGGAAAATACTTATCCGGATCAATTTTTATAAAAGAAGGAATAAGGTTTAATATTCCAGAAGGTGTGGAAATACTGGGTAGTGAAAGTATAAAGGATTATCCTGAAATTGACACTCGTATAGCCGGAGTAGAAATGGAATGGCCGGCTGCCTTAATCAATGTACTGGAACAGGAGAACGTAGTAATAGATGGCGATGGGCTGGTTGATGGCCAGGGAAAGGTTTATTGGGACTATTACTGGGATTTACGTGAAGAATATGAAGCAAAAGGCTTGCGTTCCATTGTAGATTACGATGCAAAGCGCCCTCGCACCTTTCTTATTCAGGAGTCCAAAAATATCTTTTTAAAAGATTTAAATATTCAACGTGCTGGATTTTGGACGGTACAGGTGCTTTATTCAGAATATATAACCGTAGATGGCTTAACCATTAGAAATAATATTGGAGGCAACGGTCCCAGTACCGATGGGGTAGATATTGATTCTTCCAAATGGATTTTAGTCCAAAACTGTGATGTAGATTGTAATGATGATAATTACTGCCTGAAAGCCGGTCGTGATTGGGACGGGCAAAGGGTAGATCGCTCAACAGAATATGTGGTGATTCGTGACTGTATTGCCAGAAGGGGTGCCGGTTTATTTACACTGGGTAGTGAAACGGCTGGTGATATTCGGCATGTGTTTGTATCCAATGTCAAGGGCATAGGAACATCTAACGGATTAAACATTAAATCGGCAATGACCCGCGGTGGCACTGTAGAAGATATTTATTTACAGGATATTGAGATGGATAGCGTAAGAACTTTTATTGAAGTTTCTATGAACTGGAACCCGAGTTACAGTTACACCAAACTCCCTGAAGAATATGATATAGATGCTGTGCCGAAACGCTGGCAAACACTTTTAAAGAAAGTAGAACCCAGGTCTAAAGGAATACCCACATTTAAAAACATTCATCTTTCCAATATTGATGTGAAAGGTGCAGAACGAGCGATAAATGTAAATGGGGTTGAAGAATCTTATATCGATAATTTTAATTTGACAAATGTAAATATCGAAGCTAATAAGGCTGGTCAGATTTCATACAGCCGAAATTGGAATTTAGAAAACGTAACCATAAAAACTTTAGATTCTTCAAAGGTTAAACTCAATGAAACCTCAGGGATAGATTTTTCTGAGGAGATTTATTCAAATCCATAATTCTTATATGAGATTTCCAGCCAATAAAAACTGCCTCTATATTTTCGTTTGCCTACTTGCTGTAAATACCTATGCGCAAAGACAAATGGAAAACTTAGATCGCGGGGTAGTTGCTGTAGTGCAACAAGATAATAGTGTTTCAGTACAATGGCGCATTTTAGGTACTGATGACGAAAACCTGAAATTTAACCTTTATAGAAGGTCTGGAGAAAATATAGTAAGGAAATTAAATCAGGTGCCTTTATCAGGTCCTACTCATTTTTTTGATGAAGAGGTAGATCTTTCAAAAGAAAATACGTGGTTCGTAAAGAGTGTGAAAAATGGAGAAGAAGCGGAGGAACCTGGAAGTTATACATTAGAAGCAAATGCCAAACCTGAAAATTATCATACACTTCAATTAAAACATATAGAAGGTTACACTCCCAATGATGCTTCTGTTGCTGATCTAGACGGCGATGGGGAATATGAAATCATTTTACACCAAACTGGCGTAAGTAAAGATAACTCCCATCGTGGACTATCAGACGAACCAATATTTCAGGCATATAAATTAGATGGCACTTTCTTATGGAAAATTAATCTGGGTAAAAATATTCGTGAAGGTGCTCACTATACCCAATTTATGGTGTATGATTTAGACGGTGATGGGAAAGCAGAATTTGTTTGTAAAACTGCCGACGGAACTAAGGATGCCCTGGGCAATGTTATTGGGGATGCGACTAAAGACTGGCGCGATACTAATAAAAATTCAAAAACCTTTGGGAAAATACTGGAAGGCCCGGAATATTTTACTGTTTTTAATGGAGAGACAGGGGAAGCCCTGACTACAACAAATTATATACCCGGCCGGGGAAATTTAAGTGGTTGGGGAGGAGTTGGCGGTAATGCAGGGAACGATAGAACAGGTAACCGGGTAGATAGGTTTACTGCATGTGTAGCATATCTGGATGGTGAGCGACCTAGCGTTATCATGGGTCGCGGATATTACGGCCGAACGGTTCTTGCGGCCTGGGATTTTAGAAATGGGGAGTTAACTTCCCGCTGGGTTTTTGATAGTGAAAATGCTGAAAACCCATATTCGGGGATGGGGAATCATAATCTTTCTGTAGCTGATGTAGATAAAGATGGTAAAGATGAAATCGTGTTCGGTTCAATGGTAGTTGATGATAATGGCGAAGGTTTATATTCTACAGGTTTCCGGCACGGCGATGCACTTCACGTAACAGATCTTGATCCTGATGTGCCCGGGTTGGAGGTTTTTGGAATCCATGAAAACGAAGAGGGTACTGAGGGTCCCGGAGTTGCCCTTTTTTCAGGAAAAGATGGAGAAGTATTATTCAGGGCTGCCGAAAATAAGGATATTGGAAGAGGCGTAGCCGCAAATATTGATAGTACGAGAATAGGAGCCCAATTTTGGTGGTCCGGTTCCAAAGGCTTATTCGATACCAAAGGAAAGAAGATAGGAGAACAACCCGAATCTATTAATTTTCTCATCTGGTGGGACGGCGATTCGAGTAGGGAATTATTGAATAGAAATTACATAGGGAAATACGGTAAGGGTAGGATATTCACTGCTGAAGGAGCTTTGTCTAATAATGGTACTAAAGCAACGCCTACGCTCTCAGCCGATATTTGGGGTGACTGGCGTGAAGAGTTGATTTTAAGAAGTGAAGACAATAAGGAATTAAGAATTTATACCACTACAATTCCTACTAAGATCCGGCAATATACTTTGATGCACGATCCTCAATACCGGGTTAGTATAACCTGGCAAAACGTAGGTTATAACCAGCCACCCCATACTTCTTTTTATATGGGAAAAAATATGAAGAAAGCTCCGAAACCTAAGATAAAATTGATTCCTGAAAAGTTGAAATAATCTTTAGTCACAAAATTTTATAATATGAGAAAAGCAATTTTACTATTAGGAATTATTTTTTATACAGCCTGTAATTTTTCAAATTCGGAAAATAAAGAACATACAGACGAACCTGAAAGTAAAATTGATCGTAAAGCCCTTGTTTCAAGGCATAATGTAAAAGTGGATGGCATAGACACATTGGCTTCCCTTTCAGTAGGAAATGGAGCTTTTGCATTTACTGTAGATGCTACCGGATTACAAACATTTCCTGATAGCTACCAATTTGGAGTGCCTTTAGGTACCCAAAGTGAATGGGGTTGGGATAGCCACCCGAATCCCGAAAATTACAGGTTTGATGAAACACTCGTAGAATACGATCAAAATGGAAGAAAAGTTACGTATTCGGTACAGCGAAAGGAATTACCAAGAAGTGAGGAAGCCGTAAACTATTATCGGGAAAATCCACATCGCATCCAGCTGGCAAATCTGGGACTTGAATTACTTAAAGAGAATGGGGAGGAAGTAAAACCTGAAGACCTTCAAAATATTCAGCAGGAATTAAATTTATGGACAGGAGAAATCGAAAGTGCCTTTGAAATAGAAGGAGTCCAGGTTAAGGTTTATACCGCAGTACATCAGTCAGATGATGTTGTAGGCATTAGGATAAAATCAGAATTAATTGAGCAGGATCGATTGCAGGTTAGGATAAGGATTCCATTTCCAACTGCAGAATGGGAAGATTTAGCTACCAAATGGGAAGGGGACGAAGATTATAGCAGTACACTTTCCGTAGATGGTAATAGAGCCCACATTAAAAGAGTAATGGATTCTATAACCTATAATATAGGCTTACAATGGCAGGGGAATGCAGCAATAGAAGAAAAAGAGGAACATTATTTTGTATTGAAACCATCGAAAGATCAAACAGAGTTTGAATTCACCACTAAATTCTCCAATGGTGAAATAAGTGAAATTCCAGATCTAGCAAGTGTAACAAAAAGTTCACAAAATCGCTGGGAAGAATTCTGGCAAAGCGGAGGGGCAGTAGATTTTTCTGGGAGTACCGATGAACGTGCCCACGAGTTAGAGCGAAGGGTAATTCTATCGCAGTATCTTACTAAATTGCAGTGCACCGGAAGTCAGCCACCACAGGAAACCGGCCTAACATATAACAGCTGGTTCGGTAAGCCACATCTTGAAATGCACTGGTGGCACGGGGTTCATCTTCCACTCTGGGGAAGACCGGAATTACTGGAAAAGAGTATGCCCTGGTATGATACCGCTTTTGATAAAGCAAAAGGAATTGCTGAACGACAGGGATTTGAAGGTGCTCGCTGGCAAAAAATGACCGATCATTCGGGCTATGAAACTCCCTCTTCGGTAGCGGCACTACTTATTTGGCAGCAACCCCATTTCATTACTTTTTCAGAATTATTATATAGAGCAGATTCTTCTGAAGCGACATTAAATAAATATAAAGAACGCGTATTTGCAACTGCCGATTTAATGGCATCATTTCCGAATTACAATAAAGATAAAGACCGTTATGAATTAGGCCCACCGGTAATTCCGGCGCAAGAGCGATTTCCTGCAAGGGAAACTTTTAATCCAACTTATGAGTTAGCTTATTGGGAATGGGGGCTAAAAACCGCTATTGAATGGAAGGAACGTTTAAATGAAGAAGTTCCTGAAAAGTGGGTAGAGGTCTTGGAAAAATTGTCAGAATTTCCGGTTCAGGATGATGTATATCTGGCTACCGAAAGTGCTACCGATTCTTACACCAATCCTGAATATAAAACAGACCATCCATCTGTATTTGGAACCTACGGGATGCTACCGGAAACAAGCCGGTTAGATAAAAAAATAATGAAAAATACATTTGATTTAATTTGGGAGACCTGGAGTTGGGAAGAGACCTGGGGCTGGGATTTTCCTATGACGGCTATGACGGCGGCACGACTTGGGAAACCGAATAAGGCAGTGGACGCCCTTTTTATGAATCCACAAACCAATACTTATCTAAAAAACGGGCATAATTACCAGGAAGAGCGTTTAACACTATACCTGCCGGGCAATGGTGGAGTACTTACTGCTGTAGCTATGATGTGTGCCGGTTGGGATGGAAGTGAAGGAGAAACGCCTGGATTTCCCGAAGAAGGTTGGGAAATAAAATGGGAAGGTTTAGAGAAAATGCCCTAGGCAACCAAATCTAAAGATGGTTCTTAATAAATTCTGCAATAAAATAAATAGCATTGTAAACCAAAAATTCCCCTGAAAACCAGTCTCAGAGGAATTATTGAAGTTATAAAGTTCAATTAAGGCTAATTCTTAATAGGCATTTGCAATAATTTGCTCGTATAATTCTTGCTTACCGCTTATTTGCTTTGGTTCACCAAGCTCTTTGGCTATTTTGCTAATTTCTTCAAGAGAAAGATCTCCGTTTTCAAATTTGTTTCCATTACCACTGTCAAATGAAGCATAACGCTCTTTTCTAAGCTTTTTATAATCGGTATTTTGTAATACGTTGTCTGCAGCGATAAGTCCGCGTGCAAAAGCATCCATACCGGCAATATGAGCTATAAATTTATCATCAAGGTCCGTGGAATTTCTTCTTACTTTCGCATCAAAATTGATTCCTCCGCCCTGAATTCCGCCTCCTTCAAGGATTACTAACATAGCTTCGGTAATTTCATAAACATCAATTGGAAATTGATCGGTATCCCATCCATTTTGGTAATCTCCACGGTTGGCATCAATACTTCCTAACATCCCGGCATCAACAGCGGTTTGTAATTCGTGTTGAAAGGTATGTCCTGCAAGGGTAGCGTGGTTTACTTCAATATTGATTTTAAAATCTTTTTCCAGGCCGTAATTCTTTAAGAATCCTATGGAAGTAGCAGTATCATAATCGTACTGGTGTTTAGTAGGCTCCATTGGTTTTGGCTCGATCAGGAAATTTCCTTTAAAACCTTGTTTACGCGCGTAATCACGGCAAGTGGTTAAGAACTGCGCCAAATGATCCTGCTCACGCTTCATGTCGGTATTTAAAAGGCTCATATAACCTTCGCGGCCTCCCCAGAATACATAATTCTCTCCGTTAAGAGCAATTGTAGCATCTATCGCGATTTTTGCCTGTGCGCTGGCGCGTGCCACTACGTTAAAATCTGGGTTGGTAGAAGCTCCATTCATATAGCGAGGATCGCTAAATAAATTAGAAGTACCCCAAAGTAATTTAATCCCGGTTTCTTCTTGCTTTTGTTTTGCATAGTCAACCATAGTTTCCATACGCTTTTCAAATTCAGAAAGCGAAGAACAATCATCTACCACATCAATATCGTGGAAACAGTAGTAAGGAATTCCCAGTTTCTCTATAAATTCAAAAGCTGCATCCATTTTATCTTTGGCGCGATCTATTACATTTTCTTTTTTGTCCCATTCAAAAGTTTCGGTTTCTGCTCCAAAAGGATCTCCACCTTTGTTGTTGAAGGTATGCCAGTAAGCCACCGCAAACCTTAAATGCTCTTTAAGCGTTTTGCCGGCAACCGTTTTATTTTCGTCGTACCACTTGTAGGCTAAAGGATTTTTACTATCTCTGCCTTCAAATTGAATTTTATCTATTCCTTTAAAAAATTTGTTGTTACTCATAATTATTTATTCTTTAATTTTAATATTCTGTTTCCATTCCTGGTAAATCTCCTGGTACTGCTTACTCAATTTTGCATCAGGTTCCATTCTTTCCAGGCATTTTAGGCTTGTAAATGCATCGTCAAATTCCTTATAAAAACCATATCCTACCGCAGCACCACGGGCAGCACCCTCGGCTCCAGATGTATTATAAAGTTCTAAAGTTGTTTGGGTAGTATTCACGAAAATTTCTCTAAAAACCGGACTTAAAAAAAGATTATCTTTCCCGGCTCTTACCACTTTTCCTTCCACTCCTATAGACTGCATTACTTCAAAACCATAATTCATAGCGAAAACAATCCCTTCGCAGGCCGACCTTATAAGATGTGCCGGTTGATGAATGTTATAGTTGAGGTTTTCTATTCCTGAATTCACTTCTTTATTGCTGAAAATTCGTTCTACGCCATTTCCGAAAGGGTAGAAGCGAAGACCTTTACTTCCAGGTTCTACTTTCGCTGCTTCTTCGTTTAACTTTTCATACGGAATAAGTTCTTCCCTCCCTACCGAAATTATTTTACGTAACCACTGGTAAAGAATTCCTGAACCGTTGATGCATAAAAGTACCCCGTTATGCTTGGCTTTTTCGGTATTATTTACGTGTAGAAACGTATTTACTCTGCTTTCTGGGTCAAATGTGTTTTCTGCACTCACCGCATACATTACTGCTGAAGTTCCCGCCGTGGTTGCAATATCACCCGGTTTTAAAGCATTAAGCGAAAATGCATTGTTGGGTTGATCTCCGGCTCTGTAATTAATTTTAGTTTTCGGGTCAAGGCCTAATTCTGAAGCGATAGAAGCGCTTACTGTAGCCTGATCTCCAAAACTCGGAACGATTTCCGGGATAAAATCTTGAGAAAGTCCCATTTTGTCTAAAACTTCAGTGGCTAATTTCCCCTTAGAAAAATCCCATAAAGCGGCTTCAGATAAACCTGAGGTACTTATTTGAGGAGTTTCAGAAAGTTTTGCTGCGATATAATCTCCCGGCAACATCATTATTGAAGCTTTCTTGAAGTTTTCGGGTTCATTTTCTTTAACCCACTTTAATTTAGAAGCTGTGAAATTCCCCGGGCTCCCAAGAATTTGGTTTTTACTTATTTCTTCACCAATTGCTTTATAAGCTTCATCTCCTATATCTACGGCGCGACTGTCGCACCAAATAATAGAAGGCCTTACCGGATTAAGTTTGTCATCGGTTAAAACGAGTCCGTGCATTTGGTATGCAATACCAATTCCTTTAATTTTTTTAAGGTCTACGCCTTTTTTATCTCTAAGAATGCCAAATCCTTTTTTTACATTTTCCCACCAGTCTTGCGGATTTTGTTCGGCCCAGCCGAATTGTGGGGCGGCGATCTCCATTTCAAATTCAGGAACTTTAGCCGAAGCTATAGTCGTTCCTTTTTCGGCATCTAATACCGATAATTTGATTGAAGAACTTCCTAAATCTATTCCTAAAAAATACATACGTTAATTCTTGATTTATTTTATTTTGAGATCCAAATGTTTTCCATTTCCTCCAGCGTTTTCTCTTTGGTTTCCGGCACGAATTTCCAAATAAATAAGCCGGAAAGGATCGCCATTATTCCGTAGATCCAGTATGGAAAACCATTATTGAACATCGCTACCAAATCAGAATTATTATTCATCATTGGGAAAGTCCACGACACTAGTAAATTGGCAAGCCATTGTACGGCTACAGCTACCGCCATAACTCCTTTTATTGAATTCGGGAAAATTTCAGATAATAATACCCAAACCACCGGACCCCACGACATAGCGAAGGCTGCAATGTAGAAAAGCATAAACATTAAAGCCGTAATTCCAGTTGTTTCCAGGTAAAGTGCGAATCCAAGGCCAATCATACTAATCGCCATAACAGCACTACCAATCATCATTAACTTTTTACGCCCAAATTTGTCTACGGTAGAAATTGCCACCACGGTAAAAATCATATTAATGGCACCTACAATAATGGTTTGTAGTATAGAAGCATCGGTTTCCATACCCATTCCTCTAAAAATTTCAGGGGCGTAATAAAGTACCACGTTTATACCCACAAATTGTTGAAAAATAGATAAGAGCAGTCCAATTACAACCACAGTTCCACCAAAATAAAGCCAGTGGGCTTTTTTCTTACCAAAAGACTTTTTGATTTCTTCTAATACACCAGGTGCCCTGTCGGGACCATTTAAATTGGTAAGAACTTTAAGTGCATCTTTCTCATTGCCTTTCATTACCTGGAACCTTGGGGTTTTTGGCACTAAAAGCAAAGCAAGGAAGAAAATTGTTGCAGGAATCCCTTCAGAAAGGAACATATACCTCCAGCCGGAAGTATTTATCCAGCTTTCGGTTTGACCCTGAACAATAAAATAGTTTACAAAATAAACCACCATCATCCCGCTCACAATAGCTAATTGGTAAAAACTAACCAGTTTTCCTCGTATTTTGGGCGGTGCCATTTCAGCAATATAAAGCGGCGCTAACATACTGGCCAGTCCAACTCCCATTCCTCCTATAATTCTGTAAACAATAAAAGCTGAAAGTGAATCGCCAAAGAAAATATTCATAGTATCGGGGTAGGCAGAACCTATTGCTGAAAGTACAAACAGCATAGCGGCTATAAGCAATCCGTTTCGTCTTCCTATAGAATTTGCAACATTATCTCCAAGGGAAGCTCCAATAATACAACCTACAAGTGCACTACTAACCATAAATCCGAGAATTGAATTCTTTAAATTTTCAGTTAAAACTCCAGGCAGACTTAAAAACTGAAAGTAGTAAACAGCACCTCCTATAAGCACAAAGAGCCCAATTATAAGATAGGCCTTTGATTTACTGAAAAATTTGAGAAGAAAGGAACTGAATAAAATTACAAGCGCGATTACGCAAATACTAATAATTACCTTAAACTGGAAAATTGCAGCTATTGCCAGGTCTTTATCGGTTTCTAATGCTCCGATAAAATAGTTTTCAAGAGCACCCACGGCTCCAGAAATTACTGCGGTATCATATCCAAATAATAAGCCTCCAAGACTTGCTACGATGGTTATTAAAACAATACCACTCTTATTTAATTTTGCCATTTATAGATATCTTATGGTTTATTTGACTACAAGTATAGTTATTTTTTTTTATATTAGCAATTTACAAGCCTTAATTAAAGTAGGATAGTAAAAATAAAGCTTAAAAATTGTCTATATCTTTATAAAGATACCTATTGAATATACTTATGAAAAACCCGTTGCCATTTCTCCCTACAAATGACCTTTCTGCGGAAGAAGTTATGAGTTCCATAACCATTGACTGTTGTGTTTTTAGTTTTGAAAAAGGTTATCTGGAAGTATTATTGGTACAACACGGCCAAGGTATTAGTAAAGGTAAATGGGGTCTTCCCGGTGGTTGGATTAAAAAAGAAGAAGATATAGATGTGGCAGCCGATAGATTGCTTTCTGAATTAACCGGTGTAAAAGATATTTACCTGGAACAGGTCAAAACTTTTGGTAAGCCGGAGCGATTCCCACTGGGCCGTGTAATTACTATAGGCTATTACGCTTTAATTAATAGGGAAGATTTTAAGGTGAAAGCCGGTTTTACCGCTTCAGAAGCAAAATGGTACAGGATTAAAGATATTCCCGATCTTATTTACGATCATAATGAAATTTTGCAGGCGAGTTTAAACCGTTTACGCGGAAAAGTAAAACGAGCGCCTATCGGCTTTAATTTGCTTCCGGAAAAATTCACTTTGCTCCAGTTGATGCAACTTTATACTGAAATATTGGATGTTGAAATGGATAAAAGTAATTTCAGGAGAAAATTTTTAAAAATGAAGCTTTTACAGGAAGCCGGAGATAAGCAAACAGGGGTTTCTCATAGAGCGGCCAAGCTGTATAGGTTTGATGAAGAAATTTATCAAAACCTAACCCGTAAGGGGTTTAACTTTGAATTCTAACTAATTTATTTAAAAAATTAACATGAGGCTGGACTTAAAAAAGAAATTATTTGTAGTTTTATTTTTTATAAGTGTAGGATTCACATTTGCACAAATTAAACTGCCTAAGTTAATAAGTGATAATGTTATTTTTCAAAGAAATACAGAGCTTGAACTATGGGGTTGGGCCGCGAATGGAGAAGTGGTAACGCTGCAATTCCAGGGTAAAAATTTCACGGGAAAAGCAAATGAAGAAGGGAGATGGGAAATTAAACTTCCCGCCCAAAAAGCGGGAGGTCCTTATAATATGACATTTAATGCCTCAAATATGGTTGAGGTTCAAAATATTCTGTTTGGCGATGTTTATTTATGTTCAGGACAGTCTAATATGGAATTACCAATGGGACGCTTAGCTGACACCTATGCTGAGGAAATAGAAAATGCGAATAATTCAGAGATCCGCCAATTTGAAGTACCCGATGAATATGAATTTACCGGTGAAAGAGACGATCTTTCTTTTGGTTCCTGGAAAGAGGTGAATAAAACAAATATTCTTGAATTTTCTGGAGTGGCGTATTTTTTTGCAAAGGCGATCTATGAAAAAGAAAAAGTTCCTATCGGGCTTATTAATTCTGCGCTGGGAGGTTCTCCTGTTTCAGCCTGGATGGATAAGGAAGCACTAAAAGAGTTTCCGCAATTTTATGAAGAGCATTTAAAATGGGGAAATCAGTCTTTTTTAGATTCCGTAGTCAATGCTGAACAAAAAGCAATCAATAATTGGTACGGAGATTTAGATAAAAAAGATACCGGTCTACAAGAAGACTGGTTTAAAACTGATGTTGATAAAACTTCCTGGAAAGAAGTTGAAATTCCTGGTTTTATTTCTGCAGAAGATAGAAATGATAGCGCCGGAGTAGCCTGGTTTTCAAAAAAGGTAAATATTTCTCAATTACCCGAATCTGATACCGTGAAGTTGCATTTGGGAAGATTGGTAGATATGGATTATGACTATGTAAATGGGAAACAGGTTGGGCAAACGGGTTATCAATATCCGCCCCGGAAATATAAATTTGATTCAAAACTTTTAGAAGAAGGAGAAAACGAAATTGTAGTTCGTTTGGTCAATAATGGTGGCCCCACAGGTTTTATAAAGGATAAACCTTATCATTTAATTTTAGATAGAGATACGCTTGATATAAGCGGAACCTGGAAATTCAAGCAAGCGGCTACAATGCCAAATACGCCGGGACAAACCTTTATAAGGTGGAAATCTGGCGGACTTTACAACGCGATGATCGCTCCTTTAACCGATTTTGAGTTGAAAGGTGTTTTGTGGTATCAGGGAGAATCTGATACTGATGATCCTGAACTTTATTCGGAAACATTTCCGAAGATGATAAAAAGCTGGCGTGAGCATTTTAAGAATCCCGAATTGCCGTTTCTTTTTGTTCAGCTGCCAAATTTTATGGAAGAATCCACAGAGCCACAAGAAAGTAGTTGGGCTCAAATGAGAGAAGTTCAACGAAATACAAACCTGAATGTTCCTCATACGGGGATGGCTGTAACTATAGATCTTGGAGAATGGAACGATATTCACCCGTTAAATAAAAAGGACGTTGGGAATAGATTAGCACTGGAAGCCAGGAAACTAATATACAATGAAGATATTGTTAGTTCCGGTCCCGCCCCTTCAGATTGGAAAATTAAAGATGGAGCTCTTGTAGTCAACTTTGAAAACTTAAAATCTGGCTGGAAGTTTAAAAACGGAGAAAAACCTACCGGTTTTACAATTTCCGAAGATGGTAAGACTTTTTATAAAGCTGAAGCGGAGGTATTACACGATAATACCTTGAAAATTTATAATACTAAAATTAAAAATCCGGGTGTGGTAAGATATGCCTGGGCTAATAATCCGGGGAATGCCAATCTTTATAACCAGGAAGATTTACCGGCAGTCCCATTTGAAATAGAATTAACTAAAGAAAAATAATTAAAACTAAACTTGACATGAAATTTTTTATTGATACAGCAAATTTAGATCAGATTAAAGAAGCACAGGATCTGGGCGTTTTAGATGGAGTAACCACTAATCCGTCCTTAATGGCAAAAGAAGGTATTACCGGAAAGGATAATATTCTTCAGCATTACCTGGACATTTGTGAAATTGTAGATGGAGATGTTTCTGCCGAAGTGGTAGCTACAGATTTTGACGGAATTGTGCGTGAAGGTGAAGAACTTGCCAAATTACACAAACAAATTATTGTAAAAGTTCCTATGATTAAGGAAGGTGTAAAAGCCATAAAATATTTTTCAGATAAAGGAATAAAAACCAACTGTACATTAGTGTTTTCAGCAGGGCAGGCTTTACTTGCCGCAAAAGCTGGAGCAACCTATGTGTCACCGTTTTTGGGAAGGCTGGACGATATCTCTACAGATGGATTGCAACTCATTGAAGATATTCGACTTATCTATGATAACTACGGTTTTGAAACAGAAATTCTTGCTGCTTCCATCCGCCATTCAATGCACGTTATTAACTGTGCTAAACTTGGTGCCGATGTAATGACAGGACCATTATCTTCTATAGATGGATTGTTGAAACACCCATTAACCGATAGCGGTCTTGCGAAATTTTTAGAAGACGCTAAATCATTTAATGTATAAATTATGGATATTAAAAAATTAGAAGATTTTGCTACCCAGGTTCGCCGGGATATTTTAAGGCAGGTTCACAAGGTGAATTCCGGTCACCCGGGGGGCTCGCTGGGCTGTACAGAGTTTTTTACCGCTTTGTACCAGGGCGGAATTATGGAGCACAAGCCAGAATTTAATATGGATGGAAAAGACGAAGATTTATTCTTCCTTTCTAACGGCCATATTTCACCGGTTTTCTACAGCGTTTTAGCCCGTAGCGGTTATTTTCCTGTAGATGAATTAAATACTTTTCGACTTATCGATTCCAGGTTGCAGGGCCACCCAACAACCCACGAAGGCCTACCGGGAATTCGTGTTGCCTCGGGTTCACTTGGACAGGGAATGTCGGTTGCTCTTGGTGCCGCGCAAGCTAAAAAGCTGAATA